>NZ_JBHJUI010000003.1:155959-503595 GCF_042268405.1 Kitasatospora sp. NPDC056184 | reverse complement strand
TGGTCCAGGACTGCTGCTGACCGCCGCGCCCGCCGCCGGCAACGGGGGCGGGACCGTAGCGAGCGGGTCCCGCCCCCTTCGCCGTCGACGGCGCGGGCGCGTGTCGCGCCCCCGCGGGGTCAGCCGCGCTGGATGCCCGAGGTGTCGGCCAGCACGCCCTGGGTGCCGTCCTGCAGCTGGGCGACCAGCGCGGCGCCGCGCTGCTCGACCGCCAGGTACCAGGTGCCCGGGACGAGCTCGCCGACCGGCGCGCCGACCGGGTTGTCCTTCGGGGCCAGCTGGCGCGGGGCCGGGACGGCGAACCAGAACGGCGCGAAGTCGGCGGCCGGGGCGGCCGCCTTCGGCTGCGCGGCCTGCTGCGCGGCGGCCTGGCGGGCGGCCTCGGCCTCGGCGGCCTGCGCGGCCGCGGCCTGCGCGGCCGCGGCCTGCTGGGCGGCGACGTCATGCGGCTGGCCCGCGGCGGGCTGGCCGGCCTGCGGGGACGGGTAGCCGTAGCCGGAGGGCTGGCCGCCGAACGCGGGGGACGGCGCCTGGTTCGGGTCCTGGCCCGGGCCCGGGTAGCCGTAGTGGCCCTGCTGGCCGGGCTGGCCCGGGACCGGGTAGCCGCCGGCCGGGAAGGCGGCCGGGGCGGCCGGGCGGTCGGTGACCAGCGGCGTCTTGAGAACCGGGAGCAGCTGGCCGCCCGCGGCGGCGCCGGCCAGCACGATCAGCGCGATGACGGCGATCCAGGCGCCGATGCCGTGGTCGATGCCCTCCAGGCCGCCGCCGAGCGACCAGAGCGCGGCCCAGAGCGCGGCCACCGAGAAGGCGATGCCCCACTGGTCCAGGCGCAGGCCGAGGATCTGACGGTTCGCGGCCGCCTGGCCCTGGAAGCGCTGGACCAGGATCAGGGCCGCGGCGAGGATGCCGAGCAGGAAGACCGAGGGCAGGACGGGGAACAGGACGCTGTCCCAGGCGTTCGTCGAGGTGTCGCCGCAGTACTTGCCCTTGCAGTCGACGGTCCAGTACGGCAGGAAGGAGGCGATGAAGAGCAGGACGGCCGCACCTGCGACGGCGGCGTCTCCCTTGGTGAGAGCGCGCAGATTCACTAACGTTCCCCTCGTTGGTGTGTCGTGGTCGGCGGTTTCGATGTCGGCGCTCGGCCGGTGTGCTGTCGGCGCCCCGCCCGGTCGGCTGACCGGCCGGAAAACCCCGAACGGACCAAAAGCCTAGGGCCAACGGCCGCGCGGGTGCACGGCAGGGCACGGGAATGGGGCGAAGTCGTTGCAAACCGCGCGGTTCCGACCTCGGCCGCCGGGCTCCGGCGGTGCTCCTACCGGGTGGTCAGGAACGCCGTCAGCGCGTCGGCGATCCCCTGGGCGGCCTGTTGGCGCCACTGAGGATCCGTCATCCGGCGGGCGTCCGCCGGGTTGCGCATGTTACCGCACTCGATGAACACCTTGGGCACCGTCGAGAGGTTCAGTCCGCCCAGGTCGGAGCGGGTGTCCAGGCCCTGGCTCGCGGTGTAGTCCGCGTACGGCTCGCCGGTCGCCGCCTGGAAGTTCTCGCGCAGCAGCAGGCCGAGCCGGTGCGAGGGGTCGGTGATCGCGGAGGTGTTCGCCTTCCCGGAGACCACCTTGGCGGGCATGATCACGTGGAAGCCGCTGCCGCTCGCCGGGCCGCCGTCGCCGTGCACCGAGACCGCCGCGTCGGCGTGGGCGGTGTTGCCGATCCGGGCGCGCTCGTCGATGCACGGCCCCCACGGGCGGTCGCCGTCGTGGACCAGCACCACGGTGGCGCCCCGGGCGGCGAGGATCGCGCGGGCCCGGCGGACCACGTCCAGCGAGTACTCGGCCTCGGTGTAGCCGGCGTTGGTGGCGGTGCCGGTGGCGTCGCACTCCTTGCGGGCGGTGCCGATGTCGACCTTGCGGTTGATCTCGGCGGTGTGGGCGGAGTTCCCGGTGTTGTGGCCCGGGTCGAGAACGACGGTGCGGCCGGTGAGGGTGGTGGCCGAGGGGGCGCCCGGGGCCGGGGCGGGGAGCGCGGGGTCGGTGGGGGCGCCGGGTGCCGTCGTCCCGGGGGTGGCGGTGTCCGGGGCGGGGGCGTTCGTGGTGGTGTTGGTGCCCGGGGTGTTGGTGCCCGGGGCGGCGGCGTTCGGGGCGGTGGACGGCGGCGCGGCGTCGGGGGTGCCCCGGTCGGGGCCGCCGACGGCCTGCCAGCCGAGCCAGCCGACCAGGCCGAGCGGGGCGAGCACGCCGACCACGGTCACGGTGCGCCGCAGCGCGGAGCGGCGGCGCGGGCGGGCGGACCGGGCGGCTGCGCCGGGCGGCGTCGGCCCGGGGGCGGTGGTGTCCTCGGGGAGCACGGCGTCGACCGGTTCCATCGGTTCGACCGGCTCGGCCGGGTGGTGGGTGGTGCGAGTCACGGGTGGGTCAGATCCGGTCCTGGGTGCGGGCGGTGAGTCCGAACTGGTCGGCGATCGCCTTCCACTTCGCGACGAAGTCCTTCTTCGCCTGGGTGGCCTGCGGGTTGAGCTCGTCGGCGCGCTTCTTGTCGGCGGTGTTCGGGGCGGTGCCCGAGCAGCCCTGGGTGGCGACCGTCCGGGCCCAGCTCGCGTACGCCCGGTCGATGTCGGCGGACAGCTGCCAGGCGGACTTCAGCGACTGTACGGCGTCCGCGCCGCCCGGCAGGTCGGCGACACCCAGGGTGGCCAGCTTGCCGAGGAGCTGGTCGCGCTGCTTGGCGCCGTTGTCGAAGATCTGTGCGGAGGCCTCGATCTCGGTCTTGGCCGGGCAGCTGTTCACCTTGGCGACCGCGTTGCCGATCGGGGACTTGGCGCTCTCGCCCTGGTTGAGCAGCTCGTCCAGCGCCTTGGCCTGGGACGGCGCGTTGGGGCCGCCGGCGCCGGTCGGGGCAGGGGTGGCGCTCGGCGCCGGAGTGTCGGACGGGCCCGGGGTCGGCGCACCGGCGGAGCCGTTGGGGGCCGGGGCGGGCGGCGGGTTGCCGGACGCGTTCGCGCCGCCGGTGGCGGCGGTGGACGGGGTCGCGGGGGCGGCCTGGTCGGTGGTGGAGCCCTTGTCCCGGACCGCCCAGAGGATGCCGCCGCCGAGGGCCAGCACGAAGAGGAGGGCGAAGGCGATCAGCAGGGGCGCGCGCTTGCCGCCGGCGCGGTCCTCGTCGTCGGGCTCGGCGTAGCCGGTCGGGTAGTCGTACTGGGGGTGACCGGCGTGGCCGGGGTGGCCGGGATGACCGGCGTGGCCGGGGTGGCCGTAGGAGGGCGCCTGCTCGTAGCCGGGCTGGCCGTAGCCGGGCTGCTCGTGGCCGGGTTGGCCGTAGCCGGGCTGGCCGTACGGGGCCTGGCCGCCGTACCCCTGCTGGGGCGGGGGCGGGAACGCGGCCTGCTGCGGCGGGTGGTGGGGCGCACCGTAGGACGGGCCGGCGGCCGGGGCGGCCTGCGGGAACGCCGGGGCGGTCCGGGGCGGCAGCGAGCCGGGCGCGGCGGGCTGCGGCGGGACAGGCTGGGGGATGAGGGCCGTCGGGGCGTCCTCGGCGGGCGGCCTGGCCGGCGACTGCGGGGGGTGCGGCGGCGTGGCCGGCGGCACGGCGGGAACGGCGGGCGTCGCGGGAGCGGTCGGGACGGGAGCGGTCGGGGCGGGGGGCTGCTGGGGACCGCGCACCCAGCCGCCCGCGCCACCCCGGGCGGTCGGGTCCCAGACCGCCGGAGCGGTGTTCTGCTGGTCCGTCATCTGTGCTGGCCCCCACGGTCGGCCCGGGTGCGCTCCCGCCCGGATGTTCTGCTGGTGTCATGCGGCCGTGCCGCGATCGCGGGCGTCCGCGACCGCGCGCACACCGTACCGTTCGCGCCCCCCGCCCGGCGGCCCCGGCACGACGTTAGAGCATCCGTGATCGGCCGTGGGGCGGGCCGGCCGATTCCGGACACCCCGGCGGGCCCGGGCTCAGCCGGCGGTGCGGCGGCGCAGGACGCGCAGCGAACCGGTCACCGAGATCTCCTCGAAGCCCTCGGCCAGCGCCCGCAGGTAGACCCGGTAGGGCGCCTGGCCGCCGTCGGCGGGGTCGGGGAAGACGTCGTGGACCACCAGCAGGCCCTCGGGCGCGAGGTGCGGCGCCCAGCCCTCGTAGTCGGCGGTCGCGTGTTCGTCGGTGTGGCCGCCGTCGATGAAGACCAGGGCGAGCCGGCCGCCCCACAGGGCCGCGATCTGCGGCGAGCGGCCGACCAGGGCGACCACGTGGTCCTCCAGCCCGGCCGCGTGCAGCGTGCGGCGGAACCGGGGGAGGGTGTCCATCCGGCCGACCTCGGGGTCGACCAGCGTCGGGTCGTGGTACTCCCAGCCGGGCTGCTGCTCCTCGGAGCCGCGGTGGTGGTCGACGGTCAGCGCCACGGTGCCGGCCTCCCGGGCGGCGGCGGCCAGCAGGATCGCGGAGCGGCCGCAGTAGGTGCCGATCTCCAGCACGGGCAGCCCGGTCCGGCGCGCGGCGGCGACGGCGGCGGCGTACAGCGCGAGGCCCTCGTCGACGGGCATGAACCCGGTCGCGCCCTCGAACGCGGCCAGCACCTCGGGCCGGGGGCGCGTGGTCTCCAGGAGGTCGGACATGGTGCTGCTCCTCGACGGGTGTTCCGGTGTTCCTGCTCGCCGTCGGACCCTACTCGACGGTACGCCCCGCCCCACCTCGCGCCCCCGCCCCGCCGCCCCGCCGCCCCGGCCCGCCGCCCCTGGGGCGCGCCGTCCTCCCGCCTCGCCCCGGTCCCCTTCCCCTCGCCCCGCCTCGCCTTCCCGCCTCTGGGGCGCGCCGTCCTCTTGCCCCGATCCCCTTCTCCTGCCCACGCCCCCGATCCCGCAGCAGAATATGTAGACCGGTCCACTTATATCGGGAAGAAATATGTAGGCCGGTCTAGATATTTGCCCTGTAATCAGTAGACCGGTCGACATAATTCTGCCTCGCGACAGTACGCCGCGAAGGAGCCCGGAGTAGGAAGTCGGACCGGCCGACTTCCTACTCCGGGCGGCGGCAGCAGCAGTCAGCCGGCGAGGAGGGTGCGGGCGATGCGGGTGTGGTGCGGGGCGAGTTCGGCGGCGATGGCGGCGGCCTCGTCAGGCGAGCACGTGATGGCCGCCGGGAGCGGCGCGCGCCGGGCGAGGAGCGCCAGCCGCAGGTGGGTCGGCGGGTGCGAGGCGTCCACGGTGTGGCCGTACCGCCGCGAGCGGCGGAGCAGCCGCTCACGCTCCAGCGGCGGGATCGCGGCCAGGTGCTCGCGCAGTTGCGGCCAGAGCGCGGTGGCGTCCGGCCCCGGAGCGGCCTCCCGCCGGCCGGACCGGGGCCGCGACTGGACCTCGGCGCGCAGCCGCACGGTCGCCGTCCCGACCGCCGGACCGAGCAGCAGCGCCCCCAGCATCCCGCGCGCCGCCTCGGTGGAAGCGACCCGGGCGCCGAGTTCGTCGGCCCGGTACTCGGCCTGTTGCCCGGCGCGGGCCGTGAGCCGGTCGAGCAGCAGATAGGCCCGGTAGGGCAGCTGGCTGACGAGGTGCAGGAACGCGTTGGCCAGGTAGTCCCCGATCAGCGACAGCAGCGCGATCGCGCCGTACCCGCCCCGGGTCCGCTCGGCCGGCCGGGCGAGGTCGTACCAGTGCGCCAGCGCCCGCATCGCCGACCCGAGCCACAGGCCGCGCCGGTTGTCGCCGTTGACGTGGTGGGCGAACTCGTGCCCGAGCAGCGCGATCCGCTGTTGCTCGTCCAGCGCCTCCCAGAGCGGCAGGCCCACCGTGAGCACCGACCTGCGGCGCAGCCCGACCACCGCCATGCTCGCGTTGAAGTCCTCGGCGACCCGGATCGCGCCGACCGGCGGCGCCCCGAGCTCGGCGGCGACCCGGTCGGCCAGCCCGTACAGCGCGGGGGCCTCGGTCCGGCCCAGCACGCCCGTGCCGCTCGGTACCCGGCCGAGCCGCGGACGGAGCAGGAAGGCGACGGCGAGGAGGAGGGCGCCGAGGCAGCGCAGCGGCGTGTTGCCGGTGACGAGCAGCCAGCCGGCCGCCCCCGCCACGGCGACGGTGACGGCGTGGACCGGGACGGCGAGCGCCGAGGCGGCGAGCCAGTCCCGGCGGGTGGTGTCGGCGCGGCCGGCGGCGACCTCCTCGAACAGCCGCTCGGTCCGCTCAGCCGCCGCCCGTTCCCGGGCCAGCTCCTTCGCGGACTTGGCGCAGTCCTCGGCGGCCTCCTCGGCGGGGACGAGGTTCCACTCGCACGCCGGGCACCAGGCGGTGAACCGGGGATCGGGGTCGACCGGGCCGGAGCACGCCGGGCAGGAGCGGGGGTGGTCGGAGGAGGTGGACGGCGATGCCGTCGGCGGCGCGGGGGAGGGGGACAGCGGAGCGGCGGGGTTCGGCACGGCGGATGATCATGCCAGGCGCCGTGCCCGGGGGGAACCCTCGACTTCCGGTGGTTCCCCCGGTCGGGATGCCGGTGGAACGTGTTCTACTCGGGTTCGGTGTGCCGTGCCAGAATCGCCCCGATCAGCGATCCGAGACGGACCCGGGAGCAGCCCCATGCGCGCAGCCATCCTGCACAAGACCGGTCAGGAGACGCTCGACGTCCGCGACGACGTCGAGGCCGTGGGCTTCGGCCCCGGCAAGGTGCGGGTCCGGCTGCGCGCCGCCAGCCTGTGCCACTCCGACCTCTCGGCGATGAGCGGCGTCCTGCCCCAGCCCGCGCCGTTCGTCCCCGGGCACGAGGGCGCGGGGGACGTCGTCGAGGTCGGCGAGGGCGTGACGGACCTCGCCGTCGGCGACCGCGTCGTGCTCTGTTGGATGGCGCCCTGCGGCCGGTGCGCGCACTGCGAGCGCGGCCGCTCGCACCTCTGCGTGGCCAGCCTGCGGCGGCTCGGCACACCCAACTTCCGCTACGGCGCGAACGGTACGGACGGCGAGGGCGGCGCGACCGACGGCAGCGGAGAGGCCTCCGGCTTCTACGGCACCGGCACCTTCGCCGAGGAGGTCGTGGTCGAGCGCGACGCGGTGCTCCCGGTGCCCGCCGACCTCCCGTACGAACTGGCCGCGCTGATCGGCTGCGGCGTGACCACCGGCATCGGCGCGGCCGTCCACACCGCGCAGGTCGAGCCGGGCGCGTCGGTCGCGGTGATCGGCGCCGGCGGCGTGGGCGTCGCGGCCGTGCAGGGCGCACGGGTCTGCGGCGCGGGGCGGATCACCGTGGTCGACCCGGTGGTCTCCCGCCGGGAGCGGGCACTCTCCTTCGGCGCGACCGAGGCGCTCGCCCCGGAGGAGCTCAAGGCGGTCGCCAAGGGCCTGCCGGGCGGCGGCTTCGACTACGTCTTCGAGGCGGTCGGCCGCTCGGCCACCGTCCGGGCGGGGTACGGCGCGGCCCGGCGCGGCGGCGCCGTCGTGGTGATCGGCGCCGGGGCGCAGGACGACCTCGCCAGCTTCAGCATGGGCGAGCTGTTCTTCAACGAGAAGCGGCTGCTGCCCTCGCTGTACGGCGGCGCGCCGCTGGTGCGCACCGTCGGGCTGGTGGTGGAGCTGTGGCGGGCCGGGCGGATCGACCTCGCGGGGATGATCACGCACCGGGTCGCGCTGGCGGAGGTCAACGACGCGCTCGCGCAGATGCGCAGCGGCGAGGCGCTGCGGACGGTCGTCACGCTGGGCTGAGCGCCCGCGGGACCGAACGTGGTGGGACCGAACGCGGTGGGGCCCGCCGGACGCGCCGACGGGCCCCACCGCGCGGTTGATCAGCCCTGGCCGCCGGCGGCGCGGTGACGGCCGTGCGGGTCGGCCTCGGGGCTGTCGTCGGCGGCGGACCGGCCGCGGTGGCGGCCGTGCGTCGCGGTGTCCTCGGCCGTGGTCTCGTCGGCGTCGGTCCCGTGGACGGGTCCGGTGGTGTCGGTGAGGGTGTCGGACATCAGAATCGTCATTTCCTTGCGAGGGTGCAGGTGCTTCCGCGCCCGGCCGGCGCACATCGCGGGCGCGGTCGGGGCGTGGCCGGTGATCGCGGCCCGTGCCCCGGCCGTCACCTTAACCGCCGGGGCGGGCGAGATCCTATCGAGATCATGACGGCCGTCCGGGGAACGGCGCGGCCCCCGGCCGACCCGAACGTGCCGCCGGTGCCGGTGCCGGTGCCGGTGCTGGTGCCGGTGCCGAGCGCGGTGCCGACGGCACGGCGGGGGTGGCCGGAAGGGCGGGGGCCGGAACGGCAAGGTGCCGTCTTCGCCTGTCCGGACAGGCGAAGACGGCACCTTTGCGCGTGCGCTACCGGCCGATCGCCACCACTAGCTGATGGTGAAGATCAGACAGGTCAGGATGAGACAGGTGAACTGGCAGCCGCCGCCGTGGCCGCTCAGCTCGACCGACTCGGTCTCCGGCAGCTCCTGCAGGGCCGCGAGGTCGGTCTCGAAGTCCACCATGTTCTCCATGATCGGTTTCCTCCCCTTGACGGTCGCGCCCGCCGCGACCTGCGGTACGGGCGCCGGGTGGTGCTCCCCGGGGGCGGCTCGGTACGCCGCCGCGGGGTGTTCCCGGCCGCGCAGGGCCGGGTGCCCGGGCCGTGCAGGCCCGGGAGTCTCGGTTCGGCGGAAACCGGGGGGCTACCCCGGGCGCCCGGTGCGCAGGAACGTCGCGAGCAGCTCGTGCAGCACCGCGCCGCCCTCCTCGGCCAGGAGCTCGTGCCCGGACCCCGCCGCCTCGACGTAGCGGAAGTCCGCCCCCTCCGTGCGCCCGATCCGCAGCAACTCGTGCCGCAGCGAACGCGATTGGCTCACCGGGACGACCTCGTCCCGGTCGCCGTGCAGGATCAGCAGCGGTGCGTCGATCCGGTGCGCGAGCTGGAGCACGTCGCGCGGCCCCCGGGCGTCCGCGATCGGCTCGCCGCCCCCCAGTCGGGTGGTCAACGCCCTGACGGGGGAGGCGGCTTCGGCCAGGAGCCGGGCACCCGACAGGAACGGCGCGACCACCGCGCAGCGCGTCACGTGACCGGCCGGGGCGTGCGCCGCCGCCAGCAGGGCGAGGAACGCGCCGTAGCTGACCCCGAACAGGGCCGGCGGCTCCAGGCCGAGCGCGGCGCGCTGACCGGCGACGGCCTCCAGCAGGTGCAGCACGTCGTCGAGGTCGGGACCGCCCCAGGCGCCCCGGATGGCCATCGCATGCGCCAACCCGTAGCCCGTGGAGCCGCGTTGGTTCGGCGCGAGCACGGCCAGACCCTCGGCCGCCATCCGTTGCAGCGCAGGGTCGAACTCCAGCCGCCAGGCGTCGGCCGGGCCGCCGTGCAGCGCCAGCACCAGGTGCGGGCTGCTCAGCCAGGCCTCCCCGCCGTACACCACCGCCTCCAACGGACCGGCCGGGCCCGCGAGTTCGAGGCTCTTTGCGGGATGCCAGCGGCCCCCGTCGCCCGGCTCAGCGGATCCGTCGATCCGCCAACCGTCGGGCGGTGCGGTGGAGTTGAAACGTCCGACGGCGCCAGGCCGCCAGGGCAGGACGGTGTCCCGCCACGGCCCGGGCAGCCCCGAACCGAGCGGTGCCAGTTGCAGGGGAAGCGGCACCGGCGCCGGGCCGGGCGCGGGGGCGGCCGGGCCGTGCGCCAACAGCGCGTCCACGTCCAGGGTGGCGAGCGCGGCCGGGTGGTCGGGCGCCGAGTACGGCATCCGCAACCCGCCCGCCGACCAGTGCCCCACCGCGCCGAGCCGCCCCGGCGGGACGGGCAGCGGGTCCAGCCGCCCGGCGGCCGGCCGCCACACGGCGAGCGAGCAGCCCGCGCCGTGGTCGATCTGGATGGCCACCCGGGCCCCGTCGGCTCCCGGGAGCATGGCCACCGGCCGCAGGAACATGCCCGCGACGTGCAGGGCCTCGGGGAACCGCAGCGGTTCGCCGCCGCCCAGCACGCCCCAGCCGATCCGGTCGGTACCGGGCGCGTCGCTGCGCACCATCGCGAACCGGCTGTCCGGGTCGAACAGCACCAGCCGGTCGTTGCTGTGCTCGCCGATCTCCAGCAGCGGGGTGACGGTGCCGCTGCGCAGGTCGAGCGCCACCGTGCGGACCAGTCCGTCGCGCACCCGGTCGAGCGCCAGCAGCGCGCCGGCCCGGTCCAGCCAGACGCCGCCGCCGTGCAGGCCCGGGATCTCGGCGACCTGCTGAGGTGCGGAGCCGTCGGCCCGCACCAGCCAGACCGTGGTGGCGGGCCGGGTGTCGCTGCCCAGGGCCAGGGCGACCGGCGCCCCGGGGCCGGACGGCGCGCCCGCCGGGAGCGGCAGGAGGCGCAGGCCGGGCATCCGCAGGGCGGCCAACGGCTGCTCGGCGGTGACGGGTCGGCCGTCGGGGCCGGTGCCGGAGCGGAGCGCCACCAGGTCGTGCCGTTCGCCGTCGTGGCGGCAGACCAGCACCGTGCCGTCCGGCAGGGCGACGAGTTGCGAGCGGAAGCTCTCGAAGCGGTTGCCCGGCAGGTGCAGTCCGGTCGGGACGGCGGGGCCGTCCGCCGGGAGGTGCCAACTCTCCACGTACCAGCCGCCGTCGGCCGCGGAGGCGAGGCAGGCGGCGTGGCCGCCGTCGGCGGCGAAGGCGAAGCTGAGCCGGCGCAGTGCCTGGGTGGTGGCGCGGGTGGCCACGTTCACGGCGTCACCGCCCCGGTCGACGGTCCGCCGCCGTAGGGGGCCGGGTCCACCCAGAGCCGCGGACCGCCGTGCCGCAGCCGCAACAGGAAGGCCAGCGCACCCGCCGTCCCGGTGCCGTACGCGGGGGCGGACCCGGTGCCGGTCTCGTCCGGCAGTACCAGCAGGCCGTCGCACAGGGCCGACCGGGCGGCGATGAGGGAGCCCAACTCGGTGGCGGTGGAGCGGAATTCAGGATCGCCGGTGGCCTCGGCGAGGTCGAGCAGGAACTCGCCGTTCCCGGCCAGGCCGTGGCAGGCGGTGGTGCCGCTGTGCCAGCGTCCGGCGATCACCGCCCGGCCGGCGGCCAGGGCCAGCCGGTGCGCGTCGGTGTCGCCGGTGGCGCGCCAGAGCCGGAGGAGGAAGGTTCCGGCGCCGGAGGAACCGCTGCACCAGTGCGCGAGCCGGACGTGTCCGGGGTCGTCGGCGCTCTGCGGCCACCAGGCGGTCGGGCCGGCGGGGGCCGGGCCGTCCGGGGCCAGGCGGTCCGCGGCCGGGTCGAGGCGGGCGGTGGCGGCGAGCGTGCGGCCCGCCGCGAGGGCGCCGTCGAGCAGCGCGCGGTCGCCGGTGGCCCCGGCGGCGGCCAGCAGGAACGCGCCGACCCCCGCGACACCGTGCGCGAAGCCGAGGTGGGTGATCCCGGCCAGCGCCGAGTCGAAGTCCTGCGGCACCGGCCACACCGCGCCGTACGGCGCCTGCCGCGCGGCGGCCAGCAGGCCGTGGCCGCAGCGTGCGGCCCGGTCGAGGAACGCCGTCGAGTCGAGCGATGCGTCGGGCAAATCCTCGGGCAATTCCTCGGCGGCGAAGCGGAGTTGGAGGAATCCTGCACCGGCCGCGCCGTGGCAGACGTCCGGGTTGGGCCACTCGACGGCTATCCGGGCCGCCAGCCCGACCGCGCGGCCGGCCAGGGCGCGGTCGTCCAGCGCCCGGGCGGCGTCCAGCAGCGCCCAGGCGGCGCCCGAGCGGCCGAAGTGCAGGCCGGGCAGGACCACCGGCTCGGCGGCGCACCGGCGCTCGATCCACTCGGCGGCGGTCCGGGCGGTCGTCCGGGCGCTCTCCCGGACGTCCCCGGGCAGGTCGGCGGTCGCGGCCGCCCGGGCGAGCACGGCCAGCACCCCGGCCGCGCCGTGCTGCACATTGCACGGGTCCGACCGCTCACCGGCCGGCACCACGGGCCAGAGCCGGTCGCGCCGCGACGGCGTGGCGGTGACGGCGAGGTGCCGCAGTCCGTCGTGCAGCACCCGGTCGAGGACGGCCGCCTCCTGGTCGGCGCCCGGGCCGGGCCTGCGCTCCCCGGCGGCGGCGGGCAATCCGGCGGCCCGGACCTGGGACGGGGCGGCGCTCGCCGCGGCAGCGCCGGTGCGCAGGCGGCGTGCGGAGGACGGGCCGTCGTCCGGGGACGGCTCCGTGGTGTCGGCGCCCGGGCCGCCGTTGTCGTTCCCGGCGGTGTCCGGGGCCCGGGTGTCCCAGAACGAGGAGGGGGTCCCGGCCTCGCCGCCGTCGTACGGCACGGCTTCGACGGGCGATGTGCCGCCGTCGCCGTGGGCGGCCGGGTCCGCGGCGGGGTGGTGCGGGGCGCCGGGGTCCGGCAGCCGCCGGGCGCCCTCGGCCCGGGTGTCCCAGAACGAGGAGGGGGTCCCGGCCTCGCCGCCGTCGTACGGTGCGGCTGCGGTGGGTGATGTGCCGCCGTCGCCGTGGGCAGCCGGGTCCGCGGCCGGACGGTGCCGGCCGTCGGGGCCCGGCAGCCGTCGGACGGCACCGGCATCCGCGGCGCCCGTGTCCCAGAACGAAGCGGAGCCCCCGCCCCCGCCCCCGCCGCCGAGCGCCGCCGTGCCGGGCGCCTCGGGGCGCCGGCCCCCGGCGGAGCCCTGCACGCTCCGTGTCTCCTGTGCCCCCGGTGCCCCCGGTGCCCCCGGTGTCTCCGGCCCGTGGCCGGTCGCGCCGGCCAGGGACGCCCGCACCCGGGCCGGGCTCCAGCGGTGGCGCGGGTCCTCGGCGCGGAGGCCGAGGACGGCCGGGGCGAGTCGGCGGGCGGTGCTGCCGCAGCGGGCGGCCAGGGCGAGCCAGCGGCCCAGCCGGTCGGCGACCGGGCGGGCCTGCGGGAGGTCCTCGGGCAGCAGCGGGTCGTGGCCGGTGGCGAGCAGGAAGAACAGCCCGCCGAGCGCGTACAGGTCCGCCTCCGGTTCCGCCGTGCGGACGCCGTCGCCGCTGCGGCCCGCCGCGAGGCCCGCGAACGGCCCGCCGACCCGTCGGCCCCGCGCGACGGAACCGGCCCCGGCGGAACCGCCCGGGGCGACCCCGTCCCCGGCGGCGTCGTCCTCGACGACCAGCGCGAGCCGCCCCGGGCCCTGCTCGGGGGCCCGGTAGCCGGGCGTGCCGGCCGAGCCGGCGCGGCTGCCGGCCTCGGCGGCCAGCTCCAGGTCGACCAGCCGCAGCGAGCCGTCCGGCTGCACGAGGACGTTGCCGGGGGAGAGGTCGCGCAGCACGAGGCCCTGCTCGTGGACCCGCTCGACGAGGTCGAGCAGGGCGTGGGCCATCGGTCCGGCCTCGGCCCAGTCGACGTCGGGGCTGCCGTCGCGGCGCAGCCGGGCCGCGACCCAGCTGCCCAGCGGCTGCCCGGCGATTCGTTCCTGCACGAGGAAGAGCGAGTCGTCCTGCTCGACGAGTTCGACCGGGCGCGGCGCCAGTTCCTGGCCCTCCAGCCGGGCGAGCAGGGCGGCCTCGTGCCGCAGCGCGGCGCGCGCGTCCGTGCCGGCGCGGTCCACCTCGATGTGCGCGCGGGCCTGCTTGACCACGACCTCGGCGCCCCCGTCGGTGTCCCGGCCGAGGAAGACGCCGCCCTTGGCGCCGTGCCGGATCGCCCCGGTGACCACGTACCGCCCGGCGAGCAGCACCCCGCCGCTGCCGCGCCGCCGCGGTGCCGGCCGGCCCGCCCCCGGCCGGTACCCGGGCGCGGAGCCGTACCCGCCCCGTCCCCCCGGGACGTCGGGGCCGTCCGGGCCGTCCGGGGCCCCCGGCCCGTCGGCGGCCAGCGGGTCCCGCGCCCACGGCGGGCACCGGTACGCGGCCCCGCGCACGTCCTCGACCCGCTCGCCGCCCGGCCCGCGCAGCATCGACCGGTACCCGCCGTCGTTGCCCAGCTCGGCGCGGGCCGCGATGGCCCCGTACCGGTAGTGGACGAGGCTGCCCGGCTGGTACGGGCGGTCGGAGAGCACCACCGGGCCGGGCAGCCCGTCGGTGGCCCGGTGCAGCGCGGCGGCCAGCCGCCGGAACTGCGGTTCGCCGCCGGGGTAGACGGTGATGAACTTCCCGGCCGAACCCCGGTCGCTGTTGCGTGAGTTGAGCTGGTGGAGCTGCGCCGGCCCGGCGGCGAACTTGAACGCGCACGGGTCCTCGGCCAGCACCTCGGTGACGGCCGCGAGCACCGCGCCGCCGACCGCCGAGGCGGCGCTGACGTGGAGCTTCCAGCCCTCGTCGGGCAGCTCGCCCGCGGACGGCCCGGCCGTGCACCAGAAGCCCTCGACGGTGACCCGCCAGCCGACCTGCCCGTCGGTCCGCGCGTCCCCGCCGCCTCCCCGGCCTCCGGCGGCGGCCAGCGCCGTCCGCGTCATCTCCGGCCACCGGCCGGCCGCGTCCGGCCCGTGGTCCGCTGCGTCCGGCCCGTGGTCCGACGAGTCCGTCCCTCCGGCCGCACGCAGCGATGTGCCCGCCCCCATTCGCCACCACATCCCTTCGTCCGGTGCCGGCGCGCCCCTCCGGCGCCCACTGCTCCGGCGCCGGGGCGCGCGGCCACGGCCTGACATCGGTTCCTCGGATATGCGCGGGTGCGCCGCCCGGCGGCCGCCGACACCCGTCGGCACCGCCCCGGCCGCGTCCGCCGCGGGCCCGGTCCGTCCTGCTCACCTGGGCCCGTACGTCCGGCGGAGCGCCTCCCGACCCCTGGCCGGGCAACTCCCGTTCGCAGAAGTGAAGTTACTTTCGGTAGCGAGGGATGCTCAATCCGAAGCCGGTCACTTCACTCGTAAGGGTGATCCGGGCGCCGTTTCGAATTCGTGCGAACGGCCCGGTGTGCGCGGCGTACGCCCCGTCGCCCGGCGCGAACCACCCCCGTGCGCCGGTCGAACGGGGCCGCGCCGCCCGCCCGCGCCCGCCGCTCCGCAGGTTGACGCGCATCCGTGCGCCCCGCCCGCCGCGGTGCGCCGCCCCCGGGGAGCGCGGTGGGGGGAGCCGGGCGGACCGCCTCCACCCGCGCGCACGGTAGTCTCGACAGGTGCCGAAACTGTCCGACGTCATCACCGCCCTCGAAGAGCTGTACCCGCCGCAGTGGGCGGAGTCCTGGGACGCCGTCGGCCTGGTCTGCGGAGACCCTCAGGCCGAGGTCCGCCGCGTGCTGTTCGCCGTCGACCCCGTGCAGGCGGTCGTCGACGAGGCCGTCGCGTGGGGGGCCGACCTGGTGGTCACCCACCACCCGCTGTACCTGCGCGGCACCACCACCGTCGCCGCGACCACCTTCAAGGGCCGCGTCGTGCACACCCTGATCCGCAACGGGATCGCCCTGCACGTGGCGCACACCAACGCCGACCACGCCGACCCGGGCGTCTCGGACGCGCTCGCCGAGGCGGTCGGCGTGACCGTCACCGGCCCGCTCGTCCCGGACCCGACCGACCCGCTGGGCCGGCGCGGCACCGGGCGGGTCGGCCTGCTGGAGCCCCCGCTGACCCTCGCCGCGTTCGCCGCGAACGTCGCCAAGGGGCTCCCGGCCACCGCCGCCGGCGTGCGGATCTCCGGTGACCCGAACCGCCTGATCAGCCGGGTCGCGGTGTGCGGCGGCTCCGGCGACAGCCTGTTCGCCGAGGTGCGCGCGGCGGGCGTGGACGCCTACCTGACCGCCGACCTGCGCCACCACCCGGCCTCCGAGGCCGCCGAGGCGGCGCCGGTCGCCCTGGTCGACGCCGCGCACTGGGCCACCGAGTGGCCCTGGCTGCCGCTGGCCGAACGGGCGCTGCACGGCGCCGCCGAGACGCACGGCTGGACCGTGGAGACCCGCGTCTCCCGCACGGTCACCGACCCGTGGACCGCGCACGCCCCCATGTCCTTCCCCGCCTGACCCGATTCACAGGAGCTCTCCGCTTGAACGCCGCGCCCGCCGACCAGATCCGCCTGCTCGACCTCCAGGCCATCGACTCCAAGCTCGACCAGCTGGCCCACCGGCGGCGCAGCCTGCCCGAGCACGCCGAGATCGACAAGGTCAACGCCGACCACACCGCCCTCAAGGACCTGGTGGTCGCCGCCCAGGCCCAGCACGGCGACACCACCCGCGAGCTCACCAAGGCCGAGCAGGACGTGGAGCAGGTCCGCGCCCGGGCCGCCCGCAACCAGCAGCGCCTGGACTCCGGCGCGGTCTCCTCGCCCAGGGACCTGGAGAACCTCCAGCACGAGATCGGCTCGCTGGCCAAGCGCCAGGGCGACCTGGAGGAGGTCGTGCTGGAGATCATGGAGCGGCTGGAGTCCGCCGAGACCCGGGTCTCCGAGCTGACCGCGCGCCTGGAGCACTCCACCGTCGTGCTGACCGAGGCCGAGGGCCGCCGCGACGCCGCGTTCGCCGAGATCGACGCCGAGGCGGAGAAGGTCAAGCGCGACCGCGAGGCCGTCGCCGCCGTCATCCCGGCCGACCTCATGAAGGTCTACAGCAAGCTGCGCGAGACCCAGGGCGGCGTCGGCGCGGCCCGGCTCTACCAGCGCCGCTGCGAGGGCTGCCGCACCGAGTTCTCGATCACCGAGCTCAACTCCATCAAGGCCGAGCCGGCCGACAAGGTCGTCCGCTGCGAGAACTGCTCGCGGATCCTGGTCCGCACGGCCGACTCCGGCGTCTGATCCGGTGGCGGCGCGCAGGTTCGTCGTCGAGGCGGACGGCGGGTCCCGGGGCAACCCGGGGCCGGCCGGCTACGGCGCGGTGGTCCGCGACGGCGACACCGGGCAGCTCCTCGCCGAGGCGGCCGAGTTCATCGGGCACGCGACCAACAACGTGGCCGAGTACAAGGGGCTGATCGCCGGGCTGCGCGCGGCCCGGGAGATCGACCCGGACGCCTCGGTGGACGTGCGGATGGACTCCAAGCTGGTCGTCGAGCAGATGTCCGGACGCTGGAAGATCAAGCACCCGGACATGCAGCCGCTCGCCGCCGAGGCCCGTGAGGTCTTCCCGCGCGGGCGGGTCCGGTACAGCTGGATCCCGCGCGAGAAGAACAAGGACGCCGACCGGCTCGCCAACGAGGCGATGGACGCCGGCAAGGCCGGCCGCCAGTGGGAGCCCAGGTCGGCCGCCGCGTCCGTGCCCTCCGCCGCGGAACCGGAGCCGCTGGAGACCGCCGCGCCCAAGGCGGGCTGGGCGGCCCCGGCGGACCTCGGCACCCCGACCACGTTCGTCCTGCTCCGGCACGGCGAGACGCACCTCACCCCGGAGAAGCGCTTCTCCGGCAGCGGCGGCACCGACCCGGAGCTCTCCGAGAAGGGCCGCTGGCAGGCCGACCGGGCCGCCGAGGCGCTCGCCGCGCGGGGCTCGATCCAGGCCGTGGTCGCCTCGCCGATGCGGCGCACCCGGCAGACCGCGGAGGCCGTCGCCGCCCGGCTGGGCCTGGAGGTCCGGTACGAGGAGGGGCTGCGCGAGGTCGACTTCGGCGCCTGGGAGGGGCTGACCTTCGCCGAGGCGCGGGAGCGCCACCCGGACGACCTCACCGCCTGGCTCGGCTCCACCAAGGCCCGGCCGACCGGCGGCGGCGAGAGCTTCGCGACCCTCACCCACCGGGTCGGGGTGGCCCGGGACAAGATCCTCGCCCGCTACCCCGGCAAGACCGTGCTGGTGGTCTCGCACGTCAGCCCGATCAAGACGCTGGTCCGGCTGGCGCTCGGCGCCCCGCCGGACTCGCTGTACCGGATGGAGCTGTCCGCCGCCTCGTTCTGCGCCGTCCAGTACTACGCGGACGGCAACGCCTCGCTGCGACTGCTCAACGACACCGGGCACCTGCGCTGAGGAACGCCGCGGGCCGGTCGGATCGGCCGACCGGCCCCCGGCGTGCGCCGTACCCGGCGCGCCTCCTGCTCAGTGCACCTCGGTGACCACCACGTCCAGCTGCCACGGCTTGCGCGCGGTGCCCTCGGCGGCGACCTCCACCCGGTGGCCCAGCCCGGTCAGCGCGTCCAGCAGCTCGCCGGGGGTCTTCGGCTCGGCGCCCGCCACCAGCAGGTCGCGGACCAGCCGGCCCTTGGTGGCCTTGTTGAAGTGGCTGACGACGGTCCGCCGGCCGTCCCGCTCCTGGAGCACCCGTACGGTCGCCGTCCGGGAGACCACCTCGCCGGCCGGCTTCCACGCCGCCGCGTAGGCGGAGGAGCGCAGGTCCAGCACCAGGCCGTCGGCGACCTCCGGCAGCACATCCGCCATCGCGCGCCGCCAGTACGCGCCCAGCGCCCCCGGGCCGGGGAGTTTCACACCCATCGAGCAGCGGTACGGCGGGATCCGGTCACCGATCCGCACCGCGCCCCAGAGCCCGGAGAAGACCAGCAGGCTCCGCTCGGCCCGGCCGTACGCGGCCTCGTCCAGCGTCGCCAGACCGAGGTTGTCGAACAGCACGCCCGTGTACACCTGCCCGGCCGGGAGCGCCCCGGCCGTCGGCAGCGAGGCGTTGCGCGCGACCTCGCCGCGCAGCCCCGGGCTGAGTCCCAGCACCCCGGCGGCGACGTCCTCGTCCCCGCGGCAGAGCGAGACCAGCGCCTCCAGCACCTCCGCCCGGGCCGCCGTCAGTCCGGCCAACGACAGCCCGTCGAGCGCCACCGGCACACCGTCCCCGGACGCGGCCTTCCCCTCCGAGGGCGGCAACAGCACCAGCACGACGGACTCCTCCACACTTCGGGGCAGCGACCACGCCACCCTACGCAACCGGCCCCCGCCCCCGGAAACGGCCGGTGACCGGCGGCGGGCGTCCCGACCGGCGCCGACGTCCGCGCCGGGCGCCCGGCGCGCGTCCGGGCGGCGGGCTCGCGCGTGCCGCCCCGCCACCCGGACGGTCCGCTCCGCCACCGCCCGACGCCCACCCGGGTGGGAGGATCGACCCGTGCCCGAAGCGACCCCCGCGAGTCCGCCGTCCGCCGGCCCCGGTCCCGGTCCCGGCCCCGACCGGCGCCACCGGCAGCTGATCCTGGCGATCTGCTGCCTGAGCCTGTTCATCGTCGGGCTCGACAACACCGTGGTGAACATCGCCCTGCCGCAGATCCAGCGGGACCTGGACGCCCCCGCCTCCGGCCTGCAGTGGATCATCGACGCCTACACCCTGGTGCTGGCCTCGCTGCTGATGCTGTTCGGCTCGCTGGCCGACCGCTTCGGCCGCCGCCGGGTGTTCCAGACCGGCCTGCTGGTGTTCGTGCTCGGCTCGCTGCTCTGCAGCCTGGCGCCCGGCCTGGGGTGGCTGGTGGCGTTCCGGGCGCTGCAGGCGGTCGGCGGCTCGATGCTCAACCCGGTGGCGATGTCGATCATCACCAACACCTTCACCGAGCCGCGCGAACGCGCCCGGGCGATCGGCGTCTGGGGCGGCGTGGTCGGCATCTCGATGGCGCTCGGACCGCTGCTCGGCGGCTTCCTGGTGCACGCCGCCGGCTGGCCGGCGATCTTCCTGATCAACGTCCCGGTCGGCCTGCTGGCCTGCCTGCTGACCGCCCGCTACGTCCCCGAGTCGCGCGCGCCGCGGGCCCGCCGGCTGGACCCGGTGGGCCAACTGCTGATGATGGTGCTGCTCGGCTGCGGCACCGGCGCGATCATCGAGGGCCCGGCGAACGGCTGGACCTCCCCGCTGATCCTCGGCCTGGCCGCGGCGGCGCTCGCCGCGCTGGTGGCCTTCCCGCTGTGGGAGCGGCGGGTCGCCGAGCCGCTGGTCGACCCGCGGTTCTTCCGCAGCGCGCCGTTCACCGGCGCCACCGTGACGGCCGTCTGCGCCTTCGCCTCGCTCGGCGGCTTCCTCTTCCTGAACACCCTCTACCTCCAGGACGTCCGCGGCTACAGCCCGGTGGAGGCGGGCCTGTGGACGCTGCCGATGGCCGGGATGATGCTGGTCTGCGCGCCGGTCTCGGGCCGGATCGTCGGCGCCCGGGGCCCGCGGCTGCCGCTGGTGCTGGCCGGCCTCGGCCTGGTCGCCAGCGGCCTGCTGCTCACCCGGCTGGCGGCGGACTCCCCGCCGGGCCTGCTGCTGGCCGCGTACGGGCTGTTCGGCTTCGGCTTCGGCTTCGTGAACGCGCCGATCACCAACGCCGCCGTCTCCGGCATGCCGCGCGCCCAGGCGGGCGTGGCGGCGGCGGTCGCCTCCACCAGCCGGCAGGTCGGCCAGTCGCTCGGCGTCGCGGTGATCGGCACCGTGGTCACCTCGTCGGTGGTCGGCACGGTCGCCACCGGCTTCGCCCCGGCCAGCCACGCGGGCTGGTACATCGTGGCGGGCCTGGGTGCCGCGATCGGGCTCCTCGGCCTGGTCACCACCTCCGCCTGGGGCACCGCCACGGCCACCCGGGTGGCCGCCCGCCTCGGCGGCGACCCGCCCCTCACCCGCCCCGGGGTTCGGGAGGCCCCGCCTGAGCGGCTACCATGACCACTACGGCGGAAGAGTCGGCCGGGCGGTCGCGACGGGTCCTCAGGGCCCGCCGAGGAACGTCCGGGCTCCACAGAGCAGGGTGGTGGGTAACGCCCACCCGGGGTGACCCGCGGGACAGTGCCACAGAAAACAGACCGCCCGCCGCTTCGGCGACGGGTAAGGGTGAAACGGTGGTGTAAGAGACCACCAGCGGCCGGGGTGACCCGGCCGGCTCGGTAAACCCCACCTGGAGCAAGGTCAAGATCGGCGCCTCAGGGCGCTGTGCGCGGATGACCGAGGGCTGCTCGCCCGAGTCCGCGGGTAGACCGCACGAGGCTGTCGGCAACGGCAGTCCTAGATGGATGGCCGCCTCCCCGGCTCGCGCAAGCGGCCCGGGAGACAAAACCCGGCGTACAGGCCGGCTCTTCCGTCGCCGACGTGAACGAAGGCCCTCCGGCCCGCGAAGCAGCGGGTCGGAGGGCCTTCGTCGTGCTGACGGGTCACCCCGGGTGGGTGCCGACGGCGTCGCGGACCTGGTCGCCGAGGCCGCCGCTGACGCGGGCGCAGTGGGCGCCGCAGAAGAACATGCCGGCGACCTCGACGCCGTGGCCGACGATCCGGACGGTGCACTGCTCGCAGCGCGGCGCGAGCTTCTCCATCGCGCACTCGAAGCTGTCGAAGGTGTAGACGTCGCCGGTGATCGTCTTGATCTCGAAGGCGAGCCAGTAGTCGTTGCCGCAGGTGACGCAGATGGCCATGGCGGCGCACTTCCTTCCGGGCGGTGGGGGAGGGGCGGGAGGGGCCGGGCGCGGGTGCCCGGCCCCTCCAGTCTCCGGGGCCCCCGGCGGGGCGGCCACCCGGCGGGGCCCGTCCGGTCAGCCGCCGGAGGCGGCGCGGGCGGAGAGGTCCTCCAGGGCCCGGACGGCCCGGTCGGCGTCGTCGGCGGCGACGAAGAGGTGGTCGTGGTGGAAGCCGGCCATCAGGTTGCAGCTGATCCCCTCCTCGGCCAGCCGGGTGGCGACGGCGGCGGTCAGGCCGACGGCCTCCAGCGCCGAGTGGACCCGCAGGGTGATCCAGGCGGCGACGTACGCGTAGCGCAGGCCGAGCGCGTCGGCCTCCTCCTGGGCGACCACCACCGTCACCCCCTCGGGTTCGGCGACCGTGGCCACCGGCCGCAGTCCGGCGGGCACCTTGGTGGGCAGCGTGCAGTAGACGTACCGCCCCGGGTTGAGCTGGGGGCGCAGGTCGCGCAGCAGTGTCGCGAGGTCTCGTTCTCCGGCCATGCCCCGCACCGTAGCGGCCGGGCGCCGGGCAGTGGTGGACGGTGTATCGGAAAGCGTTGACGGTCGATAGTCACCGATATATCGTCGAGATATCGAGACAGTGACTCGACTGCCTCGAACGATCGTCTGGTGATCGACTAGTGGGCCGCCTCGGAGCGGCCCGATCGGGAGGTGGGTGCGATGCGCCCAGGACGATTCCGTGGAGAGGGAGGTCCCGGCGGCTGCCGCCCGGGGCCGGAGTTCGTCGGGATGCCCGGCGAGCGCTACGAGGGCCGGGGGGCGTTCGGCCCCTTCGGTCCGCCGCCGTTCGGCGGCGGGCCGGGCGGACGGCCGGGCCCGCCGTGGGCCCGGGGCGGCTTCGGCGGGCCGCCGCCGTGGGTCCGCGGCCGGCGCGGTGGGCGGGCCCGGCGCGGGGACGTGCGCGCCTCGCTGCTGGCGCTGCTCAGGGAGCGGCCGATGCACGGCTACGAGATGATCGCCGAGATCGCCGAGCGGTCCGGCGGGGCATGGCGGCCGAGCCCCGGTTCGGTCTACCCGACCCTCCAGCTGCTGGAGGAGGAGGGCCTGGTCACGGCCGAGGAGACCGGCGGCAAGCGGCTGGTCTCGCTCACCGAGGCGGGGCGGACCGAGGCCGAGGCCGGGCCGGACGAGCCGTGGGCCGAGGCCGGCCAGGAGGTCGACTGGGCCGCGGTCCAGGAGGTCGGCCAGGCGCTCGGCGCCGTGGAGAACGCCGTCCGGCAGGTCATGGGAACGGGCAGCGAGGCGCAGCGGGCCAAGGGCCTGGAGGTGCTCAACGAGGCCCGCAAGAAGCTGTACCTGATCCTCGCCGAGGACGCCTGACCGGTACCGCCGGCAGGTGCGGGGTGCTGCTGCTCAGGGGCGGACGGCGAACAGCGCCACGCACGCGAGCAGCAGCACCGTCCAGCCGAACCAGAGCCAGCCGTTGGAGCCGAGCACCGCGCTGTAGACGCTGACCACCACCAGCAGGCCGGCCGTGACCGCGGCCACCTGCCGGTTGTGGTGCGCCACGGCCTCGGCCCGGGTCCTGGGGTGCCGTACGGTTCTCGCCATCGCCGTCCTCCCGCGCGGGGAGGCGGCCGTCACCCGGAGGCGAGGGCGGTGGCCGCCTCGTCGTACTCGTAGCGCCAGTACCAGCGGGCGCCCCGCTGCTGCTTGGCCCGGACGTACACCAGTGTGCGCGCCGGGGTGTCCCCGTGCGAAGGGACCGGCACGGTGTACTTCTTGGGCACGCCGTACATCGGTCCCAGCGGGATGGGGAGGATCCGGCCGTCCAGGGGGCCGCCGACGAATTCGGTGTCCGCGCTCTTCACCCCACCAGGGTCTCACCCCGCGGCGGTGTGCCGCGGCGGCGGAGGCGGTGTGGGGGCCCGGTGGCCGGGGTGTGACCGGAGAGGCACCGACCCCGGTCATCCACAGGGTCCGCGCACCCTTATCCTTCCTGTTACGCCCTCGGGGTCCACCCGGGTCAGCGGGCCCGTACGGGCCGGGCGAGGCGCACCTCACCGTGCCCGCCGGGCCGCCGAGCCGCAGCCGTCGTGCCGCAGTGACTCCGTACCGTGACCCCGGCGTCGGCCGTCCGGCAACCCCGGCTCCGGCCGGCAGGGCGCGGGACTGCAGGGCCGAGCACCACCCGGGAAGCAGCGGGGGGCGCCGTGCGTTGCGTCGGAGTGGTACGTCGAACGCTGTGTCACACCAGGCACGGCCATGCGCGGAAGGGGCCCGATGGAATCCGGCGGCAGGTGGACGGCCTGGTGGCAGAAGCGTGATCGTGAGCGGGGACGGCCGGCGGCCGCGGACACCCCCGCCGCCAGACTGGACCAGCTGCTCGGCGCGGTCCGCGCCGGGTTCCCGCTCGCCCCCGCCGCCCATCCGGCCGGCTACCGCTGTTCCTGTGACCGGGTCGCCTGTCCGGCCCCCGCCCAGCACCCGGTCTCCTTCGCCTGGCAGACCCAGGCCACCACCGATCCCGAGCAGCTCGCCCGCTGGATCTCCCGCGATCCGCAGGCCAACTTCATCACCGCCACCGGCCGCGTCCACGACGTGCTGGACGTGCCGGCCGAGGCGGGGCGGCTCGCCCTGGAGCGGCTGACCGCGCTCGGCGTCGAGGGCCCGGTGGCCGCCGTCGGCGAGGACCGCTACCTCTTCTTCACCGCCACCCGGGGCACCCCGGTGGACGAGGACGAGTGGTGGCCGAGCGCCCTGGACTCCACGCCGGACACCATGTCCGAGCACCCCGGGCTGCGCTGGCACTGCCGCGGCTCGTACACCCTGCTGCCGCCGGCCGCGCTGCCGGACGGCTCCGAGGTGCGGTGGCTGCGCGCGCCCGAGCAGCCGCTGCCCGACCCGCTGCGCGTGCTGGACGTGCTGACCGACGCCTGCACCGAGGTGGGCGCCGTCGCCGAGGAGCAGTGGCTCATCGGGTGACGGCGCCCGCCGGAGCGGCCGGGGCTACGGCAGGGTGAGGACCTCCGCGCCGTCCGCCGTGACGACCAGGGTGTGCTCGAACTGGGCGGTGCGCTTGCGGTCCTTGGTGACGACGGTCCAGCCGTCCGGCCAGATCTCGTAGTCGTAGGTGCCCAGGGTCAGCATCGGCTCGATGGTGAACGTCATCCCCGGCTTGATCACCTCGGTGGCCCGCTCGCTGTCGTAGTGCGGGACGATCAGGCCGGAGTGGAACGACGTGTTGATGCCGTGGCCGGTGAAGTCCCGCACCACGCCGTAGTCGAAGCGCTTGGCGTAGGACTCGATGACCCGTCCGATGACGTTGATCCGGCGGCCGGGCTTGACCGCCTTGATCGCCCGGTCGAGCGATTCCCTGGTCCGCTCGACCAGCAGCCGGGACTCCTCGTCCACGTCGCCGACCAGGTAGGTGGCGTTGAGGTCGCCGTGCACCCCGTGGATGTACGCGGTGGCGTCGATGTTGACGATGTCACCGTCCTGGAGGACGGTCGAGTCCGGGATGCCGTGGCAGATGACCTCGTTGATCGAGGTGCAGACCGACTTGGGGAAGCCCCGGTAGCCGAGGTCGGACGGGTAGGCGCCGTGGTCGCACATGTAGGCGTGGGCGACCGCGTCCAGCGCGTCCGTGGTGACGCCGGGCGCGATCAGCTTGGCCGCCTCGGCCATCGCCCGGGCGGCGATCCCGCCGGCGATCCGCATCTTCTCGACGGTCTCGGCGGTCTGCACCTCGGGCCCGGTGTACGGCGCCGGGGCGGGCCGGCCGACGTACTCGGGACGCGCGATGTGCGCCGGGACCTTGCGGGTGGGGGACTGGATGCCGGGAACGAGTGCCATGGCGGCGAGTCTAGTTGGCGGGGCCCGCAGGCCGTGGCCGGGCGCCGGGGCCGGGCCCCCGCCCCGGGCGCGGTGCCGGGGCGGGTGTGCGGACGGCGCCGTCGCGGGGAATGATCGGGACGACGCGGGGAACGCGCGCCGCGACCGCCGACACGGAGGTGACCACACCATGCCCCTGGGATTCCGTCGCAGCAAGCCGACCGGCCGGCCCGGTGAGTGGTTCTACTGCATCAAGCACGGCAAGGTCGAGGAGGGGCCGGAGTGCCCGGCGAAGGACCGCCTCGGCCCGTACGCCACCCGGGAGGAGGCGGCGCACGCGCTGGAGACCGCCGAGCTGCGCAACCGGGAGTGGACGAACGACCCGCGCTGGACCGACAAGCCGGACGGCGCGCCCGGCGAGTAGCGGGTCAGGACGCGCCCGCCGCCTGCTCCGCCGCCGCCCCTTCGGCGGCCTCGCGCTCCGCCGCCGCCCGCGCGTGCTCGGCGCGGACGGCGGCCGCGTGCGGATCGGTGCGGTCGTCGTAGGAGAGCAGCCGGGGCAGCGCGGTGGCCAGCGCCAGCACGCCCACCACGCAGGCGACGCCGCCGACCCACACCGAGGCCCGGACGCCGACCAGCCCGGCCATGCCGCCCGCCCGGACCTGGCCGAGCTGCGGCCCGACCGAGTAGCTGAGCAGCTCGACCCCGGCCATCCGGCCGCGCAGCCCGTCCGGGATCGACTGGTTCCACAGCGTGGAGCGGGCGATGCCGCTGATCTCGTCGGCGCCCCCGGCCAGCGCCAGGCAGAGCAGCACCCACCAGACCGAGCCGGACAGCCCCGCCAGCGCGATCGCCGCGCCCCAGCCGAGCGCGGCGGCCAGCAGCAGCCGGCCGTGCCGGTGGATCCGGGACGTCCAGCCGCTGGTGACCGAGACCAGCAGGGCGCCGGCCGCCGAGGCGGCGTACATCGGGCCGAGCGCCCAGTCGGCGTGCAACTCGGTGGCCAGGAACGGGAAGATCGCCACCGGGAAGGCGAACAGCATCGCGCACAGGTCGATCGCGTAGGTGCCCAGCAGGTCCTTGCGGCTCCACGCGTACCGGATCCCGGTGAGCACCGCCCGCACCGACGGCTTGTCGGCACCGGTCGGCGGCGGGACGGCGCGGATCCGGGCGAGCAGCAGCAGCGAGGCGCCGAAGGTGGCGACGTCCAGCGCGTACGCGGTCTGCACCCCGGCGAAGGTCACCACGACGCCCGCCAGGGCCGGGCCGGCCACCGAACCGACGTTGCGGTAGAGGGAGTTGAGGGCGAAGGCGGCGGCCAGCTGGTCGTGCCGCACGACCCGCGGGGTCAGCGCGTCCAGCGACGGGCGCTGCAGGCCGTCGGCGGCGGCGACCAGCGCGGCCACCAGGTAGACGGGCCACAGCACCGGCGTCGGCAGCAGGGCGTTCACCAGCAGCAGCACGCTGAGCAGGCCGAGGGCCGCCTCGGCGAACAGCACCAGGCGTCGGCGGTCCAGGGCGTCGGCGAGGGCGCCGCCCCAGAGGCCGAAGACGATCAGCGGGACCAGCTCGAAGGCGCCGACCAGGCCGACCGCGAAGGACGAGCCGGTCAGCTCCTTGATCTGCAGCGGTACCGCGACGTACGTGAGGAAGCTGCCGAAGCTGGTCACACAGCCGGAGATCCAGAGCAGGCGGAAGTCCCGGGAGGAGCGCCAGGGCGAGAGATCGGGGGTGACCGCGCGCAGCAGGGAGTTCGCCCGACCGGTCGGGGGCGGGTCGGCGTTGTTCACGAGCGACCATCCTGCGGGGGCGTCCGGCCGGGCCGCAACGGATTTTCCCTCCTCCCGCCCCGCCGCACCCGCCCCGCCGCACCCGCCCTACCAGCGGCCGGCCGTCGGCCCCGCCGTCAGCAGTGCCACCAGCCGGTCCAGCACCGGGCGCCGCGCGGGCCGCTCCCCGGCGGCGGCGCTGAGCAGGTGCTGGGCCAGGTCGAACGGCTCCTCCTCGGCCGTGCCGACGGACAGCCGGCGGTGCGCCAGCCCGGCCAGGTCGGCGAGCCCGGCGGGTGCGGCCGGACCGCCCGGCCCGGCGGCCCCGTCCGGCGCGGCGCCGTCCAGCGCCAGCACCGCCGCGCCGTGCCGGCGGGCGTCGTGCACCCGTTCCAGCAGCGTCGCCCCGGCCGCCGTCGGCGCGACCACCAGCACGGTCGCCCCGCGCCCGGCCTCCGTCAGCAGCCCCAGGCCGTGCGCCAGATGGGCCGGCGCCTGGGCCGGGACCCGGTGCCGCAGCAGGGTCGGGGCCAGCCGGGGCACGTCCGACCAGGCGGCCTCGTCCTTCAGGTGGGCGGCCAGGTGCCAGGGCTCGTACGCCTCGGTGCCGACCAGCAGCAGGCGGCCCGCGCCGCGCCGGGAGACCGCCTGCCGCAGCTCACCGGCGAAGTCGCCGACGGCTTCCGGCCAGCCGCTCCCGGCCAGCCGCTCCCGTAGTGCCGAAACTCTCACCGCGTCCATGGCCGACAGGATGACGCGGAGGGGCGGAAGTTGGCAGGATCGGCCCATGACTTCCCTCGATTCAGCGACAAACCCGGCCCATGAGCTGCCGGACGTCTCGCAGCTCGTGGTCGGTGTCCTCGGCGGCACCGGCGACCAGGGGCGGGGGCTGGCCCTGCGGCTGGCCAAGGCGGGCCAGCAGGTGATCATCGGTTCGCGCGACGCGGCCCGCGCGCAGGCCTCGGCGGACGCGATCGGCCACGGCGTGCGCGGCGCCGACAACGCCGCCACCGCCCGCGAGAGCGACATCGTGATCGTCGCCGTGCCCTGGGACGGCCACGGCGCCACGCTCACCGCGCTCCGCGAGGAGCTGGCCGGCAAGATCGTGGTGGACTGCGTCAACCCGCTGGGCTTCGACAAGCAGGGCGCCTACGCGCTCGTCCCGGAGGAGGGCAGCGCCGCCCAGCAGGCCGCCGCCCTGCTGCCGGACTCCCGGGTGACCGCCGCCTTCCACCACCTGTCGGCGGTGCTGCTGCAGGACGAGTCGATCGAGCGGATCGACACCGACGTGATGGTGCTCGGCGAGGAGCGGGCCGCCACCGACGTCGTGCAGGCGCTGGCCGGGCGGATCCCCGGGATGCGCGGCGTCTTCGCCGGCCGGCTGCGCAACGCGCACCAGGTGGAGTCGCTGGTGGCGAACCTCATCTCGGTCAACCGCCGCTACAAGGCCCACGCCGGTCTGCGGATCACCGACGTCTGAATCACTGGCGCGCCGACCTCACCCCTGGACCCGGTCCGGAGGTGAGGTCGGCGACAATGGGGGCCGTCCGTCCACCGGCCCCAGGAGTCTGCCGCCATGCCCCGCACGTCCGTCCTCGCCTCGATCGTCGCCGTTCTCGCCCTGGCCGCCGCCGTGGTCTCGCTGGTGCAGGGCTGGTGGATCGGCCTGATCTGGCTGCCGATGGCGGGCATCGCCAGCAACGTGCTCTGGATGAACATGCGCCGCGAGAAGCTGGCCCGGGCGGCCGCCGAGCAGTCCTGACCCCGGTCAGTCCTTCCAGAACGTGAACAGCTCGTGGCCCACCTGCGGGTAGGCGCGGTCGACGCCCAGCAGGTCCATCACGCCGTACACGGCCTCGAAGAACCAGTGGTTCACCTCCGGCTGCCAGAGCAGCGCGAAGACGGCCAGCATGCCGTACGGCGCGAACGGCTCGATCGCCCGCCGGGTCTTGTGCGACAGCCACGGCTCGACGATCCCGTAGCCGTCCAGGCCGGGCACCGGCAGCAGGTTGAGCAGGGTCGCGCTCAGCTGCAGCATCCCGAGGAAGCCCAGCGCCAGCGCGAACGGCGAGACGTTCAGCTCGTAGCCGTTCCAGACCGCGTGCACCGCCGGGTCGTCCAGCCAGCCCGCGCCGACCGGGACCAGCAGCAGCACGGCGGCGAGCAGGTTCACCAGCGGGCCGGCGGCCGAGATCAGGCTGTGCTTGAGCCGCCCGTGCACCCGGTGCCGCTCGATCCAGACCGCGCCGCCGGGCAGGCCGATGCCGCCGAGCAGCACGAAGACGATCGGCAGCACGAAGCTGAGCAGCGCGTTGGCGTACTTGAACGGGTTGAGGGTCAGGTAGCCCTTGGCGCCGACGCTGATGTCGCCGCCGTGCAGCGCGGTCCGCGCGTGCGCGTACTCGTGCAGGCAGAGCGAGACCATCCAGCCCGCCACCACGAACAGGAAGACGCCGAACCGGGCGTTGCCGTATCCCTGGTAGACCGCCACGGCGGAGGTGACGAGGATCGCGAGCAGCGCCCAGAACACCGGACTGATCCGGCGGTCCTCGCTGCGGGAGCGCTGCGTGGCGGCGAAGGTCATGGTGTGGGTGCTCCGGTGGTCGGGGTCGCATGGACTGGGCAGAGGCCGATCATGCCGGGCGGGCCCGCCGCGGACAAGCCGCCCCGGATGAACGGACGGAAGCCGGCACCGGTTCCGGCCGGGCCCGGGAATCAGGGGCGGGTCAGGGTCGGGTCAGGGTGGAGGACCGGACAAATGTGCGTGGGGGACGGCGCCGATCCACCAGAATGGAGCGGTGCACTACGGCATCCTCGGCACCACCACCGCCCACCACGACGACGGCACCCCGGTCCCGCTCGGCGGTGCACGGCTGCGCGCCCTGCTCACCGCGCTGGCCCTGCGGCAGGGGCGGCCGGTGCCGGCCGACCTGCTGGTCGACGAGGTGTGGGACGCCGAGCCGCCGCAGGACTCCTCGGCGGCGCTGCAGACCCTGGTCGGCCGGCTGCGCCGGACCATCGGCCGTGACCGGGTGGGCTCCGGCCCGGCCGGGTACTGGCTGACCGACCCGGTGACCGACCTCGCCGAGTTCCAGCGGCTGGCCGACGAGGGCCGCCGGGCGCTGGAGCGGGGCGAGCACGCCGAGGCCGCCGGGCGGCTGCGGGCCGCGCTCGCGCTGTGGCGCGGCCCGGCGCTCGCCGACCTGCCGGACCGCAGCGGCCCGGCCACCCGGCTGGAGGCGCAGCGCGAGGAGGTCCGCCGGCACCGGATCACCGCCGACCTCGGCCTCGGCCTGGCCGCCGACCTGGTGGCCGAGCTCGCCGAGCTGTGCGAGGGGCAGCCGCTGGACGAGCCGCTGCAGTACCTGATGGTGCGGGCGCTGCACGAGAGCGGCCGGACGGCCGAGGCGCTGCGCCACTACGAGCGCACCCGGCGCGCCCTGGCGGACGAGCTCGGCGTCGACCCGGGGCGCCGGCTCCAGACCCTCTACGCCGAGCTGCTGGCCCCCGTCGAGGCTCCCGTTCCGGTGCCCGCGCGGCCGGCGGCACCCGCGGAGCCGGTACCCGCGGAGCCGGTACCCGCGCCCGCGGCGCCCGCCGCCCCGGCCCCGCAGGCCCGCGCCGCGGGCAACCTGCGCGGCCGGCTCACCAGCTTCGTCGGCCGGGAGAGCGACCTCGCCGCCCTGCGCTCGGTGCTGGCCGCCAGCCGGCTGGTCACCCTGACCGGCCCCGGCGGCTCCGGCAAGACCCGGCTGTCGGTCGAGGCCGGCCGGCTGGAGCAGGGCGCCGGGCACTGGCCGGACGGTGTCTGGCTGGCCGAGCTGGCCCCGGTGGAGCGCCCGGACGCGGTGCCCGGCGCGGTGGTCTCGGCGCTCGGCCTGCGCGAGACCGTCCTGCACACCGGCGGCAGCATGGTCGTCGAGGTGATCGAGGCCCGCAACGACGACCCGGTGCGCCGGCTGATCGAGCACTGCGGACGGCGCCGGATGCTGCTCGTCCTGGACAACTGCGAGCACCTGATCCAGTCCGCCGCGGACCTCGCCGACCGCCTGCTCACCGAGTGCCCCGGCCTGACCGTGCTGGCCACCAGCCGCGAGCCGCTGGGTGTGCCGGGGGAGACCGTGCTGCCGGTGGAGCCGCTGCCCGACCCGGTCGCGCTGCGGCTGCTGGCCGAGCGGGCCGCCGCCGCCCGCCCCGGCTTCGACCCGCAGAGCGATCCGGAGGCCTGTGCCGAGATCTGCCGCCGGCTGGACGGCCTGCCGCTGGCCATCGAACTGGCCGCCGCCCGGCTGCGGGTGATGACGGCCCGGCAGATCGCCGACCGGCTGGACGGCCGGTTCGCCCTGCTCACCGCGGGCAGCCGCACCCTGCTGCCGCGCCAGCAGACGCTGCGGGCGGTGGTCGACTGGAGCTGGGACCTGCTCGGCAAGCAGGAGCGCGCGGTGCTGCGCCGGCTGGCGGTGTTCGCCGGCGGCTGGACGCTGGAGGCGGCCGAGGCGGTCTGCTCGGACGGTGCCGAGGTGCCCGGGGAGGAGGTCGCCGACCTGCTGCTCTCGCTGGTCGACAAGTCCCTGCTGGTCGCCGACCTGGACGGGGACGGCCCGCCGCGCTACCGGATGCTGGAGACCATCCACGAGTACGCGGTCGAGCGGCTGGCCGAGGCAGGGGAGACCGCCGGGACCGAGGGGCGGCACGTCGAGCACTTCCGCGAGCTGGTCCGCGCCGCCCACCTGAACGTCCACGGCCCGGCGCAGCTGCACTGGCTGGCGGTGCTGGAACGGGAGCACGACAACATCCGGATCGCGTTGCGCCGGGCCGTCGACCGCCGGGACGAGGGCGAGGCGCTGGTGCTGGCGCTGGGCATGAGCTGGTACTGGTCGCTGCGCGGCTTCAGCCAGGAGGCCCGCCGCTGGTACGAGGCGGTGCTGGAGCTCGGCCCGGACCCGTTCGGCCCGGACGCCCGGCCGGTGCCGCTGGACCGGCACGTGCTGGAGTACCCGCCGCCGATGCCGCCGGAGGCCGCCGCGGAGGCCCGCCGGGCGGTCGTCATCTACCGGCTGATCAGCCTGTTCGAGGGCAACCTGGACGTGCTGGCCGACCCGGACGCGGTCGCGATGGCCCGCAAGATCACCGAGGCCTACACCCCGGACCTCCCGCAGGCCTACCGCTTTCCCGGGCTGATGCGGGTCTTCGGCGCCTTCCTGGTCGGGCAGCTGGACGCCATGAAGGACCTGCTGGACGACGCGGTGGAGGGCTGCCGGCGCTACGGCGACTCCAGCGACCTGGCCTTCATCCTGCAGATCCGGGCCAAGATGATGAACGACTGGCCGAACGGGGCGGAGCAGAGCACCCGGGACGGCGAGGAGTCGCTGGAGCTGTACCGCCGGGCCGGCGACCTCTGGGGGATGTCCCAGGCGCTGTCCGCGCGCGGCGAGTCGCTGGCCAACCAGGGGCGCTCGGCGGAGGCCGTCGAGGCCTACCGGCGGGCGATCGAGCTGGCCGAGGAGCTGGGCGCGCCGCAGGAGGTGCCGATGCTGCGGGTGCACCTGGGCGCGGCGATGCTGGACGAGGACCTGGACGAGGGGGAGCGCCGGATCCGCGAGGCGCTGGAGGGGATCCGGCCGGGCGACAACCAGGCGACCAACGGGGCGCTGCTCTTCGGGCACCTGATGCTCTGCGGCATCCAGGGCGTGCGCGGCGACCACGGGGCGGCGCTGGCCGAGCTGGAGGAGCTGAGCTGGACGCGGGTCGGCGCGTTCGCCCCGGACGTGGTCGGCGGGATGCTGACCGTCACCCGGGGCTGGATCACCGCCCGCGGCGGCGATCCGGACCGCGGGCTCGAACTGGTCCACGAGGGGCGGCGGTTGCTGCGGGCGGTGCAATCGAGCGCGAGCGGGTTCGTCGAGCAGCTGTCGGTGATGCTGCTGCCGCCGGTGGTCGGGGTGCTGGAGATCTTCGCCCGGCGCGACGGGGACCTCGACACGGCCCGGCGGGCCGCCGTGCTGTTCGGCGCGCACTCCGCGATGAACGGGCCCCACAACAACTTCCTCGACCGGGTGGAGCGGGAGCGGGCCGAGGAGAGCCTGCGCGAGCTGCTCGGCGATCCGGTGTTCGAGGCGGCCTGCACCGAGGGGCGGGGGATGTCGGTGCTGGAGGCCAGTGTGCTGCTCGACCGGCTGCTCGACTGACCGGCGGAACGGGGCGGACCCCGGGGTGCTCCCCTCGCGCACCCCGGGGTCCCGCCGTCCGGCCACCGCTCAGGTCCGTTTGCGGAACCGGGCGACGGCGAGCGGCGCGAAGACCGCGGTGATGCCGACCGACCAGGCCAGCACGACGAAGGTCGGGTGCGCGACCGCGCCCTCACCGTTCATCAGGGCCCGGCAGGCGTCGGCCAGCGCCGAGAGCGGGTTCACCTTCGTGAAGGACTGCAGCCAGCCCGGCATGGTGTCGGTCGGGGCGAAGATCGAGCTGCCGAACTGCATCGGCATCAGCACCAGCATGGCGACTCCCTGGACGGCCTGGGCGCTGCGCAGGGCCATGCCCAGCAGCATCGAGATCCACACGATCGACATGCCGAAGACCAACGACAGGCCGATCGCCGCCAGCAGCTCCAGCAGGCCGCCCTTCAGCTCGAAGCCGAGGATCAGCGAGAAGCCGATCAGGATGGTGAAGGAGAGCATGGCGCGGCAGGTCTCGGCCGCGATCTTGGACAGCAGCACCGAGGAGCGGCCGATCGGCAGGGTGCGGAAGCGGTCCATCACGCCGGTCTGGAAGTCGCTGTTGAGGCCGGTGCCGACGGCCATCGCCAGGGTGAGCCCGGTCTGCCCGAGCAGGCCGGGGATCATGTACTGCTTGTAGGCGTCCTGGCCGCCGGAGATGGCGCCGCCGAAGACGTAGACGAACAGCACCGTGAAGATGATCGGCATCAGGACGGCGTCGAACATCGACTCCGGGTCGGCCTTGATCCGCATCAGGTTGCGGCGGGTCAGCGCGCCGACGTGCCGCAGGTGGCCGGCCAGGCCGATCCCGGTGTCCTCGGCCCGGACGGGGGCGAGCGTGGCGGTGGTCATGCGACGGGCTCCTTGGCGAGGCTGGGGGCGGCGGCCGCGGGCGCCGGGTGGTCCGCGGGCTTGCCGGTGATGGCGAGGAAGACCTCGTCGAGGCTGGGCAGCTTGGTGTCGATGCCGGCGACCCCGAAGCCGCGGGTGCCGAGCACGCCGATGACGGTGGTCAGCTGCTCGTCGGCGGTGATCGGCACCGAGAGCAGGCCGGTGTCGGCGGAGAAGGTCGCGGTGACGCCGGTGTCCTGCAGGCAGCGGGCCATCTCGGGCAGCTCGGCCGGGTGCACCGGGCGGACCTGCAGGGTGCGGCCGCCGACCTGGGCCTTGAGTTCGGTCACGCCGCCGGCCGCGATCACCCGGCCGCGGTCGATGACGGTCAGCTCGCCCGCGAGCTGCTCGGCCTCCTCCATGTACTGGGTGGTGAGCAGCACGGTGGAGCCCTCGGCGACCATCCGCTGCACCTCGTCCCAGACCTCGTTGCGGGTGCGCGGGTCGAGGCCGGTGGTGGGCTCGTCCAGGTAGAGCACCTTGGGCCGGCCGATCATCGAGGCGGCCAGGTCGAGGCGGCGGCGCATGCCGCCGGAGTAGGTCTTGGCGGGCCGCTTGGCGGCCTCGGTGAGGGAGAAGCGCTCCAGCAGTTCGGCGGCGCGGGCCTTGGCGTCCCGGCGGGAGAGGTCGAGCAGCCGGCCGATGAGGTAGAGGTTCTCGTAGCCGGAGAGCAGTTCGTCGACGGAGGCGTACTGGCCGGTGAGGCCGATGGTGCGGCGCAGCTGCTTGGGCTGGCGCAGCACGTCGTAGCCGCCGACGAAGGCGGTGCCGGCGTCGGGCTTGATCAGCGTGGACAGGACGCGGACCAGGGTGGTCTTGCCCGCGCCGTTGGGGCCGAGCACGCCGAGGACGGTGCCCTCGCGCACGGTGAGGTCGACTCCGTCGAGTGCCTTGGTGGTGCCGAAGTGCTTGACGATGCCGTGGACCTCGACGGCGTTCCCCGCGGCGGGCCCCCGGTCGTTCGGGGCGGTGGAGATTCGTGTCATGCCCCCAAGACTGTCCGCCCCGGCTGTCAGCCCGCTGTCAGGGGTGCGCCGGGGCGGAGCTGCGCTGTCGGTCCGCTGTCACGCCGCTGTCATCCGGGCCCGGCCCGGCCGTGGCCGGGGCCCGGACGACGCGCGCCGGGGACGCGCCGGGGCGGCGCGTCGGCGGGGGGGCGTCAGCGGAACGCGGGCGTCAGTGGAGCGCGCGTCAGTGGAAGGTGTGCTCCGCCGCCGGGAAGGCGCTGGTGCGCACGTCCTCGGCGAAGGCGCGGGCGGCGTCGCCGAGGACGGTCCGCAGGTCGGCGTACTGCTTGACGAACTTGGGCACCCGGCCCGCCGTCATCCCGGCGAAGTCGGTCCAGACCAGGACCTGGGCGTCGCAGTCCGCCCCGGCGCCGATGCCGACGGTAGGGACGGCGAGCTGCTCGGTGACCTGCGCGGCCAGCTCGGCGGGCACCGCCTCCAGTACGACCGCGAAGGCGCCGGCCTGCTGCACCGCCTTCGCGTCGCGCAGCAGCTGGTGGGCGGCCTCGTCGCCGCGGCCCTGGACGGGGTAGCCGCCGAGGGCGTGCACGGACTGCGGGGTGAGGCCGATGTGGGCCATCACCGGGACGCCGGCCTCGACCAGCAGCTCGATCGAGCGGGCGCTGCGCTCGCCGCCCTCCAGCTTGACCGCGCCGACCCCGGCGTCCTTCATCAGCCGGGCCGCGTTGTGCATCGCCTGGGCCGGGGACTCCTGGTACGAGCCGAACGGCAGGTCGGCGACGATCATGGCGCGCTTGGTGCCGCGGACGACGGCGGCGGCGAGCATGACCATCTGGTCCATGGTCACCGGCACGGTGGTCTCGTAGCCGAGGTGGCAGTTGCCGGCGGAGTCGCCGACCAGCAGGACGGGGGTGCCGGCCTCGTCGAAGACGCCGGCGGTGAGGGCGTCGTAGGCGGTCAGCATGGACCACTTCTCGCCGCGCTGCTTGGCGGCGGCGAGGTCGCGGACGGTCACGCGTCGGTTGGTGACCCCGCCGTAGAGGGTGGCGGGCGTCGTCGCCTGCTTCTGGGCAGGCGAAGGCGAAGAAGCGTTCATCGAACAGGCTCCTGAAAGGTTGTCGTCTCGTGGCGCCGTGCGGCGTCCCCGGATCACCTCCATGCTTGCACGGCCCGGCGCGGCTGCAAAAGGGGCGGGTGCCACTCCGCTTGCGCGGCCCGCCCCCGGGGGGGTCGGCGGGTCTTTGCCACCGCTTTACGATACGGATTCGTCTCGTATCGAAAATCCCGCTACGCTGACCGCGGGGGGTTTACGAGACGAACGCGGCTCGAAATGCCCGCCCGTGCCACGCCGCACCTGCGCCACGCCGTGCCCGTGCCATGCCGCACCGCGCCGTACCGGTGCCGATCGGCACCGCGCCGTACCAGTGCCACGCCGTACCACGACGGGAAGAACCCATGACCACCGCAGCCGCGCCACCCCGTGTGCCGGAAGCCATCCACCGCCGCCGCTGGGCGATCCTGTGCACCCTGGTGCTCGCCCTGCTCGTCGTCGTGCTCGACAACTCGATCCTCAACGTCGCGATGAAGACCATCGCGTCCCCGGCGCCCACCGGCATCGGCGCCAGCCAGAGCGATCTGGAGTGGGCGATCAACTCCTACACGCTGGTCTTCGCCGGGCTGCTGTTCACCTCCGGCCTGCTCGGCGACCGGTTCGGCCGCAAGCGGGCCCTACTGGCCGGCATGGCCGTCTTCGGCCTCGCCTCGCTGCTCTCCGCGCTCGCCAGTACGCCGGGCGAGCTGATCGGCTACCGCGCGCTGATGGGCGTCGGCGGCGCGCTGGCCATGCCGGCCACGCTCGCCATCATCATGAACGTCTTCGAGCGCTCCGAGCAGCCCAAGGCGATCGGCATCTGGGCCGGCGCCGTCGGCCTGGCCATCGCGATCGGCCCGATCACCGGCGGCCTGCTGATCGAGCACTTCTGGTGGGGCTCGGTCTTCCTGGTCAACGTCCCGATCGTCGTCGTGGCGCTGATCGCGATGACGCTGCTGGTCCCCGAGTCCAAGGACCCGAACCCGGGCCGGATGGACCCGGTCGGCGTGCTGCTGTCCGTCATCGGCCTGGTGGCGCTGATCTACGGCATCATCAAGGGCGGCGAGCTGGCCGACTTCACCGCCGTCGAGGCCTGGGGCCCGGTGCTCGTCGGCGTGCTGGCGCTGACCGCCTTCGTGCTCTTCGAGCGCCGCACCGCGCACCCCGCGCTGGACGTCGACTGGTTCCGCAACAAGGTGTTCAGCGCCTCGGTGGTCGTGATCGGCGTGGTCTTCTTCGCGCTGATGGGCGTCTCGTTCTTCGGCGTCTTCTACACCCAGAGCGTGCGCGGCTACAGCGCGCTGGAGGCCGGCGTGCTGATGCTGCCGCTGGCCGCGGCCCAACTGGTGTTCGCCCCGCGGGCCCGGCTGGTGGTCGACCGCTTCGGCGTCCGCGCCACCTGCGCCGTCGGCATGCTGTTCATCGCGGCCGGCTTCCTCGGCTACCTGCTGCTGGGCGCCACCACCCCGATCTGGGTGCTGGTCGTACTGGGCCTGGTGATGGGCACCGGCATGGCGCACGTCATGCCGCCGATCACCGTCGCGATCATGGGCTCGCTGCCGCGCGAGAAGGCGGGCGCCGGCTCGGCGGTCAACAACACCTTCCGCCAGGTCGGCGGCTCGCTCGGGGTCGCGGTGCTCGGCGCGGTGCTCTCCACCGTCTACCGCGACGGGATGTCCGACGAGCTCGCCCGGCTGCCCGGCCCGGAGCTGCGCGAGAAGGCCGGCGAGTCGCTGGAGGCCACCCTGGCGATCGCCGCCCGGCTCGGCGACCGGGGCAAGGAGCTGATCGCCCCGGCCAACGACTCCTTCATCCACGCCATGCACGTGGTGGCCGCGCTCTCCGCCGGGATCACCGTGGTCGGCGCGCTGCTGGCCTGGTTCCTGCTGCCCGGCAGGGTCCCGGCCGGCGGGCCCGCCGGACCGTCCGGCGCGGAGCCGGCCGGCCCGCAGTCGGCCGCCCGGCCCGACGGGACGGCCCGCACGGCGGCGGTGGCGGACGCCTGACCCGCGACCGCGCTGAGCGAGAATGGGGCCCTGGCACCGGGAACCCGCCGGTGCCAGGGCCCAACGAGCGCGTGCGACCCCCGTCCTCCCTCCGGACGGGGCCCCAACCGGGAGATGTGAGATGAAGACCGAGCCGACGGCCGCGCCGCCCTGCACCGGCCCGCGCCGGGGCAGGCCCCGCAGCGAGGCCGCCGAGCAGGCGATCTTCGCCGCCGTCGAGGAGCAGATGGCGACCGGCACCAGCCTGTCCGAGCTGACCATCGAGGGCATCGCCACCGCCGCCGGCGTGGGCAAGGCCACCATCTACCGGCGCTGGCCCAACAAGGAGGCTCTGCTGGTCGACATGGTCAGCAGACTGGAGGAGCCGCTGCCCGCCGCCACCGGCTCGATCCGCGGCGACCTGGTCGCGATGATCGAGTACATGCGGCTGCGCGGCCTGGCCAAGCGCTCCCGCTGGGTGCTCAAGGCGGCGCTCGGCCAGATGCAGAGCTGGCCCGAGCTGCACGCGGCCTACCGCGAACGGGTGATCGTGCCGCGCCGGGAGGCCGCCCGGGACGTCATCCGCCGGGGCGTCGCCGAGGGCCAGCTGCGCGCCGACCTCGACGAGGAACTCCTCGCCGACCTGCTGATCGGCCCGATCCTCGCCCGCAGCATCCTGTGGGACGACTCCGATCTGGACGACCCCGAGCTGGCCGAGCGGATGGTCGACGCGCTGCTGGGCGGCCTGGCCGGCCCGGCCCTGCGACCCGTGGCCGCCTGACCGCCCGCCCCCGTCCCCCGACCGCCCTCCGCGCAGTGGTCTGGCTCACCAAACCGGGCCACGCCGGAACCCCGGTCCACCGGCCGGACGTCTGTCCCGGCATAGGCTGAGCCGGGAATCCGACCAAACCCGCACCAGTCCGGCACGCCCTCCGCCCACCCGGCGGCGGCCCCGCACCGGACCGACCGCGCGGGGCGGACGTCGGCGGACGGCGCGAACGAAGGACGGGAGCCACGGCATGGCGCAGGCGGACAGGGCGGACCGGGTGTCCACGGCGGAGGCCGGCGACCCGGGAACCGGCCCGCGCCCCGCGCCCGGACTCCTCGGCGTACGGGGCTGGGGCCGGGACGCCCGCGGCGCCACCACCTGGCGCCGCGGCCTGGTGCTCGCCGTCCTGGCCCTGCTCTCCGGCGCCCTGCTGGCCTTCCACTCCGAGGTGCCGAACAGCGTCGGCAACCTCGGCAGCCTGCTGGAGACCTTCCTGCCCTGGGTGGGCCTGGCCGTGCCGGTGCTGCTCGTCCCCGCCCTGCTGCGCCGCTCCGCCACCGCGCTGATCGCCCTGCTGGTGCCGGTGGTGGTCTGGGCCAACATGTTCGGCGGCCTGCTCACCGACAAGAGCGGCGGCACCGGCGACTTCACGGTGGTCAGCCACAACGTGGCGGCCGCCAACAGCGACCCGCAGTCCACCGTCCGGATGCTGGAGAAGTCCGGCGCGCAGATCGTCGCGCTGCAGGAGCTGGCCGGCCGGCCGCTGCGCGCCTACGAGTCCGGGCTGGCCGAAAGCTACCCGTACCACGCGGTGGAGGGCACCGTCGGGCTCTGGTCCAAGTACCCGATCGGCGACGTCCGGGTGGTGGACATCAAGATGGGCTGGACCCGGGCGTTCCGGGCCGAGGTCAGCACCCCGAAGGGCCCGCTCGCGGTGTACGTCGCGCACCTGCCGTCGGTCCGGCTCAGGGCCGAGGGCGGCTTCACCGTCAACCAGCGGGACGTCAGCGCCCAGGCGCTCGGCGACGCCATCGAGGCCGAGCCGGTGAAGAAGGTGCTGCTGCTCGGCGACCTCAACGGCACCATGAACGACCGCAGCCTGGCGCCGGTCACCTCGCAGATGCGCTCCGCCCAGGGCGCGGCGGGCGACGGCTTCGGCTTCAGCTGGCCGGCGTCCTTCCCGATGGCCCGGATCGACCAGATCATGAGCAAGGGCGGGCTGAAGCCCACCGACTCGCGGACCCTGGAGCGGGACGGCAGCGACCACCTCGCGGTGGCCGCCACCTACCGCTACCAGTGACGGCGTCCTCCCCGGCCCCGCCGGTCAGCCCCGGCGCCACCGGTTGGTGATCGGCAGCCGGCGGTCCCGGCCGAAGCCCTTGACCGAGATCTTCGGGCCCGGCGGGTACTGCCGCCGCTTGTACTCGGCGGTGTCCACCAGCCGCACCACCCGGTCCACCACGGCCGGGTCGAAGCCGGCCGCCACGATCGCGTCCCGGCCCTGGTCGCCCTCGACGTACAGGTCGAGGACGGTGTCCAGCAGGTCGTAGTCGGGCAGCGAGTCGGTGTCCTTCTGGTCCGGCCGCAGCTCGGCGGACGGCGGCTTGGAGATGGTGTTCTCCGGGATCGGCGGCACCTCGCCGAGCCGCTCGGCCTCCTCGTTGCGCCAGTGGGCCAGCCGGAAGATCAGCGACTTGTAGACGTCCTTGATCGGGCCGAACGCGCCGACCGAGTCGCCGTACAGGGTCGAGTAGCCGACCGCGAGCTCGCTCTTGTTGCCGGGCGCGAGCACGATGTGCCCCTCCTGGTTGGAGATCGCCATCAGCAGGGTGCCGCGCAGCCGGGACTGCAGGTTCTCCTCGGCCAGGCCGGTCAGCTCGGTGGCCGCCATGTAGGCGTCGAACATCGGGGCGATCGGCACGGTGCGGAAGTTCAGCCCGGTGCGGCGGGCCAGCTCGGCCGCGTCGTCCCGGGAGTGCTGGGAGGAGTAGCGGCTCGGCATCGAGACGCAGTACACGTTCCCGGCGCCGAGCGCGTCCACCGCGAGGGCGGCCACCACGGCCGAGTCGATGCCGCCGGACAGGCCGATCAGGACCGAGCGGAAGCCGTTCTTGCGCGCGTACGCCCGGGTGCCGGAGACCAGCGCGGACCAGATCTCCGCCTCGTCGCTCAGCCGCGGCGCGACCCCGGCGGACAGCGGCGCGGCGGGCGCCGGGGCGGGCTCGCCGCCCAGGTCGGCGCGGACCAGGTGCAGGCCGTCGGCGAGCAGCAGCCCGTCGGTGTGGTCGCTGCCGGCGGCCGGCAGGTCGAGGTCCAGCACCAGCAGGTGCTCCTCGAACTGCGGCGAGCGGGCCAGCACCTCGCCGTCCGGGGTGACCACGATCGAGTCGCCGTCGAAGACCAGCTCGTCCTGGCCGCCGACCATGTTCACGTACGCGAGCGTGCAGCCCGCCTCGGCGGACCGGCGGCGGACCAGCTCCAGCCGGGCGTCGTCCTTGTTCCGCTCGTACGGCGAACCGTTGATCACCAGCAGCAGGCCGGCCCCGGCCTCGCGGGCGGCGGTCACCCGGCCGCCGTCCTGCCAGATGTCCTCGCAGATCGCCAGCGCGACGTCCACGCCGTGCAGCCGGACCACCGGCAGCTGGTCGCCGGGGACGAACCAGCGGTACTCGTCGAACACGCCGTAGTTCGGCAGGTGGTGCTTGGCGAACCGGGTGGCCACCTCGCCCCGGAACAGCACCGCGGCGCAGTTCTGCGGCGATCCGGCCGGCCGCCCGAACCGCGGCGAGGCCTGCTCGGAGCGCCCGAGGTACCCCACCACCACGGGCACCTCGCCGAGCCCCTCCGCGGCGAGCCGCGCGGCCAGCTCGACCAGCCCGGCCCGCGACGCCTCGACGAACGAGCGGCGCAGCGCGAGGTCCTCGACCGGGTACCCGGTCAGGGCCATCTCGGGGAACGCGACCAGCTGGGCACCGGCCTCGACGGCCTGCTTGGTCCAGCGCACCACCTCATCGCTGTTGCGTGCGATGTCACCGACCCAGGGGTCGGTCTGGCAGAGGGCGAGACGGAGATTGGGCATGCCACCGAGTCTAATCGTCGATCTGACGCAATGTCTCGGCCGGGGTAGTGTGGGAGAACGGTCTGGACAGTCTGGACAGAGTTGGAGTGATGATCACATGAGATGGCAGGTGCAGGAGGCGAAGCAGAAATTCAGCGAGGTGCTCCGCCTCGCCGAGTCGGAGGGTCCGCAGGTCGTCACCCGCCACGGGGACGAGGTCGCCGTCGTCATCGACATAAGGGAGTACCGGCGGCTGCGGGGCCAGGAGGTCTCCTTCGAGGACTTCCTGCTGCGCAGGGAGGAGCCGTACTTCGACGACGAGCTCGCCGCCGAGCTCGACGCCATCGCCGACCGGCGGGGAATGCCTCGCCCGGTGCCCTTCGGAGAGGACGACTGATGGGATACCTGCTCGACACCAACGTGCTGTCCGAGCTGCGCAAGCGCAAGCCGGACCCGGCGGTCGAGACCTGGGCGGCCGGAGTGCGCGGCGGCAGTCTCTTCGTGAGCGTGCTGGTCATCGGGGAGATCCGGCAGGGTGTGGAGTCGATCCGCCGCCGCGACCCGGCCCAGGGCGAGCGACTGGCCGACTGGCTCTCGTCGGTGAAGCTCGGGTACTCCGACCGGATCCTGCCCGTGACGCAGGAGATCGCCGAGGCATGGGCGCGGCTGACCGTGCCGGACCCGCTGCCCGTCGTCGACGGCCTGCTCGCCGCGACCGCGAAGGTGCACGGGCTGACGCTGGTCACCCGGAACACCAAGGACGTGGCCCGGACCGGCGTTCCGGTGGTGAACCCGTTCGAGCCGGAGGGGTGAGGCCGTCCCCCGGAGGGCATCCCCGGCTTGATCCGCCATGATGGGCGTAACACGGGCGTAAAGAGCAGAGGTGAGACTGTCCCCATGGGCAAGCAGCAGGAGTTCGTGCTTCGGACGCTCGAAGAGCGTGACATCCGGTTCGTCCGGCTCTGGTTCACCGACGTCCTGGGGTTCCTGAAGTCGGTCGCGGTGGCGCCGGCCGAGCTGGAGCAGGCGTTCGAGGAGGGCATCGGCTTCGACGGATCGGCGATCGAGGGGTTCGCCCGGGTCTACGAGTCCGACATGATCGCCAAGCCGGACCCGACCACTTTCCAGATCCTCCCGTGGCGCTCGGAGACCCCGGGCACCGCCCGGATGTTCTGCGACATCCTGATGCCGGACGGTTCGCCCTCCTACGCCGACCCGCGGTTCGTGCTGAAGCGCACCCTGGAGAAGGCCTCCGCCCAGGGCTTCACCTTCTACACCCACCCCGAGATCGAGTTCTTCCTGCTGAAGAACCTGCCCGGTGACGGCACCGCCCCGATCCCCGCCGACCAGTCCGGCTACTTCGACCACACCCCGCGCGGGGTGGGCCACGACTTCCGCCGCCAGGCGATCACCATGCTGGAGTCGATGGGCATCTCGGTGGAGTTCTCCCACCACGAGGGCGCCCCCGGGCAGCAGGAGATCGACCTGCGGTACGCCGACGCGCTGTCCACGGCGGACAACATCATGACCTTCCGGCTGGTGATGAAGGAGGTCGCGCTGGAGCAGGGCGTCCACGCCACCTTCATGCCCAAGCCGTTCTCCGACCACCCCGGCTCGGGCATGCACACCCACCTCTCGCTGTTCGAGGGCGACCGCAACGCCTTCCACGAGTCCGGTGCCGAGTACCAGCTCTCCAAGGTCGGCCGCTCCTTCATCGCCGGGCTGCTGCGCCACGCCGCCGAGACCGCCGCGGTCACCAACCAGTGGGTGAACTCCTACAAGCGGATCTGGGGCGGCTCCCAGCGCACCGCGGGCGCCGGCGGCGAGGCCCCGTCCTACATCTGCTGGGGCCACAACAACCGCTCCGCGCTGATCCGCGTCCCGATGTACAAGCCGGGCAAGCAGGGCTCCACCCGGGTCGAGGTCCGCTCCCTCGACACCGGCTGCAACCCCTACCTGGCCTACGCCGTGACCCTGGCCGCCGGCCTCAAGGGCATCGAGGAGGGCTACGAGCTCCCGCCCGGCGCCGACGACGACGTCTGGGCGCTCACCGACGCCGAGCGCCGCGCCCTCGGCATCCAGCCGATGCCGCAGAACCTCGGCGAGGCCATCGACCTGATGCAGCGCAGCGAACTCGTCGCCGAGACCCTCGGCGAGCACGTCTTCGACTTCTTCCTGCGCAACAAGAAGCAGGAGTGGGAGGAGTACCGCTCCGAGGTCACGCCGTTCGAGCTGCGGAAGAACCTCCAGGTGCTGTGACCGCAGGTCAGGGTGGGTTTCGGGCCGAGTGAGGTCCCCGGGCCGGCGGCGTGCAGCCGCCGGCCCGGGGACCGCTTCAGTCCTCCCGGGCCGTCTGTGGGCCGTCAGGCATCGGATCGGCGGCCCATCCGAGCGTTTCGTAGAGCCTGTCGACGGCCCGGCGGGTCCGGCCGTCGCTGCTCGGCATCAGGTGCGTGTAGACGCGGAGCGTGAACCCGGGGTCGCTGTGCCCCAAGTACTTGCTCAGCGCCTTCACGTTCTCGCCGGCGTCCAGCAGGACGGTGGCGTAGAAGTGCCGGAGGGCGTGCATGCCGTCCTCCCGGGACGTCTGGTGCGTCGGGTTCGGGGATGATCCCGGCCGCGACGAGAGCGGGCTTCCACGCGTACGTGTTGAAGTCGGTCCGCAGCACTGGCCCACCCCTTCTTGGGAGAACAGCAGCCGTTTCGTCACCAGGGGGCCAAGGACGGGCGGCCTATCGGCGCTTCCGGTACGCGCTCGCCAACCTGTTGCAGCGGGACCTGTTGGAGCTGTGGTCGGACGAGCAGACCAGCAGCGCTACGGCCGAGGCCGGCCGGGCAGAGTTGGTGAAGCTTTACCCCCACCGGGCCGTCGTTCCGAAGGAGCTGTGGACCTCGCTCTACGCGAAGGCCACGCGGCACTTCGACCTGGTGGTCTACGCGGGCTTCTGGCTCTCCGAGGACCCGCTGTTCTTCCGGCTCATCCGGGAGAAGGCGCAGGCCGGTGTGCCTGTGCGGCTCATGCTGGGCGACCCCGACAGCCCCGGGGTGGCTCAGCGGGGCGAAGAGGAGGGGATCGGGCCTGCCATGGCGGGCAAGATCCGGAACGCGCTGGCCAACTACGCGCCGCTGTTCGGGCTTCCCGGGGGCGAGTTCAGGCTCCACTCGACGACGCTCTACAACTCGCTTTACCGTGCCGACGATGACCTGCTCGTCAACGGGCATGTCTACGGGGTCGGCGCCTATCTGGCCCCAGTCCTGCATCTATCGCAGGTGCCTGGGGGAGAGCTGTTCAGTGCGTACGCGGCGAGCATCGAACGCATCTGGGAGGGTTCCCGGACCATTACCTCGCCCCAGCTCGAAAGTGAGGCCGCCGTATGAGCCGGATCGACTACTTCCAAGACCCGGCCGCCCCGCCGGCGAACTCCGTCGTGCCGTCCGTCACCGCGGTGGTGACGGACGAGGCAGGACGACTACTGCTGATCCACAAGACCGACAACGACCTCTGGGCGCTCCCCGGCGGCGGCCACGACATCGGGGAATCCGTCGCAGACACGGTGGTCCGTGAGGTGCGAGAGGAGACGGGAATTGACGTCGAGGTCGACTCCGTCGTGGGCCTGTACACGGACCCCGGGCACGTCATGGCGTACGACGATGGGGAGGTCCGGCAGCAGTTCTCCATCTGTTTCAGTGCTCGGCCTGTCGGCGGCGCGTTGCGGACGAGTTCAGAGTCGAAAGAGGTCCGCTGGGTGGCCCCGGCGGACCTCGACGACCTGGACATTCACCCGTCCATGCGGCTGCGGATCACACACGGCTTGGACGCCACCCGGGTGCAGCCGTACATCGGTTAGGCCGTGGCGCGGGCCTGAATCAGCCGGCTGTCGATCCGGCGTGCGGCTGCGTCGATCTCCGGCTCGGCCCGCCGGATGAACCGGCCGACGATGCTGTCGGGCCCGTACCGGCCCACTATCTCCGCGATCCGGTCGGGCGCCGTTGTCGGTGTGCCGTCCGGCGTCGTCGTCATGTTGCAGTAGATCAGCGCGTCCACCAGGTGCGGCTCCTCCAGCGGGAACTCCTCCTCCAGCTCCCGCCGCAGGCCGCGCTCCTCCGCTTCGAGCAGCGCGCACGAGTGGTGGGCGACCAGCCGCACCACGCGCTCGTCGACGTTCTCCGCGCGCAGAAACCGCGCGCCGTCGAGCGGATGGAAGCCGGTGTCGACGATCCGCGGCGAGTAGCCGACGTCGTGCAGGACGGCGGCGGCCTCCAGCAGCTCCGCGTCCGGGCCGAGGATGCCGGCGAGGATGCGCGCTTTGTTGGCCACCCCCTTGGAGTGGGACCAGCGGCGGGGAAGGTCGGTGGACAGGAGGGACTCGGCAAGCTCGTAGGCCCGCACGGTTGTATCTGCTCCTCGTTGTTCGTGGTCAGGAGTGATCGGAGGGGAGGGCACGGACGCGCCGGCCCTTCCCATGTCGGACTTCGAGAACGCCAGCGCCCTCCAGTTGCGCGAGGGCCCGCCGGACGGTGCCTCTGGCGGCGCCGGTTGTCTCGGTGAGTTCCTTCTCCGAAGGGAGGTCGGCTCCGACATCGAGCGTCCGCACCAGAGCGGTGAGCTGGTCGAGCACCGGCGGCTTGCGCTCGGCGCCCACAACGACCCACCCGGCTCCGGGACGCGACGTGATGAGGCCCTTCGCCGCAAGGGAGTCCAGGGCGCGACGAACCGTGGTACGGCCAACGCCGTGGGTCTCCATCAGTTGGGCTTCGGAAGGAAGCGACGTCACTGTGGAGCTCCCGCTGATCTCGGTCTCGATCGCGTCGGCGATCCGCAGGTACGTACCGCGCGGGCTCCGCTCCGGCACTAGCCGCTCCCTTCTCCAGGCAGATACCTAGCCAGGACGAACGATCGTAGGGGTCAGGTGCCAGCGGCCAGGACGGAAGCCACAGATGGCAGTTGCCCAAGCCGTGGTTAGTGCCCACTCCGGGTGTCGAGTTTCCCTACCGGTTCAAGGGCGCGCCCAGCCGCTCGCCGCCGCTCCTGTCTTCGCCCCGCTCCGGCGGCGGCCGGCCGCGCAGAGCGGCTGAGGTCAGAACCTGCGGTGGCTGGGGCGAGCGGCTCCGCGGTTTTACCCACCTCTCCGGACCGGGACCAGCGTCGAGCAAGACCGGGGTCCACTCGGCCAAATTGCGGTCAGGCCCAAAAGCCCTGACCGAGTCGCAACAGCTTACGGCCCCCCGATCATGCTCGACCCCAGACCAGACAGGACACCGGCCAAAACCGCTCCGCCGCCGACGCTATCCCTGCAGTCTCTGGCGAAATTCATCCAAACGCAAAATGCAGCGGGCTAGGCTCGGGGACTCCTCTGCCGCTATTCGAGGTCGCCACATCGTGCGGCCGAATTCTCGAATATCAGACACATATGTAGGGCCGATCGAGGTTCCGCTATTGGGGCGTGGAACCAACCCTTCTCGAATATCCCTCTTGCGGGACCTTCGGGCAAGATTGATTAGATCCTGCTTGGGATCGGTCAGGAAATCCGGATTCCTGGGAATGGTGGACTCTGCAACGCCAAGAAATGAAGCAATGGCTTGCCTGTCGGCCAGCAGCCAGGCCTCAAGCTCGGTGACGGCCACGCGAAAAATCATAAACTCGGAAGGGTTGGGAAGCCATTGCTTTGTGCTTGAAACGACACAGCTATCCGAGTCGAGATCGACGAGGACGAACCAAGGGGAGAGTCGGGCGGCTTGATTGTAGGCGGCGAGCTTTTTCAGGACCTCGGCTCGACCTCGTTTTCCCTGGAACATTGAAGGAGCGAAGTCGCACTCCCGTAGAATTGAGAGAACGGCCCCCTCGTCAGACATGCCTTCAACGACGGCGGTGATTGAGATCACGCCTACCCCACAAAGAAGCTGAGTTGGCCAGCTTCGACAGGGGCTGTCAAGCCTCGTAGGACATCACCCAATGGTACGCCAGCATCCCTGAGCGCCTGGAGATCCGGACGATCGATCAGCGGAACGACTGAGGTTCCTTCTGATTCCGGCAGTAGCGCAAGAACTTCGTCACTCGCCACGCCCGGGTCATTGAGAATTTCTGGCGAGTGTGAGCTGATGAGAATCTGACGACCTGACTTTCGCTGTACGCGAGAGAACATCTGAGGAATGTAGCTTACTACCTCGGGGTGCAGTGAAAGTTCTGGTTCCTCAAGCAGCAGTGGGCCGCTCGATTCAGAGACGGCCCACAGCAGCCCTAGGAGGCGAAGCGTTCCGTCGGAGAAATGGTCTTCTGTCTGCCAGGCTCCATTGGGTCGCCAGTGTTGATATTTCCCGCGCAGGTGCGGAACGCCACGAATATCGGCTTGAAGCTCCAATTCCTTCAGTTGCGGGACTGCGACCTTCAGTGCATCAACAATTCTTCGAAGGCGAGCATCGCGCGTCTTCTTTGGGGTGCGAGCGATCTGTTCCAAAAAGTCGCCACCATAGGGATCATTACGCTTCCCGACGGATCTATCGGGCTCCCGTACCAATTGTGGGACGATGTGCATATATCGGAGGCTTGCGAGAAAGTCCGCTACTGGCCTGAACTCGCGATTAACGTTTACCTGCTCCAGGTGCGTCTGCCGAAGGCGCTCAGAGTCAATCTCGTCGCCAGCGTCGGGGCGATTCAGGATCTCCTTTCCTCGGTACTCGACCCGCTCAGATTCGATCACGGGCCGCCTCTGGTTATCTTGCTTGAATGTCAACTCATAGAGCCATTCATTCGGAATGCTGTCATTGCCGAGTGTGACTCGAATTGATACTGATGGGTAGCGACGGGCGGCGAATGATCTAATCATGCTGACGCCGCCACGCTTGGCAATCGCCGCTTCGAATCCGCCGCCGACTGACACGATGTCATGAAGGAATCGGAAGCAGTCTAGGAAATTCGACTTCCCTGCCGCATTGGGTCCGACGAGAAATACGCGCTGCTGGAGCTCCACGGTGAAACGTGTGTAGTTTCTCCAGTTTCCAACTTGTAGGCTCGTGAATCGCAGCGAGCGACGATCCAGTGGCTCGACCGGATCTTCCTTGGATTCATCATTCATCGAATTCTCCGCTGTCCTGGCCGGATCTACCTGCGGCCGCGGTTCGAAGCCTAGTGCAGCCGGCCCGGTGATGTCGGTGATCGCCCCAGACTGCGTTAACCACCGCTGAGGAAGCGCGGGCCCCGACCGTTGCAGTACGCTCTTCGGCCTGCTGTCAGGAGGGTGCCGCCCGTGCCACAGGCGTGCCAGACCAGGCGGTACGTGGCGGTGAGTCGTGGGCGCTGGCGAGCTGATGGGTGGCAGCGGGCCGGTCGGGTGGGGCGCAGGTCATCGCGAGCAGGCGGACGCTGCTCTTACAAAGAAGGTGTGCGCCTGGGCCGCCTGTGGGCCGTCCGGGGCTGGTCGGCGGTGGCCAATGGCGCTCGCCAGTGGCCGCTCCGCAGGCGATGATCAGAGACTGAGTGACTCTGGGTGGGGTGGGCATCAGTTCCTCAGGAACAAGAAGCAGGAGTGGGAGGAGTACCGCTCCGAGGTCACGCCGTTCGAGCTGCGGAAGAACCTCCAGGTGCTGTAGCGCCACCGGGGTTGGCGAGTCGTCAAGAGCGCCCGGGCCCGCCGTCGTCCCAATGGATGACGGCGGGCCCGCCGTTTGGGTTGGCGCGCTCACTGATGGCTGTATGTGTGGGGATTGTGACGTTGCGTTGTGATCCGATAAGTGAGATCGATCCCCCTCCCCCTGAGAGGACCTCATGCCCTCCTCCACCGTCAGCCGCGCCGTCACCGCCCGCCTGCTCGCCCGCCGGATCGGGATCACGGGTGTGGCCGCCGTCGCCATCGCGGGACAGTTGCTCTCCGCCCCGCTCGCGGACGCCCGGGGCTCGGGCCCCAAGGGGCCGCTGCAGCGCAACGCCGCCACCCTCGCCGAGAACCAGCTGGAGTTCACCACCCGCTTCGAGGGCGACTTCCACGGGTCCATCACCCGGATCAGCAACTCCCTGATGACCTGCGACGAGACCCAGCCGCCGGTCGACCCGGCGCAGCCGCCGTGCGTGGACGCCCGGACGGGCCAGGGCAGCCGGCCGATCAACAACAACTACCAGATGAAGTACATCAACATCGACCCGGGCAGCGTCGGCCCGCTCGGCGACGAGATCTACTCGGCCAGCTCGGCGGATCTCGGGCTGCTCGAGGGCTCCAAGGTCAAGTACGCCCGGCTGTACTGGGGCGGCACCCGGGGCATCGGCGACACCGTGCTGCCGGAGAGCCAGATCGACGAGATCTACCTGAAGGTCCCGGGCGAGAGCCAGTACCGGAACATCGCGAACGACCAGCCGTCCATCGGCTACATCACCACCAGCGAGGAGAGCAGCTACCAGGCCTCCGCCGACATCACCGACCTCGTCAAGAGCGCCGGCAACGGCACCTACACCGCGGCCAACATGGACTCGGTGGTGAAGCCGCACAGCTGGGGCGGCTGGTCGATCGTCGTCGCCTACGAGAACGACTGCAAGCCGCTGCGCCACGTGCACCTGTGGGACGGCTTCCGGGTGGAACTGCCGGACAGCCCGCCGCGCGAGTTCGACCTCACCGGGCTGCAGACCCCGGCCACCGGGCCGGTCGCGGGCAAGCTGGGCTTCATCGTCTACGACGGCGACCTGAAGTGGACCGGGGACACCCTGGCGATGAAGTCCACCAACGGGCCCGAGGCGATCTTCTCGGACCCGAACCACGCGTCCAACGACGCGTTCAACTCCACCATCGAGGAGCTGACCCCGGCCGACCAGTTCGTCCGCAACCCGTACAACCGCAACAACTTCGGGTACGACTCCAACCGCTGGGACATCTCGCCGTACCTGCGCAACGGTGACACCGACATCATGATCAAGTTCGACACCGACAAGGACGGCTACGACCTCGGCGTCTTCTACGCCTACGTCAACCTCGACGGCTCGCTGGAGGGCTGATCCCGCCTCGCCGACGAACGCCGCTGCCGCACCACCCGCACCCGGGGGTGCGGCGGCGGCGTTCCGCGCAGCAGCCGCTCGCAGGGGCGCTCGACCCACCGGTGGAGCGCGCCCGCCGCGGCCAGGGTCGTGGCACCGAGCAGCAGGTCGACGGTGAGCAGCGCCGGCGTCCCGGACGGCCGCCCGACCGTCCACAGCCAGCAGCGGATGCCGATCTCGTGCACCAGGTACCAGGCGTAGGACCACTCGCCGAGGCGCACCGCCGTCCGCCCCGCCAGCAGCCGCGGCCCGCCGCCCGGCCCGAGGTCGCGCCGGGCCGCGGCGGCCAGCAGGGCGGCGAACAGCGGCGCCGGGACGAGCTGGGCGGCGCTGTACGGGCCCCACCACAGGGTGTCGGGCACGGCGGTGTGCCAGGGCACCAGTAGCGCGTGCCAGCCGGCCACCGCCGCCGCGGCCGCCCCCAGCGGCACCCGGGGCAGCAGCCCGTGCCGGACCGCCAGGCCGGTGGCCACCCCGAGCACGAACTGCGGGGTGCGGGTGAGCGGCAGGTAGTCCAGCAGCCAGCCGCGCAGCGCCGGGTCGGCCGGCAGCAGCGCGCCCGCCGCCCAGAGCACCGGTCCCAGCGCGGCGCACCCGGCCGCCAGCGGCAGCCAGCTCCGGCGGCGCGGTGCCAGGACCCGCAGCAGCAGCGGAAACAGCAGGTAGAACCAGGCCTCGGCGCCCAGCGACCAGGACGCCGGATTGCCGCCGAGGACCGTTCCGGGCGCCCAGGTGTGCAGCAGCGGCAGCGAGCAGAGCGCGGCCACCGGGAGGACGGCCCGGCCGATCGCGGCGTCCGCGCCCAGGGAGAGCGCGGTGGCCAGCGCGTGCAGCGGCCAGATCCGGGCGAACCGGCGGCGGAGGAAGGACCGGGCGGGGGCGGGCGAGGCCTCGTACGTCCAGGCGAGGACGAAGCCGGAGAGGACGAAGAAGAAGGTGACGCCGGAGCGGCCGTACCAGGTGAGCGGTCCGAGCACCGGCAGCTCGCCGAGCTTGCGCGACAGGTGGTAGAGCACCACCAGCAGCGCGGCCCAGAAGCGCAGCCCGGTGAGCGAGGGCAGACGGCTGGGCATCGGGCGCTCCGGGTCGCGAGGGGGCGGGCGGGGGCTGGGCGGGGGCTGGGAGGGGCGGGAGGGTGGGGCGGAGAGGGGACGACGCCGGGTGAACGAGTGCGGCGGGCGCGGGGTCACGGACCGGACGCGCAACAGCGCGTAGCCTGCTGGGGCGGACCGACGGAGGGGCGATGGCGGTGGAGGAACAGCGGGCCGGCAGCCGGGTGAGCCGGCCGGAGATCAGGTTGGTGCGGCGCGGGTTCACCGATCCGGCGCGGGCGCTGCGGCTGCTGGCCGAACCGGCGCTGGAGGGCCTGGCCGTCGACCCGCTGCTGCTGGACGCGCTCGCCGCCACCGCCGACCCCGACCTCGCGCTGCTCGGCCTGTCCCGGCTGCTGGAGGCCGCCGACCCGGTCGACCGGCAGACCCTGCGGGACACCCTCACCACCTCCAAGCCGCTGCGCGACCGGCTGCTCGGCGTGCTCGGCGCGTCCACCGCGCTCGCCGACCACCTGGCCCGGCACCCGCACGACTGGCACGTCCTGGTCACCTTCGAGCTGCGCGACATGCACCCCGGCCCGGAGGACTTCCGCCGCGCGCTCGCCGAGGCCGTCGCCGCCGCGGCCGCCGACCCGGACGGCCGCCCGGCCGACGCGCTGCGCGTCGCCTACCGCCGCTGCCTGCTGGCCGTCGCCGCCCGCGACCTCACCGGCACCACCGACCTCGCCCAGACCGCCGCCGAACTCGCCGACCTCGCCGGCGCCACCCTGCAGACCGCCCTGGACCTCGCCGCGGCCCAGGACCCGGACGCCGCCGCGGCCTGCCGGCTCGCCGTCATCGGCATGGGCAAGTGCGGCGGGCGCGAACTCAACTACGTCTCCGACGTGGACGTCATCTACGTGGCCGAGCCGCGCGAGGGCGTCGACGAGCAGGAGGCGGTGCGGGCCGCCACCCGGCTGGCCGCCGCGCTCACCCGGCTGTGCGCCGACACCACCGGCGAGGGCACCATCTGGCCGGTCGACGCCAATCTGCGCCCCGAGGGCCGCAACGGCCCGCTGGTCCGCACCCTGGCCAGCCACCTGGCGTACTACCAGCGCTGGGCCAAGACCTGGGAGTTCCAGGCGCTGCTCAAGGCCCGCCCGGTGGCCGGTGACCAGGAGCTCGGCGAGGCGTACACCGCCGCGCTGGCGCCGATGGTCTGGCAGGCCGCCGCCCGGGAGAACTTCGTCGCGGACGTGCAGCAGATGCGCCGCCGGGTGATCGACTCGATCCCCGCCACCGAGCTGGACCGCCAGCTCAAGCTGGGCCCCGGCGGGCTGCGCGACGTCGAGTTCTCCGTCCAACTGCTCCAGCTGGTGCACGGCCGCACCGACGAGGCGCTGCGCAGCGGCAACACCCTGGAGGCGCTGGCCGCGCTCTCCCGCGGCGGCTACGTGGGCCGCGCCGACGCCGCCTCGCTGGACACCGCCTACCGGTTCCTGCGCTCGCTGGAGCACCGGATCCAGCTGCACCGGCTGCGCCGCACCCACCTGATGCCCACCGGCGAGGAGGACCTGCGCCGGCTCGCCCGCTCGCTCGCCCCGCTGATCAACGACGACACCCGGGCCGACCCGGTCGCCGCCCTCCAGCGGGAGTGGAAGCGGCACGCGGTCGAGGTGCGCCGGCTGCACGAGAAGCTGTTCTACCGGCCGCTGCTGGACGCCGTCGCCGAACTGCCGCCCGGCGCGGCCGGCCTGCGTCCGGACGCCGCCCGGGCCCGGCTGGAGGCGCTCGGCTACGCCGACCCGGCCGCCGCGCTGCGCCACCTGACCGCGCTCGCCTCCGGGGTCAGCCGCAAGGCGGCCATCCAGCGGACCCTGCTGCCGGTGCTGCTCGGCTGGTTCGCCGACTCCGCCGATCCGGACGCCGGGCTGCTCAACTTCCGCCAGGTCTCCGACGCGCTCGGCCGCACCCCCTGGTACCTGCGGCTGCTGCGGGACGAGAGCGCCGCCGCCGAGCAGCTGGCGCGGGTGCTGTCGGCCGGCCGGCTCGCCCCCGACCTGCTGCTGCGCGCGCCCGAGGCGGTCGCGGTGCTCGGCGATCCGCAGGGCCTGGTGCCGCGCGGGCGGGCCGCCGTGGAGCGGGAGGTGCTGGCCGCCGTCGGCCGGGCCGACTCGACCGCCGCCGCGGTGGCCGCCGTCCGGGCGGTGCGCCGCCGCGAGCTGTTCCGCACCTCGGCCGCCGATGTGCTCGGGCGGCTCGGCGAGGACCCGGCCGAGGCGCTGGACACGGCCGGCGAGGCGCTCACCGCGCTCAACGCCGCCACCCTCCAGGGTGCGCTGCGGGCCTGCGTGGCCGGCTGGGAGGACCGCAACGGCGCGCTGCCGACCAGGATCGCGGTGATCGCGATGGGCCGGTTCGGCGGGCACGAGCTGGGCTACGGCTCGGACGCGGACGTGCTCTTCGTCCACGAGCCGCTGCTCGGCTCGCTGGAGGAGGAAGCCGCCCGGGCGGCCCGGGCGGTCTGCCTCGAACTGCGCGCCCTGCTGGCCGCGCCGTCCACCGAGCCGCCGCTGGAGGTGGACGCCGACCTGCGGCCGGAGGGGCGCAACGGCCCGCTGGTGCGCTCGCTCGCCTCGTACGCGGCGTACTACCGGCGCTGGTCGCACGCCTGGGAGAGCCAGGCGCTGCTGCGGGCCGAGCCGGTGGCGGGGGACCCGGAGCTGGGGGAGCGGTTCCGGCAGCTGATCGACCCGCTGCGCTACCCGGGCGCCGGGGTGCCCGAGCGCGACCTGCTGGAGATCCGCCGGATCAAGGCGCGGATCGAGGCCGAACGGCTGCCGCGCGGCGCCGACCCGACCACCCACACCAAGATCGGCCGGGGCGGGCTGGCGGACGTCGAGTGGACCGTCCAACTGCTCCAGCTCCAGTACGGCCACGGGCTGCCGGGGCTGCGCACCACCCGGACCAGGGCGGCGCTGGCGGCGGCGGCCGCGGCCGGGCTGGTCGGGGCGGAGGACGCCGAGGTGCTGGACGGGGCCTGGGTGCTGGCCTCCCGGGTGCGCTCGGCGGTGATGCTGGTGCGCGGCCGGGCGGGCGACTCCTTCCCGGCGGACGCCAGGGAGCTGGCGGGGGTGGCCCGCTACCTGGGGTACGGGGCCGGGCACAGCGGCGAGCTGGTGGACGACTACCGGCGCACCACCCGGCGGGCCCGGTCGGTGGTGGAGCGGCTGTTCTACGGGTAGCGGGTTCTACGGGTCACGGGTTCCGCGGGTCACGGGTTCCACGGGTCGCGGGCAACGGAAGAGGGGCCCCGGTGGTCCGGGGCCCCTCTTCCGCTGTCCGTGCGGGCGCGGGCTAGCGCCGTGCGCTGCTCACCGCGGGTTCGCTCCACTGCTCGGGGACGACGACCGGCTCGTCCGGCCGCTCCTCCCGGGCGGGCACCTGCGGGAGCCGGTAGACCCAGGAGTGGTAGAGCCAGCGGGCGGCGAGGAAGCCCACCGCCAGGCAGAGCAGGCCGCCGACGGCGTCCATCCAGAAGTGGTTGGCCGTCGCGACGATCACCACCAGGGTGGCCACCGGGTAGAGCAGGCCGAGCACCCGCACCCAGGTCCGGCGGGCCAGGAAGAAGATGGTCAGACCGCACCACGTCGACCAGCCGATGTGCATCGAGGGCATCGCGGCGAACTGGTTGGAGACGTGGGTGGCCGGGCCGGAGGCCATCGAGCCCCAGGTGCCGTGGGTCTTCACGGTGTCGATGAAGCCGCCGTCGGTCATCAGCCGGGGCGGCGCCAGCGGGAAGAAGTAGAAGCCGACCAGGGCGATCGCGGTGGTGACGAACAGCACCGTGCGCACCGCGCCGTAGCGGCCCGGGTGCCACCGGTAGAGCCAGACCAGGACGCCGATGGTCACGACGAAGTGCAGCGTCGCGTAGTAGTAGTTCATCCCGGTGATCAACCAGCCGACGCCGTCGACCGCGTGGTTGACCGAGCGCTCGACGGCGATGCCGAGCGAGTGTTCGAGGTCCCAGATCCAGCCGGCGTGCTTCTGCGCGACCGACTCCTGCTCGGGGACGGCGTTACGCACCAGTGAGTAGATCCAGTAGCTGAGGCCGATCAGCGCCAGCTCGAACCAGATCCGCGGCCGCGCCGGCGAACGGCGCTGCTCGCGGACGCGGGCGCGCAGGGCGGCGGTACGGGTCTGGGCGGCGCGGGTGGCTCCGTCGGGCATGCGGCCGCCGTTCTCCTGGATCTCGGTCGGTTCCCCCATGGACGAGAAGTCTGCCAGACGTCCCGTAGCCGTCCGCTCATCCTCCGGAAGTGGATTCTTCACCGGCTGTCCCCCTTGAGAGGTAGGGGGTGGCTCCCACCGGGGGAGGGGGTGCGATCGGGTCTGGTGCGGACCGGTGGGACGGGCATACGTCCCATTGTCATGCCGGGAGGGCCGGGTGACGCAATCGGGGGTGGGCAAGCAGCAGGGAACGGGACACCGCCCCGATCGAAACCCTTTCTGCATCTTGCTGAAACATATTGCAGGCCGCTAGCGTCTCGGCAGCCTCTCGGCAACCCGACCACCCTCACCCCCCGCAAGGGAGCCCTCCGTGGCCGAACTCCCGCCCCGCCCGAGGCGGAGCACCCCTCGCAGGCCCGGCCGCACGGCGGTGCTGCTCGCCGCCTCGCTGACCGCCGCCACCCTCGGCACCGCCGGCCCGGCCGCGCTCGCCGCCGCCCCGCCCGGTCCGCCCTCCGACTCCGCGCTCGCCGCCACCGCCGGGCGCCACGACCTCACCCGCGAGCAGTTCTACTTCGTCCTGCCGGACCGCTTCGCCAACGGCGACCGGGGCAACGACACCGGCGGCATCGGCGGGACCCGCCTGGAGCACGGCCTCGACCCGGCCGACAAGGGCTTCTACCACGGCGGCGACCTCGCCGGGCTGATTCAGCGGCTCGACTACATCCAGGACCTCGGCACCACCGCGATCTGGATGGCGCCGATCTTCGCCAACAAACCGGTCCAGGGCACCGGCGACAATGCGAGCGCCGGCTACCACGGCTACTGGATCACCGACTTCACCCGGGTCGACCCGCACTTCGGCACCAACGAGCAGTTGAAGGAGCTGATCACCAAGGCCCACGCGCGCGGCATCAAGGTCTTCTTCGACGTCATCACCAACCACACCGCCGACGTCATCGACTACCGGCAGCAGCAGTACGGGTACCGCAGCACCGGCGCCTACCCGGTGCTGGACGCCGACGGCAACCCGGTCGACGAGACCGCGCTCGCCGACAGCGGAAGCGCCTGGCCGAAACTCACCGGGGACTCCTTCCCCTACAGCCCGGTCTTCCGCAAGCCGGCCGACGCCACCGCCAAGACCCCGGCCTGGCTCAACGACCCCGCGCTCTACCACAACCGGGGCGACTCCACCTTCGCCGGCGAGTCCGCCACCGAGGGCGACTTCTCCGGCCTCGACGACCTCGACACCCAGAACCCCAAGGTGGTCAAGGGCTTCGAGAAGGTCTACCGGCAGTGGGTCGAGGACGCCGGCGTGGACGGCTTCCGGATCGACACCGTCAAGCACGTCAACCTGGCCTTCTGGCAGCAGTGGGCGCCCGCGCTCAAGGACTTCGCCGCCAAGCGGGGCAACAAGAGGTTCTTCATGTTCGGCGAGGTCTACTCCGGCGACCCGGCCGTCACCGCGCCGTACGTCACCAAGGGGAAGCTGCAGGCCACCCTCGACTTCCCGTTCCAGAACGCCGCCCGCACCTACGCCTCCCGGGGCGGCTCGGCGCGCACCCTCGCCGAGCTCTACGCCCAGGACCACCGCTACACCACCGCCGGCACCGACGCCTACGAGCTGCCGACCTTCCTCGGCAACCACGACATGGGCCGGTTCGGCTCCTTCCTGCTCGCCGACAACCCGGGCGCCGACGAGGCCGCCCTGCTGAAGAAGGACCGGCTCGGCAACGAGCTGATGTTCCTCACCCGCGGCCAGCCCGTCGTCTACTACGGCGACGAACAGGGCTTCACCGGCGCCGGCGGCGACAAGGACGCCCGGCAGGACCTCTTCGCCTCGCAGACCCCCTCCTACAACACCGACCGGGTGCTCGGCGGCGCCTCCGGCTCCGCCGACCGCTACGGCCGGGACGGCGCGCCCTACCGGGACATCGCGGCGCTGGCGAAGCTGCGCCGGGACCACCCGGCGCTCGCCGACGGCGCCCAGATCGAGCGGTACGCCGCCGACGGCCCGGGCGTCTACGCCTTCTCCCGGATCGACGCGGCCCAGCAGATCGAGTACCTGGTCGCGGTCAACAACGCCACCGAGGCGAAGACCGTCACCCTGGACACCTTCTCGGCCGGCCAGGGCTTCGACCGGATCTACCCGACCGCGGGGGAGCGGACCACCAGCGGCGCCGACCGCAGGGCCACCGTCACCGTGCCCGCGCTCTCCTCCGTGGTGCTCAAGGCCGCCGGGAAGGCCGCGCCCGCCACCGCCGCGCCCGCGATCACCCTCCGCGCGCCCGCCGAGGGCTCCACCGGCACCGTGACCGTCGGCGCCGACGTGTCCGGCGGCGGCTTCGGCCGGGTCACCTTCGCCGCCCAGGTCGGCGACCGGCCCTGGCAGGTGCTCGGCACCTCCGACACCGGGCGCTACGCCGCCACCCAGGACCTCGCGGGCGTCGCCCCCGGCACGCCCGTCCGCTACAAGGCCGTCGTCGAGGACGCCGACGGGCGGCTGCGCTCGGCCACCGGCGGCTTCACCACCGGCACGCCGGCGCCCGCGCCGGTGCCCACCGCCACCACCCGCCCGTACGCGGTCGTCCACTACCAGCGCAAGGACGGCGACTACGACGGCTGGAACCTCTACGCCTGGGGCGACCTCGCCGACGGCGAGAGCACCCCGTGGCCGGCCGGGCACCCCTTCACGGGCCGGGACGCCTACGGCGCCTTCGCCTACGTCAAGCTCAAGCCGGGCGCCTCGGACGTCGGCTTCGTCGTCGAGAAGAACGGCGTCAAGGACGTCGAGGCCGACCGGCACGTGGACGTCGGATCCACCGGCGAGATCTGGGTCGCCGAGGGCGACCCCGCCGTCCGCACCGCCAACCCCGGCCCGGTGAACACCCAGCCCGCCGGCACCGCCGTCCTCCACTACAACCGGGCCGACGGCGACTACGACGGCTGGGGCCTGCACACCTGGACCGGCGCCGCCGCCCCCACCGACTGGGGCAACCCGCTGCAGCCGGTCCGCCGCGACGCCTTCGGCGCCGTCTTCGAGGTCCCGCTCGCGACCGGCGCGACCGGCCTGAGCTACATCCTGCACAAGGGCAACGACAAGGACCTGCCCGACGACCAGTCCCTCGACCTGGCCGCGAACGGCCGCGAGGTCTGGATCCTCGGCGGCCGCGCCGGCTACCTGCTGCCGCAGACCGCCGCCGCCTCCTCCCAGCTGGACCCCGGCACGGCCAAGGCGCAGTGGATCGACGCCCGCACCGTCGTCGTCCCGCCGGGCTACGGCGCCGGCGACGCCGCCCTGGCGAGCGGCACCAGCGCCCAGCTCCTCTTCGACCCGGCCGGCGGCATCCGCGTCGAGAACGGCGCGCTCAGCAAGCCCGGCCGGTGGATCCGGCTGGAGCCGGCGCCGGGCGGGCTGACCGACGCCCAGAAGGCGAGGTACCCGCACCTGGCCGGCTACCGCGCCTTCACCGTCGACGCCCGCGACACCGCCCGGGTGCCCGCCGCGCTGCGCGGCCAGCTGCTCTTCACCGAGCACCTGCCCAGCGGCGCCGTCCTGGCCGCCACCGGCGTCCAACTGCCCGGCGTGCTCGACGACCTGTACGCCCGCCGCACCGGCCGGGTCGACTTCGGCCCCGCCCACTACCGCGGCAAGGTCGCGCTGTCGCTCTGGGCGCCGACCGCCCAGGAGGTCTCCGTCCAGGTCTTCGACACCGCCGCCGGCGGCACCCCGAGGACCCTGCCGCTCAAGCGCGACGACGAGACCGGCGTCTGGGAGGTGGTCCGCGACCGGGCGGAGCTGGACGGGAAGTACTACCTGTACCAGGTGAAGGTCTGGGCGCCGTCCGTCCAGCAGCTGGTGGTCAACACCGTCACCGACCCCTACTCCGTCGCGCTCTCCACCGACTCCCGGCGCAGCCTGGTCGCCGACCTCGCCGACGGGCGGCTCAAGCCCCCGGGCTGGGAGGACCACACCGTCCCGCCGGCCGTCCCGCTCGGCCGGGAGCAGATCCAGGAGCTGCACGTCCGCGACTTCTCGGTGGCCGACGACACCGTGCCCGCCGCCGAGCGCGGCACCTACCTGGCCTTCACCGAGTCCGAGGCGGCCGGGACGAAACACCTGCGCGAGCTCGCGCAGGCCGGTGTCACCACCGTCCACCTGCTGCCGACCTTCGACATCGCGACGATCCGGGAGAACCGGGCCGAGCAGAAGCTGCCGGCCTGCGACCTCGCCGCGCTCGCCGCCGACAGCGAGAAGCAGCAGGAGTGCGTGGCCGCCGTCGCCGCCGAGGACGCCTACAACTGGGGCTACGACCCGCTGCACTACACCGTGCCGGAGGGCTCCTACGCCACCGACCCCGAAGGGACCGCGCGCACCGTGCAGTTCCGGCGGATGGTGCAGGCGATCCACGCGGCGGGCCTGCGGGTGGTGCTGGACGTCGTCTACAACCACACCGCCGCGTCCGGCCAGGACGGACACTCGGTGCTGGACCGGGTCGTCCCCGGCTACTACCAGCGGCTGGACGCCAACGGCAAGGTGACCACGGACAGCTGCTGCGCCGACACCGCGCCCGAGCACGCCATGATGAACCGCCTGGTGGTCGACTCGGTCACCACCTGGGCCCGGGAGTACAAGGTGGACGGCTTCCGCTTCGACCTCATGGGCCTGGACCCGAAGTCCACCATGCTGGACGTGCAGGCCGCGCTGCGCCGGATGACCCCGGCCTCGGACGGCGTGGACGGGAAGAACATCCTGCTCTACGGCGAGGGCTGGAACTTCGGCACGGTCGCGGACAACGCCCGGTTCGAGCAGGCCACCCAGGCGAACATGGCCGGCACCGGCATCGCCACCTTCGACGACCGGCTCCGGGACGCCGCCCGCGGCGGCAACTTCCAGCTCTCCTCGGCGCCGCGGCAGGGCTTCGCCTCGGGCCTGTTCACCGACCCGAACGGCTCGCCCGACAACGGCACGCCGCAGGAGCAGCGGGCCCGGCTGCTGCGGCAGATGGACCAGTTGAAGGTGGGGCTGACCGGCAACCTGGCCGGCTACTCCTTCACCGACAGCTCCGGACGGACCGTCACCGGCAAGGACGTCGACTACAACGGCGCCCCGACCGGCTACGCGGCCCGGCCCGGCGAGGCGGTCGCCTACGTGGACGCGCACGACAACACCGACCTGTTCGACGCGCTCGCGTACAAGCTGCCGGCCGGCACCGCGCCCGCCGACCGGGCCCGGATGCAGGCGCTGGCGCTGTCGCTGACCGCGCTCTCCCAGGGCTCCGGCTTCGCCCAGGCCGGCAGCGACCTGCTGCGCTCCAAGTCGCTGGACGCCAACTCCTACGACTCCGGCGACTGGTTCAACGCCATCCACTGGGACGCGGCGCAGGGCAACGGCTGGGGCCGGGGCCTGCCGCCGGCGGCGGACAACCGGGAGATGTGGCCCGCCGCCGCGGCCCTGCTGGCCGATCCGCGGCGGGCCGTCGGCGCCGCCGACATCCGGGCGGCGAGCGCGCAGTACCAGGACTTCCTGCGGATCAAGCGCTCCTCGCCGCTGTTCGCGCTGCCCACCCTGGCGGCCGTCCAGCAGCGGCTCTCCTACCCGCTGTCGGGCACGCCCGGCGAGCAGCCCGGGGTGATCACCCTCCACCTCGACGGCACCGGGCTGCCGGGCGCCGAGAAGGGCGTCACCGTGGTGTTCAACGCGACGCCGGGCGCGGCGAGCCAGACCGTGGCGTCGCTCGCCGGGACGTCCCAGGCGCTGCACCGGGTGCAGGCCCAGGGCGCCGACCCGGTGGTGAAGCGGGCCGGCTTCGACCCCGCGACCGGCACCTTCACCGTGCCGGGCCGCACCGTGGCGGTGTTCACGCAGAACTGACGGACGCTGACGCGGCGTCGTCGTCCGGGCCCCGTGCCGCCTCCGGCGGTTCGGGGCCCGGACCGTTCCGCGTTCCTTCCGGTTCCATTCAATGTATGGAGTTGTCCGAAAACCGCCCATGGCACGGCCGGAAAGGTGACGTGCCGTGCCCGTCCGGCGCTGTCCGCCGCCGTCCGGGCCGGGCGCGGGCCCTGAGCGCTGGTCAGTGCCCGCCGGGGGTGACCGAACCGTCTCGGTGGGAATGAAAACGATCTTCGGAAGTTCTTACCGCCGTAACACTGCCGCCGTCCTGGCGGATGTACGGGCCGGTAGCTAATCGGCCAATCCATGGCATGCATCTGTCATTAACGGCTCGTTTGCTGCCACGATTCCTCCGGCTGCAGACGAGGGGACCCCACCCCCCGGTGCAGCTGTCCGAGGTGAGGAACAGCGCGTCCCCTGCCGGAAAACCGCTCGACCACCTTGCTCCGCAACCGCACCCGCGCCGCGTATCGGCGGCGGGGGCCCCCACTGAGTCGCAACCCCGCGGCCAGGTTCTCTCCACCGCCGCGAACCCCGCGGAGGTCGGAAAAGGAGTCCGCATGTCCCGTTACGCCCACGCCCGGAAGGCAGCGGTTGTCATGGCCGCTACCACCGCGCTGCTGGTGACCGGTATCCCGGTCATCGCGCAGGCGGCCACCCCTGACGCGCCGGCGGCCGTTGCCGCGCAGCAGGCGAGCCGGGCCGAGCTGATCGCCTCCGCGAACCAGCAGACCGCCGGCATCGCCCAGACCCTGGGCCTGACCGGCGACGAGAAGCTGGTCACCAAGGACGTCGTCCAGGACGCCAACGGCGCCCGCCACCTGCGCTACGAGCGCACCTACGCCGGCCTGCCGGTGCTCGGCGGCGACCTGATCGTCCACCAGGACGCCACCGGCGCCACCACGGGCGTGACCAAGGCCAGCCAGGCCGTGCTGAGCGGCGTCACCACCACGCCGAAGCTCGCCGCGCCGAAGGCCCAGGAGGCCGCGCTGGCCGCCGAGGCCGGCTCCGCGCTCGACACCGCCCCGCGCCTGGTCGTCTGGGCCGCCGACGGCACCCCGAAGCTCGCCTGGGAGACCGTCGTCTCCGGCAAGGAGTCGGACGGCACCCCGAGCCGGCTGCACGTCGTCACCGACGCCGCCACCGGCGCCGTGCTCAGCAAGGTCGAGGGCATCAAGACCGGCACCGGCAACGGCGTCTTCGTCGGCACCGTGTCGCTGACCACCACCCAGAGCGGGTCCTCGTACCAGCTCAAGGACGGCACCCGCGGCGGCCAGTACACCACCGACATGGGCAACCGGACCACCGGCAACGGCACGCTGTTCTCGAAGTCCACCGACTCCTGGGGCAACGGCTCGGCGAGCAACCGCGAGTCCGCCGCCGTCGACGCCCAGTACGGCGCCGCCGCCACCTGGGACTTCTACAAGAACACCTTCGGCCGCAGCGGCATCCGCAACGACGGCGTCGGCGCCTTCAGCCGGGTCCACTACGACACCGGCTACGTCAACGCCTTCTGGGACGACGGCTGCTTCTGCATGACCTACGGCGACGGCTCGGGCGACACCCACCCGCTGACCGAGCTGGACGTGGCCGGCCACGAGATGAGCCACGGCGTCACCTCCGCCACCGCCAACCTCAACTACTCCGGCGAGTCCGGCGGCCTCAACGAGGCCACCTCGGACATCTTCGGCAACGCGGTCGAGTTCTACGCCAACCTGCCGAAGGACAACCCGGACTACCTGGTCGGCGAGCTCATCGACATCAACGGCAACGGCACGCCGCTGCGCTACATGGACAAGCCCTCCAAGGACGGCCGCTCGGCCGACTCCTGGTACTCGGGCGTCGGCAACCTGGACGTGCACTACTCGTCCGGCGTCGCCAACCACTTCTTCTACCTGCTGGCCGAGGGCAGCGGCGCCAAGGTGATCAACGGCGTCAGCTACAACAGCCCGACCGCCAACAACGTCACCGTCACCGGCATCGGCCGGGACAAGGCGCTGCAGATCTGGTACAAGGCGCTGACCTCGTACATGACCTCCACCACCAACTACGCCGCGGCGCGCACCGCGACGGAGAACGCCGCCAAGGACCTCTACGGCGCGGGCAGCCCCGAGGTGATCGCGGTCGGCACCGCCTGGGCGGGCGTCAACGTCGGCACCGTGCCCCCGAACCCGGGCGGCGTCACCGTCACCAACCCGGGCAACCAGAGCACCAAGGCCGGCACCGCCGTCAACCTGGCGATCAACGCGAGCGGCGGCACCGGCGCGCTGACCTACTCGGCCACCGGCCTGCCGGCCGGGCTGTCGATCAACGCCTCCACCGGCGCGATCACCGGCACCCCGACCACCATCGGCAGCTCCAGCGTCACGGTCACCGCCAAGGACTCGGCGGGCAAGACCGGGACCACCAGCTTCACCTGGGCGGTCACCGACCCCAACACCAGCTGCACGCCGGCGCAGCTGCTCGGCAACGCGGGCTTCGAGACCGGTACGGCCGCGCCGTGGACCGCCTCCAGCGGTGTGGTCGACAGCTCGTCCTCGCAGGCGCCGCACGGCGGGACGTGGAAGGCGTGGCTGAACGGCTACGGGTCGACCCACACCGACACGCTGTCGCAGACGGTGTCGATCCCGGCGGGCTGCAGGGCGACGCTGAGCTTCTACCTGCACATCGACACCGGCGAGTCCGGCTCGACGGTGTACGACAAGCTGTCGGTCCAGGTCAACGGCACCGCGCTGAAGACCTACTCGAACGTCGACGCGGCCGCCGGCTACCAGCTGCGGACCTTCGACCTGTCGGCCTACGCGGGCCAGACGGTGACCCTCAAGTTCACCGGCACCGAGGACGCCTCGCTGCAGACCAGCTTCGTGATCGACGACACCTCGATCGCCACGAGCTGACCCGGCGCCGGTGAGGCCGGCGACAACCGAGTGAGACAGGGACAGGGCCCGGCGGGTGCGACCGCCGGGCCCTGTGTCGTGCGCGGGGTCTTGACGGTCCATCGCCGCCGCCGACCTCGCCGCCATCAGGGCGAAGACGGCCGACCCCCGGGCCCACTGGGTGCAGGAGGTCGTCCACGGCGCCGGCGAGCCGGTCCGGCCCGCCGAGTACACCGGCGCCGGCGACGTCGACGGGTTCCGCTCCGGCACCTGGCTGAAGAGGACCGCCACCGTGCCGGCCTCGGGCAAGGTGACGCCGAACGACACCTGGCGCCCGTAGCCCGCTTCCCTGTCCGGCGCGGGATCAGCCGCGGCCGATGTAGGGCATGGCGCTCGCCATCACCGTCGCGAACTGCACGTTCGCCTCCAGCGGCAGCTCGGCCATGTGCCGCACCGTGCGGGCCACGTCGGCGACGTCCATCGTCGGCTCCGCCGCGACCCGCCCGTCCGCCTGCGGCACGCCGCCGCTCATCGCGGCCGTCATCTCGGTGGCGGCGTTGCCGATGTCGATCTGCCCGCAGGCGATCCGGTACGGGCGGCCGTCGAGGGAGAGGGACTTGGTCAGCCCGGTGACGGCGTGCTTGGTCGCCGTGTACGCGGCCGAGCGCGGCCGCGGGGCGTGCGCGGAGATCGACCCGTTGTTGATGATCCGCCCGCCCTGCGGCTGCTGCGCCCGCATCTGCCGGAACGCGGCCCGGGCGCAGAGGAAGGCACCGGTGAGGTTGAGGTCGACCACCGCCCGCCACGCGTCGACGTCCAACTCGTCCACGGTGGCCGCGGGGCCGAACGTCCCGGCGTTGTTGAACAGCAGGTCCACCCGCCCGAAGCGCTCGACGGCGGCCCCGAACAGCGCGTCCACGGCCGCCGGATCGGTGACATCGGTCGGCACCGCGGCTGCTCCGGTGCCGATCTGCGCGGCGGTCTCCCGCAACGCCTCCTCCCGCCGCCCTGCCAGCACCAGGCGCCACCCTCCGGCGGCGAGCTCGGTGGCCACCGCCCGCCCGATCCCGCTCCCGGCTCCGGTGACGACGGCGACGCGTTCCAGCATGGCGGGCTCCTCGGTTCGGCGCTGCGGACTCGGACGGACCGCTCGATCCGCTCGACCGTAACCGGTGCGGCCCAGAACGCCCCGGCCGATCACACGTCACTGCCGTGAGCGATCGGCTGGGGCGTCACCGGTTCCGGCGCCGCTCGGGGCGTTCGCGGGTGGGCGGGGGTGGTTCCGCACAGGCCGCCGCCGTGCGCGTGCGCGCTCGCTCGTTCGGGCGGTGCCGGGGGTGGTCCGGTGGACGGTTCCCGGCCGGACCCGCCGATCGGCGGGGGAGGGGCCCGCCGGTTGGGAGGGGCGGTCGGCGGGCTTTACCCGATCGGGAACAAACATTGGATCGGTGCTGGCCAACGCGCAACCGGGGCACGGCCGACCACGTCATAAGATCGCAGGACGGCGTGCCCCCGCGAGGGCGGCGCGCAGCCTCCCGGGGGTCCCGCACACAGTCGCGCCCCGGGCCTGTCCGGCCCCACCCGGGGGCCACCGCCCGGCTCCGTGGGAGCGGGCGCGACACCGGTCGGAGAGTCCTCACCGTGCAGCCGCAGTCCTCCCGTTTCCGCGCCGTGCTGACCGGCGCCACCGTCCTCACCCTGGCCGCCGCGCTGGCGGCCTGCGGCAGCGCGGACGGCGGGAACGCGGGGAAGTCGGGGGACGCGGCGAAGGGCGGCACGGCCTCGGCGGCGGCCGGCGGCTCCTCCTCGTCGTCCGCGCCCGGGTCCCCGGCGGCGGGTTCGAGCTCGTCCACGACCGCTCCGGCCACGACCGCTCCGGCCACGACCGCTCCGACGACGACTGCGCCGCCCGCGCCGTCCGCGCCGTCCGGCAAGGTGCTGATGCCCACCGGCCCGCAGGCCGCGTTCACCAAGGCCAGGGACACCGCCGCCGGGCAGATCACGATGACCACGCTGACCGGGCCCAAGTCCGGGGTCACCGGCAAGGTCTGGGTCTGGCTCCCGCCGGAGTACAACGACCCCAAGTACGCGAAGACCGGCTTCCCGGTGCTCACCCTGTACGCGGGCGGCCAGAGCGCCGGCTACAACACCTGGACCGACAACCAGCTGCCGATCCAGGAGGTCGACGCCGACCTCGCCAAGCAGGGCAAGGCGCACCCGTTCATCATGATCATGCCGGTGCAGAACCTGGACTCCAACGAGGCCAAGGCCCTGGAGTGCGCCGACATCCCCGGTCAGCCCAAGATGGGCACCTGGATGGCCGAGGACATCCCCGACTTCGTGCGCGCCAACTTCCGCACCGTGAAGGGCCGGGACGGCTGGGGCCTGATGGGCGCCTCCACCGGCGCGTTCTGCAGCGCCAAGCTGGCCCTCCAGCACCCGGACAAGTTCAAGGCCGCCGTCCCGATCGACGGCTACTTCAACCCCGACTCGCCGCTCTGGAAGGGCTACGACGGTGAGCGCCAGGCCAACAGCCCCGATCTGCTGGTCGCCCAGGGCAAGGCCGACGTGCGGATGCTGGCCACCGCCGGCGGCGCCAACGCGTACGAGATGAAGCTGGTCAAGGCCTGGGCCGCCAAGGCCGCGCCGCCGCTCACCGTCGAGTACTGGGAGCAGCCCGGCGGGAAGCACCTGACCAGTGACTTCAAGAAGATGATCCCGGACACCCTGCAGTGGCTCAGCAAGAACCTCGCGGGGCCGCAGAGCGACTGAGCCCGCAGGGGCCCGAACGGCGGGGCGGGCTCAGCGGACCGCCGAGTCCCGCCAGCCCTCGTCGACCGCCCGGACGAACCCGGGCGTCGCGGCCAGGTCCCGTACCGCCTCCAGCGGCAGGGTGGTGTAGATCCCGTTGACCGGGGCCGAGTCGAAGCTCAGCGTGAACTTCCGCCCCTGCGCGGTGACGAGCCGGATCCAGACCGACGTCGGCCGGTCGCGGTACATCGGGTGCAGGACCCACGCCAGCGCGCCGTCGGGGAGCGGCACCTCAAGGCAGTCGGTGCCGTAGGGGTCCGCCGTTTCGCCGTTCGGGAGGGTCCGGGCGGCGCAGGGCGACGTCCGCTCGTCGGGGGAGGCGGCGGGTCCGTCGAACTCCCGCATGAACCTGACCCGGCCGTCGTTCGCGCGGTGCATCGTGAACTCGCGGGAGCTCGCGCCCGCGTCGGTCCCGGTGACGCCCGGCAGCGGGTGGTCGCGCAGGAACCGCAGCAGGTCGGCGTGGCCCGCGGCGTTGAGCCGCCAGTCCTCGGCCACGAGGCTCCCGGAGGCCTGCGCGGTCAGGGAGGCCTGCGCGGTCGGGGTGCCCGAAGGGGGCGGGGTGTCCGACGCGCTCGGCGTACCGGGTGTGCCCGGTGTGCTCGGGGCGCCGCTCGCGGTCGGGGCCGCGGCCGGGGCGCCGGCTCCGGAGCGGCCGGTCACCGCGATCCCCGCGGTGGCGACCGCCGTCACCGCGACCGCCGCCGCCGTCACGGTCAGCAGGCGCCGCCGCAGCCGCAGCCGGGCGCCGGCCCGCCTCACCTGCGGGCCCACCGCCGGTACGGCGGGCTCCGGCTGCTCCAGCACCGTGCGGAACAGCGCGCCCACCTGCTCGGCGCCGAACTCCCGGTCCTCCTGGCCCATGGCCCTCCCTCTCCTCGTCAGCTCGCGGTGGTCGGGTCAGCCCGCGGCGATCTCGTGCACCGAGTCGCCGAGGATCGCCCGCAGTTGGGTCAGGCCGCGGTTGGTCGCGGACTTCACGGCGCCGGCGCTCTGCCGCAGCGCGGCCGCCGTCGACTCGATCGACTGGTCCTCCCAGAACCGCAGCACCAGCACCGCCCGGTAGGCCGGGCTGACCTGGGCCAGTGCCGCGAGCAGGGCCAGCCGCCGCTCCGGGTCGGGCTGCGCCCCGGCCGACCGCTCGCCGTTCCGGCCGTCCTCGACGAGCAAGGCCGGCTCCGGTGCGGTCAGCTCGTGCGAACCGCGCCGCCGCCGGGTGTCGATGTAGGCGCGGACCAGCGTCGTCCGGGCGTAGCCGTACGCAGCCTCCGGTTCGCGGAGCCGCGACCAGCGGGCGTAGAGCTTCACCAGCGTGGTCTGCACGAGATCCTCGGCGAGGTGCCAGTCGCCGCAGAGCAGGTACCCGGTGCGGCGCAGCGCGGCGTACCGGCCCGCGACGAACTCGTCGAACGTCCGCTCCTGATCCGGTGACATCCGGCGCCTCGCTGTTCCTCGTCGGCTCCCCGGTGCGGCGTGTGACGCACCCTCGTCCTGATACACGGGACGGGAGCGGCGGAATGTTGCGCCGCGTTCGCCGACGCGTCCGCCAGGACGGGGCGAACGGCCGCTGAGCTGCACGTCAATCGGACATTGATTCGCCTCTGATGTCCTCCCATCACTGTGGTGGGAGCACCGTCCCGCCTGGTGTGCCAGGCCGAGCCAAGCCCTTGTCCGAGCGTGAAAAGAGTGCCATGCCCCTCCACCTGCTGCCCGTAGCGTCCCCGGCCTCGCCGGCCGTGCCCGCCCAGGGCGGGCCCGTGCACGAGCACATCGCCGACGAGGAACCGCAGGACGTCCGCTTCGCCGGACTTCGGCTGGTGCACTCCGCGCTCCGCCGGGACCTCGCCAGACTGCCCAACGCGCTGCGCCTGCTGCAGCCCGGCGAGGACGAGAAGGGGGCCGCCCTGCTGCGGCACTGGACCTTCGTCACCGCCATGCTGACCTGCCACCACGAGCAGGAGGACACCCGGATCTGGCCGATCGTGCGCCGGTTCGCGCCCGAGCTGCGGCTGCTGCTGAACTGGTTGGAGTCGGACCACCACAACCTCGACCACTCGTTCACCCGGGTCACCACCCTGGTCCGGATCGCCAGCCGGGACACCGGCTCGGTCTGGCCGGTGGCCTACGCCATCGAGGACCTGGCGGCCCGGCTGGAGACCCACCTGCGGATCGAGGAGCGCCAGTTGCTGCCGCGGATGGAACAGGTCTTCGCGGACAACTCGCGGGTCGGCAGCCTGCCCGAGCTGCTGGACGTGCTGCACTCGGCCGAGGGGCCGGGCAGCCCGGACGCGCTCGCCTGGCTGCTGGACGGCGTCGAGCCGCCGGTGGTCGAGCGGCTGCTCGCGGACTGCGACGACCTGGTGGCCCGGCACTGGCCGCACTGGCAGGCGACCTACCAGCGGTGCACGGCGCCGCTGTGGGGCGCGCCCGGTGCGTGGGAGGTGACGGGCGAGTGAGCGGCGGGCTTTTTCGCGGGCGTTGATCTACGCGCGTGGCACATGCCGGTGGCGCATGTCCGGCAGCCCGGGGGCGCGGGTTCAGCGCAGGCCGAAGCGGGCCAGGTATCCCGGCAGGTCGGCCGGGTCGTGGGTGGCCAGGCCCAGGTAGCCGTCCGGCCGGACGACGAACAGGCCCTGTCCGTACGCCTGCTCCGCGACGCCGCCGTCGACGCGGTGTCCGCGCACTCCGGCGGGCAGCCGCGGCAGGGCGCGGCCGATCGCGAGCACGGTGACGTGCGGGCCGCGCAGCAGCTCGAAGAGGCGGCGCCCGGCCAGGGCGTTCACCGGCGCGCCGTCCAGCGCGGCGCCGTCCAGCGGGGCGTCGGGGGCGCGCTCGCCGGCCCGTAGCGCGTCCTCGGGCAGACCGGGGCGCGCCTCCACGGTCAGCGGGCCGTCCTCGTAGCCGAGCCCGAGCTGCTCGGTGCGCGGGCCGCGCCGCAGCCCGCCGGCCCGGACCCCGCCCGCGCGGTGCAGCCGGGTGGAGATCTCCAGCACCTCGGCGGCGATCGGCAGGCGCTCCTGCTCGTAGCTGTCCAGCAGTGCCTCGTCGGCGCCGTGCCGCAGCACCTGGCCGAGCTTCCAGCCCAGGTTGTACGCGTCCTGGACGCTGGTGTTGAGGCCCTGGCCGCCGGCCGGGGAGTGGATGTGCGCCGCGTCGCCGGCCAGGAAGACCCGGCCCTCCCGGAACCGCTCGGCGAGTGCCGCGCGCGGCTGGAAGGCGGAGGCCCAGTGCACGGCGCCGACCGCGGACTCCGGCAGGTGGGTGCGGGCGGCGACGGTCCGTCGGACGCCCTCCGCCGAGGTGTCGGGAGCCGCTGAGGTGCCGGGGGCTGCCGGGCCGCCTCCGCCGGGGGTGTCGCCGTCCGGCGCGTCGAACCGGGCGAACAGCTGGAACGCGGTGGTGCCCGGCAGCGGGCAGAGCAGCAGCGGACCGCCGGGCGCCTTCGGCCAGACGTGCCAGTTCTCGCGGTCCAGGCCGTCGATCTCGACGTCGGCGACCAGGGCGGGGTGCGGGTCGACCCGCTCGCCCGCCATCGGGATGCCGACCGCCCCGCGGACGGTGGAGCGGCCGCCGTCGGCGGCGACCAGGTAGCGGGCGGTGACCGTGCGCGCGGTGCCGTCGGGGCCGGTCAGCCGGGCCTCGACCCGGTCGGGGTGCTGCTCCAGGCCGCTCAGCGCGGTGCCGAAGGCGACCTCGCCGCCGAGTTCGCGCAGCCGCTCGTGCAGCAGTTCCTGGGTGCGCCACTGCGGGATCATCCAGACCGCCGGGAACGGCACGGTCGGGTCCGGCTCGGTGCGCCCGACGAGGTCCCACTCGCCCTGTCGCTCGCCGTGCTCCCAGTTCACCATACGCGGGTAGGGGCGGCCGGCGGCGTGCACGGCGGCGAGCAGTCCGAGGTCCTCGAAGACCTCCTGGGTGCGGGGCTGGAGGCCCTTGCCGCGCGAGCCGGGGAACAGCGCCGGGGCCTGCTCGACCAGCAGCGCGGACACCCCGCGCCGGGCCAGGTCGCAGGCGAGGGTCAGTCCGGTCGGCCCGGCGCCGACGATCAGGACGTCGGTCTCGTTCCGGTTCTGGGCGTGCGCCATCGCACACTCTCCTTAACGTTGTTAAGTGGCGGACGTCCAGAAGCATCGACTTAACGGTGTTAAATTGTCAATGCCGGAACGACAGCAACCACCTGGAGGGACGTGCGGCATGCCGCCGAAGCTGGACCGCGCCCAGGTGGTCGACACCGCCCTGCGCCTGCTCGACGAGACCGGGCTGGACGGGCTCACGCTGCGCCGGATCGCCACCGAGCTGGGCGTCAAGGCGCCCGCCCTGTACTGGCACTTCGCCAACAAGCAGGCGCTGCTCGACGAGATGGCCACCGAGATGCTCCGCCGGATGTCCGCGGGGTCGTCCGGCGTCCCGGACGACTGGCGGGAGGCGGTCGCCGGTACGTGTCGCGCCCTGCGCGCCGCGCTGCTCGGCTACCGGGACGGCGCCAAGGTCTTCAGCGGCACCCGGCTCACCGACTCCGGCCACGCCGAGCAGCAGCACGCCCTGCTCGCCGTGTTCGACCGGGCGGGCTTCGAACTCGGCGACGCCGTCCTGGCCTTCACCACCGCGTACGCGTTCACCATCGGCTTCGTGATCGAGGAGCAGGCCGTCCACCCGGTGCCGGGGGAGCGGGCGCCCGGCTACGAGCCGGAGCGGCGGGCCGCCGGCATCGACCCCGAGCACGCCCTCGCCGCCGCGGCGAGCCGGGAGCTCTTCGGCGACTTCGAGCAGCGCTTCGAGCGCGGCCTGGCGATCGTCGTCGCCGGCATCGGCGTCTCGCTGCCGTCCGCGTCAACTCCCTTGAACCCCTAAGGGTTCACCCCTCGGGTCCGAGGGCGGCCGGAGGCTCGGGGCCTCCGGGGCGGGCCAGGGGCCGGGTACCGCCGGGGGCTGATGCCCGGCGTCCGGCGCGCACCTACCGTCGGAGCCATGACCAGCGCGCCCACCGCCACGCACCAGGAGCACCGTCCGACCTTCCCCTCCACCCGCCGCCCCGGTCCGAGGCCCGGCCGCAGCCGGGTGCCGGCCGTCCGTTCGGCCGCCCTCGCGGCCGGCGCCGTGCTGCTGCTCGGCGCCGGACTCGCCGCCTGCAAGGGCGGCGTCGCGCTCTGCCTCGACGACAACAGCTGTGACGTCGCCGTCCGCACCGAGAACGCCGACTCCACGTACAGCGCCGAGGTCTTCGGCGGCGACAAGACCCTCAAGCTGACCGTCGGCCGGATCACCGACACCACGGCCGAGGTCAGGCTCGGCGACGAGACCAAGACCCTCACCGAGGGCACCGCGACCGTCATGGGCTCCGCGACGGTCACCCTGCGCCACGCGAACGCGCGCGAGCACACCGCCGAAGTCCGCGTCGTCCGCTGACCTCACCCGCGGCGCCCGGAACCGGCCCGCCCGGAACGGACCCTCCCGGGACCGGTGGCGCGGGAGGGCGTGCGGCCGCTACTCCGGCAGCCGGTTGAGCCAGGTGATCGGCGTGACCGAGATCGCCGCCTCCGGCGAGCCGTCCCACTCCACCGGAAGCCCGGCCGCCGTCAGCGCGGCGGCGACCTCGCGTCCGACCTCGGCCGTCCGCCGCACGGCCGCCTCCGTCGGCTCGCCGTCCACCTGGAACCCGCCGTACCGCAGCATCAACGCACCGCCCCCGGCGGCCCGTTCGGTGTCCTGCTGATGGAAGAACACGAAGCCGCGCGAGCCCTCCTCGGCCTCGCCCCCGATCTCGGCGTAACCGCAGTTCGCGCAACAGGTGAAGTCCATCGCGGCGACGATGCCCAGTTCCTCCAGGGCGTCGAAGGCGGCCTCCAGCCGGTCGACGTCGGTCGTCTCCGGCCAGGCGGCCTGCTCCCGCAGACGCTCCCGCCACAGCGGAGCGACGATCCGCTCCGCCTCCTCCACCGTCAGTCCCTGGTCGTCGAGGAAATCGACCAGGGACTCGGCTATCTCGTCCGGCTCCTGGAAGCCGCACCGGATCAGCTCACGGGCCCGCTCCTCGGCGTCCCGCAGTACCTCGGCGGCAAGGGTGCTCTGCACGGTGTCCTGGTCCATACCGGCATCCAAGCACCCGGCACCGACAGTCCGGCCCGCACCGCCGCCGTCCCGCTCCCGCCGCGCCGCCGTCCCGCTCCGCCTCCGCCCCGCTCCCGCCGCCGTCGGCGGTGCTACCGTCCCCCGGTGACCTCCCTCCTCCAGCCCCCGCTGATCACCCGTCTGCTCGCCGCCGAGCGCATCCTGATCGCCGGCGCGGGCGGCGGCTTCGACGTCTACGCGGGCCTTCCGCTCGCCCTCGCCCTGCGCGCGGCCGGCAAGGAGGTGCACCTCGCCAACCTCTCCTTCAGCGCGCTCGACGCCCTGCCCGCCGACGTCTGGCAGGAGCCCGACCTGGCCCTCGTCGGCCCCGACACCCCCGCCCCCGAGGGCTACTTCCCGGAGCGGACGCTGGCCCGCTGGCTCCGGCTGCACCGCATGCCGGCCGAGGTCTGGGCGTTCCCCAGGACGGGTGTGCGGCCGCTGCGTGCCGCCTACCGGGCGCTCACCGACCGGCTGGGCATCGACGCCGTCCTGCTGGTCGACGGCGGGACCGACATCCTGATGCGCGGCGACGAGTCGGGCCTCGGCACGCCCGAGGAGGACATGGCCAGCCTCGCCGCGGTCGCCGGCCTGACCGGGATCCCCGAGCGCCTGGTCGCCTGCCTCGGCTTCGGCATCGACGCCCACCACGGCGTCAACCACTCCCTGGTGCTGGAGAACCTGGCCGCGCTCGACCGGGCCGGCGGCTACCTCGGCGCCTTCTCGGTCCCGCGCGACAGCCGCGAGGGCGCCCTCTACCTGGACGCCGTCGAACACGCCCGGGCCGCGTTCCCGGAGCACCCGAGCATCGTCCAGGGCTCGGTGGCGGCCGCGCTGCGCGGCGAGTTCGGCGACGTCCGGTTCACCGCCCGGACCAAGGACAGCCGCCTCTTCGTCAATCCGCTGATGACGCTCTACTTCGGCGTCACGGTGGAGGCGCTGGCCGCCGAGCACCGCTATCTCGACCGGATCGAGAGGACCGTCCTGATGCGCCAGATCAGCAGCGTCATAGCGGAGTTCCAGGACTCGCTACCGGCCCGGCGCCCGCCCCGCCAGTTCCCGCACTGACGCCGCGCGAGCGTCGTACGGGCGCCGCACGAACGTCGCGGGGCGCTCGCGCCGACCGCTCAGCCCGAGGCGAGCCGGAACTCCAGGTTGCCGAACCGCACCTGGTCGCCCGGCCGCACCCGCACCCCGCCGGCGATCCGGAACCCGTTGACGTGGGTGCCGTTGGTCGACCCGAGGTCGTACAGCACCCAGCCGTCGCCCTCCCGGCGCAGCTCGGCGTGGTGCCGGGAGACCGACGCGTCGTTCAGCCGCAGCCCCGCCCCGGGGATCCGCCCTATCGTCAACTGCCCGGCCCCGGCCTCCGGGAGGCTCAGCCCCGGCAGCCGCTCGGCCCGCCACGCCTCGCCCAGCCGCACCCTGAACGCGGAGACCCGTCCGACCGCGCGCAGTACGAAGCGCCCCACCGGGTTCCCGGCGGGCAGGTCCGCCGTCACCGCGTTCAACTCGGCGCGGCTGCCCGCGTGGAGCACGAGGTCCAGCCGCCCGAGAAAGGTGTCGTGCGACAGCCGGCCGTTCCCCGCGCCCTCCCGCAGCACCCCGAGCGCCCGTTCCCGCTCGGCCTCGGACGGCCGGACCACCCGGGTACGGTTCTCACGCGACGTCATGGACCGATTCTCGGCCGCCCCCCGCCCACCTGTCCAGATTCCCCGGAGCGCCACTCCAGCGCGAAGTCGGCGCCCACCGCCAGCCGTCGGCCGTGCTCTCCTCCACCGTCCGTCCGGACCGCCCCCGCCGGGCCGAACGCCGCGGGGCCGATCCGGAACCGCTCCAGCCGCTCGGCCCGCACCACGGCCAGCCCCCACGGCCCGGCCCCCGCGGGCGGCACCGCGAGGTGGACGACCGCCGAGGCGGGTTCCTCCGGACCGTGGCCGTGGCCGTCGAAGCGGACCGCGAGCAGTCGCACCGCCGCCCGTTCGGGCCGAGGCCGAGGCCGGGTCCGGGTCCGGGTCCGGGGCCGCGGCTCGACGGCGGGCCCCGGTGCCGCCCGCAGCCGGCCGGCCAGGTGCTCCGCCCACTCCCCGGTCCGGCCTGGTCGGCTCCGCGAGGTGAGCTGCTCGGCGAACCAGTCCGCCCAGGCGTCGCCGCCGCGCGCCACCCACCGCTCGATCAGGGCGTGCCCGCCCGCCTCGCCCCGCCGCGCCGCCGCCAGCAGGTCCGTCCCGGCGCCCTCGAAGATCCGGCAGAGTTCCAGGGTCGTACGGCGGGAGACCGATCCGGGGTACCGCGCCATCCGGATGTCCAGCATCGCGCGCTGCACGAGGACCGCCGCCAGCCGGTGCGCCCCGTCGTCGAGGACGGTGAGCGGCGGGCCGGGCGTCCGGCTGCGCCCGAGTCGCCCGAGTCGCCCGGGCGGCTGGTACGCCGGTGTCGCGGCGTCCGCCGCCCGCCCGGCCGCGGTCAGGTGCCAGAGGTGGTCCTCGACGGTCAGCACGGCCCGGGCCGCCCGCAGCAGCCCGACCCCGGCCACCCGCAGCTCCACCCCGTCCGCGTCCGCCCGCCACTCCAGCGGGCCCGCCACGGCCGGTCCGGCGTCGAACTCCGCCACCGACACCTCGTCCAGCCGCAGGTACATCCGCGGCGCCGGCCGTCCGGTCCCCCCGTCCCCCTCGGGCAGTCCGTACGCGCGCGGCACCTCCACGTCCAGGGCCGCGCGCAGCCGGGTGCCGGACAGTTCGGCCTCCAGCCGCAGCAGGCGGACGCGGGAGAGGTCGTACCCGTCCACGGCCGTCGCCGTCAGCGGCCCGGCCACCGGGAAGAGCGTCCCGCCGTACCCCCGGTAGGGGCCGCGGTCGTCCGGTGGCGGCGGCGGTATCAGCCCCTCGACCGGGTGCCTGGCCGCCGCCGACTGCTCCAGCATCCACGCGTACCGCGCCTCGCCCAGCCCGGCCATCCACCGCAGCCCGGCCCGCGCGGCCCGCTCCCGGCGCAGCGCGGTCCGGCGGACCGCAGTGGCGGACAGCGGGAAGGTGTTGTTGTCCCAGACGTCCGCGCAGCGCACGACCGTCGCCCGGTCGAAGGTCCGGCCGTCCGCCGCCGCCTCCGCGATCCGGACGAACGAGCGGTCGAGCAGCGCGGCGTAGGCGAACAGCGCGGATCGGGCCAACGGGGCCTCCGGGGTGTCGTGGGCGGAGGTCAGGCCTTCCGCGCGGCGGCCAGGATCTTGACCGTGGTGTGCAGGAACCGCGAGGTCGCCGATCCCCGGTAGGACTTTCCGAAGAGCGCACCGCTGGTGACCCACTTGCCGTCCTTCAGGTGCACCACGACGTACGCGGTACCGGGGTCGGCGCCGATCACCTCGTAGTCGCCCTTGGGCGAGGTGTACGGGACCGGGAAGTCGGCGGGCAGCGGCTCGGAGAGGAAGTTCACCGTGAGCCGCACCTCCGGGGTCACCTCGACGCCCGCGAACGGCTCGGCGTCCAGCAGCGCCTGGACCTCGTCCACCGTCCGCAGCAGCACCGGCACCGGGTAGCCCAACTGCTCCTCCAGGTGGCGCTCGATCCGTCCGGTCAGCGCCGCCCGGCCCGCCGCGTCGACGGCGTCGGCGGTGAAGAAGACGTTCCCGCTCTGGATGTAGGAGCCGACGCGCTCCAGGCCGAGCTCGCCGAACAGCGCCCGCAGGCGCTCCATCCTCACCGTCCGGCCGCCGACGTTCACGGCCCGCAGGAAGGCGATGTAGGTGGTGCTGGTGGAGGTCACCCCGCCAGTGTGGCACCGGGCACCGACACCGGACGGCGGCCGTCGGCGCCCGGTGCCACACTGGCGCCATGGCTACCTGGCAGGATTTCGAGCACGAGGCACCGGACCTGGCTCCCGCCGTGCGGGCCCGCTTCGAGGCCAACAAGCACCACGTCCTGGCGACGCTCCGCAAGGACGGCTCGCCCCGGGTGAGCGGCACCGAGGTGGACTTCATCGGGGCCGACGTGATGCTCGGGTCGATGCGCGACGCGGTCAAGGCGCTGGACCTGCGCCGCGACGCCCGCTTCGCGCTGCACAGCAACCCGAGCGACGCGACGCTGGCCGAGGGCGACTCCAAGCTGTCCGGCCGGGCGGTCGAGCTGACCGACGCGACGGACATCGCCGCCTACGAGGCCGAGCTGTCCGAGCCGCCGCCCGGCCCGTACCACGCCTTCCGGCTGGAACTGGAGCAGGTCGTGCACACCACCGTCGAGGGCGACGCGGTGCGGATCAGCTCCTGGCGCCCGGGCGAGCCGGTGCGGCGGTTCGAGCGCCGCTGACGGCGGCCGTCAGGGCAGGACGGACCGCAGCGCCTCGGGGGTGCGGGCGACCACGGCGTACCCGTCGTCGGAGGTGATGATCGGGCGCTGGATCAGGATCGGGTGCTCGGCCATCGCCGCGAGCCAGCGCGGCCGGTCGCCCGCCTCCCGGCCCCACTGCTTCATGCCGAGGTCCTTGGCGACCTGCTCGTCGGCCCGGGTGATGTCCCACGGCTCCAGGCCCAGCCGCTCCAGCACCCGCTCCAGCTCGGCGACGCTCGGCGGGTCCTCCAGGTAGCGCCGCACGGTGTGCGTGACGCCGGCGCCGTTCAGCTCGCTCAGCGCGGTGCGGCACTTCCCGCAGCGGGGGTTGATCCAGATCTCCATCCCGCCAGCCTACCGACCCGCCCCGGTCCGCCCCCGCCCGCGTGCCACCCGCCGCCCGTCCCCGGTCCGGCCGGTTCCGCCCCTGCCGGGGAACTCCCGCCCGGCCACCAGCAGTTGTCCGTCAGGGAGTTGGATCTACGGAGGGGAAGGCCGGATGGACGGCGCGTCGATCATCGAGCAGCTCATGACGACCGAGGGGCGGTTCGACCCCTACCCGCTGTACGCGCGGGCGCACGAACTCGGCGCGGCCGCCCCGGCGGGCCCCGGGGCGGTCCTGGTGGTCGGGCACGCCGCCGTCAACCAGGTGCTGCGCAACCCCGCCTTCGCCCTGGAGGACACCAAGAGCCTCGCCGCCGACCACGCGGAACTGCTCGCCCACCCCTCCGTCGAGCTCTTCGGCCGCTCGATCCTCCAGCGCAACGCCCCCGACCACGGCCGGGTCCGCTCGCTCATCACCTCGGCCTTCAACGCCCGCCGGGTCGCCTCGCTGCGGCCGGCGGTCGAGGCGACGGTGCAGCGGCTGCTCGACGAACTGGCCGGGCGGGGCGCCGACGGCTCGCCCGTCGACTTCATGGACGCCTTCGCCTTCCGCCTCCCGGTCGAGGTGATCTGCGAACTGCTCGGTGTCCCCGCCGCCGACCGCCACCGCTTCCGCGGCCTCGCCTCCGACCTCACCATCGCCCTGGAACTCATCCAGGACCTCGGCGAACTGGCCGCCGCCGACCTCGCGGCCGAGGAACTCTCCACCTACTTCGCGGAGTTGACCGCTGAGAGGCTGGCCCGCCCGACCGGTGACCTGGTCAGCGACCTGGCCCGGATCGCCGCCGACTCCCCGGACCGGATCTCCGGCGAGGAGTTGCTGAGCAACCTCGCCCTCCTCCTGGTGGCCGGCTTCGAGACCACCACCAACCTCCTCGGCAACGGTCTCGCCCTGCTGTTCCGCCACCCGGAGGCCGCCGAGGGCCTGCGCACCGGAGCCCTCGACCCCGCGCTCTTCACCGACGAGGTGCTGCGCTACGACTCCCCGGTGCAGGTGACCTCCCGGATCTCCACCGCCCCCGATCTCACGGTGGCCGGCCTGCCCGCCCCGACCGGCACCGTCCTGTTCACGATGCTGGGCGCCGCCAACCACGACCCGGCCCGCTACCCCCGCCCGGACCGCTTCGACCCCACCCGCACCGACAGCCAGCCGCTCAGCTTCGGCGGCGGTTCGCACTTCTGCCTCGGCAGCCAGCTCGCCCGGCTGGAGGCCGACATCGCCGTCCCCGCCCTCCTCGACCGGTTCCCCCGGCTCGCCTCCGGCGGCGTTCCCACCCGCCGTGACCGCCTCGTCCTGCGCGGCTACGAGACGCTCCCCGTCACCGTTCGCTGACCCGCTCGCGGGGCGGGCCACCCGGCCCGGCCCACTCCATCAGGTTGGCGAACAGCACGGCCTGCTCCCGCGCGTCGTCGAGGGCGTGGTGGGTGTGCGGGAGGTCGGGGAGCAGCTCCTTCGGCATCGAGCGCTTGCCGATCCCGGCGAACGGCACGCCCGCCCGCGCCGCGTACAGCGTCTTGACGTCCAGGCAGCCCGAGTGGCCGAACGGGCTGGAGCCGGTGAACCGGACCAGGTACCAGTAGAGGAACTGCCAGTCGTAGACGGCCGGGTAGCCGACCATCACCGGCCGGTACCGCCGCCCGTCAGGCCCGGTCCGCACCTGCTCCAGCCAGCGGGTGAACTGGCCCATGGCGACGGCCGGATCGGTGCCGCCGGCGATCAGTGCCGCCCGGTCCAGCCCCGAGACGGCCAGCGCCTCGGGCACCCAGTCGTCGGAGACGGGCCGCAGCTCCCGGTAGAAGCCCGCCGCCGCGGCCGGGGCCCGGCGGAAGCCGTCCGCGTCGTGCCACCCGGCCACCGCCGCACCGAAGCTGACCATCGAGTACGGGCCGGGGATCGGCCCGTCCGCTTCGACGTCCACCGACACGTACACCGTCGGTGTGACCTTGCCCGTCGCCCCGCTCGTCGTTCCCATGCGCCAAGTCTCGGACTCCGGAGCGGCCTTGACCACCCGGTTTCGCCGTCAGCCCTCCCGTCCGCCGTGCCGTCCGCCGTTCGTCAGCCGTCCGCTCCCCGCCGACCGTCCGCGAGGTGCCGGGTCCGGGCGGACTGGTAGCCGCAGCCGGCGGCGTCGAAGGCCGCCGCGACGGCGTCGAGGCACGCGAGGTCGCCGTCCAGCAGGGCCCGCGCCCGGTCGAGCTGCGCGGTGGCGACCGGGTTCCCGGCGACCACGGGGCGGGCCCCGGCGAGGCGGGCCCGGGCGTCCGGGTGGCCGGCCAGCACCGACGCCTCGACACGGAGCGCCGTGTACCAGTGCAGCCAGACCCAGGAGACCCACTTCCACACCTCCTCGGGCGCCGGCGCGATCCGCGCCAGGGCGGCCTGGGCGTCCCCGCGGTGCAGCAGCACCAGGGCGTCGAACACCGCGCCGTAGCCGTACCGGTGCTCCTCCTCGGGGCCCGCGCGGCCGGCGACGGCGCACCAGGCGGCCCGGGCGCCGTCGTCACCGCGCAGGCCGTGGACCGCGGCGACCGCCGCGGCGGCCGGTCCGAGCGAGAACGACCGCGGCCGCCCGCCCTGCTCCCACGCGTCGAGGAACCGCACACCGGTCGCCGCCACCTCCTCGGTCCGCCCGGCGAACGCGTCCGCGACCAGCAGCCAGGACGTGGCGTGGTGGCCGACCTCGGCCAGCAGCGGGTGCCCGGCGAGCTGCCCGCCCCACCGCCGGGCGAGGTCCAGCTCGCCGACGCCGATCGCGGTGGCGGCCGCCATCGCGAGGGCGTCCACCCGCTCGTGCGTCCCGGCCGGGGTGGGCGGCAGCGAGGGCGGCAGGTCGACCCGGCGGCGGGCGGCCGCGGCGGCCGCGAACGGCTCGCCGGCCCAGCTGCGCGCGCCGGAGAGGGCGTCCAGGGCGGCGGACTCGGCCACCGGGTCGCCGGCCCGCCGGGCCAGCTCGACGGCCCGTTCGGCGAAGGCGACCGTCTCCCGCGCGGTGTTGTCCGGGCTGCCCTGGACGGAGCCGTAGGCGTCCGCGAGCACCGCCGCCTCGGCCAGCGCCAGGGCCGCCCCGGTCGCGGCGGAGCCGTCGGCCGACTCCCGGGCCCGCCCGAGCAGGGCGGCCACCTCCTCGGCGGGGGGAATGCGGGCGAACGTGCTGGAGAAGCGGTACGCGACGGTGGCGGCGGCCGCCAGGTCACGGGCGCCGCCGCCGTCGTCCCCGGCCCGGCGGGCGGCCTCGGCGGCGGCGCGGTGCAGGCGGTACAGGTCGTCGCCGAGCCCGCGGCACCCGGCCACCCCGGCGGCCTCCCGCAGCGCCGCCGCGGCGGCCGCCGGGCCGTCGGCCAGGGCGGCCGCCTGCTCGAAGCGCTGCTGCGACTCCCCGAGCAGGTTGCGGGCGAACGCCGACTCCGCCAGGGCCCGGGCGAGCCGGTGCGCCCGCGCCCGCAGCTCCGGCCGGCCGGCGGCCCGGTCGAGGGCGGCCCGCAGCTCGTCCGCCACCGCGTCGAACCGGGCCCGCCAGCGCGGGCCGTCGGTCCCGGCCAGCTCGTCCGCGCCGACCAGGCACCAGGCGAGGTGCCGGGAGCCGGCCTCGGCCTGCTCCCCGGCCTCGGCGAGCCGCTCGGCCCCGTACTGGCGGATGGTCTCCGGGGCCCGGTACCGGGTGCCCTCCGCCGCCGGGTCCGCGGTGAGCAGGCTCTGCTCGGCCAGCCGCCCGAGCCCGTCGGCGACGGCCGCCGGATCCAGCGGGGCGAACCCCGCCACCGCGACCGCCGCCCCGGCGGTGAACGGCTGGACGAACGCCGACACCCGGCGCAGCAGTGCCCGGTCGGCGGGCTCCAGCAGGTCGTGGCTCCAGTCCAGCACGGCCCGCACCGACCGGTGCCGGTCGCCCGCGCGCGGACCGCCGGCGAGGATCCGCAGCTGGTCGGAGAGGCCGGCCGTCAGCCCGTCCAGGCCGAGCGTCGGCCAGCGGGCCGCCGCCAGCTCGATCGCCAGCGCCATGCCGTCGAGCCGTTCGCAGACGGCCGCGATCCGCTCCCGGAGCGCCGGGTCGGGGGCCGCGCCGGCCGCCGTCGCCCGTTCGACGAACAGCGCCACCGCCTCCGACGAACCGCCGCCGTCCCGGGACAGCGGCGGGACGGGGAAGACCCGCTCGAACGGCACCATCAGCCGGGCCCGGCTGGTCGCCAGCGCCCGGACCTGCGGACAGTCCGTCAGCAGCCGTTCCAGGAAGGGCGCGACGCCGTCCCGGACCTGCTCGCAGTTGTCCAGCACCAGCAGCGCCCGGTGGTCGGCCAGTGCGGCGGACACCGCCTCCTCGTGGCCGCGCCCGGGCTGCTCGCCGACCCCCAGCGCGGCCGCGACCGCCGCCGCCACCCGGCCCGGATCCCGGACCGGCGCCAGGTCGACGAACCGGACGCCGTCCGCGAAGTCGCCCGCCAGGTCCGCCGCCACCGCCAGCGCCAGCCGGGTCTTGCCCACCCCGCCCGGACCGACCGCGCTCACCTGCCGGTGCGCGGCCAGCGCGGCGGCCAGCTCCGCGCGGTCCCGCTCCCGGCCGACGAACGCCGTGAGCGGCGCCGGCAGGGCGGGCGCCGGACGCGACCGCCCGGCGCCGGCGAGTTCGGCCGCGCGCCGGGAGAGCGCCCGGCGGTCCGGCAGCTCCAACTTGCGCAGCAGCGCCGAGGTGTGGGACTCGACCGTGCGGACGGAGATGAACAGCCGAGCGGCGATCTCGGCATTGCTGAGGTGCTCGCCGAGCAGCGCGAGCACATCGGCTTCACGGGGCGAGATCACGGACGCGGACACCGCGCCATTATGCGGGGCGTCTCCGTGGTGCTTTCCGTAGTGGCCACGGATGCCGCCCGGACCCCGTCCGCGGGAGGCTGTGACCAACAGCGCCGGACCCGACAGGAGTGAGTGACCATGGCCGAACCGCGTTCCCGCGCCCAGCGCCGGCACGACGCCGAGCGGCGCCTCGCCCAGGACGTGGACGTCTGGGTGGCCACGGCCTCGCCGGACGGCACGCCCCACCTCGTCCCGCTCTCCTTCGACTGGGACGGTGCGGCGCTGCTGCTCGCCACCCCGTCCGGCAGCCCGACCGGCCGCAACCTCGCCGCCACCGGCACCGCCCGCCTGGCCCTGGGCCACACCCGGGACGTCTGCCTGATCGAGGGCGCGGTCGAGGTCCTGGACCTCGACGCCCTCCCGGCCGACCGCGGCGACCGCTTCGCCGCCCGCACCGGCTTCGACCCGCGCGCCTCGGCCGAGTCCTACAGCTGGTTCCGGGTCACGCCCCGCGGCGTCCGGTCCTGGCGCGAGTCGAACGAGATGGCCGGCCGCGAGCTGATGCGCGACGGCCGCTGGCTCGACTGACCCGCACCGCAGCCCCGCACCGCAGTCCCGACCGACCGGCACCTCACACCGCAAAGGCCTACCACCATGACGAACACCACCACCACCCAGACCTTCGACGGCTTCACCGACGACGAGCGCGCGGCGATGAAGGAGCACGCCAAGGAGCTCAAGACCGCCGCCCGCCGCAGCCCCCGCACCGCCAAGGCCGACGGCGAGAAGGACGTCCTCGCCAAGATCGCCGAGATGGAGCCCGCCGACCGCGCCCTCGCCGAACGCCTCCACGCCCTCGTCAAGGCCGCCGCCCCGTCCCTGGCCCCCAAGCTCTGGTACGGCATGCCCGCCTACGCCAAGGACGGCAAGGTCCTCTGTTTCTTCCAGAGCGCCCAGAAGTTCAAGTCCCGCTACGCCACCCTCGGCTTCAGCGACGCCGCCGCCCTCGACGACGGCCCCCTGTGGCCCACCACCTACGCCCTCACCACCCTCACCCCCGCCGTCGAGTCCCAGATCACCGCCCTCCTCACCCGCGCCACCGCCTGACCGCCCCCGGCCCAACAGTGACCGCCGGGACCAGCCACCGCCCGGTCCCGCCCGGGTGCTGATTGGCCGTGACCCTAGATCGATGCCTGCCCGCCGGCCTCGGACCCGGCCGACGTGGTGTTGTCGGAAACCGTCGCCCCCATTTCCTGTCCCCTCCTGTCTGTTTCGAAGGTGCCACCGGACCAGGTCTGGCGGGAACGTGCTGCTGATGCCTACTGTCCTCGGATGACATGGCCATCGCTTGTCGCAACTCTTCTCGGGGCCGTCATCGCGCTGAGCTCTGCGCTCCTGGTGGAGCGCCGCCGCGAACGCAAGGAGGAGCGCATTGAGCGCCATCGGATCAAGCGGGAAGTGTACGTACGCTACCTGGCCGCCCATGCCGATGCCCGAACGGAACTGAGGGTTCTCTCCGTCTCTGCGGACGTACCCGATGAGGAGCGCCATCATCGGGCCTTCACTGCCTACGCTGCCTGCTATGCCGCCCGCTATGAACTGGCAATCCTGGCCCCTGAGTCGGTGCTGGCGTCGACAAGGGAATTCGACAGGTGCGCTCGGGAACTGCGTGACCTGGTCATCGATGGTACGAATATGCGGGCGCCTGCCGGGGGGCTCCCGCGTATGCAGAGGTATCTCGAGGCCATGAAAGCTGCGCAGTCGGCCATGCGGGTCGATCTGGGCGTTGACCCTAGCGTCTGACGCAGCGATCGCCACGAAAGAAATCCGCCAGCAGCTTGCCACGGACGATCGCCGACACACCGACCGGGAAGGCCACCGAGACCGCTCGGAACTGGCGCTGACGACCTCTGTGCAGGTCAGCGCTATCGCTGACCTGCACAGACGCAAGTCACCAACTCGCTCCCCTGTGAATGGGGTGGTTCAGGCTCAGGTGTTGTGGTCCAGGGTGTACACGGCACGTTCGTCCACGCCGATGGCTCGCATCAGCTCGATGGTGGGCACGCGGTACCGATTGCCGATCCGCAGGACCTTGCAGGGGAAGGCGTCCTGCCGGGCCAACCGGTAGGCAGTCGCCAGGCAGATTCCCAGGGCTCTGGCCGCGGTGGGCACATCGACCACGACCGGCAGGTCGAAGGCCTCCATGAAGCTCAGCGGACCGTGCGTCGCGGGGCTCACAGGTTCCCTCCGTCGCGGGGCGGAGAGACGCTGGTGACGTGTCGCTGCCGTCCGGTGTGCCGCGTCCGGCGGTCGTGTCGCTGCCGTTCGGCCTTCTCGGTGATCGCAGTCAGGGCCTGCCGGCCAAGGTGCTCGGGAGAGACGGTGAAACGCAGCTGGGCTCGCAATCCATCGGCCCGCTCGTGTCGGGTGACCTCGATCTGGACCGGCCGCACCCGGTCGTTCTTCTCCGGTCCGTCGCACGCCGCCGTGACACCGCTTTCGTCCTCCAGTTGCTCCAGCGTGGCGCACGCGGTTTCGCGCCACCCGTCGCGGGCGAGTCGCCACGCCTTGCTGCGCACCTCCTTGAGCAGGGCATCGACCGAGCGCGCCGACGGCGGTTCGCCAGTCCGCAGCCCTTCCAGGAGGCCCAGCACCATTTCCGCCTCCACATCGGCTCGGTCGGCGCGCAGCCGGTGGCAGATGCGGAAGGCAGTTCCGGTCAGCCTCGGCATGGCCAACCAGATCAACAGGAGCCGCGACTCGTCCGCGGACCCCTGCTCGGCCTGTCCGCCGCGCAGCGCCGCCTGCCAGATCTCGGTGACCAGCGCGGGGTCCTGGACCTCTCCGTAGAGGGCATCGCGAGCTTCAGCGGGGCTCAGGAGGACCGGCGTCTCGCCGTCCGGTCGGAGGGCCAGCCGGGCCTCCTGCGCCCGAGGGTTGTCGAAGTATCGTGCTACAGCAGCGAACACGCTGCTGGTGCCGGCAACGGTCAAGGTGCAGTCCTCTCTCGCCGCCCGTGTGGACCCGGGGCGGCTACTCTGCGGAACTGTTACTGAGTGGTACCGAGTGCTACGCAGTGGTAGCGCGTGCCAGCCCGTGAACTGGGTGGGCTCAAGCGGTAGGAAGGGCGAAAGGTCCCCCAAGGGGTGCCCGCCCACAGGCGGGCACCCCGATGCGGCCTGGGCCGGAAAACTCAGACCTCCGTCGTCGGCTGGTTGTCCGGAACAGGGTCGGGCGCCGTCGGCGGCGGCAGCGCCTTCTCGCGGGTTCGGCGCATGGCGGTCGGCGGGAACCCGCCGGAGGTCCGCTTGCTGCGACCCCCTCGGCGGGCGGGGAGGCGGTTGGTCATGTCTCGTCCTTCCTTTCCGACATTTCCGTGGTTGCCGTCGTCGACGGGTTCGGCGAGCGGCTGACGCCATGGTGCCCATCTGGAAAGGAACTCGATGGGCGTGGAACTGAGGAATCTCTGAGTTCCATCTGAGGGCGCGACGTAGCACAACCGTGTAAACCGACGCCCGGAAACGCGTAGATTCCCGTGGTGTCGCAGCCCTGGCCGCGATCATCGCTGTGAAGCGGAGGTGTCGAAATGGATGGACGAGTGCTTGGGGTGGTGAGTGTCGGGCCGTCGCTCTCATCGGACGGTCCGGCCGTCATGGGCGTCACAAAACAGGCCGCTCTGTTCGCGTTGCTGGTGACGTCGCCGGGCGGTCGGTGCCCCCTTGACGGGGTCCTCGACTGCCTCTGGCCTGGGGTGGAGTCCTCGCGCGGCCGGCTGGATCAGGTCATGAAACTGTTGCGAAAGTCGCTGGGGAAGGAATCGCTGCGCACCGAATCGGGAATCTGTTCCATTTACCTGCCGAGGGACCGGATCGACCTCTACCGATTCCGTGACCAGGTGCAGCGTGCGGAGAGGCTCTTCGGGAAGGACAAGGTCGATGCTCTGGCCGCGGCCATGAGGGAATGGGGCGGCCTGGTTCCGCTGAGCGGCCTGAAGGGGGAATGGGTCTCACTACGCCGGGCCGAGCTGCGGCGAGAGCGGCGGTCGGTGCTGGAATCCCAGTTGGAGGCCGCTCAGCGGGCCGGCATGGAGGATTGGCTGCGCACGGAGGCAGACCGGTGGTACTGCAGCCTGCCGGAGGAGGACTGGCCCTTGCGGTACTACCTGATCGCACACGGTACCTCGCTGACACGGGTGAGACTGAAGCGGCTGATCAAGGAATGGAGGAGTCGCTTCGGTCGGCCGGACGAGGGACTGCAGGCCGTCATCGACGAACTGGATGGGAAAGCCCCTCGGTCGGCCGCTACCACGCTGTCCTCCGTGCCGAGTCAGTTGCCACCTCCCGGACGACTGGCACTGGGCCGTGGCAGGGTGATCCGTGAAGTGGTGGCCGCGGTGCTGCGACAGCAGGAATCCGGCCGGCCGACCGTGGCCGTGATCAGCGGCATGCCCGGCATCGGGAAGAGCTTGGTGGTGAACCGCGTGGCCCATCGGTTGCGGGAGGCGTTCCCGGACGGGGTGCTCTACGCCGAACTCGGCGGATTCCCAGGGGAAGGGGGACAGCCGGCCGATCCAGAGCGCGTCGTCGACAAGTTCCTGGCGGAGTTCTCGCTGCCCTACTCGCCGGTTGGACTGGAGCAGAAGAGTGCAGCACTGCGCTCGGTGCTGGCGGGCCGTTCCGTGCTCATGGTGCTCGACGACGCCTGGGATGACGAGCAGGTGCTGCCGTTGCTGCCGGGAACCGGGCCCAGTGCGGTGCTGATAACCAGCCGTCGGAGGCCGGAGATGCTCCGTGCCCGCCAGGAGGTGAAGCTGTGGGTCCTTGACGAACTCGACGACGAGAGCGCCTCGGAGCTGCTACAGGAGGACATCTCCCCGTCCGATCGTCGGATGTTCACCCAGGAGGTCGCGGATCTCGTCGAGGTCTGTGGCGGCAACCCGTTGGCGCTGACCGTGGCCGCCCGGCGTCTGGAGGGCCGTCCGGCCAGGGCGATCCGGCACCTGCGCGAACAGCTCGCCAAGGAAGAGGGACGTCTCGACGCCTTGGAACACCCGCCAGCCCGCCTGTCCGTCCGGGCGGCCTTGGCGTGCTCAGTGAACGCCCTGTCCGAAGAGGCCAGGTGCCTGCTCTGGCAACTCGCGGTGCACCCAGGGCCGTCGATCGGCTGGGACGCGGTGATGGACCTCGGGTCGGTGACCGAGGGCGCGAACCCTGACCGGGCGGTGGAAGAGTTGCGGGCGGCACACCTGGTGGAGTTGCAGTCGGGCCGGTACCGCCTGCACAACCTGGTACGGACATTCGCCCGCCAACAGGTGCGACCTCCGGCTCTGACCGCGTCTCCCGGGTTCGAGGAGGCCACCGTCTGGCAGATCCTGGAACACCAGTTGCACTACGTCTGGGCCTGTGACCGCTGGCTGGACGGGCAGCGATGGCTGCCGGTCGGCGAGCCGGAAGGCATCACAGTGGTCCAGCCCGAGGATCGGGAGCGCGCGCTGGCCCTCCTCGATGATGAATACGAAGCGGCCTTGCGCGGAGTCGAATTGTCGAGGGAGCGTGAAAGCCGACGCCACATGTGGCTGCTGCCGATGGCCTTGGTCACCTACCAGTGGCGCCGTCATCTCTTCGAGGACGCTCAGCGGGGTCTCACGTGGGCCAGCGAGGCTGCGGAGCTGAGCGGTGTACCAGCAGTCGATCAGGCCATGATCTTCCGGATGCTCGCGGGGACGCGTTGGCATCAGGACAGCTTCGAGATCGCTGCCGGCCATCTGTCCCGAGCCGTGCGGCTGAGTGAGCGGGACAGCAGCCCGAGCGGCCGACTGAGTCTGGCCCGGTCCCTGCACACCCTGGCGCTCACCCGCCGCAAACAGGGACAGGAGGCTGCCGCGGAGCAGTGCCACCGGTCGGCGTTGGAGCTGTACCGGGAACTGGCTGACGACGCGGGGACGGCGGCCGCACTGAACGGGTTGGGCACGCTCTACCACGACCGCGGGCAGCACGACGAAGCCCTCAGGCTCTGTACCGAAGCCCTCGACCTGGTGTCTCGGACGGCGGACCGCAGCGGCTGGGCCGACGTGCTGCGTACCCTGGCCGGAATCCGGTTCGCCCTGGGCGAGAGGGAGCCGTCGCTGGTGCTGTTCCAGCAGGCGGCCGACATCTACCGCGATCTGGGCTCTTGGACCGATGAGGACAGGGCGTTGTGCTTGTACACCGACGCCCTGGTGGCGCTGGGTCGTACGGCCGAGGCCGTCTCGGCGCTGGAGCGGGTGCTGGTCCTGCGCGAGCTGATGGGTGGAAAGGGAATCGGGGATGCTCGCGACCGCCTGGAGTCGCTGCGGTGACGGCCGACCCGTTGCCGCCTCACCAGCGGGGAGGCGTGGTCCGATAGTACTCCGTAGGGTCGGGCCGGAGCGGTTTCACGGGTCGGGGACCATCGGCCGCGGGAAGATTCGGGCGGAGGTGCTCGAACACCTCGCGCACAGAGGTGGGGCGCTTCTCGGCGGCGAGCTCCACCATCGAGAGGGCGAGTGTGGCGAAGGGCGTCGGTACGAGGGAGAGTCTTTCCTCTGGCAGGACAACTGGATACTCGGCGGTGAGGCCTGCCCTCGACCCTGCGTAGGGGAGCTCCATGACGGTCATCTCCAGGAGCAGACAGCCGAGGGCAAAGATGTCCGCCTGCGCGGTCACTCCGTCGGGGTTTGCGTTGAGTTGCTCAAGGGGTGCGTAGCCGATCGTTCCGCACCCGGCGCGAGTGCGCCGGTGGGCCCGCACGGTGAGCCCGAGATCGATCAGCCGCACCCGTCCGGAGTGCTCCACCATGACGTTCTCGGGCTTCAGATCACGGTGGACGAAGTTTCTCCGGTGGACATCGTCGAGGATCTCGCAGAGCTGGCCGATGATCGAGGCCACGGTGGCCACATCCTTGATCGGCCGAGACGTCGTCATCAGGTCGTACAGCACCACGCCGTCGACATACTCCAGGACGATGCAGCGGCGGTCCTGGTAGTCGCCGATTCCGAACAACTGCAGGGTTCCGCCGGAATCGCCGGTGATCAGGTGGCTGAAGACGCCTTCACCGGTGATTTCACGCGCGAGCTCGGCGAAGCTCCGCTCCGATTGGAAATCCCGCTGCCTCTGGAGCTTGATGGCCACCCGTTCCTCGGTTTTCAGACTCTGGCCGAGGTAGAGGTCCCCTTGGGCGCCTTCGCCGATGTGTTCGACCAGTTCGTAATGGTCTTCGATATTGCCGAACTTCCTGACCCTCCGCGCCATGATCTTCTTCCTGTTGTGCCGCCGTTTCGAGCTCCGGCTGATCTTTGATCAGATCGGCCGGGGTCTGTCTTCATGGATGGAGTCGCAATGCCCGAATCGTGGCTGCCCCCTGAGGGGGTTCGCCGTACTTCCAACGTCATCAAGGTATCGGTCGGCATGTTCAAAGGAGGCGACTTCCGCTGTCCCGCGGCCGATGCGCTCAAGGCACGCGGCTATCGGCCGGTGCAGGCCGTCCGCCGGCGCCAGGAGCAACTGGAGCACTTCGCCTTCGGCCCCTTCATGACCGTCTGCGATGCCCGTGGCCGGGACGGCGACGAGGCTGCCGGGGGGCTGCGGACCGCGAAGCCGCCGCACGACGGACTTCGGCAGTGGACGGTGCATGCGCTCGCGACGTATGCCGCCGCCTTTCCCGAGGACCCGGACCTGGCGCTGTCGGAGGTGGACTCCCCCTGGCGCTACAGCCACGTGGTGACCGGCGCCGATCCTCGGGGGGCGGAGGAGTACCAGCTGACGGTCTGGGGCCGGTGCCTGCAATCGCGGGACGGGACGGTGCGGGAACTGCGGTTGCCGGTGAACAGGCTCGGGCGGAAGCCGCCGCCGGACGGATTTGTCGCGGCGGCAGCGCTGGTACTCGCCGAGGGCGTTCCCGGGCCGTTGCCCGAGCGTGTGCGGATCGTCGAGTTCGCTCTGTTGGACGGCAAGGTCCGTCCGCTCTTCGACGGGACCCGGACGGAGGCTATCGCGCACTACCGTGCGCACGGTCGCGCTGCGTTGGCCGCGCTGTTGGACAGCCAGGAGTACCGCGCGGGTGCCCTGTGCGCGGACTGTCCGTACGCTTCCGTCTGCCCAGTGCTTCGCCGCTCTCCCGGCCTGCTGGGGATCGACGAGCCGGGGCGAAGGAGGCGTTGGTGGTCTGTCACCAATGGGCGGAACTATCGGGTCTGCCCAGCCCGCGATCACATGCGTCGGCTGCACCTGCCGGCCGCGGACGAGGTCGAACACGCCGCGGCGGTCGATCGTGGTCGGGCCCTTCACGCCTACCTCGCCGAGCGTCATGGCGGTGGTTCGCCGCGTCCGTGCACGGCGAGGGTTCCCGAGCAGTGGGTGCCCGAGGGTTTCGAACTGCCCGAGGCCGAGCGTGCGCTAGGTGCGGAGCTGCTGCGGAGCCATGCCGCGGTCTGTCCGATGCGGCTCGCCCGCGCCGCCGCCGATGTCCGCAACGAGCCGCGGATTGTACGCCACGACACCGCTGCCGAGGTGGTGGTGGTCGCCAAGCCCGATCTGCTCTATCGGGATGGCGGTGCCTGGGTGTGGCGCGAGACCAAGACGGCGGCGCGCGATCGGTCCCTTGGTCGCCCGCTGCTGGAACAGTATCCGCAACTGGCCTTGGCCGTGCTGCTGCTCGCTCGTGGCGACCTGGGCGGAGCTCCGGACCGGGGCCGGATCGAGTTCGAGGTGCTGCGGCCGGGTGGGGCGGATCTGGAGATCATCGACCCGTTTGTCCCGGCGGTGCGGGCCATGGCCGAACAGGTTGTGCGCGGGCTGGTGCACTGCTGGTTGCGGGACGAGGAATACCCGGCACGTCCCGGAGCGGCCTGTGCCCGATGCGAGACGGCGCGCTGGTGCTCCAACAGGCCGGCCTTCCAGGTGGCTCGATGATGTCGGACGAAGTAGCGCTGTACTGTGAACTGGCTGAGATTGTTTCCGAGTTGGGGGACGAGTCCGGGCTCAGATCGTTTCTTCTGCCCTATCCGCCCGCCGCGCAGCGAGTGCTGGACCGGGTGGTCCTGCGATGCATCGACCTCGGCCTGCCCCCACCGAAGAGCCTGCCGGAACTGCTTGAGTGGTGCCGTTCTACGCCGATCGGTGGCCGGCTCTTCGAGATCCCGCCCACGCTGGTCCTCCCGGACGCGCCCCTGATCCACCGGAACGGGCTGCTGCCCACCCGGGCCTGTCTGGAGCTGGCCTCTGCCGGAGTGAAGGGCGGCCCGGAGGAGACCGCCCGATCGCTGCTGACGGAGCTGGAAGGCCGGTGCGGCTCGGCGGAGCGGTTTCACAAGGTCCGCCAGTTTCTGGGGCGTAACCCGGTGGTGCACAGAAGAGACCGTCTCCGGCGTGGCTGGAGCAAAGAGATTTGGTGCCGGGTCAAGGACCTCTACCGTCCGGTGCCGGAGTCCCTGACCGTGGAAGGCACTCTGCTGTGCTGTGGTACCTGTCGGCTGCCGGCCCTGCTGGGAGGCCGTCGAGTACCCGACCAGAGGGCGGCGTCCGGGCCGGATACCTGGTGCGAGGGCGAGAGCTGCCCGCGCGGGATTTCGATGGAGCTGACGCGTACGACGGAGGGTGTCCTGCTGCTGAACAAGCCGCTGCGGGCCTTCCTGTCACTCCCGTTCCGGTTGGAGGAGGTGGTCCTGGCGGATCTGGACCGCGCGGGCGTCGGCTACCAAGCCCTGCCGGGTGAGCTGAGCGCATACCGGATCCAAGGCGCCGGGTTATCGGTCTGCAGGCTGCACATCCACGACCGGGTCCAACCTGCGCTGCTGGCTGCCCGGTTCAGCGGATTCACGGAGCCGGTCGTCGTTGTGGCGCCGGAGGAGCTCGCCGGCGCTGCCCGGTACCGAGCCGCCTTCACCCGGGCGTTGGCAGCCCCGGGGCAGGTTCTGCTGGTCGGTTCGGGCGATTTGATCACCCGGCTCCGAGGTGAACGCGCCTTCGATGAACAGAGCTGAGAGGAGAGAGCAGTGCGCAGTCTGACACCGGTCCTGCATAGGACGGTCCGCGAGCTCCAAGGGTACGCCCGATCACAGTTGCCCGGGCCGACGGCGGAGTTCCTCTGTCAGGTCGAGATCGGTCTGTACCTCCAGCACCGCCTGATGCCGAACGCTCCGGCGGCCCAAGCCTGGGTGCTGTTCAGCGGGTACGGGTTCGCCAAGGCGTACCAGGTGCCGCTGCCGCCTGATGCCGATCGGACCCTCAGGATCGCAAGATATTCGCTCTGGACCCTGGCACGGCGCAGGGCCTGGCGGGAGGCCCTGGAACGCTACCAACGGCTGGACCCGGCGCTCCGCGGCTACGACGTGGTGCACGACGACATCAGGGCGGTCCGCCGGGAGATCTCGGTGGCGACGGAGCGGTGGCAGGCCTACGACCAGCTGCTGTCGGTGGCGCCGCCGCTGGCGGGCCGAAGGCTTCCGGTCGCCGGGCCGGGACCGCACGCCTTCCCCGTCGGCCGCTCATTGGCAGTGGTCGACTTGCCGGACGTCTCCCCGGTGCCCATGGTGGCCCACGACGTGGACCTGGTCCCGGCCGGCGGGGGCGAGCCTCTGACGTTCCGGCTGAAGGACCTGGCTCGCACCGCGGCGGCGATGGACGCTGTGGACCGGCGCTGCGAACGGGCGAAGGACCGGAGGTGGGCGGGCCGGCTGCGGGAGTTCGAGATGTCAACCGCGGAGCTCGGAGTCTTCCGACAGTCCGCAAAGTTCACCGTGGACGGCATTCAGCACCTTCTCGGCATCGTTGGGGCGGGTAAGAGCACGCTGCGGGACATCATCGCGGTCCACCTAGCGCGGCACGGGAGACGGACCACGGTCGTGGTCCCCGATGTGGCCGAAGTCCTGAAGCTGGTCGAGCTCTACAACCGGTACACCGATGGCGCGGCGGCGCCTGTGCTGGGCGCGTCCGGTCGGGAGCGCCACGCCCAGCGACTGCACCGCAGGCTGGCCGGCCGTGGCGAACATCGGCTGCTGGCGCACGACGACCCGGCCTTCGCCTATCTGGGAACGTCCTGCGTGCTGAACCTCAAGCTGCGTGGTGGGGACGCCGAGCCGCTTGCCTTCGGCGAGTCGCCTTGCAGCCGGCTACGCCCACCGGCCGATCCGAAGCGGCGGACCAGGCACGCCCATGCATCGGAGTGGCAGAAGCAGAGTCTGGCCTGCCCGTACTGGTCCGCTTGCCCTCGGCACCACGGCTCGCGAGCCCTGGTCGGGGCGGCCATCTGGGTAGCCACGCTGCCCAGCCTGATCGACTCCGCGCCACCGTACCCGCAGAACGGAGAACGCATCCGTTACCTCGAGCTCGCCTGCCGACGGAGCGATCTGGTGATCATCGACGAGGCCGACCGGGTGCAGATGCAACTTGACCAGACCTTCGCCCCTGCGGTGCTACTTGCCGCCGATGAGGAGCGAGGATTGATCGACTGGCTGAGCCGGCACAAGATTCGCGAACTCGCCGCGAGCGGTCGTATCCAGCTCTCCGACCGCGACGTGGCGATTTTCTCCGCAGCAATCAACACCGTGGTGGCGGCGACCGACCGGCTGCACGCCATGCTGGTGGCCCACTACCCACTGCGCCGTTGGGTGGGACGCGGCTACTTCAGTGCCTGGACGCTCCAGCTGAACATCCTGGACGAGCGCTTCGCACTGCCCGAGGACGCGGCGGCGGACCATCCGAACCGCGCTCCGCTGGAGGAACTGCAGAAGCTGCTGGAGGCCTTCCGCGACAATCCGTTCGGCGACCGCGACCGGCGGACCGAGGTGGACATTTCGCACCTCACGGTCCTGCTCAATGAATTGCTGCACACCGGGAATCCGGAGCGGACCCGGGCCCGCCTGTCGGCCGTTGTGGAGTCCCTGCTCCAGCTCGACGACGCCTTCATGGCTGGAATGGAGCAGGAATACCAGCAGCGATTCGCGGCGTGGCAGTCCAAGGTCGAGGCTCGGCAGCGCGGCGGCAAGCGGGTCGGCAAGGAGATCCCGCCACCGCAGACCCCAGGACAGTGGCGCGACAGGATGGCCGATCGATTCGAACTGACCTTGCTGCTGAGTGCTCTGGAACCGCGCCTGGCCTTGATCAACGCCATGTGGCCGCGGGTTGAGGCCGCACTCAGCCTTGGCTTCAGCGAGATGTACCGACGGCCGAACGACTACGCCCCGATGGTGCCCGAGGCGCCGATGGGTAATGTGCTCGGGTTCCAGTTTCTGGTCCAGGGCGAGGACGGCGAAGGTGTCCGCAACGGGGAGCTGACCTTCTTCCGGTGTAGCGGTGTCGGACGTGAACTGCTGCGGGCCATGCCAGGCTTGGCCACAGTGGATGGTCGGCCCGGTGCTCACGTGTTGCTCATGTCCGGCAGTAGTTGGGCGGGGGAGTCCAGCCGGTATCACATCCAGGTCCCGGTTGGCGTGGTGATCGAGCCGCCGCCGGAGGTGATGGAGCGGATCGCTGCCGAGAGTGGCATGCGCTTCGAGTTCATCGACGAGGACCAAGGGAAGCTGCGCGTGTCGGGCAGCGACCCGGCCGATCGGCCGGCCAAGCTGCGCCGCATCGCGAGCTGGCTCGGCGCCGGCGCGGAGGACATCGAGGATGGCGGGCCGCTGGAACAGGAGCTGCTGTCGCTCCCGCCGGAGCGCGACCAGATCCTGCTGCTGGTGGGCAGTTACCAGGAAGCCCGTGTGGTGGCAGACACCCTGCACAACCTCAACAGGCGCTGGCGGAACAAGGTGCTCTGCCTCGTCTCGGACGATGAGGAGATTGAGGAGGAGCAGGAGGCCCCGTCCGCACAGCGGGCTAGGACGCTGCGCCGGGGCGACGTCGAGCGCTTGCGAGATCTCAGGTCGGACATCCTGGTGGCGCCGCTGCTCTCGGTGGAGCGCGGGCACAACATCCTCAATCGCCGGGACGAGGCAGCCATCGGATCGGTCTACTTCCTCGCCCGCCCGAACCCGCACCCCGACGACCTGTCACTGGCGGTGCACGCCGTCAACGACTGGATTGTGCGGGCCCAGGAGGATGGGCGGTTCGCGGGCTGGGTGCGCAACGGGAACAGCCTGGAGGCAGGTGCCGAAGCGGTCCGTCGGGAGGCGAGGTCGTGCTGGTATCGCGTACTTCAGCGGTCCATGGCGTGGAGCCGGCTCAACGAGGACCGCGTACAGGTCACCTGGGACATCCTAGTACTGATGTGGCAGGTCATCGGCCGGCTCGTGCGTGGTGGCGTTCCGGCCCGGGTGGTCTTCGTGGACGCGGCCTTCGCCCCGAACCGCTCGTCGTGTCCGCCGGCCCCGGACACGGCGAAGTCCAGCCTGCTACACAGCATTCTTGAGGTCCTTGATCCGTATTTCCGGGACGGCGCGACACCCGCCGACCAGGAGTTCATCGTCCGCGCCCTCTACCAGCCGCTGTGGAGCATGCTCGGCCGCTGCCTGGCTGAGCCTCTGCAGGCGGCTTGAGGGTGTGTCATTCATCGAATCCGTTCTCTTCCATCGAGGAGTATTGCCATGTACCGCGCCATCCGCGCTGTGGCTTATGAACCGGACCCCGACTTCGGACCCTGGCAGGAAGATCTGCACGTCCTGCGGCTCGGCGACGTCCTGCACGAAGAGCTGATGCACCGGCAGGAACGTTCCAGCGGCTGTGGCCGGCCGCGCCTTCCCGTAGCCCGGCTTCACTCGCTGCTGCGGGCCTGGGCGCCCGGAGTGCTGGCCGCTGCCCGCCACGCCGGAGTCGATGGCCGACTGCCGTGGCTCTATGCGCGCGAGCCCGTCCCGCGACAGGTCCTCGCGCCGCTGATCGGTACCTGGGCTGACGCCACTTTCGGTGACGAGGACGAAGTGGTCAACCTGGAACAGGAGCTCCAAGCCGGCGGCGAGGCTGCTGCGCTGGCTCTGCCCGAGTGGGAGACCGAGCGGGTCGATTTCGCCGAGACGGTCGTGTCTTCCGGTGGGACCGCAGAGCCCCTTCCCAGGCTCTACCGCCTGCTCCCCGAGGCGGTTGCGTTCCGCCTGGCAGGCGCGCCCTTCCGTGCCGGTGGTAACAGCCTCCGTTTCCGCGTCGTCAGCTCCGGAACCGGCGGGGTCGACCTCGTCTCCTGGCCGCCCTTGCGGTACGAGCACCGGAAGCAGACCTGGTACTACTCCGCCCGCCTGACCGTCACTGTCCAGACGGTGCCGTTCGCTGAGCGTTTCCGGGTCCATGTGGCCACCGGCGTGCGCCGCTGGGCGACCCGGTTGGACGTCCCCCGGTGGAAGCTGGGTGGCGCGACCGTGTTGCTGGACACCCCGCTGCCATGGCCGGAGGGGCCGGACCGAGGCTACCGACTGATGGTCAACACCCTTGGGTATGACTGGAGCTCGAAGGAAGTCGACTGGAAGCGGCGCAGCCCTGCCTTGCTCCTGTCCGATCTGGACATCGCCCGCCGCTTCCCGGAGCCGGAGGAACTGTTCACCTCCCCCGAGAAGTGGCTCCAGGGGTGCCAGGACGTTGCTGCGGGAATCGTCTACCACCCGGTGCTGGGGCCGCACGAGGTCGGAGCCGGCCTGATGCCGCGGGAACGTGCTGGACTGGACGAGTGGATTGAGCAGAGGTTGAGTCCCGTCCTGCGCAGGGTAGCGGACCTGAGCCGGGTCACCCGGCGGAACACCCCTTCCTTGCTACCCCGTTCCTCGAAGAAGGCCGAGCCCGGCAGCAGGGAAGTGCAGCAGGCTCTGGCGCGTCGAACCGCGCTGATTCGGGCCCTCGGCGGCCGACCGCTCGACGTGGAGCTCCTCTGGCAGTCACCGCAGACCCGGGACGCCCTTCTCACGGCACTTCCGAAGGTCATCGGTCTTGCGCCAGGGAGTCGGACCGACGGTGACAACACGACCAGCTGGGAGGCTGGCGGTGTCCGGGTCGTAGTCCGGAGCCGGCCGGCAGGCGAGCTGGCGAGCGCGCTGCAGCTCTCCCGCGATCGCAGGCGCCGCCCAGCCGTTCGCCTGGCCGAGGCTATCACTGAGCGCTGTGCTCAAGTGGCGGAATCGGATGACCGGACGCACGACGGGGTCAGTCTGGTGATCGCTGAGATCGCCGGGAAGAGCCGTTTCTCCTCCGTGCCGGACTCCGATCCCAAGCATGCACTGCGCCTGGCGTACGGACGCCAGGGGCGGCTCACGCAGTTCATCAACTTGCCCGAGCCCGGGACGGCAGCCCTGGAGCACCGAGCCAACTGGGCCTGGCTGGATGCCTTTCGGCAGCTCGGCGCGATCAGTCCGCCCGCTCACCGGGCGGGTGCCGGCATCCCAGGGGACCTGCAGTACGCCGCGCTCTGGCTGGTGCGCCACACGAAGGACGGGCCCACCCGGAGCCCGGCACGCCGCCTGGTCGCTGTACGGGTCCGCGCCGGCAATGACTCGGGGATGGTCGAGGGCTGGGACGCGGGACGGGCCGAATGGGTGCCCTACCCCAGCATGCTGTTGTCCCTGGTGAACGCTGGCGGTAGGGCCTCTACGGACCTGGAGCGAGACATCCGCACTGTGCTCTTCCAACTCCGCGACCGGCCGACCCTGTTACTGGTCAACTCGGGAAACCTCCGGCAGTGCTGGCCGCGGCTGTGCAACGGCGCGCTGACTCGCGACATGCTCGCCTTCGGTACCGGCCCGGAACAGCGCCTCACGACCTACGGGGACGACCTGCGGATGGTCCTGGTCCGGGACGACAACGGACGGGGCGAAGTACCCGAGTGGTACGCCCATGACGAGCTCGCCAAGATCGGCTTCTCGGAAGGCGTCTGGGCACCGTCCGGCGATCTCTACAACCGCGTCTTCGCCAGCACGACCGGAACCCCGCCGGCCGCGGCCAGACCAAAGGGACTGATGAAGCTCGCCCCGGCGGCGGGAGGCCGGACCGCACCCGGGACGACGGCCTGGAACCCCCGGCTCCTCGAAGTCACCGTTCTCGGCTGCCGCACCTCGGAACAGGCCGCTGACCACCCCGTCGAGTGGGCCACCCTCACCCACCAACTCCGTTACCACGACGACTACCCGCCCCTGGCCTACCCCCTCCCGTTGCACCTCGCGCAATTGGCGAAGGAGTACGTCCTCCCACTCGCCCCTGCGGGGAGCGGCAGGGCCGCCTGGTGAGTCCGTAACGGGCGTCGCGCCGATCTCCGACATTTGTCGGTGCGACGTTTCCGTAGACCCAAGGGTTGTCGGCCTGCGGAAACGCACATGTGTAAAGGGTACGTTTCCGCAGGCCGGAGAGTCCCTACAGGTCGTAGTAGAGCTCGAACTCGTGGGGGTGGGGGCGGAGGGCGATGGGCGCGATCTCCTGGGTGCGCTTGAAGTCGATCCAGGTCTCGATGAGGTCGGGGGTGAAGACGTTGCCGGCGAGGAGGTACTCGTGGTCGGCTTCGAGGGCCTCCAGGACGGCGGGGAGGGAGGCGGGGACCTGGGGGACGTTGGCGTGGTCCTCGGGGGCCAGTTCGTAGAGGTCCTTGTCGACCGGCTCCAGGGGCTCGATCTTGTTCTTGATGCCGTCCAGGCCGGCCATCAGCATGGCGGAGAAGGCCAGGTAGGGGTTGGAGGAGGGGTCGGGGGCGCGGAACTCGATGCGCTTGGCCTTGGCGTTGGAGCCGGTGATCGGGATGCGGATCGCGGCCGAGCGGTTGCGCTGGGAGTAGACCAGGTTGACCGGGGCCTCGAAGCCGGGGACCAGGCGGTGGTAGGAGTTCACCGACGGGTTGGTGAAGGCGAGCAGCGACGGGGCGTGCTTGAGCAGGCCGCCGATGTAGTAGCGGGCCATGTCGGAGAGGCCGGCGTAGCCCTGCTCGTCGTAGAAGAGCGGCGAGCCCTCGCTCCACAGCGACTGGTGGACGTGCATGCCCGAGCCGTTGTCGCCGAAGATCGGCTTCGGCATGAAGGTGGCCGTCCTGCCGTTCCGCCAGGCGACGTTCTTGATGATGTACTTGAACAGCATCAGGTCGTCGGCCGCGTGCAGCAGGGTGTTGAACCTGTAGTTGATCTCGGCCTGGCCGGCCGTGCCGACCTCGTGGTGCTGGCGCTCGACCTCCAGGCCGGCCTTGGCCAGCTCCAGGGACATCTCGGCGCGCAGGTCGGCGAAGTGGTCGACGGGCGGGACGGGGAAGTAGCCGCCCTTGTACTTGACCTTGTAGCCGCGGACGTCGCCCTCGGTGGAGCCGCTGTTCCAGGCGCCGGCCTCGGAGTCGATGTGGTAGTAGGACGCGTTGGCGCTGGTGTCGAACCGGACCGAGTCGAAGACGTAGAACTCGGCCTCGGGGCCGAAGAACGCGGTGTCCGCGATGCCGGAGGAGGCGAGGTAGGCCTCGGCCTTCTTGGCGACGTTGCGCGGGTCGCGGCTGTAGGCCTCGCCGGTCACCGGGTCCTGGATGAAGAAGTTGATGTTGAGGTGCTTGTCCCGGCGGAACGGGTCCAGCCGGGCCGTGGCGAGGTCGGGGACCAGGGCCATGTCGGACTCGTGGATGGCCTGGAAACCGCGGATCGACGAGCCGTCGAACATCAGGATCTCGGACGGGTCGAACGTCGCCGCGGGTACGGAGAAGTGCTGCAAGACGCCCGGCAGGTCGCAGAAGCGGACGTCGACGAACTTCACGTCGTTGTCCTGGATGAACTGCTTCACTTCGGCGGCGTTGTTGAACATCCATCCTCCTCGGTGTTGCGAATGGGGCACACCCTAGGAACGGGCCGTTTCCGACCGGTGACCCAGTCGTTTCCTGAATGTTAACCGCCGTCGCCGGGCGGGTGGCAAAGCCGTACGGGACGGGACATAACGCCTGGCCCCGGCGGGCGGGACCGGTCGAGTGGTCTAGACCATGAGGGGGAGTCGGGGAAAGCCGGCGGCGGCCGATTCACTCGTCGGTGGCGGGTCCGGCGGGGGAGGCGGTGGCCGTTCCCGGCGTTCGCCCGGTTAGTGTGGATTCGTGGACACCAGAGAAGCGTTGGGATCGTGGATCGACGGCCCGAAGGCGGCCGCCGAGAGGATGGGGGCCGACTTCGGCCACCGCGGTGAGCGCCTCGGACTGCCCAAGGAGGGCCCCGGCTCGATCGCCGGCCCCGCCCGCCGCGTGGGCGCGCTGTTCGTCGACGGCTGGCTGGTCGCGCTGATCGCCTACGGGCTGATCGGCAAGGGCTCGGCGGCCTCGGCGAACCTGTGGACCACCCCGCTGTTCTTCGCCGTCACCGTGCTGCTGCTCGCCACCACCGGGACGACCGTCGGCAAGCGGCTGTTCGGGCTGCGGGTCGTCCGGCTGGACGGCAACCGGGCGACCATCCCGCAGGTGCTGCTGCGCACGGTGCTGCTCTGCCTGCTGGTGCCGGCGCTGGTCTGGGACCGGGACACCCGCGGCCTGCACGACAAGGCGGTCGGCACCGTCGAGGTCCGGATCTGAGCGGGGACCGGCTCTGAGCAGGCACCGGATCTGAGCGGGGCCCCACCCGAGCGCGTCAAGGCAGGGCCCGAGAACGGTGAACGGCCCCGCCGCGGAAGCTTCCGCGGCGGGGCCGTTCTCGTACTGTCGACGGGGAGGGGGTCAGCGAACCTGGCCGCCCTTGGGCATCCGGGCGCCCTTGGGCATCGGGCCCTTGGGGATCGGCGCCTTGGAGAGCAGGTCGCCCAGCGCGCGCAGGCGGTCGTTGGTCTCGGTGACCTGGGCGGGCGTGATGGCACGGGGCAGGCGCATCAGGTGGATCTGCAGCTTCTTCAGCGGGACCTCGCCCTCGCCGTTGCCCACCACGATGTCGTGCACCGGCACGTCGCCGACGACCCGGGCCATCTTCTTCTTCTCCGACGCGAGCAGCTGGCGGACCCGGTTCGGGTTGCCCTCGCCGATCAGCGCGATGCCGGCCCGGCCCACGGCGCGGTAGACCGCGTCCTGGCTGCGGGTGACGGCCACCGGGGTGGAGCTGGCGCTCCAGCCGCGCCGGATGTTGTTCAGCACCGCCGCGACGGCGCCCGGCTGCCCCTCCATCTGCCCGAACGCGGCCCGCTCGGCCCGGCGCCCGAAGACGATCGCCATGGCCAGGACGGCCACGATGAAGCCCAGGATGCCCAGGTAGACAGGGTGCTCGATCGCGAAGCCGATGGCGAGGAACACGCCGAAGGTCAGCAGGCCGACGCCGGCGATGATCAGGCCGATCTTGGTGTCGACCTTCTTGGTCATGGTGTACGCCTGGCGGATCTGCTTCAGCCGCCCGGGGTTCTCGGATGTTTCCCTCGCCATAATGCTCATGGTACGTGGCGTGGGTACGGGATATCCAAGCCCGGGTACCCGTTCGCTCCGAACCGTGACCCGGGTACCGCTACGGAAGCGGCCGCCGGCGCACCGGACGGACCGCCGCCGCCCCCGTCCCGGTCCCCGCCGCGGCCTCCGCCACCAGTGCGTCGTGCCGCCGGTCGGCCGCGTACCGGCGGTTCTCGCAGACCGCCGCCCAGGCGTTGCGCCGGGCCTGGCGCTGCCCGCCGTCCAGCAGGACGCTCTCGGCGAACCGCAGCGCGGCCCCCACCGACCGGATCCGCATCTGCATGCCGCACAGCTCCCCTCGTGACCGCAGCCGTGGCTGAGAAGAATCGAACAATCGTGGCGAGTCCATCGTCACCACCCCGTGTTACCAGCCCGTGACCTGGCAGTCAAAGCGTGATGAACGCGAAAGGGCGGAGCCGAGGCTCCGCCCTTCGAGTGGCGCGAAATGCGCGGGAACGCGCGCGGTGCGGCCGGTCGGCTCAGACCGCGGCCTGCTCGCGGCGCTCCAGCGCCTGCCGGTACAGCCGCCCGGCGCGGTACGACGAGCGGACCAGCGGACCGGACATGACCCCGGCGAAGCCGAGCTCCTCGGCCTCCTCCTGCAGCTCCACGAACTCCTGCGGCTTGACCCAGCGCTCCACCGGGTGGTGGCGCAGCGACGGGCGCAGGTACTGGGTGATGGTGATCAGCTCGCAGCCGGCCCCGACCAGGTCGGCCAGCGCCTGGCTGACCTCCTCGCGGGTCTCGCCCATGCCCAGGATCAGGTTGGACTTGGTGACCAGCCCGGCGGCGCGCGCCTGGGTGATGACGTCCAGCGAGCGCTCGTAGCGGAAGGCGGGGCGGATCCGCTTGAAGATCCGCGGCACCGTCTCGACGTTGTGCGCCAGCACCTCGGGGCGGGACGAGAAGACCTCGGCCAGCTGCTCCGGCACGGCGTTGAAGTCCGGGATCAGCAGCTCAACGCCGGTGCGGCCGCTCTCGCGGCCGGCGGTCATCGCGTGCACCTGGCGCACGGTCTCGGCGTACAGCCAGGCGCCGCCGTCCGGCAGGTCGTCGCGGGCGACACCGGTGATGGTGGCGTAGTTGAGGTCCATGGTGACGATGGACTCGGCGACGCGGCGCGGCTCGTCCCGGTCGAACTCGGCGGGCTTGCCGGTGTCGATCTGGCAGAAGTCACAGCGGCGGGTGCACTGGTCACCGCCGATGAGGAAGGTCGCCTCGCGGTCCTCCCAGCACTCGAAGATGTTGGGGCAGCCGGCCTCCTGGCAGACCGTGTGCAGCCCCTCCTTCTTCACCAGCGACTGGAGGGCGTTGTACTCCGGGCCCATCTTCGCGCGGGTCTTGATCCACTCGGGCTTCCGCTCGATGGGGGTCTCGCTGTTGCGGACCTCCAGGCGGAGCAGCTTCCTGCCGTCGGGTGCGACAGCGGACACGTGCGACTCCTAGAACTAGACGGGGTACCCCCAGGGTACGCCTGTGCTTGTACGGCCTTCGCCGGGGCTGCGGCCCCGCAATCGCAGGGCAACAGGAGTACCGGCGGGTAGATTCCCGGGGGCCGGGTGAGAACCGGGTGAGGACCCGGGGTGGGAACGGCGGCGGGGACGGCGGCGGGGACGGCGGCGGGGACGGGCGGTCCTCAGCGGCCGGGCGCGGGCTCCGGCAGCTCGGCGAGCACCTCGGCCAGGTGCTTCTCGACCAGCGGCAGCGCCTCGGGGACGGGGAAGTCCCGGCCCAGCTCACCGGCCAGCGAGGCGACCCCGGCGTCCCGGATGCCGCACGGCACGATCTTGTCGAACCAGGTCATGTCCGGGTCGCAGTTCAGCGCGAAGCCGTGCATGGTCACCCCGCGCGCGACCCGGACGCCGATCGCGGCCAGCTTGCGGTCGTCACCGCGCTGCCCGGCGTTGGACGGCGCGTACTCGGGGCCGGCCAGCCGCGGGTCGATGCCCAGCGGCAGGCCCATCCGCAGGGTGAGCTTGCCGATGTCCACCACCTGCTCCGGGTCCACCACCGCGTCCGGGATGTCCCGGCCCAGCACCCAGACGCCGCTGCGGCCCTCGACCCGGGTGGTGCCCACGCCGAACGCGCCGCAGGCGCGGATCAGCGCCTCCTCGAGCCGCCGTACGTACGCGATCACGTCGATCGGGTCCGGCAGCTTGACGATCGGGTAGCCGACCAGCTGGCCGGGGCCGTGCCAGGTGATCTCGCCGCCCCGGTTGACCTCGACCACGGGGGTGCCGTCCAGCGGCAGGTCGGCCGGGTTGGTGCGCTTGCCCATGGTGTAGACGGGCTGGTGCTCCAGCAGCAGCACCGTGTCCGGGATCTCGTCCGCGACCCGCAGGGCGTGCAGCCGCTGCTGCTCCGCCCAGGCCTCCTGGTACGGGACGGCGCCCTCGCCGATGCCCATGCGTATGAACCGCACGTTCTCGCTCACCGCTGCTCCTTGCCAGGCGTTCGAGACCAACCTCGCCACTGTACGCCCGCCCGCCGCCGGACCGGCCGGGCCCCTGTCCTGCCCCGGGGCAGGACAGGGGGCGGGACGGGCGCGGGGCAGCGGCCCGGCCGCGGTTCACGGCCCGGACAGCAGCTGGAGCCGCAGCGCCAGCTGGAGCTCCAGGGAGCGCTCCGGGGCGTTCCAGTCCCGGCCCAGCAGCACCTCGACCCGGTCCAGCCGCTGCACCACGGTGTTCACGTGGACGTGCAGCTCGTCCTTGGCCCGGGTGAGGCTGCCGCCGCAGTCGAAGTACGCCCGAAGGGTGCGGACCAGCTCGGTGCCGCGCCGGGCGTCGTACTCCAGCAGCGGGCCCAGCGTCGCGCGCACGAAGCCCGCCACGTCGTGGCCGTCGCCGAGCAGCACGCCCAGGAAGCCGAGCGCCCGCGCCGAGGCGCCCTCCCCGGACCGGCCGAGCACCCGCAGCGCGCGGACGCAGCGCAGCCCCTCGGCGTACGCGGCGGCCAGCGCGACCGGCCCGGCGGCGGGACGCCCGGCGCCCACCGTCACCGGGAACCCGGCCAGCCGGGCGAGCCGCTCGGCGGCCTGCCCGGCCACCCGCTGCGCGGCGTCCCCGGCCCCGGCGTCCCCGTCACCGGCCGCGACGTCCCCGTCCGGGACCAGCAGCACCACCGCCTCCGCGTGCTCCGCGCTGATGCCGCGCGAGCCGAACAGATAGCGCCCCGCCGCTCCCGCCAGCCGGGAACGGGCGCCGGTGTCCCGGGCGTCGCCCGGCTCGGCGACCAGCACCAGGTGCGGGCGGCCGAGGTCGACGCCCAGCCGGCGGCCGCGCGCGGTCAGCCCGGCCGGGTCCCGGTCCGGGGCGGTGAGCAGGTCGGCCAGCAGCTCGCCGCGCACCCGGTTCTCCGTCTCGGCGACCGAGCGCCGCAGCAGCAGGAGCAGCGCGGTGACCACCCCGGCCCGCTCGAACAGCCGGCGGTCGGCGTCGGCGAGGTCCGGGCGCCCGCGCAGCACCAGCGTGCCGAGCTGCTCCTGCCCGGCCAGCACCGCGCAGACCCAGGCTTCGCCGTGGCGCACCGAGCGCCCCTCGGCCCGGGACGCGGCCGCCGCCTCGGCGAGCCCGGCGCCCGGCGCGGCGGCCCGGCCGGCCAGTGGCTCGCCCTCGGCGTCCAGAACGGCTATCTCGCCGCCGAGCAGGGCGGCCACCGCCGCGGCGACGTCCGGCACCTCGGCCCCGCGCAGCACCAGGTCGGTGAGCCGGTCGTGGCCCCGCTCGGCGCGCTGGACGGCGGCGGCGTGGGCGCGGATCAGCTCGTTGGCGCTGTTCAGCTCGGCGAGCGCGGCCCGGGTGTCGGCCAGCGACCTGGCGGTGTCCAGCGCGATCGCGGCGTGCGCGGCCAGCGTGCAGAGCAGCGCGACCTCGTCGGGGGAGAAGGCGCGCGGCGAGCGGTCGGCGGCGAACAGCACGCCGATCACCCGGCCGCCGAGCAGCAGCGGCACGCCGATGATCGCCACCAGGCCCTCGTCCAGCACGCCCGCGTCGATGGTGCCGGTGTGGTGGAACCGCTCGTCGGTGCGGTAGTCGGGGGTGGCGTACGGGCGGGCGGCCTGCGCGACCAGGCCGCCGAGTCCGTCGCCGAGGCTGAGCCGCAGGGTCTGGAAGAGCACCGAGACCGAGCCGTCGGTGACCCGCATGTAGGTGTCGCCGGCGGCCTCGTCCGGGAGGGTCAGGTAGGCGGTGTCGGTGCCGAGCAGCATCCGGGCCCGGCGGACGATCGCCTGCAGCACGGCGTCCAGGTCGCGGGAGGCGGCGAGGTCGCCGGCGGTGTCGAACAGCGCCGTCAGCTCGGCCTCCCGGCGCCGGTGCTGGCGCATCGTGCGGTGGACGCGCAGCGCCTGCCAGGTGGCGCCGTCGATCTCGCTCAGCACCGCGGCCGGCGCGCCCTGCCGGCGGGCGTCGGCGAGCACGTCGGCGAAGTCCTCGGTGGCGGCACCGGAGGCGAGCAGGTCCAGGAGGCGGCGGAGCGCGGGCGCCGAGCTGGTGTGGAGGTCGTTCATGGTGCGGCCGCCCATCGACAGTGGTGTTCGTGCCCCGGGGAGGGAAGCGAGATCGTAGCCGCTCGGCCCGGTCGGTCGTCGGGGGTCGGCGCGCATGCGGTAGTGCGCGCCGACCGCCGACGGCGGGTCAGGCCGCGGCCGCCTTCCCGGCCACCGGGGCCAGGCCCGCCCCGTCCTGCTCCGCGGCCGCCCCCTCGACCTCCGCCAGGTCGTGCCCGCGCGTCTCCCGCCCGCAGAGCACCGCCAGCACCGTGACGACCGCCGCGAGCGCCACGTACACCGAGATCGGCGTCGAGCTGCCGTAGTCCTTCAGCAGCGCGGTGGCGATCAGCGGGGCCGGGGCGCCGGCCGCCACCGAGGCGAACTGGGCCCCGATCGAGGCGCCGGAGTAGCGCATCCGGGTGGCGAACAGCTCGGAGAAGAAGGCGGCCTGGGGCGCGTACATCGCGCTGTGGAAGACCAGGCCGACGGTCACCGCGAGCACCAGCGAGCCGAACGACGCGGTGTCCACCATCCCGAAGAAGACGAACGCCCACACACCGACGCCGACCGCGCCCACCAGGTACACCGGCTTGCGCCCGACCCGGTCGGAGAGCGCCCCGAAGAGCGGGATCAGCGCGAACTGGACGGCGGAGGCGATCAGGACGGCGTTCAGCGCGGTCTGCTTGGGGAGGTGCACGTGCGAGACGGCGTAGGCCAGGACAAAGGTCGTCATCACGTAGTACGAGATGTTCTCCGCCATCCGCGCACCCATCGCGACCAGCACCTCCCGCCAGTGGTGCCGGAACACCCCGACCAGGGGCGGCCGCTCGGCCTTCCCGCGCCGCTCCGCCCGGGCCAGCGCCTCCTTGAACAGCGGCGACTCGTCCACCGCCAGCCGGATCCACATCCCGACCCCGACCAGTACCGCCGACAGCAGGAACGGCAGCCGCCACCCCCACGCCAGGAACGCCGCGTCCGACTGCAGGGCCGTCATCAGCGACAGCACCCCCGCCGCCAGCAGGTTGCCGGCCGGCGCCCCGCCCTGCGGCCAGGACGCCCAGAACCCGCGCCGCCGCGCGTCCCCGTGCTCCGAGACCAGCAGCACCGCGCCGCCCCACTCCCCGCCGAGCGCGAACCCCTGCACCAGCCGCAGCGCGGTCAGCAGCACCGGCGCCGCCACCCCGATCGAGTCGTAGGTCGGCAGGCAGCCGATCAGCGTGGTCGACCCGCCCATCAGCAGCAGGCTCACCACCAGCAGCTTCTTGCGCCCCACCCGGTCGCCGAAGTGACCGAACACCAGGGCGCCGATGGGCCGCGCCGCGAAGCCGATCGCGTAGGTGAGGAAGGACAGCAGGGTCCCGGTCAGCGGATCGCTGTGCGGGAAGAACAGCTTCCCGAACACCAGCGCCGCGGCCGTACCGTAGAGAAAATAGTCGTACCACTCGATCGTGGTGCCGATCAGGCTCGCCGCCACGACTCGGGGCAGCGAACTCCGGCTTGCGCTTGCGCGATCCGATGGATCCGGGACAGCGGCCGTCATGGCTCACCATTTCCAGGCTCGGGGGAGGGTGTCGGCACACGGTAGGAAGCGCGGGAGTCCAGCACTATGTGACCGGCCGCCACATCTCGGCGTCCTGGCATGGGCGCGACACCCACTCCCCGGTGGGCGTCCGGGTGCCGGCGGGAGGGCGGGGCGACGCGGTGTCCGCGGCCGGGAGCGGCGGTGATCCGGCGACTCCACCCCTGTGTGCCGGCTCCCTACAGCACCCCTCTGAACTGTGGTGTTACCCGCTATCGCGGTGGCCTCGCGGCCGATGGCCGGCGAGCGTCCTCCAAGCCAAACCCATCCTGAGGTGTCTTCCCCACAATGGGCGCGGATGCTTCACCCGTTCGGAGGATTGCTCGGTCAGAACCACCCATAGCGCCCGAATGCTCGCTACATTCACGCCGATTCCCGACAGGGGGCGTCGCCACAGGCAGCCGAACCGCTGGTGGAGCCGGTGCGGCGTCCGAGAGGTGTTGACTGACTATGCCCCAAAGGCCTGCAACCGACAGCCCGGCGTACGGACCGCTCGACCCGATCGACCAGCACCGGGGTCCGGTCGGCCGGACCCTTCCGGACGCCCCCGACGCCCCGACCGCCGCCGACGACCTGCGGCTGCCCGAGCAGGCCACACCCGCCGACCGGCACGTGCCCGAACGGCACGAGGTCGAGCGCCACGCCGTCGAGCGGCACGCGCCCGAGCGCCACGCGCCGGAGCGGCACCAGTCGGCCGGCGCCACCCAGAACCTCCAGCTCGCCGCGCTGATCGAGGAGGCCGGCTTCTCGCACGCCGGCCTGGCCCGCCGGGTCGACCAGCTCGGCCTGGAGCACGGCCTCGACCTGCGCTACGACAAGACCTCCGTCACCCGCTGGCTCCGCGGCCAGCAGCCCCGCGGCGCCACCCCGGCGCTGATCGCCGAGGTGTTCACCCGCCGGCTCGGCCGCCGCCTCACCGCCCAGGACCTCGGCCTGGACGCCTGCGCCCCGGTCTACGCGGGCCTGGAGTTCGCCGAGACGCCGCAGGAGGCGGTGGACATCGTGGCGAGCATGTGGCGCAAGGACAACGGGCCGCAGTCCGAGCTGCGCCGGATCGCCTTCACCCCGGCCGGCCTGGTGGTGCCCAGCCGCGACTGGCTGATCGGCCGCACCGACGAGCGGGTCGCCAGGGACGGCTCCACCCTGGCCCGGCCCGACCCCGGACCCGGCGCACCGCTGCCCGCCGGACCGGTGACCCGCGGCCCGGCCGCGGCCGCCAGGACCGGTTCCGCCCCGCCCGCCGGTGCCCCCGCGGCCGGCTCCGCCGCGCTCGGCGCCCGGGTGCCCACCCAGAGCCGTCGCCCGCCGATCGCCGTCGAGCCGCCGTACCACGACCCCGGCCGCGAACAGCGCCCGGCGCTGCGCGTCGGCCGCGGCGACATCGCCGCCATCCGCGCCGTCGGCGACCTCTTCCGGGCGCTGGACCACGCCTACGGCGGCGGCCACGCCCGCCAGGCGCTGGTCCGCTACCTGGAGAGCGAGGCCGAGCCGATGCTGCGCGGCCGCTACGGCGAGCAGATCGGCCGCGCCCTGTTCGGCGCCGTCGCGGACCTCACCCGGCTGGCCGGCTGGACGTCCTTCGACATCGCCGCGCACGGCCTGGCCCAGCGCTACTTCGTCCAGGCGCTGCGGCTCTCCCAGGCCGCCGGGGACCGCGCGCTCGGCGGGTACGTCCTGGTGACGATGAGCCAGCAGGCGGTGCACCTCGGCCACGGCCGGGAGGCCGTCCAGCTGGCCCGGGTCGCCCAGCAGGGCGTGGGCACGGCGGTGCCGCCGACCGTGCAGGCGCTGCTGCACGCCGCCGAGGCGCGCGGGCACGGCCTGCTCGGCGACGTCCGCTCCTGCACCACCGCGCTGGTCCGGGCCGAGCGGGCGCTGGCGGCCGCCCGGACCGGTGACGACCTGCCCGCATGGGCCCGGTTCTTCGACGAGGCGCAGCTCTCCGACGAGTTCGCGCACTGCTACCGGGACCTCCAGCAGTGGCGCACGGCCGCCCAGCACGCCGAGAAGTCGCTGCGGCTGCGCTCGCCCGCGTACGCCCGCAGCCGGATCTTCTGCCGGCTGGTGCTGGCCACCGCCCGGCTCGGCATGGGGGACCTCGACGAGGCCTGCGGCATGGCGACCGACGCGCTGCGGGCGGCGGGGGAGATGCGCTCGGCCCGGTCGCTGGAGTACGTGCGCGACTTCCACCGCCGGCTCACCCCGTACCGCGGCAGCCCAGTGGCGCGCGCGTTCGAGGAAACGGCCCGTCAGGCGGGGGTGATCTGACCGGCCCGAGGTCTCACCAGCTCTCGGCGTTCACCCGCGGCCGGCCGCCCCCGACGGCGGCCGGCGGCCGGACGTCCCCGCGCAGCCGCTGCGCCGTCAGCGGGAACAGCAGCACCGAGAGCATGCCCGCGCCGACCAGGGCGGCCGCGGTCGAGGACCGCAGGTGGCCGGCGTCCACCTCGATCGTGGTGATCACCACGACCAGCGGCAGCGCGGTCGCGCCGTACAGGCCGAGCGCGGCCCGGTCGCGCCGCCCCAGCCCGGCCGGGGCGAGCAGCGCGACCGGCAGCCCGCGCAGGGCCGGCAGCAGGAGCAGGAAGGCCGGGACGAGCAGCAGCGTGCCCGGATCGCCGAGCAGCGCGTCCAGGTCGAAGTTCATGCCGCTGACCACGAAGAACACCGGGACGAGGAAGCCGAAGCCGATGCTCTCCAGCTTGGCGTCGATGACCTCCTCCTCGTGCCGGGGGATGTCGGAGAGCAGCAGCCGGGAGACGATCCCGGCGGTGAACGCGCCGAGCAGCATGTCCAGCTCCAGCCAGAGCGCGGCGGCCACCATGGTGGCGAGCACCAGGATCACGGTGCGCACGGCGAACTGGCCGGAGGTGCGCAGGGTGCGCCGGATCAGCCGGGTCATCCAGGCGGGCCTGGGGCGCCGGGCACCGCCGATCGCGACGGCGGTGATCACCGCGAAGGCGGCCAGGATGACGGCGGTGCGGGCCGGGGTGTTGCCGCTGAGCAGGACGGCGACGGCGATGATCGGCCCGAACTCGCCGACCGCGCCGGTGGCCATGACCAGCGAGCCGAACGGGGTGGGCAGCTCCCCGGAGTCGCGCAGCACCGGCAGGATGGTGCCGAGCGCGGTGGTGGTGAGCGCCAGCCCGGTGAAGGCGCCGTCCAGCGGGTCCGGGTTGACCAGGGCGCCGAGGCCGAGCGCGGCCACCACGGTGACCAGCCACGCGGTGCCGGCGCGGCGGAGCGGGCCGCCGCGCAGCCGGGCGAGGTCGATCTCGTAGCCGGCCAGGAACATCAGTATCGCCAGGCCGAACCGGGAGAGCGCGTCGATCAGGACGTCGACCCGCACCCAGCCCAGGCCGTCGGGGCCGATCAGGATGCCGAGCAGGATCTCGAACACCACGGTGGGCACGGCGATCCACCGCAGCAGCCGGTCGGCCAGCAGCGGGGCGGCGACCGCGGCGGCGGGGACCAGGACCAGCGCGAGCGGCTGGGCCGTGGTGGCGGCGCTCACGCGGCGCCCGGCGGTGGAACGGGAATCATCCGATCAGCGGTCATGTCGGCATAGTGGCACGCGGTCCGTCACCGGTCCGACAGCCGGTCCGGTGACGGACCGCGCGCCCCGTCCTCGCGGCCCGTCAGGCCGCCGCCGCCTCCCGGGCGGTGGCCGGCGCCCCGAGGTCGCGGGCCACCGCCTCGGCCGCCCGCCGCCCGGAGACCAGCGCCCCCTGCACGCTGCTGGTGTCCCGGTGGTCGCCGCAGACGTACAGCCCGGCCAGCAGCCGCACCGGCCGCCGGGTGTTGTGCGGCGGCGGCATGGCGGGCACCGCGTCCGGCAGGTGCCGCACGCTCAGGAACTGCCAGCCACCGGTCGGCGTGCCGTACAGCTCCGCCAGCCGGCCGCGCACGGCCGGCTCCAGCGCGGCCGGCCCGCCGGCGTCGAAGGCGCGGCGGCCGAGCACGGTGGTGGCGACCAGCGCCTGCCCGGGCGGGGCGTACGAGGGGTGCAGCTCGCTGAGCACCAGCGAGTGCGAGACGAGGGACGGCCGTCCGCTCGGCCGGTCGCCGTCCAGCAGCAGGGCGGCCTCGCCCAGCGGGGCCCGGTCGGCCGCGTGGTAGAAGGTCGTAACGGGGTGGAAGTCCGGCAGCCGCAGGCCGGGCAGCAGTTCGGCGGCGGAGCGGGGGTCGGTCGCGACGACCACGGCCTGCGCGCCGATCCGCCCGTGTCCGGCGGTCTCCACGCCGTCCGCCGCGATCGAGGTGACCCGTACCCCGGTGCGGACGGTGCCGGGAGGCAGGGCGGCGGCCAGCTGGGCCGGCACGGCCGCGATCCCCCCGGCGGGCAGACAGAGCCGGCCGCGCGCGTAGCAGCGCAGCACCAGGTCGGCGACCCGGCTGCTGGTGCCCAGGGCGGGGTCGCTGAGCAGGGCGCCGAGCAGCGGCCGCAGCAGGCCGTCGACGGTCCGCGGGGCGAGCCCGCGTTCGCCGAGGGCCCGGGCGGCGGTGGTCTCCGGCCGGGCCTTCAACCGGGCGGGCGGGGTGGCGGCGAGCCGGTTGAGCCAGCCGCCGAGCCGCGCCTTGTCGAGCGGGTTGCCCAGCGGCGCCCGGGCGGCGGCCTGCCGGGCGGTGGTCAGCTGCGGGTCCCCGACCCGGTACCGGCGCCCGCCGCTGTGCACCAGGACGCCCGGGGCGAGCGGACGCAGGTCGAGGCGGTCGAGGTCGAGCACGCGGCGCGGCTCGGGGAAGGCGGTGTTGAGCAGATGGCTGCCGTGGTCGAGTCGGAAGCCGTCGAGTTCGTGGGCGGCGGCGCGGCCTCCGACGAGGTCCGCGGCCTCCAGAACCTGGACGGCGAAGCCGTGGCCGGTGAGCACGCGGGCGGCGGCGAGGCCCGCGAGGCCGGCTCCCACCACGACGACGTCCGGATCGGACTGTCGGCGGGTGCGGCGGGTGAAGTCGTAGGTGGGCACGGGTGGCTCCCTCCCTGGTCCCGGATGTTTCGGGCCGGCGCAGGCAGCGGGGTGCTGGGACACGGTCCGATCGGTGTGATGCCCAGTCAGTGTGAGGGTCAGACAAGCGCATCGGCTTCGATCCGAGGTCGAAAAGGGGAGTGAGCGCATCCATGGGGGCGCCGTCACGGACAGTGCGCCGAAGCGGCCGCGATGCCGGTACGGCGGGCGCGCACGGTCACCGGGTGCGCGCAACGCGCCCCCGCGTGCTCCCGTGCGCCCCCTGCCGGAGCCCCTCCGGAGCTTGCCCACCCTCCGCCCGCCCTCCCTCCGGCATATGCCCCTGGCCAGGGTGAACGTCGTAGCGCGCCTACGCGGCGGGGCCGGACGCGACCGCGCGCCCGGCCCCGCCGCCCCGTCCTCGGAGCGCCGTCCTCAGAGCGCCGCCCGCGCCGCCGAGTCGACGTCCGGGTGCTCGAACCGGAACCCCGCGTCCAGCAGCCGGCGCGGCACCACCCGGTGGCTGCCGACCACCTCGACCGCCAACTCGCCCAGGACGGCGTCCAGCACGGCCTTCGGCACCGGGAACGGCGTCGGCCGGTGCAGCACCCGCCCGAGCGCCGCGGTCAGCTCGGCGTTGGTCACCGGCTCCGGCGCGGTCAGGTTGACCGGTCCGGCGAGCTCCTCCCGGTCGATCAGGAAGCGCAGCGCGGCGACCTCGTCGGCGAGCGAGATGAAGCTCCAGTACTGCCGGCCGTCACCGAGCCGCCCGCCGAGGCCCAGCCGGAACAGCGGGAAGAGCCGGCCGCCCGCGCCGCCGGCCGCGGAGAGCACCAGCCCGGTGCGCGGGTGGACCACCCGGATCCCGGCCCGCTCGGCCGGCCCGGCGGCGGCCTCCCACTCCGCGCAGACCTCGGCCAGGAAGTCGTCCCCGGCGGGCGAGGACTCGTCGATCACCCGGTCGCCGGTCTGGCCGTAGTAGCCGACGGCCGAGGCGCTGACGAGGACCTTCGGCGGCTCGTCCAGCCCGGCCAACGCGGCGGCCAGGGTCTCGGTGCCGAGCACCCGGCTCTCCCGGATCTCCCGCTTGTAGGAGTCGCTCCAGCGGCGGTCGCCGACCCCGGCGCCCGCGAGGTGCACCACCGCGTCCACGCCGGCCAGTCCGGCCCGGTCGACCTGGCCCAGCAGCGGGTTCCAGCCGATGGCGGTGGTGCCGTCCGGCCGCGCCCCGGTTTTCGAGCGGTGCCGGACCAGCCGCACCACCTGGTGCCCGTCCGCCAGCAGCGAGTCGACGAGCGCCGAGCCGATCAGTCCCGTGGATCCTGTGACCGCGATTCTCATGCGCCCATCCTCGCAGCCGGGGGCCCGCGCACCCGGGAGCGCCGGTTCTTCCCGGGGCCGGGCCAATTCCGTGTACGTCCGCGCGGCGTTTCGTTAGCATGCCGCGCATGCGCGAAACCGACCATCTGATCATCCGTCCAGCTCAAGCCGGGGACGAGAAGGAACTCGCCGTCCTCAACCGCGACACCTGGACCCCGCTGGCCGACGTCGGCCCGCGGCCCGCCGAGGACGCGGGGGTGTTCGACGAGCGCCACACCCCGGACCAGTTCCGCCTCGCCCTGCTCGACGGCCGGATCGTCGGCTACGTCCGGGTCGTCCCGCCGACCCCGCTGCCCAGCAACCAGCACGTGCGCCAGATCCAGGGGCTCGCCGTCGACACCTCGGTCCGCGGCCGGGGCATCGGCGCCGCACTGGTCGAGGAGGCCTGCCGGACGGCCCGCGCCCAGGGCGCCCGCAGGATCACCCTGCGGGTCCTCGGCCACAACGCCCCGGCCCGCGCCCTCTACGAGCGCTGCGGCTTCGTGGTCGAGGGCTCGCTCGCCGAGGAGTTCCTGATCGACGGTGCGTATGTCGACGACATCTGGATGGCCCGCCCGCTCGCCGACTGAAACCGCGGCGCGGCCTCCGCACCGCCCCGCCGGACACTGACGTACCGTCAGAGTCGGTCCGCGGGTGGTGCAGAGTCGTGACAGACCCGACCTGTCTGGAGCGTCGCCCGGACGGGTACGGTCTTGCCGTGAGCAACTCGACGCCTCCCGGGTGGTACCCGGTTCCGGGTGCGGACGGCACGGCCGGTCATGAGCGCTGGTGGGACGGCACGGCCTGGACCAGTGACGTGCGCCCCGTCCAGGCGGGCGGCGGCCAGATTGCCGACGCCCCGACGCAGGTCGCCTGGCAGAGCCCAGACGGCAAGTCCGCCGCGCCCCCGCCGCCGTCCTACGGCTACGGCGCGCCGCAGCAGGGGCAGCCCGGCTACGGCTACCCGGCCCAGAACCCGCCGGCCTACGGCTATCCGCCGGCCGCCTACCCGCCGCCCTCCCGGCCGAACCGGATGAAGACCGGCACGGCCGTCGGCATCGGGATCGCGGTCCTGGCCGTGGTCGGCGTGGTCGCCGCCGTCGCGCTCAACAGCGGGGGCGACGGCCCGTCCGCCCGCCCGCCGGTGACCACCGTGACCGTCACCGACACCCCGAGCCCGACCGCCACCACCCCGGCCCCGACCACCACCCGACCGACCTCGCCGCAGCCCACCACCCCGCCGCACCCGGCCCCGGTGCTCAAGGACACCGTGGCGGACCCGCAGCACGCCATCACCGTGCCGGTCTTCGACGGCTGGGAGGCGAACACCAGCGGCTCGCACTCGACGGTCTTCCTCGGCACCGGCCAGTACACCTGCCCCGGCGGCGGCAACTGCATCCGCGGCCAGTTCTCGGTGGAGAAGGAGACCATCTCCGGCAGCACCGCCCGCGCGGCGGCCGAGGCGGCGATGCCGACCTACGCGGCGGCGATCTTCACCAACATCGCCTCGCACACCGACGCCGGCTCGTCCAGCACCACGGTCGCGGGCATCGCCGGGTACGCGGTGCGCTGGCACATCGTGACCTCGGACGGCAGCAAGGGCTACATCCTGATGGCGGCCGTCCCGGCCAAGGGCGGCGGCTACGTGGCCTTCGAGGGAGGGGTGGACGACGCCGCGGGCGCGCCCGACCCCTCGGTCCTGGACCAGATCCTCAAGGGCATCAAGCAGGACACCAGCGCGGCGGACGGCTCGACCACCTGAGCCCTCCCGCCGCGTACGGTGTCGGCCGTCCTCAGTCCCCGTACCGCTCCCAGAGCCTGGGGAACCGTTTCGCCATGACGTCCGGGTCGTCGAAGTCGAAGCCGGCCCCGGACGGCCGCGCGGGCTGCCGCCCGCCCACCTCGGGCAGCGGCAGCCCGGTCAGCTGCTCGTACGCCTCGTCGGCGGCGTAGCCGAGGTCCTCGGCCTCGCCGTCCTCCTCCTCGTCGAATCCTGGCAGCAGGTCCGCCAGGTCGTCCGGCTCCTGCAGGCCGCCCTCGAAGACGTCCCGGCCCTGGCCGATCAGCCAGCACCGGAAGTAGTCGAAGGAGTCCTCGGAGGCGCCGCCCAGCAGCAGGTACGCCGCGCCCCACAGGTCGTAGCGGTAGGCGCGCTGGAAGCGGGCCTCGAAGAGCCGGGCGAAGTCGATGACATCGTCCGGCGCCAGCTCGCCGAGCCGTTCCACCAGGCGGTCCGCCTGCTCGTCCGGGTCGCCCTCGGCGGCCTCCCGGGTCTCGTCGATGATCAGCCAGAAGTCGGTCTCGTCCATCACCGCTCCAGCATCCCTGTTCGGCCGCACGCGCGCATGCGAAGAACGGATGAATCGCCCGGAACGGCACGAAAAACCCGGAACGTCGGGCGGCCGTCCCCGGACGCGCGGAACCCCGCGCCGTCCGGGGACGGCGCGGGGTTCCGGTGCTGCTGGTGCCGGAGGCGGACCTCCGGAGCCCTACAGGCCGAGCTCGACCTCGAACTCGCCGGCCTCCAGGATCTCCTTGACGGCCACCAGGTAGCGGGCGGCGTCGGCGCCGTCCACCAGGCGGTGGTCGTAGGAGAGCGACAGGTAGGTCATGTCGCGGATGCCGATGGCGGTGCCGCCGTCGGCCTCGATGACCACCGGGCGCTTGACCGTGGCACCGATGCCCAGGATCGCGACCTGGTTCGGCGGCACGATGACGGTGTCGAACAGCGCACCGCGCGAACCGGTGTTGCTGATGGTGAAGGTCGCGCCGGACAGCTCGTCCGGGGTGATCTTGTTGCCGCGCACCTTGTTGGCCAGCTCGGCGGTCTTCTTGGAGATGCCGGCGATGTTGAGGTCGCCCGCACCCTTGATGACCGGGGTCATCAGACCCTTCTCCGAGTCCACCGCGATACCGATGTTCTCGGTGTCGAAGTAGGTGATGGTGCCCTCGGCCTCGTTGATCCGGGCGTTGATGACCGCGTGGGCCTTCAGCGCCTGGGCGGCGGCCTTGACGAAGAACGGCATCGGGGACAGCTTGACGCCCTCGCGGGCGAGGAAGCCGTCCTTGGCCTTGGAGCGCAGCGACATGATCTTGGTGACGTCCACCTCGACCACGCTGGTGAGCTGCGCCTGCTCGTGCAGGGCCTTCAGCATGTTGTCGCCGATGACCTTGCGCATGCGGGTCATCTTGACCGTCTGGCCGCGCAGGGCGGACGGCGCGGCGGCGGCCTTCGGCGCGGCGGCCGGGGCGGCGGCGACCGGGGCCGGAGCCTGGGCGGCCTTGGCGGCCTCGGCGGCGGCCAGGACGTCCTGCTTGCGGATGCGGCCGCCGACGCCGGTGCCGGCGACGGAGGACAGCTCGACGTTGTGCTCGGCGGCGAGCTTGCGCACCAGCGGGGTGACGTAGGCGTCACCGGCGTCGGCCACCGGGGCGGCCGGAGCGGCGGCCGGGGCGACCGGAGCCGGAGCGGCCACCGGAGCCGGAGCGGCGACCGGGGCCGGAGCGGCCGGGGCCACCGGGGCCGGGGCGGCCACCGGAGCGGCCGGGGCCGGAGCCGGGGCGGCCGGGGCGACCGGAGCCGGAGCGGGAGCGGCGACGGGGGCCTCCGCGACCGGGGCCGGAGCGGCGACCGGGGCGGCCGGAGCGGCGGCCGGAGCCGCGGCGACGGCACCCGCGGCACCGATCAGCGCGAGCTGGGCGCCGACCTCGGCGGTCTCGTCCTCGCCGACCAGGATCTTCACCAGGGTGCCGGCGACCGGCGACGGGATCTCGGTGTCGACCTTGTCGGTGGAGACCTCGAGCAGCGGCTCGTCGACCTCGACGGTGTCGCCCTCGGCCTTCAGCCAGCGGGTGACGGTGCCCTCGGCGACCGACTCGCCCAGCGCGGGCAGCAGCACCGGGGTGGCGTCGGCGGCCGGAGCGGCGGCCGGGGCGGCCGGAGCCGCGGCGGGGGCCTCGGCGACCGGAGCCGGAGCGGCGGCCGGAGCCTCCGCGATCGGGGCCGGGGCGGCGACCGGGGCGGCCTCCGCGACCGGGGCCGGAGCGGCGACCGGGGCGCCCGAGCCGTCGTCGATGATCGCCAGCTCGGCGCCGACCTCGACGGTCTCGTCCTCGCCGACCTTGATCGAGGCCAGAATGCCCGAGGCCGGGGCCGGGATCTCGGTGTCGACCTTGTCGGTGGAGACCTCGAGCAGCGGCTCGTCGACCTCCACGCGCTCACCCTCGGCCTTCAGCCAACGGGTGACGGTGCCCTCGGAAACGCTCTCGCCCAGCGCGGGCAGTGTTACTGAGACCGCCATGGTTTCAGCGACTCCTATCAAGTCTTGCGAACTGGAATGGGGGGTGTGGGGGCGCGATCAGTCGTGCGCGTGCAGCGGCTTGCCGGCCAGCGCCAGGTGCGCCTCGCCGAGGGCCTCGGACTGGGTCGGGTGCGCGTGGATGAGCTGCGCGACCTCGGCCGGCAGGGCCTCCCAGTTGTAGATCAGCTGAGCCTCGCCGACCTGCTCGCCCATGCGGGCGCCGACCATGTGGACGCCGACCACGGCGCCGTCCTTGACCTGGACGAGCTTGATCTCGCCGGCGGTCTTCAGGATCTTGCTCTTGCCGTTGCCGGCCAGGTTGTACTTGAGGGTGACGACCTTCTCCTTGCCGTACAGCTCGACGGCCTTGGCCTCGGAGATGCCGACGGAGGCCACCTCGGGGTTGGAGTAGGTCACGCGCGGGACGCCGTCGTAGTCGATCGGCACCGGCTTGAGGCCGGCCAGGCGCTCGGCGACCAGGATGCCCTCGGCGAAGCCGACGTGCGCCAGCTGCAGGGTCGGGGCGAGGTCGCCGACGGCCGAGATGGTCGGCACGTTGGTGCGCATGTACTCGTCGACGAGGACGTAGCCGCGGTCCATCGCGACACCGTTCTCCTCGTAGCCGAGGCCGGCCGAGACCGGGCCGCGGCCGATGGCGACGAGCAGCAGGTCGGCGTCGATCTGCTTGCCGTTCTCGGTGGAGACGCGCACACCGGTCTCGGTGTACTCGACGCCCGAGAAGCGGGCCTTCAGCTCGAACTTGATGCCGCGCTTGCGGAAGGCGCGCTCCAGCAGCTTGGAGGAGTTCTCGTCCTCCAGCGGGACCAGGTGCGGCAGGGCCTCGACGATCGTGACCTCGACGCCGAACGACTTCCAGACCGAGGCGAACTCGACACCGATCACGCCGCCGCCGAGGATGACGGCCGACTTCGGGATGCGGTCGAGCTTGAGGGCGTGGTCCGAGGAGATGACGCGGTTGCCGTCGATCTCCAGGCCCGGGATCGAGCGCGGCACGGAACCGGTCGCGAGGACGATGTGGCGGCCCTCGATGCGCTGGCCGTTGACGTCCACCGAGGTCTGCGAGGAGAGCTTGCCCTCGCCCTGGATGAAGGTGACCTTGCGGGACGCCACCAGGCCCTGCAGGCCCTTGTACAGGCCGGCGATGACGTCGTCCTTGTACTTGTGGACGCCGTTGATGTCGATGCCCTGGAAGGTGGCCAGCACGCCGAACTCGGCGGCCTCCTTCGTCTCGTCGGCGATCTCGGCCGCGTGCAGCAGCGCCTTGGTCGGGATGCAGCCGCGGTGCAGGCAGGTGCCGCCCAGCTCACCCTTCTCGACCAGGGCGACGCTCAGGCCCAGCTGGGCGCCGCGGAGCGCCGCGGCGTAACCGCCGCTTCCGCCTCCGAGAATGACTACGTCGAAAACGGTGCTGGCGTCGTTCGCCACGTCACGTCCTCCAAGCAAGGGGTGTGGATCGCCGGGCCGGTCGCGGTCCGGTGGTTCGGAAGCCTTTGTGGGGCGCCCAGTCGTGCCGGAAATACATCTTCGCACTTGTTCGCGGCGGCTGATGTCCGGGTCCGCCCCAGGGGTGTCCCCGAGGGCGGTCGCAGGGGTGGGAACACCCCGGACGGAGGGGCATCGTCGCAGCTCACGGCGGGGTTGACAGGAGGCCGGGCGGGGGTGGGCGGCGCCTGCGGCACCCCCGGTTCCGCACTGCGGAACAAAGTTTCGCCCGCAGCGAACAGGGGTGCGGCGGCGCTCCGGGGCCCTTACCCGCAGGTAACCCGCCCCGGGAAGCCGGACGGGGTCCGGCGCGTGCGCGCCGGACCCCGTCCTTCGGTCGTGCCCGGCCGTCAGGCCTTGCCGCCCGCCGCCTTCTGCTCGGCGAAGCGGACCAGGGTGCGCACCGCGGAGGCGGTGCCGCCCTTGGGGGTGTAGCCGAACGGCGCGCCCTCGTGGAACGCCGGGCCGGCGATGTCCAGGTGTGCCCAGTCGATGCCCTCGGCCACGAACTCCTTGAGGAACAGGCCGGCCACCAGGCCGCCGCCCATCCGCTCACCCATGTTGGCCAGGTCGGCGACGGTCGACTCGGTCATGCCCTTGCGCAGCTCGGCCGGCAGCGGCATCGGCCAGGACTGCTCGCCCACCTCGCCGGCGGCCGCGTGCAGGGTGCCGCGCAGCTCGTCGGCGTTGGCCATCACACCGAAGGTGCGGTTGCCCAGCGCCATCATCATCGCGCCGGTCAGGGTGGCGACGTCGACGATCACGTCCGGGTTCTCCTCGCCGGCCCGCACGATGGCGTCGGCCAGCACCAGGCGGCCCTCGGCGTCGGTGTTCAGCACCTCGACGGTCTTGCCGCCGTACATCCGCAGCACGTCGCCCGGACGGGTGGCCGAGCCGGACGGCATGTTCTCCGCCAGCGCCAGCCAGGCGGTGACGTTGACCTGCAGGCCGAGGCGCTTGGCGGAGACCACGGCGGCGAACACCGCGGCGGCGCCGGCCATGTCGCACTTCATGGTCTCGTTGTGGCCGGCCGGCTTCAGCGAGATGCCGCCCGAGTCGTAGGTGATGCCCTTGCCGACGAACGCCAGGGTGGCCTTGGCCTTCGGGTGGGTGTAGGCCACCTTCACCAGGCGCGGCGGGTTGACCGAGCCGTTGCCGACGCCGAGCAGGCCGCCGAAGCCGCCCTTGAGCAGCGCCTTCTCGTCCAGCACCTCGACCTTGAGGCCGTGCTCCTTGGCGGCGGCCTGGGCGATCGCGGCGAAGGACTTCGGGTTCAGCTCGTTCGGGGCGGTGTTGACCAGGTCGCGGGCGCGGTTCATCTCCTCGCCGACGACCAGGGCGCGCTCGACGGCGGCCTTGGCCTCCTTGCTGCCCTTGCGGGTCGACAGCAGCACCAGCTCGCCGACCGGCTCCTTGCCGCCGTTGCCGTTGCTCTTGTAGGTGCCGAACACGTAGGTGCCGAGCAGGGCGCCCAGCGCGACCGCCTCGATCTCGTCGGCCGACTCGGCCGGCAGGGCCAGCGCGACCTTCTTGGCGCCGGCCAGGGTGCGGGCGGCGACGCCGGCGGCGCGGCGCAGGGCCTCCAGCTCGTACCCGCCCTCGGCGGCGTCGCCGAGACCGACCGCGAGCACGAGCGCGGCCTTCAGGCCGGCCGGGGCGGGGACCTTGACGGTCTCGCCCTCGGCGCCGGTGGCGCCCAGCGTGCCGAGAACCTCGGCGAGCTTGCCCTCGAACGCCTCGGCCACGGCCTCGGCGCCGGGGGCCAGCACGATGCCCTTGGGGCCCTTCGCCACGCCGATCACCAGGGCGTCCGCGCGCAGCGCGGCGGCGGCGGAGGTGCTCACAGACAATGCAGTCACGTAAAACGTCCTGTTCTTTCGCGGTCCACGACCGGTCGCGGCGCGTGTGCCGCACCGGCGCAGCCCGGACCGCCGGCCAGGCCGACCGGCCGGCGTCCGCCGGACCCGGGGCCCCTGGCTGCGCGCGCCCACCGTCGCGGCGGTCGCGCACACCAGAGGCCCCGGCGCCTCGACGTGCGCCGGACGGGCAGGACCTGCGACGGTGCAGGGCTGCGGTGCTCCCCGCATGGTAGTCCGCATGGTGGGATCACGCGCCGCCCGGTGTACCGCCTTTCGGCACAGGGCTTCGGCGTCCTCCTCAGCGCAGCAGCGCGAGTGCCAGCAGCGTCCCGGTCGCGGCGGTCTCCGCCATCGCGCCGAGCACGTCCCCGGTGACCCCGCCGAACCGCCGTACACAGCGCCGCAGCAGCAGCCGGGATCCGCCGGTGCCCAGCACAACGGCCGCGGGGAGCAGCAGGGCTGATGATCCGTCGGCGAGCCCGGCGAGGGCGAGCAGGGCCGCGGCGGCACCCGTCGAGGCGACGGCCGCGCCCGGCGCCACGGTGCTCGCCACCATCGCGCCCAGCCCGCCCGGCCGGGCCGCCGGCACCGTCCGCAGGCACCCCCAGGCGAGCGCGCACCGCGCGGCCACCGCCGCCGCGAGCACCGCGAGCGCGCCGCGCAGCGGGGAGGCGGCGAACTGTCCGGCCAGCGCGGCGGCCTGGGCCAGCAGGACGAGGACGAGGGTGAGCACCCCGAACGGGCCGATGTCCGACTGCTTCATGATCCGCAGCGCGTCCTCGGCGGGCTTCCCGCTGCCCAGGCCGTCCGCGACGTCCGCGAGCCCGTCCAGGTGCAGCCCCCGGGTGAGCACCGCGAGCACCCCGACCGCCGCCACCGCCCCGAGCGGTCCGCCCGCCCGCCAGGCGACCAGCGCCCCCGCACCCGCCGCGACCGCCCCCAGCACCACCCCGACCACCGGCGCGAGCACCATCGCCCGCCCGCCGGCCTCCCGGTCCCACCGCCGCACCCGCACCGGCACCACCGACAGGGTCCCGAACGCGAACCGCGCCCCGTCCCACACACCGACCACCCGCACCCACTCAGCGCGCCGGGACCCCGCGCACAGCCGAAGGGGCCCGGACCCGCCGTCACCGACGGGCCCGGGCCCCACTCCTCCTACAGCTTCCCCAGCAGCTCCGCCGCGGTCGGCAGCCGCGCCGGCTGCCTGGGCGCCGCCGGGGCGGAGGGCTCCGGCACCTCCTCGGCCAGCGTGTCCGCCGCGGCCTGGAGCAGCGGCAGCGCCATCAGCGCGCCGACCCCCTCGCCCATGGTGATCCCCTGCTCCTGCAGCGGCGTCAGGGTCAGCCGGTCGTACGCCTTCGCCTGCGCCGGCTCACCGCTGGTCTGCCCGGCCCGCCACCACTCCGGCGCCCGGAACGCGATCCGCTGCGCGACCAGCGCGCAGGCCGCCGAGACCACACCGTCCAGCACCACCGGCAGCTTGCGCACCGCGGCCTGGAGCAGGAAGCCGGTGATCGCCGCGAAGTCCGCCCCGCCGGTGGCCCCGAGCAGCGCCAGCTGGTCGCCCAGCACCGGCCGGGCCCGCCGCAGCGAGTCCCGCACCGTCGCGCACTTGACCATCCACACCCGGTCGTCGATGCCCGAGCCGCGCCCGGTGACCGCCGCCGCGTCCGTGCCGCAGAGCGCGCCGACCAGCACCGCCGCCACCGTGGTCGCGCCGACCCCGAGGTCGCCCAGCACCACCAGGTCGGTCCCGGCGTCGGCCTCCTCGTCGGCCACGGCCATGCCGGCCCGGAAGGCCTTGGCGGTCTCCTCGGGGCTCAGCGCGTCCTCGACGTCGATCCGCCCGGAGCCGCGCCGCACCCGGTGCTCGGTCACCTCGCCGGGGAAGTCGGCGGCGTCGGCGTCGACCGCCACGTCCACCACCCGCACCCCGGCACCGAAGCGCCGGGCGAGCAGGGCGACCGGCGCGGTGCCGTCGAGCACCGCCCGCACCCGCGCCGCCGTGCCGCCCTGCGCGGGCAGCCGGGACACCCCGAGGCGGGCCACCCCGTGGTCGGCGGCGAACAGCACCACCTTGGGCGCCGACAGCGGCCGCACCGGGGAACGCCCCTGCACGGACGACAGCCAGGCGCCCAGCTCCTCCAGCCTGCCGAGGCCGTTGCGAGGCCGGTCCAGCTCCTGCCACCGCTCCTCGGCGGCGCGCCGGGCGCTCTCGTCGGGGCGCTCGACGAGCGAGGAGAACGTATCGAGATCCACGGTCGTGTCCATCGTCCGGAAGGCTACACGCCGCGGGTGTGCACCGGAGGGGTGCGTCGGTGCCGAGAGCGCGGGTCCCCGCCCCCGGCCGTCGGCGCCGGGTCGGAGCGCCCCGGCGGCGAGCGGGCGGGGGTGTTCAGCCGACGGCGGGCTTGACCGTGAGGACCTGCCCCGCCACCACCAGCAGCACCCGCTCGGAGGCGTCGGCGACCGCCATGTTGAGCCGGCCCAGGGTGTCGCGGAACCGGCGGCCGGCCGCGGTGGCCGGGACGACGCCCATGCCGACCTCGTTGCTGACCGCCACCGCCGGCCGCCGGGTGCCGGCCCAGGCCGCCGCCAGCGCCGCGCAGCGCCGCTGCACCGCGGCCTCGCCGCCGTCCGCCCAGACCGCGTCGTCCCAGGCGCCGCACTCGTCCATCACCGCGGTGAGCCACAGCGCCAGGCAGTCGACCAGCATGGGCGCCGGGTCGGCGGCGTCGCCGAGCACGGCCTCCAGGTCGCAGGTCTCGGCGGTGCGCCAGCTCGCCGGGCGCCGCTCCCGGTGCAGCGCGACCCGCTGCGCCCACTCGGCGTCGCCGTCCCGGGTGCCGCCGGTGGCGACGTACAGCACGTCCTCGTGGTGGGCGAGCAGCTGCTCGGCCCTGGTGGACTTGCCGGACCGGGCGCCGCCGAGGAGGAGGGTGCGGGGGAGCGGGGCGTCAGCTGTCATACTCCCCATCCTCGCGCACCGCGCATACCGAAGATCCGGCCGGGCAACCTGAGGGCTTAGGGTGCGCACACAGCGCATCGCTGATCGTCGGTGGGAGGAGCCGGGCATGGTCTGGACGTGGCGGTACGAGAAGGCGGACGGCACCGTGGTGGCCCCGGACGGCGGCCAGGCGGAGGAGTTCGCCGGCCAGGGGGACGCGGAGACCTGGATCGGGGAGAACTGGAAGCAGCTCACCGAGGACGGCGTGGACCGCGCCGTGCTGGTGGACGACGGCCGCGAGGTCTACACGATGGGCCTGCACGAGGACTGAGCCGCCGGGCGGTGGCCCCGGGGCCGGGCCGGCTCCGGGGCTACTTCATCCCGACGACGTGCAGCAGCGCGGCGACCTGCCGGTACGGGTCGGTGCGGCAGGCCCGCTCCTCGGCCTCCAGCAGCTGGGCGAGCTGCCGGCCGTCGACCGGCGGGGCGTCGTCGGGGGCGTGGTCGGTGAAGACCCGCACGCCGTACCAGTGCCGCAGCGGCACGGACACCTCGGAGAGGGTGACGGCGAGGTCCGCGATCCGGTCGGCGCGGGCCGCCAGCCCGAGCCGGTTGTAGTACCGGTCGCTCTCGAAGGCGTCCAGGGCGGCCCGCCAGTCGCCGGCGGCTGCGGGCCGCAGGGCGAGCGCGTCGCGGTTGCGCACCACCAGCGAGAGCAGCCCGGCGGGGGCGAGCAGCCGGGCCAGCGAGGCGATCATCGGGTCGGGGTCCGGCAGGTACATCAGCACGCCGTGGCAGAGCACGACGTCGAAGCTGCGCGCCCCGAACCAGCGCCCGCACTGGTGTCCGTCGCCGATCAGCAGCTGGACCCGCTCCCGCACCGCCCCGGGCTCCTCGGCGAGCGCCTCCTGGGCGGCGCCGAGCGCGGCCGGGTCGGAGTCGATGCCGGTGACGTAGTGGCCGGACCGGGCCAGCCGCAGCGCCTGGGTGCCCTGGCCGCAGCCGATGTCCAGGACGCGCTGCGCGTCGCGGCCGGCGAGCTGCTCGGCGAGCTGCCGGGCGACCATCTCCTGCCGGACGAGGTTGCGCAGCGAGCCGGCCCGCCCGGGGTGCGCGCCGGCGCCGGCGAAGGAGCCGCTGCGCGAGGGCAGCCGCCGCTCGTACCCGGTCAGCCCGTACCCGCCGCGGTCGTGGCCGCGCTCTTGGGCGGCCCGGTCGTGGCCGCCGCCGCCCTGGCCGGGGAGCGCGTACAGGCCGGGCCCGTCCCAGACGGGAGGGGCCCAGCCGGAGTCCACCGGTTCGGCGGTCAGGGCTTCTCCCCGCGCCGCACCTGCGGCTTGGGCAGTCGCAGCCGGCGCATCTGCAGGATGCGCATCAGGCCGTAGGCGACCGCGCCGCGGGTGTTCTGCCCGGCGAAGCGCTCGGCGAGCTGCTTGCGCAGGCCGAAGCCGAGCCGGACGAAGTCCAGGACCACCAGGACGAAGAAGAGCAGGAACAGCAGCGTGGAGAGCAGCTGGAGGGCCGGCACCTTGACGATGCTGAGCACCAGGATGAGCACCGCGGCCGGCAGGAAGAACTCGGCCAGCGACCAGCGGGCGTCCACGTAGTCGCGGGTGAACTTGCGCACGGGGCCCTTGTCGCGGGCCGGAAGGTGGCGCTCGTCGCCCTCCAGCAGCGCGGTGCGCTGCTTCTCGCGCTCGGCACGCATCCGCTCGCGGGCCTGGCGGGAGGCCTCCTTGCGGTCCTTGGGCACGGTCACCCGGGTGCGCCGGTTGGCCTCGGCCTCACTGCGCTTGGGCGTGGGCCGGCCCTTCTTCGCCTGCGGGTCGCGGGGCTGGGTCGTCTCGTCCTGCTTCTCCAGCACGGCGGCGGAGGCAGCGGCATCATCTGAACGGCGTCGGAACACACCACCAGCGTACGGGGTGCGGGGCGGCTTCCTCCGGCCGCCCGGGAACCAAACGCATATCGATCGCGTCCCGGGAGCACGCTCCCGGGTTTCCCCGGGGTTCCCCGTAGGGGATCACTCCGCTGACCGGCGGGTGGAACGAGGGCGGGATCCACCCCGCGGAGGAGGCTTTGCGGGACCGACCTGTAGCAGGCTTGTTGCAGGCAGGTGCACTGCGGCGACGGGCTCGCTGCACATACACTCGTCGTGTCTGGTAACGAGATAGAGACCGCAGGCCGGAGAAGGGGGCACCCAGGCCCATGAGCGACGGAATCATGAAGCGTATGGGGCTGATCTTCCGCTCCAAGGCGAACAAGGCCCTGGACCGGGCGGAAGACCCGCGCGAGACGCTGGATTATTCGTACCAGAAGCAGTTGGAGCTGCTGCAGAAGGTGCGTCGCGGCGTCGCGGACGTGGCCACCTCGCGCAAGCGCCTGGAGCTCCAGCTGACCCAGCTGCAGCAGCAGTCGTCGAAGTACGAGGACCAGGGGCGCAAGGCGCTCTCGCTCGGCCGGGAGGACCTCGCCCGCGAGGCCCTGACCCGCAAGGCGAACATGCAGTCCCAGATCAACGACCTGCAGGTGCAGTACCAGCAGCTCCAGGCCGAGGAGGAGAAGCTCACGCTCGCCTCCCAGCGCCTGCAGGCCAAGGTGGACGCCTTCCGCACCAAGAAGGAGACCATCAAGGCCACCTACACCGCGGCCCAGGCGCAGACCCGGATCGCCGAGTCCTTCTCCGGAATCTCGGAGGAGATGGGCGACGTCGGCCTCGCGATCCAGCGGGCCGAGGACAAGACCGCCCAGATGCAGGCCCGGGCCGGCGCGATCGACGAGCTGCTGGCCTCCGGCGCGCTCGACGACGCCAGCGGTCTCGGCCGCAAGGACGACATCGAGGCCGAGCTGGAGCGGGTGGCCGGCGGCTCCGACGTCGAGCTGGAGCTGGCCCGGATGAAGGCCGAGCTGACCGGCGGCTCCCCGGCCTCCGGCCCGCAGGCGATCGAGCAGGGCCGTTCGCAGGACACCGCGCCGCCGCAGCAGCAGGACACCCCGAGGATCAACTACAACAAGTGATCTGAGCTCCGCCCCGGAGCACTTCCGGGACATCCCGAGGAACAGGGAGACGCACGGCATGATCATGAGGGTCATGGGTGAGGGGCAGTTCGAGGTGGGCGAGTCCCACCTCAACCGGCTCAACGAGCTCGACGAGGAGCTCCTCACCGCACTGGATTCGGGGGACGAGGAACACTTCCGCCGCGCGCTCGGCGAGCTGCTGGGGGCCGTGAAGACGTTCGGCACGCCGCTGCCGGTCGACTCCCTGGAGCCGTCCGACCTGATCCTGCCGGACGCCGAGGCCACCATCGACGACGTCCGCGAGCTGCTGCGGGCCGAGGGGGACGGCCTCATCCCGGGCGTTCCCGAGTAGCCGCCGTCTCGGCCAGACACCGGGGCGGGCCCCCTCCCACCGGGAGGGGGCCCGCCCTTCGTCCGTGCCGCGCCCCGCGCGGCGGGGACCGCTACGGCAGGGCCAGCATCCGGTCCAGCGCCGCCTTGGCGTACTTCTCGGTCTCCGGGTCGACGGTGATCACGTTCGGCACCCGGCCCTCGACCAGCGACTCCAGCGCCCAGACCAGGTGCGGCAGGTCGATCCGGTTCATGGTGGAGCAGAAGCAGACCGCCCGGTCGAGGAAGACGATCTCCTTGTCCGGGTGCGCCTTGGCGAGCCGGCGGACCAGGTTCAGCTCGGTGCCGATGGCCCACTTCGAGCCGGGCTCGGCGGCGTCCAGCGCCTTGATGATGTACTCGGTCGAGCCCACCATGTCGGCGGCCGCGACGACCTCGTGCCGGCACTCCGGGTGCACCAGGACGGTCACGCCGGGGATCCGCTCGCGCACGTCGTTCACCGAGTCCAGGGTGAACCGGCCGTGCACCGAGCAGTGGCCGCGCCAGAGGATCATCTTCGCGTCCCGCAGCTGCTCGGCGGTCAGGCCGCCGTTCGGCCGGTGCGGGTTGTAGACGACGCAGTCGTCCAGCGAGAAGCCCATGTCCCGCACCGCGGTGTTGCGCCCGAGGTGCTGGTCGGGCAGGAAGAGCACCTTCTCGCCCTGCTCGAACGCCCACTCCAGCGCCCGCTGGGCGTTGGAGGAGGTGCAGATGGTGCCGCCGTGCCGGCCGGTGAAGGCCTTGATGTCGGCGGAGGAGTTCATGTACGACACCGGGACGGTGACGTCGGCTATACCGGCGTCGGTCAGCACGTCCCAGCACTCGGCGACCTGCTCGGCGGTGGCCATGTCGGCCATCGAACAGCCGGCCGCGAGGTCCGGCAGCACGACCCGCTGGGCGTCGCCGGTGAGGATGTCGGCCGACTCGGCCATGAAGTGCACACCGCAGAAGACGATGTACTCGGCCTCCGGGCGGGCCGCCGCGTCGCGGGCGAGCTTGAAGGAGTCGCCGGTGACGTCGGCGAACTCGATCACCTCGTCGCGCTGGTAGTGGTGGCCCAGGATGAAGACGCGGTCGCCGAGTGCGGCCTTGGCCGCCCGGGCGCGCTCGACGAGGTCCGGGTCGGAGGCCGGGGGGAGGTCGCCGGGGCACTCGACGCCGCGCTCGCTGTTCGGGTCGGCCTCGCGGCCGAGCAGCAGCAGAGCGAGCGGCGTCGGGGTGGGGTCGACGCCGTAGGTCTCGGTGATGGTGGTGGTCACGGGCGGGCGCCCTTCTGTGCGGCCGAACGAGCGGTGCAGCCTTTTCGTCTATCTGACGCAATCTATGATAACCGGTTAGCGTCAGAGTGACGATGGCCATCCTGTCGATGTGACGAGAACCGCTCGCCGGTTCGGAGCCTTCCCGCGCGCCCGCGGCGTGGCCGAATCGAGATCCCGGCCGGTCCGGGTTTCGCTGGTGGCATGAAGGCAATCGCGATCCACCGCTACGGCGGCCCCGACGTGGTCGAGTACACCGACCTGCCCGACCCGAAGGTCGGCCCGGACTCGGTCCTGGTGCAGGTCAGGGCGGCCGGGGTGAACCCGGTCGACTGGAAGGTGCGGGAGGGGCGGCTGGACGGCCTGCTCGACGCGCACTTCCCGCTGGTGATGGGCTGGGACGCGGCGGGGGTGGTCCGCGCGGTGGGCGGCGGGGTCACCGAGTTCGCCCCCGGCGACGAGGTGTACGGCTACGTCCGCAAGGACGCGGTCGAGCACGGCACCTACGCCGAGCTGGTCGCCGCACCGGTCCGCACCCTGGCCCGCAAGCCGGCCGCGCTGGACTGGGCCCAGGCCGGCGGACTGCCGCTGGCCGGGCTCACCGCCCTCCAGACGCTGCGCGCGGTGGGCGCCGGCGCGGGGGACACCGTCCTGGTGCACGCCGCCGCCGGCGGGGTCGGCCACCTGGCCGTCCAGCTCGCCAGGGCCTTCGGCGCCCGGGTGATCGGCACCGCCGGCGAGCGCAACCACGACTACCTGCGCTCCCTGGGCGCCGAGCCGGTCCGGCACGGCGAGGGACTGGCCGACCGGGTCCGGGCGCTCGCCCCGCGGGGCGTGGACGCCGCGGTGGACCTGGTCGGCGGCGACGCCGTCGAGGTCTCGGCCGGGCTGGTCGCCGATCCGGCGCGGATCGCCTCGGTCGCCGACTTCGGGGTCAGGGCGCGCGGCGGCCGCTACGTCTGGGTCCGCCCGGACGCCGCCGGACTGGCCGAACTGGCCGCGCTCGCCGACGACGGGCGGCTGACGGTGACCGTCGCCTCCACCTTCCCGCTCGCCCAGGCCGCCTCGGCGCAGGCGCTCAGCGCGGAGGGCCGCACCCGGGGCAAGATCGTCCTGCTGGTGGACTGACCGCGCACCGGCCGCGCACCGACCGCGGAGCGACCGCCGGCGGACGCGCGGACATCCCGCCTGCGTCATCCGCCAGCGGTGGACTCACTCCTGACATCCGCCAGAATGGTTGCCGAACCGTTTCGGCGGGCCGCCGCCGTCCGCCGCCGTTCCCGACGCCGCACGACCCGTGGAGCCCCGCACCGATGAGCAGCAGCCGAGCGCACGAGACGGTCGGGGCCTCCCTGGACGAGACCGACCGCCTCCTCCTCGCCCGGCTGGCGGGGGACGGCCGTGCCTCCTACGCGGAGATCGGCCTCCAGGTGAACCTCTCCGCCACCGCCGTCCGCCGCCGGATCGACCGGCTGCGGGCCCGCGGGGTGGTCCGCGGCTTCACCGTGGTGCTCGACCCCTCGGTGCTCGGCTGGCAGACCGAGGCCTTCGTCGAGGTCTACTGCCGCGAGCGGACCGCCCCCGAGGAGATCCTCGCCAGCCTGCGCCAGTTCCCCGAGGTGATCGCCGCCTGGACGGTCACCGGCGACCCGGACGCGCTGGTCCACCTGCGGGCCGCCGACATGCGGCACCTGGAGGCGGTCATCGAGCGGATCCGCCGCGAGCCCGGCGTCCAGCGCAGCCGCTCCTCCGTGGTCCTCTCCCAGCTCATCGGCTGACCTCCTCGGGGGCCCGCGCAGGATTCCTGCGCGCGGCCCGCCGAAGACGCCCGAATCCTGCCTGACCAGCCGCGTTCCGACGCGCGGAGCGGGCCCGTCGCTGCCTACGCTGATCACGTCCGGCCGTGCGGTGGCGACCCCCGCGCCCCGGACCCTCCCCGACACCCCACAGCCGAGAGGGACCCCCGTGTCCGCAGCCCCCGACCGCATGCACCGGCCCGACAGCGACCTGGTCGACCTGGTTTTCGACTACATGCGCGATCGGCTGCAGTACGACCCCGTCCCGCTCGACCACCCCGGCGACGGCGAGCACCTGCGCGCCCAGCTGTCCGGCCTGCTCAACCAGGACGGCAACAACCCGGCCGACGTGCTCAAGCTCTACGACCACGAGCTCTCCCGCGCGGTGATCTCCGCCGACAGCCCGCGCTACCTGTCCTTCATCCCGTGCGCCCCGACCAAGGCCGCGCTGCTCTTCGACATGGTCGTCTCCTGCGCCTCCCTCCAGGGCATCTCCTGGCTGGAGGCGGCCGGCGCGATCGCCGCCGAGAACCAGGTGCTGCGCCTGATAGCGGACCGCGCGGGCCTGCCCGCCTCGGCCGGCGGCACCTTCGTCTCCGGCGGTTCGGCCGGCAACCTCTCCGCGCTGGTGGTCGCCCGCGACACCGCCCGCCGCCGCCTCGCCGAGGAGGGCCGGCCCAGTGGGCCGGAGGTCCGGCTGCGGGTAGCCGTCGCCGACCAGGTGCACTCCTCGGTCAAGAACACCTTCAACATCATCGGCGTCGAGGCGTTCAAGGTGCCGACCGTCGACCGGCGCTTCACCGGCGAGGCGCTGCGCGCGGCGCTGGCCGCCGACCCGAACCCGGAGACGGTGATCGCCGTCGTCGGCACCGCCGGCACCACCAACGAGGGCATCGTCGACGACCTCCAGGGCCTGTCCGAGGTCGCCCGCGAGCGCGGGCTCTGGTTCCACGTGGACGGCGCCTACGGCGGCGCGGGCCTCTTCGCCCCCTCCGTCCGGGAGCGCTACAACGGCATCGAGCACGCCGACTCCTTCGTCGTCGACCCGCACAAGTGGCTCTTCGCGCCGTTCGACTGCGCCGCGCTGATCTACCGCAACCCCCAGCTCGCCCGCGCCGTGCACACCCAGGACGCCTCCTACCTGGACGTCCTGCACACCGAGGGCGACGAGTGGAACCCCACCGACTACGCCTACCACCTGACCCGGCGCGCCCGCGGCCTGCCGCTCTGGTTCTCGCTCGCCGTGCACGGCGTCCAGGCCTACACCGACGCCATCGAGGCCGGCCTCACGCTCGCCCGGGAGACCGCGCAGCTGATCCGCGACACCGACCACCTGGAGCTGCTGTTCGACCCGCAGCTCTCCGCGGTCTGCTTCAAGCGCAAGGGCTGGACCAACGACGACTACTACCGCTGGTCGCAGCAGCTGCTCGCGGACCAGATCGGCTTCGTCACCCCCACCGGCTGGGACGGCGAGACGGTCGCCCGCTTCGCCTTCCTGCACCCGGGCACCACCATGGAGATGGTCCGGGAGATCCTCGACACCATGGCGTGACCGCGACCTGACGCGCGCACCGACGGACCCCCGCCCGGCCCCGGCCCGGCGGGGGTCCGCCGTTCTCACAGCAGCGCCGGATCCGGCACGTACGGCGCCGGGGGGCGCATCCCGCGCAGGCCCACGAAGCCCCCGCTCTCCACGGTCAGCCCCACCTCCAGGCCGACGTCCAGCGCCCACTCCTGCTCCGCGGTCAGGTACGCCACCCGGGCCTCGACGCCCTCCGGCACCCGGGCCAGCGCCTCGCGCAGCAGCCGGGTGGCGATCCGCTTCGAGGTGGCCGCCAGCAGCCGCACCTCACCGCCGTCCCGGTAGCAGTAGCCGGTGCCCGCCAGCGCGTCCGCGACCAGCAGCTCCTCGCAGTGCGCCAGCAGCAGCTCGTGGTCCGGCCCGTGCGCCGAGCCGCGCAGCCGCCGGTCCACCGAGTCCAGCAGGTGGAGCTGGGTGGCGTTGCCCGGGTGCACCGGGATGTCCCCGGGATCGACCAGCCCGGCCCGGTCCACCCGCCCGGTCAGCCGCATCGCCGGGTGCAGCGTGAACCCGGCGAGCCGGAAGCGGCGCACGGCCGCCGGGGAGGACGGCGCGCGCAGCATCCCGCGCAGGCAGCCGCGCCCGTACGCGGCGGCCCGCTCCAGCAGCAGCCGGCCCAGACCCTTGCCCTGCGCCCGCGGGGCCACCGCCAGCAGCGCCAGCACCCAGACTCCCTCGCGGCGCAGCGAGAGCACCGCGCCGACCGGCTCGCCGTCCTGCTCGGCCAGCCAGCAGCCCTGCGGATCGGTGCGCGCCAGGTGTCTCGTCCGGGCCCGCTGGTGGACCGGCGGCCGGTCCGCGGCGGCCGGGGAGCCGGAGGCGGCGCGGGCGAGGTGCTGGACGGCCTCCGCGTCGGCGGCGGTGTCCTGGACCGGGCGCAGGATCATGCCCACCATCCTGGCCGCCGGGGCGCCGCCGCGTGGCCCGTTCACTCCGATCGGTGCGCTCGGGCGGTGACCGGGGTCCGCCGGTGTGCGAGCATGGGGAGCGTAGAGGGAGCGGGTGCACGCCCGGCCCACCGAAACGCGCCACCGCGAGGCCTCCGAGAACAACACGCCGTCCGGGAAATGAAACCGGGCGGCCGTCGGTTGGTACTGGCGGTAGACCGTCGTCAAGACCGGGAGAAAGCAGATGACCGTCCAGGACGAGACCACTGTCGAGAGTGGCATCCTCCTCACCGATGCCGCCGCGGGCAAGGTCAAGGCCCTGCTGGAGCAGGAAGGCCGGGACGACCTCGCGCTGCGGGTCGCCGTCCAGCCCGGCGGCTGCTCCGGCCTGCGTTACCAGCTGTTCTTCGACGAGCGCTCGCTCGACGGCGACGTGGTCAAGGACTTCGACGGCGTCAAGGTCGTCACCGACCGGATGAGCGCCCCGTACCTGGGCGGCGCCACCGTCGACTTCGTCGACACCATCGAGAAGCAGGGCTTCACGATCGACAACCCGAACGCCACCGGCTCCTGCGCCTGCGGCGACTCGTTCAGCTAACGGCCTGACGCGGAGGCGGCCCCGGATCCCCGGGGCCGCCTTCGTCGTGTCCGGGCGCCGGTCAGGCCGTCACGGGGCGCCCGGGATGTCCGGGGCCGCCGGGTCCGGGCCGACCTTCGGGTCCGCCTCCAGCGGCACCTCCTGCCCGGTCGCCAGGTCGGTCACCGTCCGGCCCTGCAACGGCTGTTTCAGGTCGGCCGCGACCGTCTGCCGCTTGGCCACTGCAATGCAGTCCTGCCCCGCGGGCACCGGGGCCGTCGTCACCCGGACGTCCACCCGGCCCGGCTTGGACTCGTCCGCCTTGAGCGCGTACCGCTCGCAGACCCCGCCGTAGAACCAGACCGTCAGCCGCTTGCCGTCCACCCGGTAGGTCATCGCCGGGTGCACCGGCGAGCCGTTCCCGGACCCGTTCGGCGGTGGCTCGCCCACCGCGATGCCGTTGCCGTCCGCACCCGGGGGAGTGGGCGCCGGGGTCGGGGTCAGGGCCGGGCGCGGGGCGCCGGTGGCCGGGCCCGGACTGGCCGGCCGCGGGTCCGGCGCGGTGGCCGAGGGGTCGGACGGCGGCGGGGTGGTCACCGGAACCGGGACGGCCGGGTCGGCCGGGGCGGATGTCGCGGCCGGCTCGGGCGTGGCCGCCGCGCTGGCCGGCGCCGAGTCCGAACCCGCCTTCGTCCCGCCGTCGCACCCGGCCAGGACGGCCACCGCCGCCAGCGCCAGGCCGGCCAGGGCCGTCGCGCGCACCCGGCCGGAACGCCGGGGCATGGTCTCCAGATCCATCTGCACATCCTCCCGAGGGCTCAGCGGCGCGCCGTGCCGGCCGCACCGCGCGGATGTGACGTGCGCCGGACGATTCCGGTTCCCGTCCACCCGCCGCACCCCCGGGCCCGGTGCGGGGAGCTCCGCCTCAGGGGCCGTACTCGGGCATCGCCGCGACCAGCCGCTGCGCCCCGGAGGGGACGCGGAACCCGGACCTCACCGGCGCGATGTCCGGCTGGCCGGTCGCCAGCAGCGGCCAGAACCGCCGCAGCCGGCGCGAGGTGTCCACCAGCGCGTCCAACGACTCGCCGTCCGCGTCGCCGAGCGGGGCGGGCGGAACCCGCAGAGGGTGGTGACTGGGCATCATCGGCCATCACTCCGATCCACCGGTGCCGTGGCAGCGGCGCCACGGGCCTGGGCGGGGCCGGAAAGGCCCCTTCCTGCGACCCTAGGCCGGGCGCACCGGAGCCCACCAGAGCTACCCCTTGGTAGTACACCTTCGGGGCCGACGGGTGTCGGCGGACGGGGGACGGCGCCCCGCTGTCTTGCTGGGGCCCCGCCCCCGCCGGGTACCGTGGGTGGGTTCCACCCGTTGTCCCATGGCCCCGCCGCCATCCAGAGGAGACCCCGTGCGTATCGCCGTCGCCGGCTCGATCGCGACCGACCACCTGATGACCTTCCCCGGCCGGTTCGCCGACCAGCTGGTCGCCGAGCAGCTGCACACCGTGTCGCTGTCCTTCCTGGTCGACACCCTCGACATCCGCCGCGGCGGCGTCGCGCCGAACATCGCCTTCGGCATGGGCGTGCTGGGCCTGCGCCCGATCCTGGTCGGCGCGGCCGGCGCGGACTTCGCGGAGTACCGCAGCTGGCTGGAGCGCAACAACGTGGACTGCCGCTCGGTCCACATCTCCGAGACCCGGCACACCGCGCGCTTCATGTGCACCACGGACGAGGACCACAACCAGATCGCCTCGTTCTACACCGGTGCCATGGCCGAGGCCCGCAACATCGAGCTGGAGCCGATCGCCGACCGCGTCGGCGGCCTCGACCTGGTGCTGATCGGCGCCGACGACCCGCAGGCGATGGTCCGCCACACCCAGGAGTGCCGGACCCGCGGCTACGCCTTCGCCGCGGACCCGTCCCAGCAGCTGGCCCGCCTCGACGGCCACGACATCCGCCAGATCGTCGACGGCGCCGCGTACCTCTTCACCAACGAGTACGAGGCCGCGCTGATCGAGTCCAAGACCGGCTGGGACTCCGAGGAGATCCTCACCCGGGTCGGCACCCGGATCACCACGCTGGGCAGCAAGGGCGTCCGGATCGACCGCAAGGGCGAGTCCCCGGTGCTGGTCGGCTGCGCCCCCGAGACCGCCAAGGTGGACCCGACCGGTGTCGGCGACGCCTTCCGCGCCGGCTTCCTGGCCGGCCTCTCCTGGGGCCTGGAGCTGGAGCGCTCCGCCCAGCTGGGCTGCATGCTCGCCACCCTGGTGATCGAGACCGTCGGCACCCAGGAGTACGAGCTGCGCCCGCACGACTTCCTGAAGCGCTTCGTCGCCGCCTACGGCGACGAGGCCGGCGCCGAGGTCCGCGCGCACCTGGTCAACTGACCCGCCGCACCAGATAGGCCGAACCCCGGTCGCCGCCGTACTCGGCGGCCGGGGCCTCGCCCAGGTACTCCTGGCCGCGCATCCCGCACCAGGCCGGCACGTCCAGCCGGGCCGCCTCGTCGTCGGCCAGCACCGCGACCGTCCCGCCCACCGGCACCTCGCCGATCCGCCTGGCCAGCTCGATCACCGGCAGCGGGCACCGCTTGCCGAGGGCGTCCAGGACGAGCGTGGCAGCGGCCTCCCCGCTCGCGGGGAGGCCCTCCCCGGCGGCCGGCGGCAGCGCCAGGTCCAGCCCCAGCGGGGCGCGGACACCGGCCACCACCTCCGGCAGGACGGTCAGGAACCGCTCGACGTCCGCCTCGGCGGCGCCGAACGGCAGCGAGACCCGGACGTTGCCCTCGGTGAGCACGCCCATCGCGGCCAGCACATGGCTCGGGGTCAGCGTGGAGGAGGTGCACGAGGAGCCGGAGGAGACGGCGAACCCGGCCCGGTCCAGCTCGCCCAGCAGCACCTCGCCGTCCACGTAGAGGCAGGAGAAGGTGACGAGGTGCGGCAGCCGCCGCACCGGGTCGCCGACCACCTCGACCTCGGGCACCAGCCGCGGCACCCGGGCCCGGATCCGCTCGACCAGCTCGTGCAGCCGGGCGTTCTCCCGCTCCGCCTCGGCCCGCACCGCCCGCAGCGAGGCCGCCGCCGCGACGATCGCCGGGACGTTGACGTACCCGGGCACCCGGCCGCCCTCGCGCTCGTCGGCGGGCAGCGGCGAGGCGTACCGCACACCCTTGCGTACCGCGAGCACCCCGACCCCGGCCGGCCCGCCCCACTTGTGCGCGCTGGCGGCCAGCAGCGACCAGCCGGCCGGCACGTCCACCCGCCCGGCGCTCTGCGCCGCGTCCACCAGCAGCGGCACCTCCCTGCAGTGCGCGGCCGTCTCGGCGACCGGCTGCACCGTGCCCACCTCGTGGTTGGCGGACTGCAGCACGGCGAGCGCGGTGTCCGGCCGCAGCGCCGCCGCGAACACCGCCGGGTCGACCCGGCCGTGCCGGTCCACCGGCACGGCGGTGACCTCGCCGCTCGCGCCCCCTCCACCGGCCTCCGGCCGGGGGGACCCCCATCGCTCCGCGGTGTGCAGCACGCTGGAGTGCTCGACGGCGGAGTGCACCAGGTGCCGGCCGCGCCGCCGGTTGCCGTGCAGCGCGCCCAGCATCCCGAGCTGGACGGCCTGGGTGCCGCTGGCGGTGAAGGAGATCTCGTCGGCCCGGCAGCCGAGCACCTCGGCCACGGTCTCCCGGGCCGCGTCGAGCAGCATCCGGGCCTGCCGTCCGGAGCGGTAGAGCCGGGCGGGGTCGGCCCACCCCTCGTCGAGGGCGGCGGTCAGCGCCTGCCGGGCGACGGGGTGGAGCGGTGCGGTGGAGGCCACATCGAAGTACACGGTCACATTTAACGACACTCCCGGGTGCATTCCGGGCTCCGGCGGCGGCTCACCGGCCGTCAGTCGATCACCCCGAATGTCCGGATCGTCCGCGTCCGACGGGGCGTCACACACGTTGTCCGAGGTCATCCCCCGATCGGGCGTACGGACCCCGAATGCCTAGGATGACCTGCGGCGCAGCCCCTGCCGGGCCTGATCGGGTGCTCGGGCGGCGCGTTACCGGGACCTGCCCGTCAGCAGCGCATAAGGCTGGAGTAGGGTTTGGCCCGCATAAGCATTCAAACCGTGCCCGTGGACGGGTCGCCGAGGAGGGGAAGCCTCCCCGGGGCGACGCGAAGGCGGGCGAGACTTCGGGAAGGCGCTACGTGAGTCCCAACGGCTCCGACCGCTCGCCGCGGCGCACGATGCGGCGGAAGCTGCCTCAGGCGCTGGCACTGGGCCTCGTCATCGCGACCGCCACCGGCTGCTCGGCCAACGACCTCCCCAGGCTTGGCCTCCCGAGCCCCGTCACCAAGGAAGGGCCGATGGTCCTCCACATGTGGCAGGGCTCCTGGATCGCGGCGCTGGTGGTCGGCGTACTGATGTGGGGTCTGATCATCTGGAGCGTGATCTTCCACCGGCGCAGCCGCACCGGTGTGCAGGTCCCCCCGCAGACCCGGTACAACGTGCCCATCGAGGCGCTCTACACCGCGGTCCCGATCATCATCGTGTCGGTCCTCTTCTACTTCGTCGCCCGCGACGAGTCGAAGCTGATCGCCGTCTCCGAGAAGCCGCAGCACACCGTCAACGTGGTGGGCTTCCAGTGGAGCTGGGCGTTCAACTACGAGAACACCGAGAACCCGGACCCGGCCAACCAGGAGGCCGCGTACGAGGTGGGTACCCCCGGCGAGCCGCCGACCCTGTACCTGCCGGTCGACGAGACGGTGCAGTTCCGCCTCACCTCTCGTGACGTGATCCACGACTTCTGGCCCATCAACTTCATGATGAAGATGGACGTCGTGCCGGGTGTGGTCAACAAGTTCGAGGTCACCCCGACCGTCAAGGGTGAGTACATGGGCAAGTGCGCCGAGCTCTGCGGCGTCGACCACTCGCGCATGCTGTTCAACGTGAAGGTCGTCGACCGTGCCGAGTACGACCAGCACCTGAAGGACCTGCGGGCCAAGGGTCAGACCGGCGCGGTGCCCTCCGGCATCACGACCATGGGAAGTGAAGAGAAGTGACCATCCTCAACGAGCCCGCCGCGGCCGGCGGGGGCGCCGGGGCCGTCACGGTCGGGGCGCAGCGGACCCGGAAGCCGGGTTCCACCATCATCAAGTGGCTGACCACCACTGACCACAAGACGATCGGCACGCTGTACCTGGCGACGTCGTTCGCGTTCTTCCTGATCGGCGGCATCCTCGCGCTGGTCATGCGTGCCGAGCTGGCTCGTCCCGGGACCCAGATCCTGTCGAACGAGCAGTTCAACCAGGCGTTCACGATGCACGGCACGGTCATGCTGCTGATGTTCGCGACGCCGCTGTTCGCCGGCTTCGCGAACTGGATCATGCCGCTGCAGATCGGCGCGCCGGACGTCGCGTTCCCGCGTCTGAACATGTTCGCCTACTGGCTGTACCTGTTCGGCTCGCTGATCGCCGTCGCCGGCTTCCTCACCCCGCAGGGCGCCGCCGACTTCGGCTGGTTCGCCTACGCGCCGCTGTCGGACGCGGTCCGCTCGCCGGGCATCGGCGCCGACATGTGGATCATGGGTCTGGCCTTCTCCGGCTTCGGCACCATCCTCGGTGCGGTCAACTTCATCACCACGATCATCTGCATGCGGGCCCCCGGCCTGACGATGTTCCGGATGTCGATCTTCACCTGGAACGTCCTGCTGACCGCGGTGCTGATCCTGCTGGCCTTCCCGGTCCTGGCCGCCGCGCTGTTCGCCCTGGAGGCGGACCGCAAGTTCGGGGCGCACGTCTTCGACCCGGCCAACGGCGGGGCGCTGCTCTGGCAGCACCTGTTCTGGTTCTTCGGCCATCCCGAGGTGTACATCATCGCGCTGCCGTTCTTCGGCATCGTGTCGGAGATCATCCCGGTCTTCAGCCGCAAGCCGATGTTCGGCTACTCCGGCCTGATCGCGGCCACCATCGCGATCGCCGGTCTGTCCGTGACGGTGTGGGCCCACCACATGTACGTCACCGGCCAGGTGCTGCTGCCGTTCTTCTCCTTCATGACCTTCCTCATCGCCGTCCCGACCGGTGTGAAGTTCTTCAACTGGGTCGGCACCATGTGGAAGGGCTCGCTCAGCTTCGAGACCCCGATGCTGTGGACCGTCGGCTTCCTGGTGACCTTCCTCTTCGGTGGTCTGACCGGTGTCCTGCTGGCCTCCCCGCCGATCGACTTCCACGTCTCGGACTCGTACTTCGTCGTCGCCCACTTCCACTACGTGGTCTTCGGCACCGTCGTCTTCGCCATGTTCGCCGGCTTCCACTTCTGGTGGCCGAAGATGACCGGCAAGATGCTGGACGAGCGCCTCGGCAAGATCACCTTCTGGACGCTGTTCTTCGGCTTCCACACCACCTTCCTGGTGCAGCACTGGCTCGGCGCGGAGGGCATGCCCCGCCGCTACGCCGACTACCTGGCCGCCGACGGTTTCACCACCCTGAACACCGTCTCGACCATCGGCTCGTTCCTGCTCGGCCTGTCGATCCTGCCGTTCCTCTACAACGTCTGGAAGACCGCCAAGTACGGCGAGAAGATCGAGGTCGACGACCCGTGGGGCTACGGCCGCTCGCTGGAGTGGGCGACCTCCTGCCCGCCGCCGCGCCACAACTTCCTCACCCTGCCCCGGATCCGCTCCGAATCCCCGGCCTTCGACCTCCACTACCCGGAGATCGCCGCGCTGGACTACCTGGAGAACCACGGTGAGCCGGCCAAGCACCTCGCCGGCGTGACGCCCGCGAAGTACGACGCCCCGCAGCTGGGCAAGGGCAAGAAGGAGGGCGACGCCTGATGAAGGAACAGGGAAAGATCTTCCTGGGCCTCTCGGTCTTCGTGCTGGCCATGGCGATCACCTACGGCCTGTGGACCAACAGCTCCGAGCACGGCATCGAGGCCGCCGGTACCACCGCGCTGTTCCTCGCCTTCGCGCTCTGCGCGTTCATCGGGTACTACCTCGCCTTCACCGCCCGCCGGGTGGACAGCGGCGCGGGTGACAACCCCGAGGCCGAGGTCGCGGACGACTCCGGCGAGCTGGGCTTCTTCGCCCCGCACAGCTGGCAGCCGCTCTCGCTCGCGGTCGGCGGCGCGCTCGCCTTCCTCGGTGTGATCTTCGGCTGGTGGCTGATGTTCTGGTCGCTCCCGATCATCCTGATCGGCCTGTTCGGCTGGGTCTTCGAGTTCTACCGGGGCGAGAACCAGAACCAGTAGGCACTGGCTCCCTCGCACAGGGCCGGGCATCCCGCACGGGATGCCCGGCCCTGTTGCGTCCCCGGAGTGACGGCCTCACCCTGCCGGCCCAACCCCGCCCCGTTCGGTTGTCGCTCCGCCGGACGCGGTTCCTACGATCTGACCAATCGTGCGAAACCCCGGGAGGCGGTCATGGCCGACAGGCGCGGAATCGCGGGTCTCGGCGGCATCACGCTGGCCCTCGTCGTACTGGTCCCGCTGGCGGGCTGCACCTCCGGCGGCGAGGAGGGCGCCGGGGCGGTCCGCAGGGTCGACGCCGCCGAGCTGGTGCACCTGTCCGCCACCGAGCAGGCGGACCCGTCCCAGCCGCTCACGGTGACCGCCGAGCCCGGCAGCCGGCTGACCGACGTCACCGTGGTCGGCCCGGACGGCCGGGTGGTCGCCGGAAGGCTCTCGGACGACCAGCTCAGCTGGCAGACCACCGGCCGGCTCAAGGCCGCCACGGCCTACACCGTGCGGATCGCCGCCGACGACGGCCGTGGCGGCCGCGGCGAGACGACCGCCGGCTTCTCCACCCTGGCCGCCCAGCACCTGCTGACCGCCAAGCTCGGCCCGGACTCCTCCGGCAGCGGCGTCTACGGGGTGGGCCAGCCGCTCACCGTCCAGCTCTCCGAGGCCGTCAAGGACCCGCAGGCCCGCCAGGAGGTGGAGCGCGCGCTGACGGTCACCTCGCAGCCCGCCGTCGCCGGCGGCTGGTACTGGGTGGACGACAAGAACCTGCACTTCCGCCCCCAGGAGTACTGGCCCAACGGCACCACCGTCAGCCTGGCCTTCGAGGCCACCGGCAGCCGGATCTCCGACGGCCTGTACGGCGGCGACCGGGCCGCCCTGGCCCTGCGGATCGGCCAGCGCGTCGAGACGGTGGTGGACGCGGCCGCGCACGAGCTGACCCTCAAGCGCGACGGCCAGGTGGTCCGCACGATGCCGGTGACCACCGGCAAGCCCGGCTTCGACACCCGCAACGGCGTCAAGGTGGTGCTGGGCCAGGAGCGCAAGGTCCGGATGAGCGGCGAGACGATCGGCATAGCGGCCGGCAGCCAGGAGGCCTACGACCTCGACGTCGAGTGGGCCACCCGGGTCACCTGGAGCGGCGAGTACGTGCACGCCGCGCCCTGGTCGGTGGGCTCCCAGGGCGTGGAGAACGTCAGCCACGGCTGTACCGGGATGAGCACCGAGAACGCCCGCTGGTTCTACCAGAACACCCGGGTGGGGGACCTGGTGACGGTGGTGAACAGCCGCGGCAAGTCCATGGAGCCGTTCGGCAACGGCTTCGGCGACTGGAACATCGCCTGGAGCGACTGGATCGGGCACAGCGCCCTCGGCGCCCCCGTCGACACGACCGCCCCGGCCACCCGGGCGCCTGCCACCGGGATGATCGCCCCGCAGCTCTGAGCGGCCCGCTCAGCCCGCCGCGGAGCCGTCCCGGTACGCCACCCGCAGCGCGCCGTCCACGGCCGCCAGGGCGTCCGCCGGCGGGACGCCGAGCCGGCGGGCCCGCTCGGCGTACTCGGCGGCGGCCGCGGCGACCAGCCGGTGCGCGGAGTCGCCGACCGCGGCGATCAGGGTGCCGCGCCGGCCGTGCGTCTCCACCACCCCGTCCGCCTCCAGCTCCCGGTAGGCGCGGGCGACCGTCCCGGCGGCCAGCCCGAGCCGTTCGGCCAGCGCGCGGACGGTGGGCAGCCGCAGCCCGGTGGCCAGCTCGCCGCTGCGGGCCTGCTCGGCGATCTGGGCGCGGATCTGCTCGTACGGGGGAGTGGCGGAGGCCGGGTCGACGGACAGCTGCACGGTGCGCTCCTGACGGTTCGCTGCGGACGGGGGAAGCGGGTACGGCAAAGCCCGAGGGCCGCCGACCAGATGAACTCTGGTCAGCGGCCCTCGGGTGCGACGCGGGGGGCGCGTACGGGATCAGTGGTGGCCGTGGCCGCTGGTGATCTCGTGGTGCTCCTCGGAGGTCGGCTTGGGGATCTGGCTGCCCTCGCCGTAGAAGCCGCGGGAGAGCTTCGCCCGGGTCCGGGTGAGGACGCCGGCCTTGCGGGCCACGCCGTTCTCGTCCGTCTCGGCCGGCAGCTCGAACGGCTGCGGCTGCTCGTGCGCGGTGAGCTTGTGCAGGTCCTTCTGCGGCAGCTGGGCGTGCACCTCGATGAACTCGCCGTGCGGCAGGCGCTTGATGACGCCGGTCTCGCGGCCGTGCAGCACCTTCTCCTTGTCGCGGCGCTGGAGGCCGAGGCACCAGCGCTTGGTGACGATGAAGGTCACGACCGGGACGACGAAGAAGCCGACGCGGACGAAGTAGGTGACCGAGTTGATCGACAGGTGCAGGTGGGTGGCGAACAGGTCGTTGCCGCCGGCCACCAGCAGGAGCAGGTAGAGGCTGATCCAGGCGGCACCCAGGGCGGTGCGGACCGGGGCGTTGCGCGGGCGGTCCAGGATGTGGTGCTCGCGCTTGTCGCCGGTGATCCAGCCTTCGATGAACGGGTAGACCGCGATCGAGACCAGGACCAGCGGGAAGATCGCCAGCGGAACCATGACACCCAGGTTCAGGGTGTGGCCCCACAGGCCGATCTCCCAGCCCGGCATGACGCGGATCAGACCCTCGGAGAAGCCCATGTACCAGTCGGGCTGGGCGTCCGTGGAGACCTGGTCCGCGCGGTACGGGCCGACCGACCAGATCGGGTTGATCGTGGCGATCGCCGAGATGACGGCGATGAGGCCGAACACCAGGAAGAAGAAGCCACCGGCCTTGGCCATGTAGACCGGCATCAGCGGCATGCCGACGACGTTCTTCTCGGTCTTGCCCGGGCCCGCCCACTGGGTGTGCTTGTGGTAGAAGACCAGGATCAGGTGCGCCACCAGCAGGCCGAGCATGATGCCCGGGATCAGCAGCACGTGGATGGTGAAGAACCGCGGCACGATGTCGTGGCCGGGGAACTCGCCGCCGAACAGGAACATCTGGACGTAGGTGCCCACCAGCGGGACGGCGAGGATCGCGCCTTCCATGAACCGGATACCGGTACCGGAGAGCAGGTCGTCCGGCAGCGAGTAGCCGAAGAAGCCGTCGAACATGCCCAGGACCAGCAGCAGGAAGCCGAAGACCCAGTTGATCTCGCGCGGCTTGCGGAACGCGCCGGTGAAGAAGACGCGCAGCATGTGCACGAGCATCGCCGCGACGAAGACCAGGGCGGCCCAGTGGTGGATCTGGCGGACCAGCAGACCGCCGCGCACCTCGAAGCTGATGTCGACCGTCGAGGCGTAGGCCTCGGACATCGGGAGGCCCTTGAGCGGCACGTACGAGCCGTCGTAGATGACCTCGCCCATCGAGGGCTTGAAGAACAGCGTCAGGTAGACGCCGGTCAGGATGATGATGATGAAGGTGTAGAGGCAGATCTCGCCCAGCATGAAGGACCAGTGGTCCGGGAAGATCTTGCGCAGGTTGGCCTTGGCGAGGGAGTAGATCCCCAGCCGGCCGTCCGTCCAGTCCGCGGCCTGTTCCCACTTGTTCGCGGGCTTGGCACGCGTGCTGGCGGGCTTGGCGGCGCCGGAGGTGGTGCTGCTCGCACTGCTCATCGAGCACGCTCCCAGAAGCTCGGGCCGACGGCTTCGTCGAAGTCGCCGTGGGCGACCAGGAAGCCCTTCTCGTCAGTGGTGATCCTCAGCTGCGGCAGCGGGTGGCCGGCCGGGCCGAAGATGACGCGCGCGCCGTCCGCCAGGTCGAAGGTCGACTGGTGGCAGGGGCAGAGCGCGTGGTGGGTCTGCTGCTCGTACAGGCTGATCGGGCAGCCGACGTGGGTGCAGATCTTGGAGTAGGCGAGGATGCCCTCGAAACCCTTCTCCTTGGACTTCTCGTCCTTGATGTCCTCCGGCGCGATGCGCACCAGCATGAGGGCGTCCTTGGCGATGCGAACCTGGAAGTCCTCGGAGTGCGTGGTCAGGCCCTCGGGCATCGCGAAGACCAGGGACCCCTGGATGATGTCCTCGGCCTTCATCGGCAGGTTGGTGTTCATGTTGATCAGCTGCAGCGGCTTGACGTCGGTGGCCTCGTCCCAGCCGGTGTGCTGCAGCTTGTCCTCGGGCAGCGGGCCCAGGTCGCGGAGCAGGACCACGCCGGAGAGCGGGACCAGCGCCATCGAACCGATGAGGGTGTTGCGGATCATCTTGCGGCGGCCGAAGCCGGACTCCGCGGCACCGGTCTTGAACTGCTCGATGACGTCGGCGCGGACCTCGTCGTCGGCCTCGATCGGGTGGCGCTCGGCCGGGATCTCGTGGTCCGACATCAGGGTGCGGGCCCAGTGGACCGCGCCCGCGCCGATGAGGAACAGCGCCAGGCCCAGGGTCATGCCGAGCGCGAAGTTCAGCGCGCTGACGTGGCCCAGCGGCCAGATGTAGACGATCTTGTCCGGGTCGATGGCCACGTACGAGGCGATGAAGCCGATGGTGGCGATCATCGACAGGACGAACATCAGCGACACCTGGCGCTCGGCGCGCTTGGCGGCCCGCTCGTCGATGTCGGTGCGGCGCGGCTCGTGGGCCGGGAGGCCGGGGTCGGCGAACGGGTCGCCGTGGGCGGCCACCTCGTGGTGCCCGGCGGAGCCGTGCGACTCCGGGAGCTTCTCTTCTGACATGTCGTGGCTCATGACTTCTTGGCCTTGGTGGTGTGGGCGGCGACCCAGATCGCGACCGCGATGAGCGCGCCGAGACCGAAGATCCAGCCGAACAGGCCCTCGGTCACCGGACCGAGGCTGCCGAGCGTGAGACCGCCGGGGTTGGGCTCATCGTTGGTGGTGTGGCGGACGAAGGCCACGATCTGCTTCTTCTGCTCCTCGGGCATGATGCTGTCCGGGAACGACGGCATGTTCTGCGGGCCGGTCTGCATGGCCTCGTAGATGTGCTTGGCGTCCACGCCCTCCAGCGACGGGGCGTACTTGCCCTGGGTCAGGGCACCGCCCTGGCCGGCGAAGTTGTGGCACTGGGCGCAGTTGGTGCGGAACAGCTCGCCGCCCTTGGAGAGGTCCTCGGGGTTGGTCGAGGTGAACTGCTCCTCGGTCGGCGTCACCGGACCGGGGCCGAGCGAGGCGACGAAGGCGGCGAGCTGGTCGATCTCCGCCTGCGAGTAGATGTTCGGCTTGCGCGGCACCTGGGCGCCGGGCTGCTGGGCCGGCATGCGGCCGGTGCCCACCTGGAAGTCGACCGCGGCGGAGCCGACGCCGACCAGGCTCGGACCGTCGCTGCTGCCCTGGCCGTTCAGGCCGTGGCAGGAGGAGCAGCCCACGGCGAAGAGCTTCTTGCCCTCGTCGATCGCGAGCGACTGCGCGGCGACGTCGGCCTGCGCCTTGTCGGCGGGCGCGAACGCGGCGTACAGCCCCCCGGTTGCCGCCAGGGCGAGAAGTAGGACGACCAGCGCCGCCAGTGGGTGGCGCCGTCGTGCGGAGAGCTTTTTCACGGAATAACCCCGGTGTCAGGATCTGGTCGACTGGTGGGTGCACCCGGCGGCCGGTCTGGCCGGCACGAGGCTGCCTGTCTAGGGCTGCGCGCGCGGTCGGTCGGTGGGAGCGTCGGCACCGGCGAAATCGGGCCGTCGCCGGTGAGGGCGGGACCCGAGGCCGGTGGCCAGCGACCTGATCAGCTGGTTACTTGATCAGGTAGATGGTCGCGAACAGGCCGATCCACACGACGTCGACGAAGTGCCAGTAGTACGACACCACGATCGCGGCGGTGGCCTGCTCGTGAGTGAAGCGCTTGGCTGCGTACGTCCGTCCCAGGACCAGCAGGAAGGCGATCAGACCACCCGTCACGTGCAGACCGTGGAAGCCGGTGGTCAGGTAGAACACCGTGCCGTACGGGTCGGAGGACAGCGAGAGGCCGTCCTTCTTGACCAGCTCGGTGTACTCGAAGATCTGGCCGCCGATGAAGATCGCGCCCATCACGAAGGTGATGATGAACCACGAGCGGAGCTTCTTCACGTCCCCGCGCTCGGCGGCGAAGACGCCGAGCTGGCAGGTGAGCGAGGAGAGCACCAGGATCGTGGTGTTGACCGAGGAGAAGGGCACGTTGAGGGCGTGCGCCTTCTCGGTCCAGAACTCCGGCCCCTTGACGGAGCGGAGCGTGAAGTACATCGCGAAGAGGGCCGCGAAGAACATCAACTCGGAACTGAGCCAGACGATCGTTCCGACGCTGACCATGTTCGGCCGGTTGACCGATCCGTGCGCGTGCCCGGTTTCTACTGCTGTTGCTGTCGCCACGACGGACATTATGTCGGTCCCTTATTCCGTCTTCACGCCGGGGGGTGTCCCTCGGAGTGTCCGGTGCGTGCGGTATGCCCCCCTGGCACCCGTCCGGCCGTCCTCACCCTTGCTGAGCAGCGGCGTGTCCCTTTTCTGACGGTTCCTCGAAGGCCTCCGGAGGGGCCTCTGCGGCGTGTCGGGCCGGGCCCGTGGGGCCGTCCGTAGTAAGGGGAGAGACCACTCGTCCGCCGTACGGGTGGTCCGCGCGGGCGGGGGTGACGCGCCGTGCTCCGCCCGGACCAGTCGCGGGCGGACCGGCGCGAGGGGGATCTCCCGGGAAGGGCTCGGCGGCGGGTGATCGGGAGTAGCATCCGGGGAGAGGCGAACGTGGTCCGGATCACACGCGAGGGAGCAGGCCCATGGCGAGCACGACCGACGAGACGTTGACCGTTCTGGTCTACAGCCACGACCGCACCACCCGCGAGCAGGTGCTGACCGCTCTCGGCCGGCGGCCCGCGGAGGACCTGCCGGAGCTGTCCTACCTGGAGTGCGCGACCACTCCCGCGGTGCTCAAGGCGCTGGAGAAGGGCGGTGTCGACCTCTGCGTCCTGGACGGCGAGGCGGTGCCGGCCGGCGGGCTCGGGCTCGCCCGGCAGCTGAAGGACGAGATCTACGGGTGCCCGCCGCTGCTGGTGCTGATCGGCCGGCCGCAGGACTCCTGGCTGGCGGCCTGGAGCCGGGCGGACGCGGCGATCTCCCAGCCGGTGGACCCGGTGGCGCTGGCCGAGGCCGTCGCGGCGCTGCTGCGGGCCCGGCTGGCGAAGCGGGCGCCCGCCGTGAGCTAGCCGCCGCGGTGTCCGGCCCCGGCGTCCCACCCCCGCGTCTCAGGACGAGAGAAGAAGGGTGAACGGCCGCGCCCCGGCACCCCGCCGCTCGATAGGCTGACTCCGTCCCTACGTCCTTCCCCGTCCGCGGGGAGCGAGAGCTGGAGTCAGCCATGGTGAACGTGCACCCTGCGAACGGCGGTAGCGAGCCCGCGCAGGTGGTCCGCACCTGGCCCGACATCCTGTCGGCGCTGCTGAGGGGGGAGGACCTCGACCGCTCGGCCACCGCGTGGGCGATGGACCGGATCATGAGCGGGGAGGCCTCCCCGGTGCAGATCGCCGGCTTCATGGTGGCGCTGCGGGCCAAGGGCGAGACGGTCGACGAGATCTCGGGTCTGGTCGACTCGATGTACTCGCACGCCGAGCCGCTCTCCATCCCCGGCCCGGCGGTGGACATCGTCGGCACCGGCGGCGACCGGGCCAAGACCGTCAACATCTCCACCATGTCGGCGATCGTCGCGGCGGCGGCCGGCGCCAAGGTGGTCAAGCACGGCAACCGGGCCGCCTCCTCGGCCAGCGGCTCCTCGGACGTGCTGGAGAAGCTGGGCATCAGCCTGGACCTGGCGCCGCGCCGGGTCGCCGAGGTCGCCGAGGAGGTCGGGCTGACCTTCTGCTTCGCGGCCAGGTTCCACCCGTCGATGCGGCACGCCGGCCCGGCCCGCAGCGAGCTCGGGGTGCCCACCGCCTTCAACATCCTCGGCCCGCTCACCAACCCGGCCCGGGTGACCTCGCACGCCATCGGCTGCTTCGACACCCGCCTCGCCGGGCTGATCGCCGGGGTGCTGGCGCAGCGCGGCGCCAGCGCGCTGGTCTTCCGGGGCGACGACGGGCTGGACGAGCTGACCATCACCACCACCTCGCGGGTCTGGATCGTCCGGGACGGCGCGGTCACCGAGACCTCCTTCGACCCGCGCGAGGTCGGCATCGAGCCGGTCGGCATCGAGACGCTGCGCGGCGGGGACCCGGCGTACAACGCGGAGGTCGCGCGCCGGCTGCTGGCCGGGGAGCACGGGCCGGTGCGGGACGCGGTGCTGCTGAACTCGGCGGCCGCGCTGGTGGCGCTCGACCAGACCGGCGCGCCGCTCGCCGAGCAGCTCGGGGCGGCCATGCGGCGCACCGCCGCGGCCATCGACTCGGGTGCCGCCCGTGATCTGCTGAAGCACTGGTCGGAGGCCACCAGCCGGGCGTGACGCCGCAGTTGGGGCCCACCGGGAATCCTCCCGGTGGGCCCCGACGCGTGTCCGGGATGCGGACCGCTGTTTGACCGCGGGGCGGACGCGACCTAGAGTCTTCGCCAGGTCATGAGCGACAGCGTCAAGCCCCAGCTGGCTGTCCGGCAACCCTCCGTCCGTGGCGGGGTGCCCTGGGTGAGGACCGGGTCACGTGGCGAGCCGTCCGCGTGGCAAGCGCGGACGCCGGACGCATCGCACTCCCGGGGTCCCAGACCCGTACAGGAGTGCATCCTCATGTCCCTCGCCACCTCCCTCTGCGCGCCCCTCGCCGTCCTCGGCCACGACGTCCAGGTCCCGCTCGCCAACGGCGACAAGGTCGGCTACGCGGCGCTCGACTACGCCGCCAGCTCCCCGGCGCTCCAGCGGGTCTGGGACGACGTCGCGGCCTACGCCCCCTACTACGGCAGCGTGCACCGCGGCGCCGGCTACCTGTCGCAGCTCTCCACCGACCTGTTCGAGCAGAGCCGCCGGACCGTCACCGAGTTCCTGGACCTGCGCGAGGGCGACCAGGTGGTCTTCACCCGCGCCACCACCGACTCGCTCAACCTGCTGGCCGGCGCCGTCCCGGCCGGGACCCGGGTGTTCGCCTTCGAGACCGAGCACCACGCCTCGCTGCTGCCCTGGGCGCACGCCGGTCTGGACGTCACCTACCTGCGCGCCCCGCGCTCGCACGCCGAGGCGGTCGCCGCCTTCGACGCCGCGCTCGCCGAGGCGCCCGAGGGCCCGAAGCTGCTCTGCGTCACCGGCGCCTCGAACGTCACCGGCGAGCTGTGGCCGGTCGCCGAGCTGACCCGGACCGCCCACCGGCACGGCGCCCGGGTGGTGCTGGACGCCGCGCAGCTGGCCCCGCACCACCGGGTCTCGGTGCGCGAGCTGGACGTCGACTGGATCGCCTTCTCCGGCCACAAGCTGTACGCGCCGTTCGGCTCCGGGGTGCTGGCCGGCCGGGCCGACTGGCTGGACGCGGCCGACCCGTACCTGGCCGGCGGCGGCGCCACCCGCACGGTGGCCCGGGAGGCCGACGGCTCGGTGGCCGTGCAGTGGCACACCGGCCCGGCCCGGCACGAGGCCGGCTCGCCCAACGTCATCGGCGCCTACGCGATCGCCTCGGCCTGCCGGGCGCTCACCGAGGCCGGGTTCGACGCGCTGGAGGCCCGCGAGCGGGCCCTGGTCGCGCGGCTGAAGGCCGGGCTGGCCGAGATCCCGGAGGTCCGGGTGCTGAACCTGTTCGGCTCCGACTCGGACCGGGTGGGCGTGCTCTCCTTCGTCGTCCGCGGCTGGAACAGCTCGCACTTCTCGGCCGCGCTGTCCGCCGAGTACGGCATCGGGGTCCGCGACGGCCTGTTCTGCGCCCACCCGCTGGTGCGCACCCTGCTCGGCGACGAGGAGGCCGCGCCCTCGGAGTGCGGCGCGCCGGAGCCCTCGCTGCCCGGCGAGCGCAGCCTGAACGCGATCCGGGTGAGCTTCGGCGCGGGCACCCCGGACGAGCACGTGGACCGGTTCCTGAACGCCGTCCGCGAGCTGGTCACCGACGGCGCGGCCTGGACCTACCGCAACGAGGGCGGCCGCTGCGTCGCGGACACCCGCCGGGAGGGCTGAGCGGTCCCGCTCGCCCGGTCCTACTCGTCGAGGCCGATCGAGAAGGCGGCCTCCAGGTCGTGCTGGGAGTACGTGCGGAAGGCGATCTGGGTCTCGGTGTGGGCCACGCCCGGGACCTTGTTGAGCCGACCGGGGATCACCTCGGCGAGGTCGTCGTGCCGGCCGACCCGCACCATCGCCACCAGGTCGTAGCCGCCGGTCACCGAGTAGACCTCGCTGACGCCCTCGATGGCGGCGATCGCCTCGGCGATCTCCGGGATGCGGTCGACGCTGGTCTTGATCAGGACGATGGCGGTGATCACGGTGGCGTACTCCTTTGTGAGGTGCCGCCAGGGTATCGGGCGTCGGCGGCACCGTCGCGGGGGCGGGTGGCCCGGGGCCGGCGCCCGGTCAGGGTGCAGGCGTGGAGGAAGCCCGCCGCGAAGCCGATCACGTGCACCAGGTACGCCACACCGGGCCCGGCGGAGTGCACCGACCACCACTGGAGCGCGAACCAGAGGCCCAGCACCAGCCAGGCCGGGAAGCGCAGCGGCAGGAAGAGCAGCAGCGGGACGAGCGTGGTGACCCGGGCCCGCGGATGGAACCGCAGGTAGGCGCCGAGGACGGCGGAGATCGCCCCGGAGGCGCCGATCAGCACCCGGGCGGCGTCCGCCGAGTGCGCCTCGGCCAGCGCGAAGCCGTAGGTGGTCAGCGCCCCGGACGCCAGGTAGAAGAGGAGGAACCGGGAGCGCCCCAGCCGCCGCTCCACGGTCGGGCCGAAGACGTGCAGGAAGAGCAGGTTGCCGAGCAGGTGCAGCCAGCCGCCGTGCAGGAAGAGCGCGCTGAGCACGGAGAGCGCCGGGTGCTTGCCCGGGGTGGGCGAGGCCGGGCAGCCGGGCACCGGGGCGGGGGCCTCGGCGAGCCGGTCGGCGGTCAGCGGGCGTCCGGTCAGCAGCTCGGCGGGGACCGCCCCCCAGCGCTGCTCGTAGCGCTGCTCCGCGCAGACCCGGGCCTGGCCCCGGCCGTAGAGCGGGTTGACCCCGGCGGCCGGCCCGAGCAGGAAGACCGCGGTGTTGAGCGCGATCAGCGCGTAGCAGACGGCCGGGGCAGTGTCGGGCGGCCGGCCGCGGCGCGCGCCGGTGCGGGCGGGGAGGACCGGGATCGCCATGGGCCCCAGCATCCCCCCGGCGCCGGGCGGCCACCGCGCGGTTACGGCAGGTGGGCTACCGGTGGGGGCCGGTCGGCCGGTGGCCGCGAAGGTTGCCCCAGGCAATAGGCTTGGGGCGGGCAATCCCGCCTCCCGCCGCCGACGCCGGGGCTCCGGGGGGAGCGCCTGAGCCCGTTCCGGGACCACCCGAGAGGACCCCCGATGACCGTCCCCGCCCTGACCGCCGAGACGCGCTGGCGCTGCACGCTCTGCGGCAACCTGACCCGCTTCGACGTGACCCGGACCGCCCGGGTCACCGAGTTCCTCCACTTCGACCTGGCCGGCGAGTCGAAGATCGAGGAGACCCAGGTGCTCAGCGAGACCGTCGAGTCGGTGCGCTGCCGCTGGTGCAACGCGGTCGACCAGGTCGAGCTGGTCGCCCGCCCGGGCGCGGCCGACGGTGCCGAGGCTCCCGAGCAGGCCTGACCGCCTGACGCGTGCGGCGGGCGGTGCAGGGCACGGCCGGCCGCCGCACGGGACAATGCAGAGAGAAACGCGCGGAGTGTGACGGGGGTGGCGGCCGGGGGCCGTACTCCGCTGGACCAGGATCGGAGCCGAGGACGTGGTGGACGCAGCGAGGGAGCCCGCGGGGCCGCAGGGGCCGCAGCCCGCTGTGGACGCGCAGGCGCCGGACGCGGCAGGGGCCGCCCCCTCCGGCAGCGGCACCCCGGCCGAGGCGGCCGCGGGGGAGGAGTCCGGCGGCGGTGACGAGCCGGCGGCAGCCGTCGACGGATCGGTGCGGGGCGCCGACGGGGCCGGTGGCGCCGAGGTGCTGGACCGGCCGCTGCCCGAGGGCGTGCGCCGGCGCGTGGTGGGGCTCGCCTCCGACGCGCTCGGCGGGCTGCCGCTCGCGGAGCTGCCCCAGTCGCTGCGCCAGTACGCCAAGTTCACCCCCGCGCGCCGGGCCAAGTACGCGGCGACCGCGCTGGCGGCGGCGCTGGAGGCCGAGCCGGCCTTCCGGTCGCGGATAGCGGAGCGGCTGCGGCTGGGCCAGCCGGACCTGGTCAGGGCGCTGGAGTCGGGCACCGTGCCGGGCGCCGCCGACCCGATGGACGTGGCGGCCGCCGCCTATCTGGTGCGCTCCGCCGGGTGGAGCCGGCTGGTCACCGAGGCCGGCGAGGAGGCCGAGCGGGCGGGCGCCGAGGGCGCGGCGGCCGAGGCGGCCCGGCTGGTGGAGAAGCTGCAGGCCGAGCTGGCCGAGGTGCGCTCCGCGGCGCGCTCCGACCTGGAGCGGCAGCGGGCCGAGTCGGAGGACGTCCGCCGGGAGGCGGACTCGCTGCGCCGCAGGCTGCGGTCGCTGGAGAGCGACACCCGCCGGGCGCAGGCCGAGACCCGCAAGGTGGCCGCCGAGCTGGAGGCGGCCAGGGCGCAGGCGGCGGCCGAGCGGAGCACGGCGGAGAGCGAGGCGCGCCGGCTGCGGCACCGGGTCACCGAGCTGGAGAACGCCGCCGAGCAGGGCCGCCGGTCGGCCCGCGAGGGGCGCAGCGTCGAGGACATGCGGCTGCGGCTGCTGCTGGACACCGTGCTGCAGTCGGCGCAGGGGCTGCAGCGGGAGCTGGCGCTGCCGGTCTCCCAGATCCGTCCGGCGGACCTGGTGGAGGCGGTGGAGCCGGGCTCGGCCTCGCCGCACGACGTGGCGCGGAGGGGTCTGGCCGAGGACGATCCGGCGCTGCTGGACCAGCTGCTGGCGATCCCGCAGGTCCATCTGGTGGTGGACGGCTACAACGTGACCAAGACCGGCTATCCGACGCTGCCGCTGGAGCAGCAGCGGATCCGGCTGCTGGGCGGGCTGGCCATGCTGGCGCAGCGCACCCAGGCGGAGGTCACCTGTGTGTTCGACGGCCAGGACCTGGACGTGCCGGTGATCATGGCGCCGCCGCGCGGGGTGCGGGTGCGGTTCAGCCGGACCGGGGAGACGGCGGACGAGCTGATCCGCCGGCTGGTGCGGGCCGAGCCGCAGGGGCGCCCGGTGGTGGTGGTCTCCACCGACCGGGAGGTCGCGGAGGGCGTGCGGAAGGCCGGCGCGCGCCCCGTCGCGTCGGTGCTGTTGCTGAACCGGCTGGCCCGCCCGTAACCCCTCCCGGGCGCCGGCCGGCCGGCATGACGGCTGGTCAGCGCCTGGATTGCGATGTTGTGGGAGTTCTGTGAAGTCAGGTGGGCGGTCGGGGTTCACGCGATCGGGGGAGTGGCGCGAAACGTGGATCTTCACTAGGGTCTGGCGTCAAACCTATTTTCCGGATTCTCACCCGTTCGGGTGAGGCCATTGGAAGAAGGAGCCGGTCCCTTGGCCTCCCACCGCCGTCCCAAGCAGCCGAGCCGCGCGCGGGTCTCCGTGCTCACCGCTGCCGCTGCGACCGCGGTCGCTCTCTCCGCCCAGGTCGCCGCCCACGCCGCGCCCAGCCCGTCGCCGAAGAAGGACGACGTCAAGGCGCAGATCGACCAGCTGCAGGAAGAGGCCGAGCAGGCCACCGAGAAGTACAACGGCGCCAAGGAGCGTGCCGACCAGCTGCGCAAGCAGGCGGACCAGCTCCAGGACCAGGTCGCCCGCGGCCAGGAGCAGATGACCCAGCTTCAGGCCGGGCTGGCCGAGGTGGCGGGCGAGCAGTACCGCACCGGCGGCATCGACCCGTCCGTCCAGCTGATGCTCACCTCCGACCCGTCCGGCTACCTGGACAAGGCCTCCAGCGTGCAGCAGGCCAGCTCCAGCCAGGCCGAGGCGCTCAAGGGCCTGCAGGACCAGCAGCGCCGGCTCGACCAGCAGAAGGTCGAGGCGGCCGCCGTGCTGGCCTCGCTGGACAGCACCACCAAGGACCTGAACCAGACCAAGGCCGAGGTCAACAAGAAGCTCCGGGAGGCCCAGGAGCTGCTGAACTCGCTCAGCGCCGCCGACCGGGCCGCCCTGAAGGCGGCTCAGCAGCAGGCCGACCGCGCCTCGCGCGGCAGCGAGCGCACCGACCTGGGCAGCCTGCCGCAGGCGAGCGGCATGGCCGGCGCGGCGGTCGCCAACGCGATGAGCAAGCAGGGCTCGCCCTACGGCTGGGGCGACACCGGCCCGAGCACCTTCGACTGCTCCGGCCTGATGGTCTGGGCCTACGGGAAGGCCGGCGTCTCGCTGCCGCGCACCTCGCAGGCGCAGGGCAACTACGGCACCCGGGTGCCGTCGCTGGCCGAGGCCCAGCCGGGCGACCTGATCATCTACCGCGACGACCGCAGCCACGTCGGCATGTACATCGGCAACGGCATGGTGGTCCACGCGCCGCGCACCGGTGACGTGGTGAAGGTGATGAAGGCCGACGCCATGAAGATCAACACGATCCGCCGGGTCTGACGGACCGGCACGACACGCCCGAGGGGGCCGTCGAGGCCCCTGTGATCAGCGCCACTCCCGGACGGGGGTGGCGCGGGGCGTTTCCGGCGGGGTTCGGCCACCTGACGGAGAATGATCAGCCCGACGTGGGGCTGCGATCACACTCAGTCATATTCACAAAAGAACTTGGGTATTCTTCCGACTTTTTTCTGACAAGGATTTGAACGGATCACGGATCTGTTACTAGGGTCGTGCCTCGAACCACGCACAGTCGATCACCCAGCCTGGGTGGCGGCGGGGTTCGCCGCCGAGTTCGCGAAGCAGCGGGGCGGGGCCACGAGTGGCCCGTCCGAGTGAGGACCCAGTCGTCGGGGGTCCGCTGTGGAACGGAGCCGGGGAACCACGTTCCTCCGGGGTGAATCGGCGCCAGGCCGGCCGCGCGAGCGGCGGGTGAGGCGTCGTAGGGCACGCTTCCGCCCGAACCCGTCAGCTCACCCGGTAGGCGGATGAGGAAGAAGGAGTCCGCCTTCGTGGCGTCCCATCGTCGTCCCAAGCCCGCCGGCCGCACCCGTGTCTCGATCCTGACCGGTGTCGCCGCCGCTGCCGTCGCCCTCTCCGCGCAGTCCGGCGCCCACGCCGACCCGGCACCGACCAAGGACCAGGTCAAGGAGCAGGTCGACCAGCTCAACGAGCAGGCCGAGGTCGCCACCGAGAAGTACAACGGCGCCCAGGCCAAGCAGCAGGAGCTGCAGAAGCAGGTCGCCGAGCTGCAGGACAAGGTGGCCCGTCAGCAGGCTTCGGTGACGGAGGCGCAGGGCGGCCTCGCCGAGATCGCCGGCGAGCAGTACCGCACGGGCGGCATATCGCAGACCGTCCAGCTGATGCTCTCCGCCAGCCCGGACAACTTCCTCAGCCAGGCCGACGCCCTGAACCAGGCCGGCTCCACCCAGTCCGGCGCGCTGAAGGAGCTCCAGGAGCAGCAGCGCAGGCTGGACCAGGACCGCACCGAGACCCAGGCCAAGCTCGCCGAGCTGGAGTCCACCACCCAGCAGCTGAAGAGCTCCAAGGAAGACGTCCAGGGCAAGCTGCAGAAGGCCCAGGACCTCCTCAACACGCTCACCGAGCAGGAGCGCCAGGCCATCCGCGCGGCCGAGGAGAAGGCTGCCGCCGAGGCCAAGGCGAAGGCGGACGCCGCCAAGGCCGAGGCCGCCAAGGCCAAGGCCGAGGCCGAGCGCGCCTCCCGCGACACCAACCGCAGCAACCTGAGCGCGCCGTCGTCGGCCTCCTCGGCCCCGGCCGCTGAGGCCGCCAAGCCGGCCGCGCCCGCCGCCAACGGCTCGCGCGCCGCCGCGGCGATCGCCGCCGCCGAGAGCAAGCTCGGCTCGCCGTACGTCTACGGCGCCACCGGCCCGAACTCCTTCGACTGCTCGGGCCTCACCGGCTGGGCGTACGCCCAGGCGGGCGTGTCGCTGCCGCGCACCTCGCAGGCGCAGGCCAACGCCGGCACCCAGATCGGCTCGGACATCTCCAAGGCCCAGCCCGGCGACCTGGTGATCTTCTACGGCGACCGCCACCACGTGGGCATCTACGTGGGCGGCGGCCAGGTCATCCACGCCCCGAAGCCGGGCGCGTCGGTCCGCTACGAGTCGGCCTCCAACATGCCGGTCAACACCATCGTGCGCCTCTGACCGACGGTCGGCAGGTTCCGTCAGGCCCGGTCCCCCGCGCGGGGGGCCGGGCCTGCGGCTTTCCCCGGGGCCGCCGGGGCGCTCGGTCCGCGAACCGATCTGATGTCCGACAGGTGTCCGAATATTCGGGTTCGGAGGGGTTTGGAATCGGTTGCCCGGACTCGCTAACGTCTGCCAGCGGACGCCCGCTTTCGACAGCCGCCCGCCCCGGTGCGGTGGCGGGCCGGCCCAGGATCGGAGCCGAGGTCGCATGGCCGTGCACCGCCGTTCCCCGCTGTCAGGTGCGCAGACGCTCGCCCGGGCGCTGGTGCTCACCGCGGCGGCCACCACCGCGCTGGGCGTGGCGACCTGCGGCAGCGCCCGGGCCGTTCCCGGCGCGCCGGACGCCCCGGCCGACCGCAAGGACGTCAAGGCGCAGGTGGAGCAGCTCTACGACGAGGCCGAGCAGGCCTCCGAGCGGTTCAACGCCGCCCAGGAGACCCAGCGGCGGCTCCAGCACGAGACCGGCACGCTCCAGCAGCAGATCGTCCTCGCCCAGGACGAGCTCAACCGGCTGCGCGGGGACCTCGCCACCGTGGCCGGCGCCGAGTACCGGGGCGGCGGGATGACCCGGACCGTCCAGCTGATGCTCTCCACCGACCCGGAGGGCTACCTCTCCCGGGCCCGCACCCTCGACCAGGCCGCCGAGCGGCAGAACGAGACCCTGCGCGAGCTGCTGGGCCGTCAGCGGGCGCTCGACCAGCGCCGGGCCGAGGCCACCGCCAAGCTCGCCGAGCTGGAGCAGATCCGCAAGGCGCTGGCCGAGAGCAAGCAGCAGATCCAGCAGCGGCTCGCCACGGCGCAGCGGCTGCTCAACAGCCTCGGCACCGCCGAGCGCGCCCGGCTCGCCGCCCAGGACGCCCGCGACGCGGAGCAGCGCGCCACCCGAGGCACCGACCGGCTGGACTTCGGCAGCACCCCGCCCGCCTCCGAACGCGGCGCCGCCGCGCTGGCCGCCGCGGTGCGGATGATCGGCTCGCCCTACGTGTACGGATCGACCGGGCCCAAGGCGTTCGACTGCTCCGGTCTGATGTACTGGAGCTGGCGGCAGGCCGGAGTGACCCTGCCGCGCACCTCGCAGGCCCAGGCGTACGCCGGGCAGCGGGTCAGCCTCTCCGAAGCGCGGCCGGGAGACCTGGTGATCTTCTACCGGGACATGCACCACGTCGGGATGTACGCCGGCGGCGGGGTGATCGTGCACGCCCCCTACCCGGGCGCCAAGGTCCGCTACGAGAGCGTCACCACGATGCCCGTCGCGGGGGTGATCCGGCTCTGAGCCGCCCGGATACCGCCGGCCGGCGCCCGTCCCGGCGCACCGCCCTGCTGCTCGCGGCCGGCGGGCTGGCCCAGCTGTCGCTGCCCGGGGCCGCCCCGGCGCGCCCCGCCGCCGCGGCCTCGGACGAGCACGCCGCCGTGCTGGCGCTGCTGGACGGGCGGGCCCTGGCGCTGACCGCCGGTCCGCCCGCGCTGCCGCTGCGGGCCGGGTACCGGAACCTGCTGCTCGGCCCGGTGGACGGGGCCGGGCGGTGCACCGCCACCGCCGAGCTGACCGTCGCGGTGACCGGGTACGACCGGCAGCCGGTGGTCCATCCGCGCCGGCTGGCGCTGGCCCGCTCCGCCGCCGGATGGCGGGTCGAGCGCGAGGAGGCCGCGGGGGGACCGCCGCCGCTGTGGGACCTCGGCGCCGTCCGGGCCGAGGCCGGAGCGCGCTGCCTGGTGCTCGCGGTGGACGCCGCGGACACCCCCGCCCCCGCCGGGCTCGCGGCCGTCGGCGACCGGGCGGTGGCCGCCGTCGAGGCCCTCTGGGGCACCGCCTGGGCCGGCCGGCTGCTGCTCGAACTGCCCGCCACCGGGGAGCAGTTCTCCCGGCTGCTGGCGGAGGAGCGGCCCGGCTGGTCCGGCATGGCCGCCGTCACGGTGGCCGCGCCGGGAGCACCGCTGAACGCCCCGGCCGACCGGATCCTGGTCAATCCGCAGACCTACGCGGGCCTGAGCGACTTCGGCCGGCAGGTGGTGGTCACCCACGAGGCGGTGCACGTGGCGACCCGGGCCGACACCCGCGCCTGGACGCCGCTCTGGCTCTCCGAGGGCGTCGCCGACTGGACCGGCTACGGCGACACCGGCCGGACGGCCCGGCAGATCGCCCCGGAGCTGGCCCGGGACGTCGCCGCCGGGCGGCTGCCCGCCGCGCTGCCCGAGGACGCCGCCTTCACGGCCGGCGGGGAGGGCCTGGCCCAGGTCTACGAGCAGGCCTGGCTGGCCTGTGACCTGATCGCCCGCCGGTACGGGCCGGAGCGGCTGGTGGCCCTCTACCGGGCGGTCGGCGCGGCGGGCCCGGGCGCGGACCGGCAGGCGTGGCTGGACGGGCTGCTGCGGGACCGGCTGGGCCTCGGCCTGGCCGGGTTCACCGGCCTCTGGCTGGCCGAGCTCCGGACGCTGGCGCCGTAGCGTCCCGGTGCCTCCTGGTACGTCCCGGCGCGGTCCAGAGCGCGGTCAGGGCCGGGCGCGCCGACGCTGCTCGGGCGGGGTCCGCGGTCGGTCGATGCCGTCCAGCAGGTCCTGCTCGTAGGCAATGCCCGGCCGCACCGAGAAGGCGGCCGCCGGCACCGGCTCCCGGCGGGTCAGCACCACGGTCTCCGGCAGCCGCTCGGCGCGCCGGGTGGAGCGCCAGAGCCGGACGCAGGACACCACGGTGGCGGCCAGCAGCAGCAGGTTGCGCAGGGTCAGCACGGCGATCGCGCCCGGCTTGCTGGCGACCACGTCGCCGAAGACCAGCGGGAACTCCACCAGGGTCAGCGGGGTCGCGGCCAGGATCAGCAGCGCCACCGGCCGCTGGCTGGTGCCGCGCACGGTCAGGCAGACCGCCGCCGCGCCGACCAGCCAGACCAGGTACTGCGGGCTGATCACCCGGCTGGTCACGGTGAAGATCAGCAGCGCGGCCAGCGCCGCGTCGTACATGGTGGCCGCGTTGCGCCGCCGGGCGGTGAAGCGCCACAGCAGCAGCCAGCCGAAGCCGAGCACGGTGCCGGCCAGCATCACCTTGCTGACCACGTCCACCCACGGCCCGAGCATCTCCACCGAGCCGTAGTTCATCATCACCTTGCCGTCCCAGGCCCCGGCGATCCGGGCGAAGTGGATCGGCAGCGCGCCGACCGACTCCACCTCGATGCCGCGGTCCTTCTGGAACGTCAGGAACTCGAACGCGCCGTTCATCCCGGCGGCCAGCAGGAAGCCGATCGCGGCGGTCGAGGCGGCCGCGGCGGTCCAGGAGCGGCGGGTGCGCCGGCCGGAGGGGGTGCCGATGAGGCCGAGCAGCGGCCAGATCTTGACGATGCCGCCGAGGCCCAGCAGCACGCCGCCGATCGCCGGGCGGCGGATCAGCGCGAGCAGGCCGGCCACCGCGATCGCGGTGACGATCACGTCGTAGCGGTTGTAGATCATCGGGCCGAGCAGCGGGACGCCGGCCATCCAGACCCAGGCGCCGGTCAGCGCCCGGCCCTTGCGCAGCCCGGTGCGGACCAGCAGGGCCATCGCGGCCGCGTCGGCGATCCCGCAGATCACCCAGAACGACACCAGGTACGACCAGGGCAGCAGGCCCGGCAGCAGGATCACCAGGGCGGCGCCGGGCGGGTACTGCCAGGTGACGTCGTCCAGCGGGAAGGTGCCGGTCTGCAGCACGCCGTACCAGCCGTGGTAGATCAGCCAGACGTCGGCGGTGATGTCCCCGCCGGGCATCCGCAGCACACCGGTGACCAGCAGCACCAGGAGCGTCCGGGTGGCCACCCAGCTCGCGCCGAGCGCCAGGAGCGCACCCGAGCGGCCCGAGGGGCGCGCGGTGCTCTGCGCCGGCTCGCGGCGGACGGCGAGCGCCGTGCCGGAGCCCTCGGCGCCGCTGGATGTACCGGGCTCGGTGGCCGGGGCCAACTCCACTGCGCTCCCTCGTTCGTCTCGGACGTCCCGCCGGCGGCGCCGTGCGACGGGCGCCCGGGCGGTTCGGGCGGGTCTGGCGGGTCGGCGCCGGGCCGCCGCCACGGGGCCGGACCGGCCGCGCCGACCACCCGGGTACTAGGACAGACCCGGGGGTGGAACGGTTGCCGTGTGGGGAACCGTTCCCGGCGGGTCGTGGTGTTGACCTATCGTACGGATCACCCAGCGGTACACCGAGCACCCCCCGACCGAGCGAGCCGTGGCCTGATGCACAAGACCTTGATCGTGACCAACGACTTCCCGCCGAGGCCCGGCGGCATCCAGGCCTTCGTGCACAACATGGCCGTCCGTCAGCCCGCAGGAAGCATCGTGGTGTACGCCTCCACGTGGCGCGACGGCACCGAGGTGGCACGCTTCGACGCCGAACAGCCGTTCCCCGTGATCCGCGACCGGACGAAGGTGATGGTTCCCACACCGCGGGTCACCCGGCGGGCCGCCGAGATCCTGCGGGCCGAGGGCTGCGACTCGGTCTGGTTCGGCGCCGCCGCGCCGCTCGGGCTGATGGCGCCCGCGCTGCGCCGGGCCGGCGCCGGGCGGCTGCTCGGCATGACCCACGGCCACGAGGCCGCCTGGGCCCAGCTCCCGGCGGCCCGGCAGCTGCTGCGCCGGATCGGCACCGGCACCGACGTGCTCACCTACCTCGGCGAGTACACCCGCTCCCGGATCGCCTCCGCCGTCGGCCCGGAGGCGGCCGCGCGGATGGTGCAGCTGCCGCCCGGCGTGGACGAGCGGAGCTTCCACCCGGACTCCGGCGGCGCCGCGGTGCGCGAGCGGCTCGGGCTGGCCGACCGGCCGGTGGTGGTCTGCGTCTCCCGGCTGGTGCCGCGCAAGGGCCAGGACACCCTCATCGAGGCGATGCCGCAGATCCTCGCCGACGTTCCGGACGCCGTGCTGCTGATCGTCGGCGGCGGCCCCTACCGGGCGGATCTGGAGAAGCTGGTGGACGCCCGGGGCGTGCGCTCCGCCGTCCGGTTCACCGGCTCGGTTCCCTGGGAGGAGCTGCCCGCGCACTACGGCGCCGGGGACGTCTTCGCCATGCCCTGCCGCACCCGGCGCGGCGGGCTGGACGTCGAGGGGCTCGGCATCGTCTACCTGGAGGCCTCGGCGACCGGCCTGCCGGTGGTGGCCGGGGACTCCGGCGGCGCGCCGGACGCGGTGCTGGAGGGCGAGACCGGCTACGTGGTGCCGGGCGGCACGCCCGCGGCGGCGGCCGAGCGGATCGTGCGGCTGCTGAAGGACGAGGAACTGCGCCGGCGGATGGGCGAGGCCGGTCGGCGCTGGGTGGACCGCTCCTGGCGCTGGGACCTGCTGGCCGGGCGGCTGACCTCGCTGCTGGCGGGCTGAGGGTGTGCCGGTACGGCCCGCCCCGCCGTTCCGGGAGCGGGCCGCACCGGCGGCTCGGGGGAGGCTACTTCCGGTAGATCGCCTCGACGTCGGCCGCGAAGTCCTTCAGCACGACGTTGCGCTTGAGCTTGAGCGAGGGCGTCAGGTGGCCGCTCTCCTCGGAGAAGACGGTGTCGAGCAGGCGGAACTTCTTCACCGCCTCGGCGTGCGAGACGGCCGCGTTGCCGTCGTCCACCGCCGTCTGCAGGGCGGCGAGCAGGTCCTTGTCCTCGCGCAGGTCGGCCACCGTGGCGCCGGCCGGCTTGCCGTTCAGCTCCTTCCACTTCGGGAAGAAGTCCTCGTCGACCGTGATCAGGCAGGCGACGAAGGGCTTGCGGTCGCCGACCACCATGACCTCGCCGACCAGGGCGTGCGCCCGGATCCGGTCCTCGATCACCGCCGGGGCGACGTTCTTGCCGCCCGCCGTGACGATGATCTCCTTCTTGCGGCCGGTGATGGTGAGGAAGCCGTCGTCGTCCAGCGAGCCGAGGTCGCCGGTGGCGATCCAGCCGTCCTTGAGCGTGTCGGCGGTGGCCTGCGGGTTGTTCCAGTAGCCGGTGAAGACGTGCGGGCCCTTGAAGAAGACCTCGCCGTCCTCGGCGATCCGCACCGAGGCGCCGGGGACCGGCTGGCCGACCGTGCCGATCTTCTGCTTGTCCCACGGGTTGAAGGCGGTGGCCGCGCAGGTCTCGGTCAGGCCGTAGCCCTCCAGCACGGTGAAGCCGATGCCCCGGTAGAAGTGGCCGAGCCGCTCGCCGAGCGGGGCGCCGCCGGAGATCGCGTGGGTGGCCCGGCCGCCGAGCGCGGCCCGCAGCTTGCTGTAGACCAGCTTGTCGAAGACGGCGCGCTTGGCCCTGAGCAGCAGCCCGGGGCCGCCCGCGTCCAGTGAGCGGCTGTAGGCGATCGCGGTGTCGGCGGCCTTGTCGAAGATCTTGCCCTTGCCGTCGGCCTGCGCCTTGGCCCGCGCGGTGTTGTACACCTTCTCGAAGACCCGGGGCACGCCCAGGATCAGGGTCGGCCTGAACGCGGCCAGCTCGGCGGTGACGTCCCGGATGTCGGAGACGTGGCCGAGCTTGATCGGGGCCATCGCCGGGGTGATCTCGACGATCCGGGCGAACACGTGGGCCAGCGGCAGGAAGAGCAGGACGGAGCTCTCGCCGGTGCGGAACAGCGGGGCCAGACGCTCCCTCACGTTGCCGCACTCGGCCAGGAAGTTGCCGTGGGTCAGCTGGCAGCCCTTGGGGCGGCCGGTGGTGCCCGAGGTGTAGACGATGGTGGCGATCGACTCCGCGCCGGCCGTCGAGCGGCGTTCGGCGACGGTGGCGTCGGTGACCTCGCGGCCCGCCTCGGTCAGCGCGGCGAGCGCGCTGCCCTCGATCTGCCAGATGTGCCGCAGCTCGGGCAGGCCGCCCCGGACCTCGGTGACCGTCGCGCTGTGCGCGTCGGTCTCGGTGAACACGGCGACCACCCCCGAGTCGCCGAGGATCCACTCGACCTGCTCGGCGGAGGAGGTCTCGTACACCGGCACGGCGATCGCGCCGGCCGTCCAGATCGCGAAGTCCAGCAGCGTCCACTCGTACCGGGTGCGGGACATGATCCCCACCCGGTCGCCCGGCTCGATGCCCGCGGCGATCAGGCCCTTCGCGGCGGCGTGCACCTCGACCAGGAACTGGGCGGCGGTCAACTCCTGCCACTGGCCGTCCACCTTGCGGCTGAGCACCGCGACGTCGGGGTGCCGCTCGGCGTTCTGGACCACGAGGTCGGAGAGGTTACCGCCGCTCGGTACCTGGTAGAGGGCCGGAAGGCTGAAGTCGAGCAAGACTGCTCCTCGTTCGCGACGCTGCGGGACGGCAGGACGTTACTGCCCGGTAGGCAGCTTCGACCAGGGGGGTCGGCTCCGGTGTTCGAAGTGTCACACCTTGGCCCGTCCGACCAGGTCGGGACCGGGTCGTTCGATTGGCACCCTACGGCAGCCCGCCGGTGACCGGCCGGTAGCCGGCGGCTCCCTTCCCCGGCGGGCCCGTCGCGGTGGCGGACCGGCCCCGCTCCGGGGGTGCACCGAAGGACGGGGCGGATCCCGGGGCGCGATAGCCTGCTCCGGGCGCACCCGGTCGAGCAGGCTCGGCCGGGACCAGCGGCAAGGGACGACGCGGAGGGCCATTCCATGGCGGAGCACACCAGGTCGAGCATCACCATCGACGCGACCCCGGCGACGGTCATGGCCGTGATCGCCGACTTCGCCGCCTACCCGGCCTGGACCGGTGAGGTCAAGGAGATCGAGGTCCTGGAGACCGCGGAGAACGGCCGCGCCGCCCAGGTCCGGCTGGTGCTCGACGCCGGCGCCATCCGCGACGAGCACGTGCTCGCCTACACCTGGGACGGCGACCGCGAGTGCGGCTGGACCCTGGTGCGCAGCCAGATGCTCCGTTCGCTCGACGGCTCCTACACGCTGGCCCCGCTCGGCGCCGACCGCACCGAGGTCACCTACCAGCTCGCCGTCGACGTCAAGATCCCGATGCTCGGCATGATCAAGCGCAAGGCCGAGAAGGTCATCATCGACCGGGCCCTGGCCGGCCTGAAGAAGCGCGTCGAGGACACCGCCGCCGACAAGGCGCTCTGAGCGCGTCGGCGGCACGGACGAACGGGGGCGGCACGGCATGACGGCGACACGCACCATCCTGGTCAGCGGCGACCACGCGGCGCCCGCGGTGGCCGCCGCCACCGCCCTGCACGCCGCCGGACGGGGCCGGCGCACCCTGCTGCTGGCGGCCGACGACCCGCACCGCACCCTGGACGCCGCACTCGGCGTCCGGCTGGAGGCCGCGCCGACCGCGTACGCGCCCGGCCTGACCGCGGCCCGGACCGACGAGCAGGCCGCCTTCCGGCACGCCCTCGACGAGATCGGCGGCCGGCTCAAGCCCGCCCTCGACCTGCTCGGCGCCGACCCGCTCGACCCCGAGGAGCTCACCGCCCTCCCCGGCACCGCCCGGCTCGCCCTGCTGCGCGCGCTGCCCGCGGCCGACGCCGACGTCCTGGTGGTGCTCGCCCCGCCGCCCGCCGAGCTCATCGCCACCCTCGCGCTGCCCGAACAGCTGGAGCGCTACCTGGCCCGGCTCGTCCCCGAGCAGCGCCAGGCCGCCCGGGCGCTGCGCCCGCTGCTGGCCGGCCTCGCCGGGGTGCCGATGCCCGCCGACTGGCTGTACGAGACGCGCGCCAAGGCCGCCGGCGCGCTCGCCGCCGCCCGCGCCGCGATCACCGCGCCCGGCACCAGCGTCCGGCTGGTCACCGCGGCCGACGCCCACCCCTTCGACGAACTGCGCCGGATCCGCACCGGACTGGCCCTGCACGGCCACCGCCCGGACGCCGTGGTGGTGCACGGCGTGCTGCCGGACGCCGCCGCCGACTCGCCCGACCCGTGGCTGGCCGCCCGGGCCCGCCGCGGCCGGGACGCACTGGCCGCGCTGGCCGCCGGCTGCGAGGACGTCCCGGTGCTCACCACCGGGCCCGCCGAGGCCACCCTGGAGGCCGTCGCCGACCGCCTCTACGGCCCCGGCCCCGGCCCGGAGCCGCGCCCGGCCGGACCGTGGGCGGTCGAGGACCGGCTGGCGGCGGACGGCCTGCTGGTCTGGCACCTCGCCCTGCCCGGCGCCGAGCGCGCCGACCTCGACCTCGTGCGGCGCGGCGACGAACTGGTGGTCGGCCTCGGCGCCCATCGGCGGGTGCTCGCCCTGCCGTCGGCGCTGCGCCGCTGCACGGTCGCCGGCGCGGGCCTGAACGACGGCGTCCTCGCCGTCCGCTTCGCCCCCGACCCGGCCCTCTGGCCCCGGGGCTGACGGTACGGTCGCCTGCTCGGGAGGGGGCGCCCGCCCGCCTCCGGGGCGCTCGTCCCGGCGCTCGGGGCGGGGGCGCCCGCTCGCCGTCCGGGCGGCGGTGCGCGGTCCGGTAGCGTCGGGGCGGGTGGCCGCGGGCGCGGTCGCCGCCGCTGAGGAGGCCTGCGCGATGACCACCACCGACCGGACCGAGCCCGCCGCCGAGCAGGACGGGAGCCCGCACCCGTTCGGCCCGGAGCTGGGCCCGCTGGTGGACGAGGTGCGCCGGTTCGCCGCCGTCGTCGGCGAGAAGGCCCAGGAGGCGAGCGCCGAGACCCTGCTCTCGCTGGCCGGGCTGGCCGACCGCCTGCGCGACAAGCAGCCCGAGGTGTACGGCCACCTCACCGCCGCCGGCACCGGCCTGGCCGCCGCCGGGTCCGAACTGCTGGCCGCCTACCGGGCCGCCGTGGCCGGCCACGAGCACCGCTGGACCGCCGGCGCTGCGGCCCGCACCGAGCGGGTGGACCTGGACGACACGCCTGAAGGTCCGTCCGACAAGCAGTGAACCCCTGATGCTCCTCAGGTCGTGTTCTCGCTTCACTCTGGAATGCGACCGGTGAAAATGTACGACTTTTGAAGGGAGTCGGCCGGGTTGGCGGCGGATTGTCTTCGGTTAATGTAGGCGGCGGTGTGTACGGGGGCATGGTTGGGCGGTAGCGTTCCGTCCAGCGGGAACGAGTGAATAGCTGAGGGACACATGGCTCTGACCATCGGCGTCGACGTCGGCGGGACCAAGATCGCGGCAGGCGTGGTCGACGAGGCCGGCGAGATCCTGGCCCGGACCAGGGTGCCCACCCCGGCCGACCCGCAGTGGGCGGTCGACGCGATCGCGCAGGCCGTGCGCGAGCTCAAGGAGCAGTACCCCGACGTGACCGCGGCCGGCGTCGGCGCTCCCGGCTTCGTCGACCGCAACCGCTCGACGGTGATCTTCGCCCCCAACATCGACTGGGAGGACGAGCCGCTGCGCGGCCGGATCGAGGAACTGACCGGCCTGTCCGCGGTCATCGAGAACGACGCCAACTGCGCCGCCTGGGCCGAGTACCGGTTCGGCGCCGGCGCCGGGCACACCGACATGGTGCTGATCACCGTCGGCACCGGCATCGGCGGCGGCCTCGTCCTGGACGGCCGGCTGCACCGCGGCCGGTTCGGCGTGGCCGGCGAGATCGGCCACCTCAACATGGTCCCGGACGGCCTGCCCTGCGGCTGCGGCGGCAAGGGCTGCTGGGAGCAGTACGGCTCCGGCCGGGCGCTGCGCCGCTACGGCCGCGAGCGCGCCGCCGCCGACCCGCTGCGCGGCGAGCGGATGCTGGAGCTCAACGACGGTGTCGCCGAGACGATCCGCGGCATCCACATCACCCAGGCCGCCGAGGAGGGCGACCCGCTCGCCCTGGAGTGCTACGCCGAGCTGGCCGACTGGCTGGGCCGGGGGATGGCCGACCTCGCGGCGCTCTTCGACCCGGGCGTCTTCGTGCTCGGCGGCGGGGTCTCCGACTCCGGCCGGCTGCTGCTCGACCCGGTCGCCAAGGCGTTCGAGCACTACCTGACCGGCGGGGTGCACCGCCCGCGCGCCGAGGTGGTGCTCGCCTCGACCGGCTCGGCCGCCGGCATCGCCGGTGCGGCGGACCTGGCCCGCACGGTCTGACCCGCCCGGGCCGGACCCGGCCCGACCCGCGGCCCGTCCCGGCCCGCCCCTCCGCCCGGAGGGGCGGGCCGCGTCGTCTTCCCCCGCCCCGGCCCCGTCCTGCCGTACGGTCGTCACCGAGGACGTCCAGGGGAGGAACCGCGATGACCACCGCACCGGCCGAACTGCCGCCGCCCGCGCCCGGCCGGCTGCGGCTGCTCAGCTACAACGTCCGCTCGCTGCGGGACGACCGGCGCGCGCTGGTCCGGGTGATCCGGGCCTGCGCCCCCGACCTGGTCTGCGTCCAGGAGTCGCCGCGCTACTGGCGCCCCGAGGGGCAGGCCGGCCGGCTGGCCCGGCGGACCGGCACCGTGATCCTCGCCGGCGGCGGCCGGGCCGCCGCCGGGCCGCTGCTGCTCGGCCGCCCCGGCATCCGGGTGGCGGCCGTCCACGACCGGCTGCTGCCGAAGACCCGCGGACTGCACGCCCGGGGCTTCGCCACGGCGCTGGTCGACCTGCCCGGCGCGGCGCCGTTCACCGTCACCAGCTGCCACCTCAGCCTGGACGCGGACGAGCGCCGGCGGCAGTTCGACCTGCTGGCCGGGCAGCTGCGGCACGCCGAACTCGGTGTGATCGCGGGGGACTTCAACGAGCACCCGGACGGGCCGGGCTGGCGCTCGCTGGCCGGGCGGCTGCAGGACGGGCACGTGGTGGCGCCCTGGGGCGGCGAGATGACGTCCGTCCCGGAGAACCCCTACCAGCGGCTGGACGCCGTCTTCGCCACGCCGGGCATCGAGGTGCTCGCCTGCGGCGTCCCGCACGGGCTGCCCGGTGTCACCGGGGCCGACCTGCGGGCCGCCACCGACCACCTCCCGGTGCTCGCCGTCCTCCAACTGCCCCCGGGGTAGCCGGCGGGGCGGCCGTCAGACGACCGCGCCGCCGTGCGGGTCCTCCGGCTCGTCCTCGTCGTGGTCCTTCATCCGGACCACCAGCGTGGCGAAGCCGCCCAGGAAGGCGGCCACCCCGACCCAGGCGGGCCAGCCGGAGACCTCGCGCCAGACGACCGCGTCGAAGAGCAGCAGCGCGGGCCCGCCGAGCACCGCCAGCCAGGCGAACTTGGCGGTGGTGTCGGCCTCCGGCAGCGGCGGCGGCTCCGGCGGCTCGAAGTGGCCCTCGTCGGTCTCCTCGGCCAGCTCGAAGTCGCGCGGGCCGGAGCCGCCGGCCGGCATCACCGGCCGGCCGGAGCGCGGGCGCGGCTGGGGCGCCAGGTCGGAGAGGTCGCCGGCCTCGCCCGGGAGGCCTTCGCCGGGGTCCTTGAAGCCCTTGAGCTCGCCGCGCGCCCGGAGGTTCTCGATCTCCGGCCAGTTCGGGTTGTTGAGGTCGACCGGGTCGTCGAACTGGGCGATCAGCGCGGCGAAGATCTCGTCCTGCTCGGCCTGGCTGCGCTCGGGCGCGCGCCGGGCCCGGGGCTGGCCGGCCGCGGTGCCCGCGCCGCCCTCGCCCGCCGCTCTCTCGCCCGCCGGAGCTCCTTCGCCCGCCGCCGGGGCGTCGCCGGAGCCGGGAACGTCGGCCACCGTCTCGCCGGCCGGTCCGCGGCCGGTCTGCTCGCCGTCCGCCCGCCCGGCGCCCGGCCGCGCGCCGCCGGTGGCCGCACCCTCCTCGCGGGGCGTCTCGTCCTCGCCGCCCGCCGTGCTGCTCTCGTGCACTTCCGGCCCTTCAGCCTTGGTGGTCGTCGGATTTCACCGGGGTGGCGCCCGCCGCGTGCGCGGGAGCCAGCCGTCGGATGAAGTCCTGGGCGGCCGCGAATATTTCCGCCGCGTCGTGGTCGAGCGTCGCGACGTGGTAGCTGCGCTGGCACAGCCGCTCCGTCACATCGGTCGAGGATATCCGGGCCAGCACCAGCTCGGAGTTGGCCGCGGAGACCACGTGGTCCTGCGGGCTGCGGAAGAGCAGCACCGGCTGGGTCACCCGCGGCAGCCGCGCCTGGACGTCCTTCCACAGCCGGGCCAGCGACCAGGCGGCGTGCAGCGGCGTCCGGTCGTAGCCCAGCTCGACCGCGCCGGGCCGGGCGATGTCGTTGGCGACCCCGGGCAGGCTCGGGAGGAGGTGGCGCAGCACCGGCAGAATGACACTCGCGGGGTTGTCCGAGCGCACCGACGGGTTGACCAGCACCAGTCCGGCGACCGCGGGACCGTGCACCGCGGCCAGCCGCAGCGCCAGGCCGCCGCCCATCGACAGCCCGACCACGAACACCCGCTCGCACTCCGCCGACAGGGCCAGCAGCTCCCGCTCGACCTCGGCGTACCAGTCCTCCCAGCGGGTCAGCTGCATGTCCTGCCAGCGGGTGCCGTGGCCCGGCAGCAGCGGCAGGGCGACGGTGTACCCGGCGGCGGCGAGGTCCTCCGCCCACGGCCGCAGCGACTGCGGCGAGCCGGTGAACCCGTGGCAGAGCAGGACGCCCACCGGCCCGCCCCGGTGGCGGTACGGTTCGGCGCCGGGCAGCAGCGGCATGGCGGACTCCTTCGCGGGCGAGGACGCTGGAGGGTGACGCTGGTACGGACGGGGGCGTGCGGGGGCGGGCCGGTGCGGGCGGCTGCGGAATTCGCATCGTCCCACGTGCCCGCCCGCTCCGTACACCCCCGCCGGAAAGCCGGTCCGACGGCCCGTCACCCCGGGGGCGGGACACCCCGGCGGGGCGGGGCGGGGCACGGGCGGCCACCGCGGGGCATTAGGATCGACCGGTCCGCAATACAGGAGGCCCGGGTTGTTCTACCGACTGATGAAGATGATCGTCGCGCCGCTGCTGCGGATCTTCTTCCGGCCGTGGATCGAGGGTGAGGAGAACATCCCCACCGAGGGTGCCGCGATCATCGCGAGCAACCACCTCTCCTTCTCGGACTCCTTCTTCTTCCCCGCGCTGATCAAGCGCCGGGTGACGTTCATCGCCAAGGCGGAGTACTTCACCACGCCGGGCATCAAGGGCCGGCTGACCGCCGCCTTCTTCAAGGGCGTCGGCCAGCTCCCGGTGGACCGCTCGGGCGTGCGCGGCGCCGGCGAGGCGGCGATCCGCTCGGCGATCGCCGTGCTGGACCGCGGCGAGCTGTTCGGCGTCTACCCGGAGGGCACCCGCTCGCCCGACGGCAAGCTCTACCGGGGCAAGGTCGGCGGCCTGGCCCGCGTCGCGCTGGCGACCGGTGCGCCGGTCATCCCGGTCGCGATGATCGACACCGAGAAGGTGCAGCCGCCCGGCCAGGTGGTCCCGAACTTCGGCATCCGCCCGGGCATCAGGATCGGCCGCCCGCTGGACTTCTCCCGCTACCACGGCATGGAGAACGACCGCTTCATCCTCCGTTCGGTGACGGACGAGGTGATGTACGAGATCATGCGGCTCTCCGGCCAGGAGTACGTGGACATCTACGCGACCGCCGCCAAGCGGCAGATCGCCGACGACAAGAAGAAGGCCGACGCCGAGCGCAAGGCCGTCCAGAAGGCCGAGCAGGCCGCCGCCAAGGCCGAGAAGGCCGAGGAGAAGGCGGAGGCGGAGAAGGCGGCCGAGGCCGCGAAGGCCGAGCAGGAGCAGCAGAAGGGGACCGGGTCGGCCTGAACGGGGGCCGGCCGGGCGCCGGGGGGAGGACGGCAGGATGACGGACGGCGGTAGAACCGGGCCCGGCGCGGCCACGGTCGGCGCGGCGGTGGCGGCGGGCGGCATGTCCGTCGAACTGCCGCTCTGGCGGGCCATCTCCTTCTTCCGGGTGCTGGCGCTCTGCTACGCGCTGCTCCGGTACTTCGACTCCTACCTGCAGTTCGTCCACCCGGTCGCCGGCTGGATCTACCTCGGCGCGCTGACGCTCTGGACGCTCGCCTCCACCCGGGCCTTCTCCGGCCCGCACCGCTGCACCTGGTACGTGCTGGCCACCGACCTCCTCCTCGCCGTCACCGGCATCGTGATGAGCGGTCTGGTCGACGCGCCGTCCCGGATCAGCCACGGCGCGCCGACCCTTCCCACCATCTGGGCGGCCGGCACCGTGCTCGGCTTCGCCGGGCGGGGCGGCTGGCGCTGGGCGGCGGCGGCCGGGTCGGTGATCGGGGTGGCCAACATCCTCGGCCACGGCGGTCCGACCGGGGACAACATCCACAACATCGTGCTGCTGATGCTGGCCGGCTGCGCGATCGGCTACGTGATGGAGCTCGCCCGGGCCAGCGAGGCCACGCTCACCCGGGCCCTCCAGGTCGAGGCGGCCACCCGGGAGCGCGAGCGGCTCTCCCGGGACATCCACGACGGCGTGCTCCAGGTGCTCGCGCTGGTCCAGCGCCGGGGCGCCGAGGTGCCGTCCGGCGCGTCCGGCGGTCCGTCCGACGGCGCGGACCTCGCCGAGCTGGGCCGGCTGGCCGGTGAGCAGGAGCGCGCCCTGCGCGCGCTGATGAGCGGCGGCCCGCTGCCCGGTCCGCGCGGGGCGCGGCAGCCGGAGCAGCCGCAGGACCTGCGGGCCCTGCTCGCCCCCTACGCGGACGAGCGGGTCACCCTGTCCGCCCCCGGCACCCCGGTGCTGCTGCCGGCCCCGGCCGCCGGCGAGCTGGCCGCGGCCGTCGGCGCCGCGGTGGACAACGTCCGCCGGCACGCCGGGCCCGCGGCGCGCGCCTGGATCCTGGTGGAGGACGAGCCGGGGGCCGTCACCGTCTCGATCCGTGACGACGGGCCGGGCTTCGCGCCCGGGCGGCTCGGCGAGGCGGAGCGGGCCGGCCGGCTCGGCGTCTCCCAGTCGATCCGCGGCCGGCTGCGGGACCTCGGCGGCACGGCCGAGCTGTACTCGGCGCCCGGCGAGGGCGTCGAGGTGGAGCTGACGGTCCCGCGCGCCGGCTCCGACGCCCCGGCCGGCGCGCTGTGAGAACCTCCCCGCCGACACCTCCCGCGAAAGGGCCCCGAGCATGACCACCCAGCAGCCGATCGACCAGCAGGCGCCCGCCGGGCGACCGGTGCGGGTCATGGTGGTGGACGACCACCCGATGTGGCGCGACGCCGTCTCCCGCGACCTCGCCGAGGCGGGGCTGGACGTGGTGGCCACGGCCGGCGACGGCGAGGAGGCCGTCCGCCGGGCCCGCGCCTGCTCCCCGCAGGTCGTGGTGCTCGACCTCAACCTGCCCGGCCTGCCCGGCGCCGAGGTCTGCCGCCAGGTGGTCGCGCACGACCCGACGGTGCGCGTCCTGGTGCTCTCCGCGAGCGGTGAGCACGCGGACGTGCTGGAGGCGGTGAAGTCCGGCGCGACCGGCTACCTGGTCAAGTCGGCCGGGCGGGAGGAGCTGCTGGACGCGGTGCGCCGCACCGCCGTCGGCGACGCGGTGTTCACCCCGGGCCTGGCCGGCCTGGTGCTCGGCGAGTTCCGCCGACTGGCGGCCGAGCCGCCCGCCCCGGCCGCGCCGGTGGTCCCGCAGCTGACCGCCCGGGAGACCGAGGTGCTGCGGATGGTCGCCAAGGGCCTGTCCTACAAGCAGATCGCGGACCGGCTGGTGCTCTCGCACCGCACGGTGCAGAACCACGTCCAGAACACCCTGGGCAAGCTGCAGCTGCACAACCGGGTCGAGCTGGTCCGGTACGCCATCGAACAGGGGCTGGACGACGAGATCTGACGGCCGGCCGGGCGGGGTTCGCGAGGGCGCCCCGCCCGGTGCGGCGGTCCGGCGGTTCAGCGCGCGGCGGCCACCGCGCCGCGCAGCAGCCCGGCGACGATCTCCACGCCCTCCCGGGTGAGCACCGACTCGGGGTGGAACTGAAGCCCGGCGAAGCCCGGCCCGCGCAGCGCGTGCACGTCCCCGGTCAGCGGGTCGCGGGCCACCTCGACGCCCTCGGCGGCCAGCCGGGCGGCGTCGGCCTCCGTGCAGCGGGCGGTGAAGGTGTTGTAGAAGCCGACCGTGCGCCGCGTCCCGAACAGGTCGACGCTCTCCTGCGCGCCCTGGTACGGCACCGCCTTGCGGGCCAGCGGCAGGCCGAGCGCGGCGGACAGCAGTTGGTGGCTGAGGCAGACGGCGAGCAGCGGGGCGGTGCGGCGGCCGTCGCGGACGGCGGCCAGCGCGTCGGTGACGATCGGGCGCAGCACGGCCATCTTGGGGTCGTCCTCGGCGGCCGGGTCGCCCGGGCCGGGGCCGAGCACCAGCGGGCCGGGGTGGGCGGCGACCCGCTCGCGCAGGCCCGGCTCGTCGTAGCGGACCACGGTGACCCGGTGGCCGAGCGAGGTCAGCAGGTGGGCGAGCATCGCGGTGAAGGTGTCCTCGCCGTCGACGACCAGGGTCTCCAGCGGCTCGGTGGCCCGGGCCGGCTGCTGCATCCGCAGCCAGAACGGGGCGAGGCCGGCCCGCCGGGAGTCCAGCGCGGCCTGGACGCGGTGGTCGTCGGCCAGCCGCCGGCCGCCGGGGCGGGCCGTGTGCGCGGGGGCCGGGCGGGCGCCGATCGCGGTGAGCACCCCGGCGGCCTTGGCGTGCGTCTCGGCGACCTCGGACAGCGGGTCGGAGTGGCGCACCAGGGTGGCGCCGACCCGGACGGCGAGCCGGCCGGTGGCGGTGTCGATGTCGGCGGTGCGGATGCAGATCGGCGAGTCGAGCAGCTGGCCGCCGCTGGCCGAGCGGCCGATCAGGGCGAGCGCGCCGGAGTAGTAGCCGCGGCCGCCGCGCTCGTAGCGCTTGATCACCCGGGTGGCGTTCTGCACCGGGCTGCCGGTGACGGTGGCGGCGAACATCGTCTCCTTGAGCACCTCGCGGACGTCCAGCGAGGTGCGGCCGCGCAGCTCGTACTCGGTGTGCGCGAGGTGGGACATCTCCTTGAGCCGCGGGCCGAGCACCTGGCCGCCGAGGTCGCCGACGGTGCACATCATCTTGAGCTCCTCGTCGACCACCATGGTCAGCTCCTCCAGCTCCTTGGGGTCGTGGAGGAAGGAGAGCAGCGAGTCGAGGTCCGCGCCGGCGGCCGGATAGCGGTAGGTGCCGGAGATCGGGTTCATCACGACGGTCCCGCCGCTCTGCCGGACGTGCACCTCGGGGGATGCGCCGACGAGCACGCGTTCGCCGGTGTGCACCAGGAAGGTCCAGTAGGCGCCGCGCTCCTGCTCCAGCAGCCGGCGGAACAGGGTCAGCGCGAGCGCGGGGGAGCAGTGTCCGCCGCCGGATCCGCCGGGGGCCTCCAGCGTCGCGGTGAAGTCGCGGCGGATGACGAAGTTGGCGCCCTCGCCGCGGCCGATCTCCTCCTCGATCACCCGGCGCACGATCGCGGCGTACTCGTCGTCGTCGATGTCGAAGCCGCCGTCGCTCAGCGCGAACGGCAGCCGGGGGAGCGCGGCGGCGACCTCGGCGAGCGGCAGGGCGTACTGCTCGGTGACGGCGAGGGCCTGGAGCGGGGTGGCGTCGTCGTGCGCCTCGAAGCCGCGCTCGCGGATCTGCCGGTAGGGGACGAGCGCGAGCAGGTCGTGCGCGGGGCCGTCGGCGGGGACGCCGTGGCGGACCGGCAGGTCGGCCAGCCGCTCGTAGCTGTCGACGGTGCCGAGCAGGACCTCGACGGTGTCCGGGGCGGTGCGCGGGGTGCGGCGGTGCAGCAGGGCGAAGGCCGGTGCGTCGGCGGCGGTGAGGCGGGCGAGCAGGTCGGCGGCGCTGGTCACGGTGGCGGTGGTCCTTCCGGGTGGCGTGCGGCGGATGTGGTTCCGCTCCCGGGAGGGCTGTCGGCCGGCTGGAGAACGCCGACGGCCGCCCCGAGGGGCGGCCGGTCGTCTGCGTCTAGGAACGCGCGGGCTGTGGGCCACCCAGGGGGTCGGCCCACCACCAGGAGAAGGTGTGCGGCGTGTTCACGGGCCCGAGCCTAGCGGATACCCGGCCGGGCGTGAGGACCGTCACCCGAATGTCCGCCAGATGTCTCACCCCTCGGGCGGTGGTCACAAATCGGTTGTCGCACCCCGTAGCCTTGAGCGCGTGACCGTGACGAATCTCCACTCCTGGCAGTCCCTGCCCGCGGCGCAGCAGCCCGAATGGCCGGACCAAGAGGCTCTGCGCAAGACCCTTGCCGAGCTTGCCTCGTATCCGCCGCTCGTCTTCGCGGGCGAGTGCGACCAGCTGCGCGCCCGGCTCGGTGCCGTGGCCCGTGGTGAGGCGTTCCTGCTGCAGGGCGGTGACTGCGCCGAGGCCTTCGACGGTGTCTCGGCGGAGCACATCCGCAACAAGCTCAAGACCCTGCTGCAGATGGCGGCCGTGCTGACGTACGCGGCCTCGGTGCCGGTCGTCAAGGTCGGCCGCATCGCCGGCCAGTACTCCAAGCCGCGCTCCAAGTCGACCGAGACCCGCGACGGCGTGACCCTGCCGGTCTACCGGGGCGACTCGGTGAACGGCTTCGAGTTCACCCCCGAGTCCCGGATCCCGGACCCGGAGCGGCTGAAGCGGATGTACAACGCGTCCGCCGCGACGCTCAACCTGGTGCGCGCCTTCACCACCGGTGGCTACGCCGACCTGCGCCAGGTGCACGCCTGGAACCAGGACTTCGTGCGCAACTCGCCGGCCGGCCAGCGCTACGAGCAGCTCGCCCGCGAGATCGACAACGCGCTGGCGTTCATGAACGCCTGTGGCGTGGCGCCGGAGGAGTTCAAGACGGTCGAGTTCTTCTCGTCCCACGAGGCGCTGATCCTGGACTACGAGACCGCGCTGACCCGCGTGGACTCGCGCACCGGCGAGCTGTACGACGTCTCCGGCCACATGGTGTGGATCGGCGAGCGCACCCGCCAGCTGGACCACGCGCACATCGAGTTCGCCTCGAAGGTCCGCAACCCGATCGGCGTGAAGCTCGGCCCGACCACCTCGGTCGACGAGGCGCTGACCCTGATCGAGAAGCTGGACCCGGAGCGCGAGCCCGGCCGGCTCACCTTCATCACCCGGATGGGCGCGGGCAAGGTCCGCGAGCACCTGCCCGCCCTGGTGGAGAAGGTCACCGCCTCCGGCGCGCAGCCGGTCTGGATCTGCGACCCGATGCACGGCAACACCTTCGAGGCGTCCAGCGGCCACAAGACCCGTCGCTTCGACGACGTGCTCGACGAGGTCAAGGGCTTCTTCGAGGTGCACCGCGCGCTCGGCACCCACCCGGGCGGCATCCACGTGGAGCTGACCGGTGACGACGTCACCGAGTGCGTCGGCGGCGGCGACGAGGTGCTGGTCGACGACCTGCACCAGCGCTACGAGACGGCCTGCGACCCGCGGCTCAACCGCAGCCAGTCGCTGGACCTGGCGTTCCTGGTCGCCGAGATGTACCGCGGCGGCAACTGACCGGCGCCCTCCGCACGTGTGTGAGAAAAGCCTCTCCGGCCCGGGGTTCTCCCGGGCCGGAGAGGCTTTTGCGTACCCGGTTCACCGGGTAAGGTGAGGCTTAGTGAACTAAGGCTTGCCTTAGTCAAGATCCACTCCGCTTCACCGCTTCACCCCCGGGAGAGACCGCGATGTACGTGTGCATGTGCCATGCGGTCACCGAGGACCAGGTGAAGCAGGCGATCGACGGCGGTGCCAACACCCCGCGCCAGATCGCCAAGGGCTGCAAGGCCGGAACCGACTGCGGCTCCTGCGTGCGGCGGATCCAGGCCCTGCTCGGCGAGCACGGCGCCCGGCCCTGCCCGACCGCCCGGCTCGCCGCCAGGCTGGGCCTGGCCGACCCGGCGGCGGAGGAGGCCGCCGGGCCCACGGCAGCCCCGGCCCCGGTGCCGGCGCCGCTGCGCGCCGCCTGACCGGGGCCCGGACTCAGGACTCCGGCTGCTCGATCAGCTGGGCGAGGTAGAGCGCCTCCCCGAGCTTCTCCACCAGGGCGAGCTGGGTGTCCAGGTAGTCGATGTGCTCCTCCTCGTCCGCCAGGATCGACTCGAAGATGTTGGCCGAGGTGACGTCGTTCTTGGCCCGCATCACCACGATCCCGCGCTTGAGCCGGTCGATCGCCTCGACCTCGACCTGCCGGTCGGCCTCGAACATCTCCTTGACCGTCTGGCCGATCCGGACGTGGAAGAGCCGCTGGTAGTTGGGCAGCCCGTCCAGGAAGAGGATCCGGTCGGTGAGCACCTCGGCGTGCTTCATCTCGTCGAAGGACTCGTGCCGGGTGTACTTCGCGAGCTTCGTCCAGCCGAAGTTCTCCTGCATCTTGGCGTGCAGGAAGTACTGGTTGATTGCGGTCAGCTCGGCGGTGAGCTGCTCGTTGAGGAACTCGATGACCTCTGCGTCACCCTTCATGGCGGTGCCTTCCTGCTCTGCGTGCGGGATCGCGGCCGTTCACCCTCCGGCCCCGGCTGCACGCATCCTGGCACCGCTATGGGAGGAAATTCCAGTAAGTTCACACTCACTAGGACATGTGTCGGAATATCCGATTTGCCCCGCGCAAGGGAAAGCCACCGCTCCGTCGTTGGCCCGTACGAGCGGGGCGGGTGAGGCGGCGAAGGGGCGTGCACCGGGCGTCGCGCGCCGTCTGTCACCATGGATCCATGGGTCAGTCCGAACAAGAACCGTCGCCGCCGTCTGACCCCGGGCTCCCGCCGGGCCAGCGCGTCCAGCGCGGCTGGCCCGCTCTGCACTACGGTCCGGTGCCCCGCTTCAAGCCGCTGACCTGGGATCTCCAGGTGTTCGGCGCGACCGCCTCGGCGGAGAAGCGCAGCTGGGACTTCGCGGGCTTCAACGCCCTGCCGCGCACCACCGTCCGGGCCGACCTGCACTGCGTCACCCGCTTCTCGGTGCTCGACGGCGAGTGGACCGGCGTGGCCGCCGCCGTCCTGCTCGGCCTGGCGCCGCCGGACACCGGTGTCACCCACGTCATGGTCTGGGCCGAGTACGGCTACAGCGCCAACCTGCGGCTGGAGGACTTCGCCGCCCCCGACACGCTGCTCGCCACCCACCGCGACGGCGAGGCGCTCACCGCCGAGCACGGCTTCCCGGTCCGGCTGGTCGTGCCGCGGCTGTACGCCTGGAAGGGGCCCAAGTGGGTCCGGGCGATCGAGTACATGCGGGCCGACCGGCGCGGCTTCTGGGAGGAGCGCGGCTACCACAACCGGGCCGACCCGTGGCGGGAGCAGCGCTACTCCTACCAGGAGGAGCCGGGCGACGGCCCGCTGCGCTGATCCGCCCCGGCCGGGCCGGTCCGCCTACAGGAACGGGAAGGTGACCGTGACCACGGTGCGCTGCGGGCGGCGCTCGCCGGCCGCCGGGGACTGGCCGGTCACCTTGCCGGTGCCGAACAGATTGACCCCGCTGCTCTGCATGGCGAACCCGGCCGCCTGGAGCGCCTTCTCGGCGGCCTCCTTGGACATCCCGGTGACGTCCGGGACCGGCACCATGCCCTTGCTGACCACCAGCGCGACCGGCGTGTTCTCCGGCACCTGCTGCCCGGCCGCCGGCGCACTGCTGATCACCGAGCCCTCCGGGACGGTGTCGCTGTAGGTCTCGGTCACCGTGCCGGCCGTCAGCTGCGCCCCGGTCAGGGCCGAGGCGGCCTGCGCGGACGGGCGGCCGACCACGTCGGGGACGGCGATCCGCTTGGGCCCGCGCGAGACGGTGAGGGTGACGGCGTCGCTCTTCCTGGCCCGGACGCCCACCCCGGGGTCGGCCGCCATCACCTGGCCGACCGGGACGGACTCGCTGTACACCTCGGAGACCCGCCCGTGCATGCCGGCGGCGTCCAGGATCCGCTCGGCCTCCGCCCGGTCCTTGCCGAGCACGCCCGGCACCGTGCCGTAGACCGCGCCGGAGATGGCGTACGTCGCCCCGCCGACCAGCAGGACCAGGGCGGTGACGACGGCCGCCCAGATCAGCGGCCCGCGCGGCAGCCGGCGGGCGGCGGAGCGCGAGCGGCGGGCGCGCGGCGGGCGCGCGGCGCGCTCCGGCGGCGGCTCGTCGTACGGGCGCGGCTCGGTGAGCAGCTGGTCCATGAGCTCCGGCGGCACGTCCAGCACGCTGGTGCGTTCGACCGGGGGAGCGGGCCGCAGCACCGGGGTGAGCACCGAGGTCGCCTCGCCGGCCGGCGACCGCGGGCCGGGCCGGGTGGCGGCGGGCGGTTCGGCGTCCAGCTGGGCCGGGGTGAGCCCGCGGCGGACCCGCTGGAGCGCGGCGAGCAGCTCGACCGCGTCGTGCGGGCGGTCGGCGCGGTCCCGGGCGCAGGCGCCCGCCACTATGGCGTCCAGCCCCGGCGCCACGCCGGGGACGGTGGCGGACGGCGCCGGGACGTCCTCGTGGAGGTGGCGGTACATCACCTGGACGGGGTTCTCGCCGGTGTGCGGCCGGGAGCCGGTGAGCATCTCGTACAGCAGGATGCCGGCCGCGTAGACGTCCACCCGCTGGTCGGTCTCGGCGCCGGGGCGGATCTGCTCGGGCGCGAGGTAGGAGACGGTGCCGAGCACGGTGCCGGCGGTCGCGGTGGTGGAGGTGGTGGCGCCGTCGGCGGCGTTCAGCACCCGGACCAGGCCGAAGTCGGCGACCTTGACCAGGCCGTCCTCGGTGATCAGCACGTTCTCGGGCTTGACGTCGCGGTGCACCAGGCCGGCCCGGTGGGCGGAGCCGAGGGCGGCGAGCACCGGTTCCAGGATGTCCAGGGCGGCCCGGATGGAGAGCGCGCCGCGGTCGCGGAGCAGGTCGCGCAGGGTGCCGCCGGGGACGTACTCCATGGCGAGGAAGACGTGCCCGCCGTCGGCGCCCTGGTCGAAGACGTTGACGACGTTGGGGTGGGCGAGCCGGGCGACGGCCTTGGCCTCGCGGATGAAGCGGGTGGTGAACGCGGTGTCGCCGGCCAGCGAGGGGTGCATCACCTTGAGCGCCACGACCCGGTCGAGCCGGGTGTCGGTGCCCTGGTAGACGGTGGACATCCCGCCGGTGGCGATCCGCCGCTCGACCCGGTACCGGCCGTCGAGCAGGGTACCGATCAGGGGGTCGCGCAGTGCCATGTCCACCCGGCGAGTCTAGGGCGTGGCGGTTCACGGCCCCGGGGAGACACCGCTCCCGGGGCCGCTCTGTGCCCGGTTTGTGACACCAGGCCGATGATCGGACCGGTTTATCCGGAATGACCCGCTCTCAGAAGGCCGGGTGCTCGCGGGTGTCGAGGTCGGCGCGGCCGGCCATCGCGGAGGAGGCCTCGGCGTGGAACCGGCGCGGGATCCGGCCCGCCCGGTGGGCCAGCCGGCCCGCCTCGGCGGCGTGCCGCATCGCGTCGGCCATCAGCACCGGGTCCTGGGCGCGGGTGACGGCGGAGGCCAGCATCACCGCGGCGCAGCCCAGCTCCATCGCCAGGGCGACGTCCGAGGCGGTCCCGGCGCCGGCGTCCAGGATCACCGGGACCCCCGCGCCCTCCACGATCAGCTGGAAGTTGTGCGGATTGCGGATGCCGAGGCCGGAGCCGATCGGCGAGCCCAGCGGCATGATCGCCGCGCAGCCGACGTCCTCCAGCTTGCGGGCCAGCACCGGGTCGTCGTTGGTGTACGGCAGCACGGTGAAACCGTCGTCGACCAGGGTCTCGGCGGCGTCCAGCAGCTCGATCGGGTCCGGCAGGAGGGTCCGCTCGTCGGCGATCACCTCCAGCTTCACCCAGTCCGTGCCGAGCGCCTCGCGGGCCAGCCGGGCGGTCAGCACGGCCTCGCCGGCGGTGAAGCAGCCGGCCGTGTTGGGCAGCACCCGGATGCCGTTGCGGGTCAGCACGTCGAGCACCGAGCCCTGGGTGGTGGCGTTCACCCGGCGCATCGCCACGGTGGTCAGCTCGGTGCCGGACACCTGGAGGGCCTGCTCCAGGACCTCCAGGCTGGGGGCGCCGCCGGTGCCCATGATCAGCCGGGAGGAGAAGGACGTCCCGGCGATGGTGAGAAGGTCGTCGGCCATCGGTCAGCCTCCCTGGACGGCGGTGAGGATCTCGATCCGGTCGCCCGCCGACAGCGGCGTGCGCGGCCACTCGGCGCGCGGCACCACGGCCTCGTTCAGGGCGGCGGCGACGCCGGAGTGCGCCTGGCTGAGGGTGGCGACCACCTCGGCGAGAGTGGTCGCGGCGGGCACCGCGCGGGGCTCGCCGTTGACGCTCAGGGGGATGTCGCTGGTGCGGGGGCTCATGCCGGGACCTTCGTGAATCGGGTGGGGGAGAACGGGCGGGCGAGCTCCGGCAGGGTGCCGGTGGCCAGGTACTCGGCCACCAGGTCGCCGGTGACGGGCGTCAGCAGGACGCCGTTGCGGTAGTGGCCGGTGGCGGCGACCAGGCCGGGCAGCGCGGTCGGGCCGAGCAGCGGCGCGTTGTCCGGGGAGCCGGGGCGCAGCCCGGCGCAGGTCTCCACCAGCGGCAGCTCGGTGATGCCGGGGACCAGCTCGTGCGCGTCGCGCAGCAGCTCGTACACCCCGCCGGCGGTGACCGTGGTGTCGTAGCCCTGCTCCTCGGTGGTCGCGCCGACCACCAGCTCGCCGTTCTCGCGCGGCACCAGGTAGAGGTGGCCGCCGCGGACGACGGCGCGCACGTTGCGGGAGAGGAACGGCCGGTACGCCTCGGGCACGCTCAGCCGCAGCACCTGGCCCTTGACCGGGCGGATCGCCGGCAGCACGCCCGGGGGCAGGCCGGGCAGCAGGTGGCTGCGCGAGCCGGCCGCGAGCACCACCCGGTCGGCGGTGACGCGCTCGCCGCCGGCCAGCCGGACGCCGGTCGCCCGGTCGTGCTCGACCAGCAGCTCGGCGGCCTCGGCGCGGTGCAGCACCGCGCCCGCCCGCTCGCACGCCCGCACCAGGGCCGCGGCCAGCCGGCGGCCGTCCACCTGGTGGTCGTCGGTGACGTGCAGGCCGCCGCGCACGCCCGGGGCGAGCATCGGCTCCAGCCGGCGGGCCTCGCGGCCGGTGAGCCACTGCGAGTCGAGGCCGAGCCGCTGGTGGAAGGCGTGCAGCTCGCGCAGTTCCGCGCGGTCGTCGGAGTCGAGGGCGACGGCGATCGTGCCGCACTGCCGGTAGCCGGTGTCGTGGCCGCCGCTCGCCTCGGTGAGCTCGGCCGCGAAGGCCGCGTAGCGCTCGTTGGAGGCCATCCCGAGGCGGAGCAGCGGCTCCTCGCCGTACTGGAGTTCGGTGACCGGGGCGAGCATGCCCGCCGCCACCTGGGCGGCGCCGCCGCCGTGCCGCGGGTCGACGACGACGACGCGCAGCCCGCGCTGGGCCGCCCGCCAGGCGACGGCGAGTCCGATGATCCCACCGCCGACGACCAGGACATCGGCGTGGGCGCCCGGTGCCGAGCGTGTCAAAGCTGCTCTCCCTTCGCCGGTATGACCCGGATCAGGTTCGGACGGTCGCAGGCCGTGCCAGCCCGCCTCTCAGCCCGGTCCGCCGGGCTCCCGTGATGGTGCCCCCACCTTAACTCCGGGGGGTGCGCCCCCTGAAGGTGCCTGCTACGGGGCGGGACGGGGCGGCCTGGGTCCGGAGGCCCGGGACCGGGCTCAGTACAGTGACGGACGTGGCTGAGCTGAACGGAACGGGACAGACGGATCGGGTGGTCGTGGTCGGCGCCGGGCTGGCCGGGGCGCAGTGCGCCGCGGTGCTGCGGCGCGACGGCTGGCAGGGGCGGATCACACTGGTCGGCGAGGAGCCGCACGCGCCGTACGACCGGCCGCCGCTCTCCAAGGACGTCCTGCTCGGCAAGGCCGACAGCACCGCCCTCGACCTCGACTTCGCCGGGCTCGGCGTCGAGCTGCTCACCGGTCGCCGCGCCACCGGTCTCACCCCCGGCGGCCCCGGCGGCGCGGGCACGCTGCACACCGACGCCGGCGACGAGCCGTACGGCGCGCTGGTGATCGCCACCGGCGCCGAGCCGCGCGCCCTGCCCGGCGCGGACCGCGCCCACCTGCTGCACACCCTGGACGACGCGCTGGCGCTGCGCGCCCTGCTCCGCCCCGGCCTGCGCCTGGTGCTGGTCGGCGCGGGCTGGATCGGCGCCGAGGTGGCGACCGCCGCCCGGGCGGCCGGCTGCGAGGTGACCGTCGTCGAGGCGGGCCCGGCGCCCGTCCCCGGCGCGCTGCCCGCCGAGGTCGGCCGGGCGATGGCCGCCTGGTACGCCGAAGCCGGCGTGGACCTGCGCTGCGGCACCGGCGTCGCCGCCGTCGAGCCCGGCGCGGTGCTGCTCGCCGACGGCTCCCGCCTGCCCGCCGACGAGGTGGTGGTCGGCATCGGCGCCCGCCCGGCCACCGGCTGGCTGGCCGGCACCGGGGTCGCCCTGGACGCGGCCGGCGCCGTGCTGGTCGACGAGCGGCTGCGCACCACCGTCCCGGGCGTGCTGGCGGCCGGCGACTGCGTCAGCTACCCCTCGGCGCGCTCCGGCACCCGGCTGACCGTCCAGCACTGGGACCACGCGCTGCGGTCCGGGGAGGCGGTGGCCGGCACCCTGCTCGGCGCGGACGCGCCGCCGTACGACCCGGTGCAGTACTTCTGGTCCGAGCAGTTCGGGCGGATGGCGCAGTACGCCGGGCGGCACGGAGCGGACGACGAGCTGCTGTGGCGCGGCTCTCCGGACGACGCCGACTGGTCGGTGCTCTGGCTGCGCGACGGCACCCTGCACGCGCTGCTCGCGGTCGACCGGCCGCGCGACCTGACCCAGGGACGGCGGCTGATCGAGCGCGGCGCCGTCCTCGACCCGGCCCGCGCCGCGGACCCGGCGGTGCCGCTGAAGTCGGCCCTGGCCGCCGGGTAGCGCCCCCGGGCGGCGCCGGGCGGCCGACCCGATTGGTGCGCGGCGGGCCGCCGAGGTGGCAGTCTGGTGCGTGTGAGTGAGATCGAAGCCAAGATTGAATCCCTGGTCCCCGCGTGGCTCTACCTGCCCGACATCTCCGAGAGGTGGGGTCTGGTGGTCACCGAGGTCCGCAACATGGTCAAGAAGGGTGACCTGATCGCCGTCCGCCGCGGCCCCAACAAGTCGCTGCAGGTCCCGGCGGCGTTCATCGACGAGACCGGCCCGGTGAAGCACCTGATCGGCACGCTGACGGTGCTGCGCGACAGCGGGTTCAGCGACGACGAGATCCTGGTGTGGATGTTCACCGAGGACCCGTCGCTGCCCGGTACCCCGATGCAGGCGCTCTGCGAGAACCGGGCCACCGAGGTCAAGCGGCGCGCCCAGGCGATGGCGTGGTGACGGACCCGGCCGCGACCGACCGCCGGGCCCGGCTCGCCGACGCCCGGCTGTACCTGTGCACCGACGCCCGGCGCGAGCGCGGCGACCTCGCCGAGTTCCTGGACGCCGCGCTGGCCGGCGGCGTGGACATCGTCCAGCTCCGGGACAAGGGCCTGGAGGCCAAGCAGGAGCTGGCGGCGCTGGAGGTCTTCGCCGACGCCTGCCGCCGGCACGGCAAGCTGCTCGCCGTCAACGACCGCGCCGACGTCGCCCACGCGGCGGGTCCGGACGTGCTGCACCTCGGGCAGGACGACCTGCCGGTGCCCGCCGCCCGGGCGATCATCGGCGAGGACGTGCTGATCGGGCGGTCCTGCCACGCCGAGTCCGAGGTGGACGCGGCCGCCGCCGAGCCCGGCGTCGACTACTTCTGCACCGGCCCGGTCTGGCCGACCCCGACCAAGCCGGGCCGCCCCGCGCCGGGCCTGGGCCTGGTCGAGTACGCGGCGAAGCTGGGGACCGCGCGGCCGTGGTTCGCCATCGGCGGAATCGACCTCGGCAACCTGGACGAGGTGCTGGCCGCCGGCGCCCGCCGGGTCGTGGTGGTCCGGGCCGTCACCGCCGCGGAGGACCCGGGGGCCGCGGCCGCCGAGTTCGCCCGGCGGCTGCGCGCGCTCTGACCGGACTCGACCGACCGGGGCCGCCGCCGTCCGTCCCTCCCGTGCCGTCGTGCGCGGGTCAGTACTTGCGGACGGTGGCGGCCTCGGCCAGCGCCAGCAGCGTCACGCGGGCCCGCGGGTCCGCCAGCGGCGCCTCCTCCAGCGCGGCCAGCGCCTGGCGCAGCAGCTCCTCGATCCGCTGCTCCACCCGCTCCGGCGCGCCGCTGCGGGCCACCAGCTCGCGCAGCCCGGCGACCTCCCCGGCGGTCAGGTCCGGCGCGCCCAGCCGCTCGTCCAGCCGCCGCGCCTCGGCGGCCGGCAGGCCCCGCATGGCGTGCGCGACCAGCAGCGTCCGCTTGCCCTCGCGCAGGTCGTCGCCGGCCGGCTTGCCGGTGACCGCCGGGTCGCCGAACACGCCCAGCAGGTCGTCCCGCAGCTGGAACGCCTCGCCCAGCGGCAGGCCGAACGCCCCGTACGCCTCCACCAGCCGGGGCGGGGCGCCCGCCAGCAGCGCGCCGACCTGGAGCGGCCGCTCGATCGTGTACTTGGCCGACTTGTAGTGCAGGACGGTCTGCGCGCGCTCCAGCGCGCCCTCGTCGGTGGAGTCCCCGGCGACCGGCTCCAGCACGTCCAGGTACTGGCCGACCATGACCTCGGTGCGCATCAGGTCGAACATCGGCTTGGCGGCCAGCACCGCCGCCGGGTCCAGGCCGGAGTTCAGGAACAGCTCGTCGCACCAGATCAGCAGCAGGTCGCCGAGCAGCACCGCCGCCGAGGCGCCGTACTGCTCGCGGTCGCCGCGCCAGCCGCGCTCGCGGTGCATCGCCTCGAAGCGGCGGTGCACGGAGGGCAGGCCGCGCCGGGTGTCGCTGCGGTCCATCAGGTCGTCGTGGACGAGCGCGCTGGCCTGCAGCAGTTCCAGGGCCGCCGCCGCCCGGGTGATCCCCTCGCCGGCCGCCGGGCCGCCGGCGCCGCGCCAGCCCCAGTAGCAGAACGCCGGGCGGAGCCGCTTGCCGCCGTCCAGGAGGAAGTCGCGCAGCGCCTCGGTGACCGGCTCCAGCTGCGCGGAGACCTTGCCGAGCAGGGCCGACTGGCCGTCCATGAAGCCGACGAGGGCGGCGTTGACGCGCTCGCGCACGTCCTCCACGTCAATCGGGTTGGCCGGCCGGTGGCTGGACGAGGTCACGATGGGACTCCGGAGGTAGCTGGGGTGCGCAGCAAGCGTATCCGGGGCGGAGGGGAACAGCCGTACGCACGAGCCCCGGCCGGGCGCGCCGACCGCTGTTCGCGCGGACGCCGCGCCCGCCCCCGGCGCCGTCCACCCGGAGTCCACCGGTCGTCCACCCGGCGTCTCACAGGCTGGGACCGAGTTGTCCGCGCCCTTCCGCCGACGGCTAACCTGCCAGCATGGCACTCGGTATCGCTTCGACCAGACCGGACCGCGCACAGACGGTCCGCGACCTCCTGGCAGCCGGAAAGCGGTCCTTCTCCTTCGAGTTCATGCCGCCGCGCAGCGAGGCCGGCGAGCAGAAGCTCTGGGACGCCATCCGGCGGCTCGAACCGCTCGACCCCAACTTCGTCTGCATGACGTACGGCGCCGGAGGCTCCTCGCGCGAGCGCACGGTGAACATGGTCGGCCGGATCGCCACCGAGACCACGCTCACCCCGGTGGCCCACCTGACCGCCGTCGACCACTCGATCGCCGAGCTGCGCAACATCATCGGCCAGTACGCCGACCAGGGCGTGCGCAACGTCCTCGCGGTGCGCGGCGACCCGCCCGGCGACCCGCTGGGCGAGTGGGTCAGCCACCCGCAGGGCGTCACCTACGCGTACGAGCTGGTCGAGCTGATCAAGGGCATCGGCGACTTCTGCGTCGGCGTGGCGGCCTCGCCCAACATGCACCCGCGCTCGACCGACTGGGACGACGACATCCGGCACTTCGTGGCGAAGATCCGCTCGGGTGCCGACTACGCCATCACCCAGATGTTCTTCGAGGTCGACGACTACCTGCGGCTGCGCGACCGGGTGGTGGCCGCCGGCTGCGAGACGCCGATCATCCCGGAGATCATGCCGGTCACCAACGCCAAGCAGCTGGAGCGCTTCCCGCAGCTGAGCGGCTCGGCCTTCCCGCCGGACCTGGAGGCCAGGCTGCGCGCGGTGATCGACGACCCGGCGGCGCTGCGCGCGATCGGCATGGAACACGCCACCGCGATGTCCGAGCGGCTGCTGGCGGAGGGCGCCCCCGGGCTGCACTTCATCACGCTGAACCACTCGACGGCGACCCTGGAGATCTACCAGAACCTCGGCCTGCACCGGCGCTGAGCTGCGGCGCATCGCGTTCCCGCGGCCGGCGGGAACGCGATGCGGTACCCGGGCCGTTGAACCGGTACAGTCGCCGCACACGCGCGGCGGGCGCGGGCACGCGACTGGGAGGTAGCGGGCGGGATGGGCATCGGATACCTGCTGCTGTACGCCGCGTTGGCGGTGGTGGCGCTCTGGCTGGTCGCCGAGCTGCTGTTCCAGAACCGGGCCCCGCTGCACTGGCGCGGCCTCGCGCTGGCCGGCTTCCTCGCGGTGGCCGCCGGGATGGCGATCGGCTCCGTGCCGGTGATCGGCGCCGGCGCCGCGATGTTCGCCGTCGGCCAGACCTTCGTGACGCTCTCGGTCAAGCGCGGCTACGCGGCCGGGTGGTCGCTGCGCGCGGCGGACGGGAGCCTGCCCGGGCCGCTCGCCAAGGTGCCGCTGCTCGGTGCGCTCACCGGCGGTGGCGCGGTGGCCGCCGCGGCGGTCGCGGTGGAGCAGGTCGGCGAGGTCGGCGCGGTCGAGGAGGCCCCGGCCGCGGCGCCGGCGGCGGAGGAGGCGGCCGTCGAACGGACCGCCGCGTTCGAGATGCAGGAGCTGGCCGCCGACGGCGTGTACGCGCCGGCGTACTACGAGCAGCAGCAGACCGAGCTGCTCCAGGCGGTCCCGCAGCAGGACGCCTACACCGAGGCCTACCAGGCCGGCTACGACCCGGCGCAGCAACAGCAACAGCAACAGCAGCAGCAGTACGGCTACGACCAGCAGCAGTGGCAGCCCGCCCAGCAGCAGCCGGTCTTCGGCTACGACCAGGGCTACGGCGGCTACCCGCAGCAGGAGCAGTACGGCGGCTACCCGCAGCAGCCCGACCCGTACGGCGGCTACCAGCAGCAACAGCAACAGCAGCAACAGCAGCAGTACGGCTACGACCAGCAGCAGTGGCAGCCCGCCCAGCCGGAGGAGCAGCCCATCACCGGCATCCCCCAGCAGCCGCAGCAGCCCCAGTACGACCAGTACGGCTACCAGCAGCAGCACCCCACCTGGCAGCAGCAGTCCTGACCCGGGCGCGGAACAGGAAGTCGGCCCGTCCGACTTCCCACTCCGCGCACGTTCCCCACGGCCCCACCGCCTGCCGGCATCCGCGCACGTAGCAGCCCGGCCCCGCGCGCACGAGAAGTCGGCGGGGCCGACTTTCCACTCCGGGCGTGGCTCGCGGCGCTGTGTCCGCAGGTGTATCTATGCGCGTAGATTCCGGGTGGTGCGCACAGGAAGTCGACGGGGTCGACCTTCTGTTCCGCGCGCAGCCTCCTTGCGGCCTCATGTCGGGCGTCCGTGCGGACGTTTCTGTGTGCCGGTATCGGCCCGCGCGCGCGAGAAGTCGGCGGGGCCGACTTTCCACTCCGGGCGTGGCTTGCGGTGCCGTGTCCGCGAGGGAGTCTATGCGCGTAGATTTCGGGTGGTGGGCGCAGGAAGTCGATGGGGCCGACTTCCTGCGCCGGCGGGGGTGGGTCAGGCGGGGCCGATGAGGTTGGCGACGATGCAGGCGGACATGCCGACGCGGGCGAGGCCGCCGCCGGGGTGGGCGGCGCCGCCGGTGAGGTAGAGGCCGGGGTGGTCCTCGTTGGGGGCCTGGAGGAGGTCGCCGTCGAGGCCGGCCAGGGCCGGGGGCGGGACGGAGCCGAAGAAGGAGCCGGTCTCGCGCTCGGTGTGCTCGGGGGTGCGGACCACCCGCCAGAGCATCCGCTCGCGCAGGTTCAGGCCGGCCGCCTCGACGTGGTCGAGCATCCGGTCGGCGAAGGCGTCCGCGACGCCGGGCTCGCCCCAGTCGAGGTCCAGGGACGGGGTGGTCGCGGTCAGCACCACGGCCTCGTGCCCCTCCGGGTGCAGCGAGGGGTCGTCCGGCCGCAGCACTTGCACGGTCGGCCGGTCGGTCGGCCACACGCCCGGGTCGAAGACGCCGGCCAGCTCGGCGGCCGGGTCGCCGGCGTGCACCACCGTGCGGTGCGCCGTGCCCTCGGGCCGGGCGCCGCGCAGTGCGAGCAGCACGCTCACCCGCCCCGGCACGCCGTGCAGCCGCTCGGCGGCGGCGGGCCAGTCGTCCGAGCTCTCGGCCGGGCCCATCCACTGGGTGTGCAGCACCCGCGCGTCGATCGACGAGACGACCAGGTCGGCGTCGATCCGGTCGCCCTTGGTCTGCACGCCGCACACCCGGCCGTCGCGCAGCACCACCTTGGCGACCGGCGTCCCGAAGCGGAACTCCACCTTGCGCTGCTCGCAGCGGCGGTACACCGCGTCGGCCAGCGCGCGCAGGCCGCCCTTGACGTACCAGACGCCGAAGGACTGCTCCATGTACGGCAGCACGGTGGCCCCGGCGGGGGCGGTGCGCGGGTCGAGGCCGAACCGCAGCGCGTGCTCGTGCAGCAGGGCGGTCAGCCCCGGGTGCCCGCCGAGCTGTTCGGCGGCGACGTCGGCGAGAGTCCACTGGCGCGGGCCGCGCCGCCGGCCGAACAGGCCGCGCCGGGGCACGGCGGGCTGGGGGTACGGGTCGGTGTGCAGCGGCCTCCGGTCGGCCGGCAGCGGCTCCTCCAGCAGCGGGCGGCGGGTGGCCTCCCAGACCGTGCGGCCGTGGTTGAGTACCTCGGCCCACCGCTCGCCCGCGCCCGGGCCGAAGGCCTGGTCGAGGGCCTGGACCACGCCGCCCCGGGAGGCGTTGGGGAGCGAGACGGCCGTCCCGTCGGGGAACAGGTGCCGGCTCTCCGGGTCGACCGGGCCCAGCTCGACCAGCTGCTCCAGCGGCTCGCGCCCGGTCTTCAGCGCGAGGTCGCGGTAGACGGCGGGCAGGGTGAGCAGTCCGGGACCGGTGTCGAAGGCGAAACCGTCGCGCTCGTAGCGGCCGACCATGCCGCCGTAGGTGTCGCGCGCCTCGCAGACCGTCACCTTGTGCCCGATGGTGGCCAGCCGGGAGGCCGCCGCGAGCCCGCTCATACCTGCGCCGATGATGACGATCCGTGCCATGCTCCCGATCCTAGGTCCGCGGGACGGATCCCCCGGCCACGGGCCGCCCGCCCGCCGTCCCGGCGGCCCGGGCCGCCCGGCGTTCGCGCCGCCGGGCGCGGAAGGCGCGGATCCGGTTGATCGCGAACCACACCAGCAGGACGCCGATCAGCAGCAGGACGGTGGCGATCGAGGCGGCCAGCCACGGGTGGAAGATCGCCAGCGTGATCAGCCCGGCCACCGAGACGTCCTCGGCCAGCGAGACCACGATGTTGCTGGCCGGCTCGGGCGAGGTGTTGACCGCCATCCGCAGCGAGGCCTTCACCAGGTGGCTGACCAGCGCCGTCGTGCCGCCCATCGCGCCCGCCGCGACCTCGCCCAGCGAACCGGGGTCGGTGGAGGCGATCAGCGCGCCGACGGTGGCGCCCGCGACCGGCCGGATCACGGTGTGGGCGACGTCCCAGACGCTGTCCACGTAGGGGATCTTGTCGGCCACCGCCTCCAGCAGGAACAGCGCGGCGGCCGCGATCAGCACATCGGTGCGCTCCAGGGCCGCCGGCACCGAGTCGGCCCCGGCGAACCGGCCCAGCAGGCCGAGCAGCAGGACCACCGCGTAGGCGTTGATCCCGCTCGCCAGTCCGCTGGTGAAGATCAGCGGGACGATCGTCATCCGTTTCCCCGTCCGTTCCTGCTCGCAGTCCCCGCCGGAGTCGGCCCGGCTCGCCGTACCGTACCGGGACCGACGTCGGCGGCGGGGCCGCCGGTTCCCGTCCGCACGGTGCGGGCCGTCTGAGTACGGATACTCAGATCACCGATTGAGTATCTGCGCGGATGGCCTTTGACCTGCGAAGACGCCAAAGTTGTGGCACCGGGACGGCGGCGCGTCGGGCGCCCCGCCCCGGAGGAGCGGACGGCCGGCGCGCGCGCACGGGACCGTCCGCACCGGAGCCGGCCGGAGGCCGCGCACCGCCGGCACGGGGCGGCGGTGCGGGCCACGGGGGAGCCGGTGCCCGGGGGGAACCGGGGAGTGCCGAAGCGCCGTTCGTGGGGGGACGGCGCTTCGGCGGCCGGCCCGGCGGGGCGGCGGTCCGGCCCGATTGTCAGTGGTGCCGTTCACGATGGAGGGGCACGGGCCACCCGGCCCGCGCGCTGCCTCGGAACGGGGGAGACCATGACCACCAGCCACCCGGAGCCCGTCACCGCCCGCCTCCACTCCGCCGCCCACCGACCGGGGAGCGCCCCGCGCTCCGCCGCCCACCGGCCGTCCGCCGGTGCCGACGTGCATCCGGTGCTGCTCCGCGCCGGCGCCCCGCCCGCCGCGCTCGACCTGCTCGCGGAGGCCCACCGCACCCTCGCCCGGGCCCGCACCCTGGAGGACCCGCTGGAGCGGTACGCCGCCGCGCACCTCGCGGCGCTGCGGACCGTCGCGGCCGTGCTCGCCGTGCGCGGGCGCCCGGAGAAGAGCGAGCGCCGGCGCCGGGCGATCCGCAGCGCCTGGGAGGTGCTGCCCGAGGTGGCTCCCGAACTCGCCGAGTGGGCTCCGTACTTCGCGGCGGGCGCGCGCCGCAGGGCGGCCGCCGAGGCGGGCATCCGGGGCTCGGCCTCGGCCCGCGACGCGGACGACCTGGTCCGCAACTCGGCCCTGTTCCTCCGCCTGGTCGAGCGCCTGCTCGGCCTGCACGCCGCCCCGCCCGCCCCGCGGCTCCCGCTGGACGGCGCGGACGGCCGACAGGAGGACGGGCGGCAGGAGGAGGTGCGCGAGGCCGGGTGAGGGAAGGGGAGGGCCTAAGGTGGAGGCAACCTGATCGACACTGCACGTCCAAGGAGCCTCGTCTTGTACCCGACGCGTCCCCGCAGCGCCCTGCGTACCGCCGTGGTGTGGGAGGTGGTGCGCGCCGCCCTGGAGAAGCGGGTGGCCGAGCTGGACCAGCCGGTGCTCGACGTGGTCGACACCGGCGGCGGCACCGGCAACTTCGCCGTGCCGGTGGCCCGGCTGGGCCACCGCGTCACCGTGGTCGACCCGAGCCCGGACGCGCTGTTCGCGTTGGAGCGGCGGGCCGCCGAGGCCGGCGTGACCGACCTGGTCCGCGCCGTGCAGGGCGACACCCAGACGCTTCCCGAGCTGGTCGCGCCCGGCACCGTCGACGCGGTGCTCTGCCACGGCGTGCTGGAGGTCGTCGACGACCCGGCCGAGGCGCTCGGCAGCCTGGCCGGCACCCTGCGCCGGGGCGGCTTCGTGAGCCTGCTGGCCGCCAACCGCAACGGAGCCGTGCTCGCCCGCGCGCTCGGCGGACACTTCGACGACGCCCGCGCCGTCCTGAGCGCCGCCGACGGCCGCTGGGGCGCGAACGACCCGATGCCGCGCCGCTTCACCGGCGAGGAGCTGGACCGGCTGGCGTCCGGCGCCGGACTGCGGGTGGAGTCGGTGCACGGCGTGCGGGTCTTCGCCGACCTGGTGCCCGGCGTCCTGGTGGACACCGAGCCGGGCGCGCTGGACGCGCTGCTGAAGCTGGAGGAGGCCGCCGCCGGGCAGCCGGCCTTCCACGCCGTGGCGACCCAGCTCCACCTGCTGGCCACCCTGGGCTGACCGGGCGGCCCACCGCCGTTCGCCGACGGACTTCCCCCCGTTCGCCAGCGGATCTTCGGCGCGTCCCCCGCCCGTCTCCCCGCCTTCTCCCGGGGATCTCCCCAGGTCCGGGCCGATTCCAACGGGTCGGGCACTTGTCCGCCCCCCTCCGCGTTGAGGAGGGTGCGGCGAGGAGCCGCCGAAGTGGCCGGGCCCACGCGTGGTCGACCACTCCGCGAAGGGTCCGTGGACCGTATGATCTGGGTAAAGCCGGAAAGCATGAGCGCCGGATGCTCGGGGCATATGGACGACACGGGCCCGGGCCCCCGCACAGGCGTCCGACCGCGTGTTCTGAAGGCTGATTGGACTTGCCACCCCGACCGGGGCGGCGGACCGGTCGCACCCGCGACCGACGAGTAGGAGGACTCCGTGCCGCTCTCGGAGCACGAGCAGCGACTGCTCGACCAGATGGAGCGAGCGCTGTATGCCGAAGATCCCAAATTCGCGTCGGCGCTTGAGGGAACCGGTCTGCGCACCTACACCCGTCGACGGGTCTATCTGGCCGTCGGCGGCTTCGTGGTCGGCATCGGCCTGCTGATGGGCGGCATGGTCGTCGACCAGATCTGGGTCAGTGTGGTCGGCTTCCTGGTGATGCTCGGGTGCGCCGTCTTCGCCGTGACCGGCTGGCGCCGTGGGCCCGCCGGCCAGGCGCAGCAGTCCGGTGGCGCGGCCGCCGCCTCCCGCCGCAAGGCCGGGATGATGGACCGGGTCGAGCAGCGCTGGCAGCGTCGGCGGGACGAGCAGACCGGCGGGTTCTGAGACCTCACGCCCGTACCGGCGGACGGTACGGGCACGACGAGGGCGGGCAGTCGATCGACTGCCCGCCCTCGTCGTGCCCGGGCGCCGTCAGGACGCCGGGTCGTCGCCCCCGCCGCGGGGGCGACGCCGGGTCAGCGCGCGGCGGACCGGTCCGGTGACCGCTCCCACTGCCCGCCCCACCGCGGCGCCCGTCGTCAGCCGGGCGGTCAGCAGCGCGTCCGAGACGCGCCACCGCAGCTGGGCGGAGGACGGCGGCATCAGCACCGCCCTGATCCGCTCCCGCCGTCCGCGCCGGGCCCGCAGGCCGTCCCGGGCGGTCCGGACGTCCGCCGCCAGCGGCTCGCCGATCTGCGCGGAGCGGGCGTAGAGCACCCGCTCGGTGGCCAGCGCGACCCGGCCGGCGGCGGCCGCCGAGGCCTCGTCCAGCTCACCGGTCTCGGCGATCCGGCGGGCGGCGGCGCGCGGGGTGCGCGACTCGTCCGGCGGGATGCCGAGGTCCCAGGCGGAGTCGATCAGCTCGTCCCAGGCGGCCAGCACCTGGGCGTCGGTGAGCCCGTCCGGACCCGGTCCGCCGGGGCGGCGCCGCCCGCCCGCGCCGAGCCGGCGCCGGCGCAGCAGGGCGCGCCAGACCATCGGCACCAGCAGCAGCGCGAACAGCAGCACCCCGACGACCAGGCCGGCCAGGGCCTTGCCGGAGGGCAGCCGGAATCCTTCGTGGGCGCCGGTCGCGGTGCCGCGCTGGTCGCCGCAGTCGCCGGTCCGGCGCAGCTTGGCGTCGCAGTCGGGGTTGGCGGACGGCACCTGGACCGGTGCGGTGGTCTGCGGCTGCGCGGTCGGCGCGGTGGTCGGCTGGGTGGCCGGCGAGGAGACCGGGTCCGAGTAGTCGGGCTGGACGCCGCGGGTCGGGGTCGGCTCGAAGCGCAGCCAGCCGTAGCCCTCGAAGTAGAGCTCGGGCCAGGCGTGGTACATCGCGTCGGTCACCGAGTAGACGTTTCCGCCCTTGGTGTTGCCGGGGGTGAAGCCGAGCGCGACCCGGGAGGGGACGTCGAGCATGCGGGCCATCACCGCCATGGTGGAGGCGAAGTGGACGCAGAAGCCGCGGCGGCGGGCCAGGAAGTCCGCCATCGCGTCGCTGCCGCTGTCCGTCCTGGTGGTGACGTCGTAGGTGAAGTCCGGGCCGGTGAACCAGGCGCGCAGCGCCTCCATCTTGTCGTACGAATTCTTGGCGTTCTTCGTCTTGGCGATCGCGGTCTGCCGGACCACCTCGGGCACGCCGGGCGGCACGGCGAGGTACCGCTGGCGGATCCGCTCGGGCGCCGTCGGCGCGGTGCGCAGGGCGTTCGCGGCGGGCTGGACCTCCAGCCCGGTGACCGTGTACTTGAGGCCCTTGATCGCCTTCTCCTTGGCGGGGATCAGGCTGGCGGTGGCCTCGTCGAGCTGCCAGGCGCCGTTGTCGCGCAGAGCGACGTTCCGCGCCGGGTAGGGCAGCGGCAGCCAGGCCTCGTCCAGCCGGTTGCCGATCAGGACCTCGGTCCTGGCCTCGGGCGTGTCGATCGGGCCCAGGCCCTCGGGGGCGGGCAGGGCGCCGGTGAACGGCACCGTGTTCAGCGCGCTGCGCTTCCAGGTGGTGCCGTCGAAGGCGTCCAGCGCGCCGGTGCGCAGATAGGTGGAGCCGGCGGACGGGCTCTCCGAGGAGTAGGTGAACAGTTCGACGTTGCGGGGGCTGGGGAGCGTCCCGGTCAGGGCGACCAGCGGGTCGAGGCTGCTGACGCCCGCGCCGCCGCGGCCGGAGGCCGTGCCGGAGCCGGTGTGCAGCAGGCCGGAGCCCCAGCTCGGCAGGAAGGCCGGCAGCAGCAGGGCGAGCGCGAGGGCCATCACGCCGACCTGGCGGCCGTTCTGGCCGAGCGCGCCCAGGCCGCCGCCCTCGCCGCGTTCGGAGCCGCGGAAGATCCGGCCCCAGCGGGAGACCCGGTCCTGGCCCTCGGCGAACAGCAGCACCAGGTAGCCGGTGGCCGCGGTGGCGAACCAGAGCCAGCTGCCCTGGTCGCCGGCCAGGCCGTTGCCGACCGAGTAGAGCGCGAGCAGCGGCAGCCCGGCCAGGGCCGAGCGGCGGTAGGTGACCGCGATGGTGTCCACCGCGACGGCGATCAGGCCGACCGCGCCGACCAGGATCAGCCGCAGGCCGGGGTTGGGCGGGGCGGGGATGGCGTAGTCGCGGACGTCGTCGAACCCCTGGCCGAGGACCCGGCCGAGGGTGCGGACCGACTCGGAGCCGGGCACGACGCCGCCGAAGACCGCCGCGGAGGAGGCGAAGCCCAGCAGCAGCATGACGAACAGCGCCAGCAGCTGGCCGATCGGGACGGTCCACCGGTAGAAGGGCGTGCGCCGCAGCCCGGCGCCGACCGCCGCGAGGACCGCCACCACCAGGGCGGCGTTGACGATCCAGCCCTTGGTGGTCAGCAGCGGGGTCAGGCAGAGCGCGGCCAGGAAGGTGGCCAGCGCCGAGTACACGGTCAGTTTGGCCCGGGTGGTCACGCGCCGGCCTCTTCTCGGTAGGGGGCGGGCGACTCGGCCCGGTCGGCGGCCCGCCACAGCTCGGGGACGGAGTCGCCGGCGCGGACGGTGAGCACCGTCCAGCCGGCCTCGCGCAGCCGGCGCGCCCGGTCGCGGAACTCCTCGCCGCCGGTGTCGGGGGCGAGCATCCGCAGGCCGGCCCAGGTGCCGGTGTCGAGCAGGAAGACGACGGCGCCGCCGGTGCGGCCGCGCAGCCGGGCCAGCCGGGCGGTCTGCTCCTCGTCGAGTTCGCCGAGGACGGCCACCAGCAGGCCCTCGCCGCCGGCCCGCAGCGGCTCCTCGGCGCGGGAGAGTCCGGCCCCGTCGGAGAGGTCGACGACCGCGAGCGCGTCCAGGATGACGCCGGAGGTGTCGGCGGCGTTGTGCCCGCCGTCTCCCTCGGTGCCGGGGACGGCGTGGCCGGTGTCGGTGAGCAGGCGGGTCTGGTAGCCGCGCTCCAGCAGGTGCGCGGCGACCGAGGCGGCGCAGCTGACGGCCCATTCGAAGGAGGAGGCCGGGCCGCTGCCCCGGTGGCCGGTCTCCCGGGTGTCCAGCAGGACGGTGGCGCGGGCCCTGCGGGGCTGCTCCTCGCGCCGGACCATCAGTTCGCCGTAGCGGGCGGTGGACTTCCAGTGCACCCGGCGCAGGTCGTCGCCGGCCCGGTACTCGCGCAGGATGACGTCGTCGTCGCCGGCGAGCGCGAGGGCGCGGGTGTGGCTCTCGCCCTGCCCGGCCCACTCGCCGCTGAGCCGCACGTACGGCAGCGCCAGCACCTGCGGGACGACGGTGAGCACGTCGGAGGCGGCGAACGCGCGGTTCAGCTCGCACATTCCGAACGGGTCGGAGAGCCGCAGCTGGAGCGGGCCGAGCGGGTAGCGGCCGCGCAGGTCGGAGCGGACCCGGTAGGAGACCTCGCGGTGGCCGCGCGGTTCGACCCGGTCCAGCACGAACCGCGGGCGCGGTCCGAGCACGTACGGGACCTTGTCCTCCAGGAGCAGCAGGCCGGTGGGGACCCGTGAGACGTTGTCCACCCGCAGGTGCACCCGGGCCTCCTGGCCGGCCACCGCGCGGTGCGGGGTGAGCCGGCGTCCGCTGGCGACCCGGTAGCGGGTGTTGGCCAGCAGCAGGACGGCGGCCAGCGGCAGCACGGCGAGCAGCACGCCGACGCGCAGCAGCGCGTCCTGGCCGAGCAGGTACGCGCAGACCACCGCGGTCAGCCCGGCGGCGAGGAAGGACCGCCCCCGGGTGGTGAGGCCGCGCAGGCCGGCGCGCAGGCCCGACGGTTCGTCGGACGGGCCCACCTCAGCCCCTCCGGACGGCGGTGCCGCCCTGCTGCGGGCGCGGCAGCGGCAGGCGGGCGACCAGGTCGGCGACGATCTGCTCGGCGGTGCGGCGGCTGAGCTGGGTCTCCGCGGTCGGCATCAGGCGGTGGGCGAGCACCGGGACGGCGAGGCGCTGGATGTCGTCCGGGGTGACGTAGTCGCGGCCGTCCAGGGCGGCGGCGGCGCGGGCGGCCCGGACCAGGTGCAGGGTCGCGCGCGGCGAGGCGCCGAGCCGCAGTTCGTGGCTGCTGCGGGTGGCGGCGACCAGGTCGACGGCGTAGCGGCGGACCGGGTCGGCGACGTGCACGGTGCGGACCAGCTCGACCAGCTTGAGGATGTCGGCGGCGTGCGCGACCGGCTGCAGGTCGTCCAGCGGGCTGGCGCCGGCGTGCACGTCGAGCATGGCGAACTCGGCCTCGGGGCTGGGGTAGCCCATCGAGATCCGGGCCATGAAGCGGTCCCGCTGGGCCTCCGGGAGGGGGTAGGTGCCCTCCATCTCGACCGGGTTCTGGGTGGCGACCACCATGAACGGCGAGGGCAGCTCGTAGCTGGTGCCGTCGATGGTGACCTGGCGCTCCTCCATCGACTCCAGCAGTGCGGACTGGGTCTTCGGCGAGGCCCGGTTGATCTCGTCGCCGACCACGATCTGGGCGAAGATCGCGCCGGGGCGGAACTCGAAGTCGCGCTGCTGCTGGTCGAAGATGTTGGTGCCGGTGACGTCCGAGGGCAGCAGGTCGGGGGTGAACTGGATGCGCCGCACGGTGCAGTCGACGGACCGGGCGAGCGCCTTGGCCAGCATCGTCTTGCCGACGCCGGGCACGTCCTCCAGCAGCAGGTGGCCCTCGGCGAGCAGCACGGTCAGGGCGATCCGGACGGCTTCCGGCTTGCCCTCGATCACGTTCTCGATGTTGGCCCGGATCCGGTCGACGACGGCGGCGAGTTCCGGCAGGCCCACCGGGCCGTACCTCGGTGCCTCCTGGCCGCCCCCCGCACGACCGTTGAGACCGGCCTGATCGCTGTAGCTCGTCACCCGTTCGCTCCCTGGCACACCACGACCGGCTCCGTCCGAGCCCGGCCCCACCCCATGCTGGACGCGGCCCCTCCGGGAGCGGTTCCGCGTGCGGGAGCCGGTGCCGGGGTACGGCCTGCGGCTGGCCGCCCCAGGTGGTTCGAGGTCAGACCGGCAGGCGCATTCTCCCCCCTGCGGATGCCAGAAGTCACCACTTGGAAGGGCTGCCCAGGTCGGGGGAGGGGCCGGGGGCACCCGGTGGGCCCGGACGGCGTCGGCCGGGCCGGTCGGGCGGCGGGGGATCAGTCGATCTCGCGCAGCAGGCCGGTGTGGACGTCGAACACGAAGCCGCGCACGTCGTCGGTGTGGAGCAGGAAGGGCGAGGTGCGGACCCGCTGCATGGACTGGCGGACGTCGCCGTCCAGGTCGACGAAGGCCTCGACCGCCCACTGCGGACGCTGGCCGACCTCCAGCTCCAGCTCGCGGCGGAAGTCCTCGGTGAGGCCGAGCAGGCCGCAGCCGGTGTGGTGGATCAGCGCGATCGAGCGGGTGCCGAGGGCGCGCTGGCTGATGGTGAGGGAGCGGATGGTGTCGTCGGTGACCACGCCGCCCGCGTTGCGGATGACGTGGGCGTCGCCGAGTTCGAGGCCGAGCGCGGCGAACAGGTCGAGACGGGCGTCCATACAGGCCACCACGGCGATCCGCTGGACCGGGCGGGCGTCCATGCCGCCGTCGCGGAAGGTCAGCGCGTACGCGCGGTTGGCCGCGACGAAGCGGTCGATGATGGTCGGGGTGGGGTCGGCAGCGGCGGTCGGCGTGGGCCGGTCGGGAGTCACTGTCATGGTGAAGACGTTAGTGCGATTTCGGTGTGCGCGGTGGGGCTGATTGCGACAGAGCGGACGCCTGTGACCGAGGGCATCCCCACAACGCCGGGGCGGCCGGGAGTCCGCCGTCCGGGTGGCCCCGCCAGGCCCCTGGCATGTGCCACCAGCACCGTCGCGACCTGCGGAGATCCGTACCGCCGCCCGGGTGGTGCGCCGGAGCGGGCCATTGACTGACGGGGCGTGCGCGATAGAGTTGCGGCGCAGTGGAGCACACCCGCCGGGGCCCGTCAACCGGGCCGTTCCGGCCGTGCGGTGACCGACGCGGCCCGTGGCCTCCACCCGCTCTCCGTGCCACCTGGCGCACCTTCCCCGGTGCCGGGCGGTCACGACCTTCCCCCTGAGCGGGCGGGGACCACGGGCCGCGCGGCCCGGCCCGTGCGACGGCTCCGCCGCGTGGTGGGACAGAATGGTCGGAGCTCCCCGGACGTCGGGCGGCTTTCGCACCGAGGAAGGGCGCCACAGCGCATGACCACCAACGATCCGGCACCCAAGCACGTCCCGGTGATGCTGCAGCGGTGCATGGACGCGCTGGCTCCGGCGATCTCCCGGCCCGGCGCGGTGGTGGTGGACGCCACCCTGGGCCTCGGCGGCCACAGCGAGGCCCTGCTCACCCAGTTCCCGGACGTCCGGCTGATCGCGGTGGACCGCGACCCGGCGGCGCTGAAGCTCTCCGCCGAGCGGCTGGCCCCCTTCGGGGACCGGGCCACCCTGGTGCACGCCGTCTACGACGAGATCCCCGAGGTGCTGGAGCGCCTCGACGTCCCGAAGGCCGACGGCATCCTCTTCGACCTCGGCGTCTCCTCGATGCAGCTGGACGAGGCCGACCGCGGCTTCGCCTACGCCCAGGACGCGCCGCTGGACATGCGGATGGACCAGACCCGGGGGATCAGCGCGGCCGAGGTGCTGAACACCTACAGCCACGGCCAGCTGGCCCGGATCCTCAAGGTGTACGGCGAGGAGCGGTTCGCCGGCAAGATCGCCTCGGTCATCCTCCGGGAGCGGGAGAAGGAACCGTTCACCACCAGCGCGCGTCTGGTCGATCTGGTGCGCAACGCCATCCCGGCCGCCACCCGCCGGACCGGCGGGAACCCGGCCAAGCGGACGTTCCAGGCGCTGCGGATCGAGGTCAACGGCGAGCTGGAGGTCCTCGACCGGGCGATCCCCGGGGCGCTGGACGTCCTGGCGCTCGGCGGGCGGATCGCCGTGATGTCGTACCAGTCGCTGGAGGACCGCCTGGTCAAGCAGTACTTCGCGGCCGGGGCGACCAGCACCGCTCCGCCGGGGCTGCCGTTCGTCCCCGAGGAGCACCAGCCCTGGCTGAAGCTGATCACTCGCGGTGCCGAGCTGGCCACGGAGGAGGAGATCGAGGAGAACCGGCGCGCCGCGCCCGTGCGGCTGCGGGTGGCGGAGAGGATCAGGGACCGAAGCACCCGGGGCTGACCGGCACCGGGGCGGTCCGAAGGGCGGAGGAACGAAGTGGTGGGGCCGGTGGCCGGAGGCGGGGCGGGGGGCCGGGTGCTCCCCGGGCAGAGCGGCAGGGCGCGGATCACCGTGCGCCCGGGTCGGCCGGTGCGGGGGCGCACGCCGTTCGCGGTGCTGGTGGTGCTGCTGCTCGGAGCCGGGCTGCTCGGACTGCTGGCACTGAACACCGCGCTCAACGAGGGCTCCTTCGAGCTGTCCCGACTGCAGCGGCAGACCACGGTGCTGACCGACGAGCAGCAGGGGCTGCAGCACCAGATCGACCAGAACTCCGCGCCGGACGCGCTGGCCCGCCGGGCCGCCGAGCTGGGCATGGTGCCCGGCGGCGGGATGGCCTTCCTCGACGTGCCGAACGGCGGCGCGGTGGTCGGCACGCCCAAGGCGGCCCAGGACAGCCCGCCGGTGAAACGGTCCACCGCGGAACCGTGGCCCGGGACGCAGCCCGCGCCGGGCGCCCAGCCCAGCGGTCAGCCGACCCCGGCGGCGACGGCTCCGGCCGCCCCGCCGCCGCCCGCCGCGGCCCCGCCGACCGGTCCGGTGTCGGGCGGCGACGTCACCGTCCAGGTCAACCCGGGCACGGCGAAGCCGTCGCCGCACGCGAGCGGGGGTGCCGGCCGATGAGCACGCCCCGTCAGCCCTCCGGCGGCGGTGCCGGCGGGCGCCGGCCCGTCAAGGGCGCCGCGCCGCGTCCGGACGCCCCGCGCGGACAGTCCGCCGGCCGTGCCCAGAGCCCGAAGGCGCCGAACCCGAAGGCCCAGGCCCCCAAGGCCCAGCCGCCCAGGGCGCAGAGCCCCCGGCCGCAAGGTCCCAAGGCGCAGCCCGCCGCACCGCAGCCCGCCAAGCAGTCGGCCGCCAAGGGGCAGGGCGTCCGGCCCCGCCCCGCGGGCGCCCCGCAGCAGCGCCGCTCCGACGGCCGCCCGCCGGCCCCCCGGCTGCGCCCGCAGCGCCGCCCGCCGGCCCGCCGGCCCGCCTCCCGGGGGATCCGGCTGGCCGATCCGCGCCGCCGCCTGCGGGTGATCACCATCGCGCTCTCGGTGGTGTTCTCGATCTTCGCCGGGCGGCTGGTCCAGCTCCAGCTGCTGGACTCCGACGCGCTGGCCGCCGACGCCAACACCAACCGCTACCTGAACATCCCGATCACCGCCGAGCGCGGCTCGATAACGTCCTCCGACGGCGTCGCCCTGGCCGCCACCGTCGACGCCTACGACATCACCGCCGACCCGGCGATGTTCACCCCGGAGGCGACCGGCCTGCCCGACGCCCCGGAGCAGGCCGCGGCGCTGCTGGCGCCGATCCTCGGCGTGCCCAAGGAGAAGATCGCCGCCGATCTGCACACCCCCAAGTCCCGCTACAAGCGGCTGGCCGCCCAGCAGAGCCCGGACGTCAAGAACCAGATCAGCGACCTCAAGTCCGGCCTGGAGAAGCAGGCCGGCTCGCGCGCCTGCCAGGCCCAGAAGCGGCTGCTGAACAAGCCCGCCGAGGAGGGCGGCCGCACCCGGGTGGACAACGAGTGCGTCAACCCGCTGGCCGGCGTCTTCAACCGGGAGACCCAGAAGCGGGTCTACCCGTCCGACGGACTGGCCGCCAACCTGGTCGGCTTCGTCAACGCCGAGGGCGAGGGCGCCGGAGGGCTGGAGCAGCAGTATCAGAAGCTGCTGGCCGGCAAGGACGGCCGCAGCAGCTACGCCCAGGCCGGCGGCCGGCTGGTGCCCACCGCGGGCGGTTCGCTGGACCCCGCCGTGCCCGGCACCGACCTGCGGCTGACCATCAACCGGGACATCCAGTGGGCGGCCCAGCGCGCCATCACCGACCAGGTCGCCAACGCCGGGGCGGAGAAGGGCTACGTGATCGTCCAGGACGTGCGGAACGGGGAGGTGCTGGCGATGGCCACCTCGCCCGGCTTCAACCCGAACGACCTGAGCACCGCCAAGAACTCGGAGCTCGGCAACGCCGCCCTGCAGGACGCCTACGAGCCCGGCTCCACCGCCAAGCTGATGACCATGGCGGCCGTCCTGGACACCGGCAAGGCCACCTGGGACACCAAGGTCACCGTGCCGTACCCGCTGGTCCGCGGCGATGTGGCGTTCAAGGACGACATCGAGCACGAGACCTGGTACCTGACCCTGGCCGGCGTGCTCGCCAAGTCCTCCAACATCGGCACCATCGAGGCCGCCCAGACCCTCGGCGCCACCCAGCCCGAGGCGAACCGGGTGCTCTACGACTACCTGCGGAAGTTCGGCATCGGCCAGCAGACCGGCCTGGGCTTCCCCGGCGAGACCGCCGGACTGCTCGACAAGCCGGAGGACTGGAAGGCGTCCAAGCAGTACACCATCCCGTTCGGCCAGGGCCTGTCGGTCAACGCGCTGCAGGCGACCTCGGTGTTCTCGACCATCGCCAACGGCGGGGTCCGGGTGGCGCCCAGCGTGGTCCAGGGCACCACTGCGCCGGACGGCAAGTACACCCGGTCCCCGGCGTCCGAGCAGTCCCGGGTGGTCAGCGAGCAGACCGCCAAGACCCTCACCGAGATGCTGGAGTCGGTCGTCTCCGACGAGCAGGGCACCGGCGGCAGGGCCGCGATCCCGGGCTACCGGGTCGCCGGCAAGACCGGGACCGCCAACCGGGTGGACCCGAAGGTCGGCGGCTACCGCGGGTACACCGCCTCCTTCATCGGCTTCGCCCCGGCCGACCAGCCCCGGGTCACCGTCTCCTGCGTGATCCAGGACCCGGTCAACGGCCACTTCGGCGGCCAGCTGTGCGGTCCGGTCTTCAAGCAGGTGATGGAGTTCACCCTCAAGACCCTCCAGGTCCCGCCGAGCGGCAGCGAGGCGCCCAACCTGCCCGTCGAGTGGAAGCCGTGATCGACCATGAGCAACGACCGGGCGGGTGCGGCCGCCGGTGCGGAAAAGGGCCGGTTTGGCCCTGGACGCCCTTCGGCGGATAGCCTCTCCGCCGTGCCGAAACCCGATCAAATCACCGTGAGCCCGCCCCGCCCCGTCCGGACCGGCGCCCGTCCGCTCGCCGAGGTCGCCCGCCTGCTGGGCCTCGACCCCGTCGAGGGGCCCGAGGTCACCGGCGTCACCCACAACGCCCGCGAGGTCCGACCCGGCGACGTGTACGTGGCGTTCCCGGGCGCCAACCACCACGGCGCCTCGTTCGCCGGACAGGCCGCCGAGGCCGGTGCGGTCGCGGTGCTCACCGACCCGGCCGGCGCCGAACTGGCGGCGGGCACCGGCCTGCCGCTGCTGGTCGTCGACCGGCCCCGCGCCCGGATGGGCGAGCTCGCGGCCGCCGTCTACGACCGGCCGTCCGAGCGGCTCCTGATGATCGGGCTCACCGGAACCAACGGCAAGACCACCACCTCCTACCTGGTCGAGGGCGGCCTGCGCGGCGCCGACCGCCACCCCGGTGTGATCGGCACCGTCGAGATGCGGGTCGGCGACGAGCGGATCAAGAGCGAGCGGACCACCCCCGAGGCCACCGACCTGCACGCGATCCTCGCCGTGATGGGCGAGCGCGGCGCCGACGCGGTGACCATGGAGGTCTCCAGCCACGCGCTGGTCTACGGCCGCACCGACGGCGTGGCCTACGACGTCGCGCTGTTCAACAACCTCACCCCCGAGCACCTCGACTTCCACCCGGACATGGAGGACTACTTCCAGGCGAAGGCCCGGCTCTTCCAGCCCGGCAAGTCCCAGGCCGGCGTGGTCAACCTGGACGACGCCTACGGCCGCCGGCTCGCCGCCGAGGCGAAGATCCCGGTCGCCACCTTCTCCGCCACCGGCGCCCCCGAGGCGGACTGGCGCGCGGTGGACGTCCAGCTCGGCCCGATCGGCTCGACCTTCCGGGTGCTCGGCCCCGACGGCGCCGAGGCGGACGCCTCCGTCCCGCTGCCCGGTCCGTTCAACGTCGCCAACGCGCTGGCCGCGATCGCCGTGCTCGCCACCGCCGGGCTCCCGCTGGAGCGGGTCGTGGCCGGTGTCGCCGCCGTCCCCGGGGTGCCCGGCCGGCTGGAGCGGGTGGACGCGGGCCAGCCGTACGTCGCGGTGGTCGACTACGCGCACAAGCCGGACGCCCTGGAGGCCGTCCTCGGCTCGCTGCGCGAGGTCACCAAGGGCCGGCTGCACGTGGTGGTCGGCTGCGGCGGCGACCGCGACCCGCACAAGCGCGCCCCGATGGGCGGCATCGCCGCCCGCCTGGCCGACACCGCTCTGCTGACCAGCGACAACCCGCGCAGCGAGGACCCGCTGGCGATCCTCGCCACCATGCTGAACGGCGCCGCCGCGGTGCCCGAGGCCGAGCGCGGCGCCGTCCTGGTCGTGCCCGACCGCGCCGAGGCGATCGAGCTGGCGGTCGCCCGCGCCCAGGCCGGCGACACCGTGCTGGTGGCCGGCAAGGGCCACGAGCTCGGCCAGTACGTACGAGACGAGATCCGCCCCTTCGACGACCGGGAGGTGCTGCGCGAATCCATCGCGCGGACCACGGCCGCCCGGGGCACCGGAGGAGTAGAGCAGTCGTGATCGCACTGACCCTCGCCGAGGTGGCCGCCGCAGTCGGGGGAACCCTGTCCGGCGCCGACCCCGGCGCCCTGGTGACGGCCCCGGTCGAGGTCGACTCCCGAAAGGTCCGCCCCGGCGGGCTGTTCGCGGCCTTCGTCGGCGAGCACGTGGACGGCCACGACTACGCGGCCACCGCGGTCGGGGCCGGCGCCGTCGCGGTGCTGGCCTCCCGCCCGGTCGGCGGGCCCACCGTGCTGGTCGACAGCGTGGTGGACGCCCTCGGCAAGCTGGCCCGCACCGTCGTGGGCCGCTCCGACGCCGCCGTGGTCGCGCTGACCGGCTCGGCCGGCAAGACCAGCACGAAGGACCTCATCGCCCAGCTGCTGGAGCGCCTGGGCGACACCGTCTACCCGCCCGGCTCGCTCAACAACGAGATCGGGCACCCGATGACCGCCCTGCGGGTCGAGGACGCCACCCGGCACCTGGTGCTGGAGATGGGCGCCCGGCACAAGGGCGACATCGAGTACCTCACCTCGATCACCCCGCCCCGGATCGGCCTGGTGCTCAACGTCGGCACCGCGCACGTCGGCGAGTTCGGCTCCCAGGAGGCGATCGCCGAGGCCAAGGGCGAACTCGTCGAGGCGCTGCCCGCCGACGGCGCGGCGATCCTCAACGCGGACGACCGCCTGGTGCGCGCCATGGCCGCGCGCACCAGGGCGAAGGTGGTGTTCTTCGGCGAGTCCGCGGAGGCCGACGTCCGGGCACAGGATGTTCGCCTGGACTCCACGGGACGTCCATCCTTCACGCTGAGCACCCCGGCCGGTTCCGCACCCGTGCAGCTGCGCCTGTACGGTGAGCACCACGTCTCGAACGCCCTCGCCGCCGCCGCGGTGGCGATGGAGCTCGGGATGACCGTCGACGACACCGCCGAAGCACTGAGCCAGGCGGGTGCGCTGTCCCGCTGGCGCATGGAGGTCGTCGACCGGGCCGATGGTGTCACCGTCGTCAACGACGCCTACAACGCGAACCCCGACTCGATGCGGGCCGCGCTGCGGGCGCTCATCTCGATGGGGGGGCGCGGCCCGGAGCGCCGCCGCACCTGGGCGGTGCTCGGCGAGATGCGGGAGCTCGGCGAGGACAGCCTGGCCGAGCACGACGCCATCGGACGGCTCGCCGTCCGGCTGGACGTCACCAAGCTGGTGGCAGTCGGCGGACGCGAGGCGGCCTGCATGGAACTGGGCGCGAGGAACGAAGGTTCGTGGGGTGAGGAGTCGGTGCTGGTGTCCGACGCGGACGCGGCGGTCGAGCTGCTGCGCAGTCAGCTGCGGCCGGGGGATGTGGTGCTGGTGAAGGCCTCCCGTTCGGTGGGGCTGGAGAAGGTGGCCGAGGCCCTCCTCGCGGACGGTGCGGCCGAGTAATGAAGCAGATCCTCTTCTCCGGCATGATCGGCCTGATCCTGTCGCTGGCCGGCACCCCCGCGCTGATCAAGCTGCTCGCCCGGCAGGGCTACGGCCAGTACATCCGCGACGACGGCCCCAAGGCGCACCACAGCAAGAAGGGCACGCCCACCATGGGCGGCATCGCGTTCATCCTGGCGACCCTGGTCGCCTACTTCGCCACCAAGGCGATAACGCGCGAGAGCCCGACCGCCTCCGGGCTGCTGGTGCTGTTCCTGACCACCGGTCTGGGCCTGGTGGGCTTCCTCGACGACTACATCAAGGTCGTCAAGCGCCGCTCGCTGGGCCTGCGGGCCAAGGCCAAGCTGGCCGGCCAGTCGATCGTCGGCCTCGCCTTCGCGGTCCTGGCCCTGCAGTTCCCCGACAACGCGGGCCGCCGCCCGGCCTCCGAGCACCTGTCCTTCGTCCGGGACTTCGAGTGGGCGATCGGCCCGGTGCTGTTCGTCATCTTCGCGTACTTCCTGATCGCGGCCACCTCCAACGGCGTCAACCTGACGGACGGTCTGGACGGCCTGGCCACCGGCGCCTCGGTGATGGCCTTCGGCGCCTACACCTTCATCGGCGTCTGGGAGTACGGCCAGAGCTGCGCCTACGTGGCCTCGGCCACCTCCAACTGCTACGACGTCCGCGACCCGCTGGACCTCGCGGTGGTCGCGGCGGCCCTGATGGGCTCCTGCTTCGGCTTCCTGTGGTGGAACACCTCGCCCGCCAAGATCTTCATGGGCGACACCGGCTCGCTGGCCCTCGGCGGCGCGCTGGCCGGTCTGGCGATCTGCTCGCGCACCGAGATCCTGCTCGTCCTGCTGGGCGGCCTCTTCGTGATCATCACCCTCTCGGTGATCATCCAGGTCGGCTCGTTCCGGATGACCGGCAAGCGCGTGTTCAAGATGGCCCCGCTGCAGCACCACTTCGAACTCAAGGGCTGGAGCGAGGTCCTGGTCGTGGTCCGGTTCTGGATCATCCAGGGCCTGTGCGTGGCCGTCGGCCTCGGCCTCTTCTACGCGGGATGGGTGACCGGATGACCGCCGCCGAACCGACCGGCCCGGACTGGGCCGGTCTCCCGGTCGCCGTCGCCGGGCTGGGCGTCTCCGGCATCAGCGCCGCCCGCGTCCTGCACGGCCTCGGCGCGCACGTCACCGTCGTGGACGGCGGCTCCGGCGAGGGCCTGAGGGCCCGCGCCGCGGAGCTGGAGGCCCAGGGCGTCACCGTCCGCCTCGGCGACGGCGCCACCCTGCCCGAGGGCACCCGGCTGGTCGTCACCTCGCCCGGCTGGCCGCCGAGCAGCCCGCTGTTCGCCGCGGCCGCCGAGGCCGGAGTCGAGGTCTGGGGCGACGTCGAGCTGGCCTGGCGGCTGCGCAGGCCGCTGCCCGCCACCGGCGAGCCCGCCCCCTGGCTGGCCGTCACCGGCACCAACGGCAAGACCACCACCGTCCAGATGCTCGCCTCGATCCTCACCGCCGCCGGCCGGCGCACCGCCGCCGTCGGCAACGTCGGGGTCTCGGTGCTGGACGCGGTGCTCGCCGAGGAGCCCTACGACGTGCTCGCCGTCGAGCTCTCCAGCTACCAGCTGCACTGGGCGCCCTCACTGCGCCCGTACGCGGCGGCCGTGCTCAACCTGGCGCCCGACCACCTCGACTGGCACGGCTCGATGGAGGCGTACGCCGCCGACAAGGGCCGGATCTACGAGGGCAACGTCGTCGCCTGCGTCTACAACCTGGCCGACCCGGCCACCGAGGCGCTGGTCCGCGAGGCGGACGTCGAGGAGGGCTGCCGGGCGATCGGTTTCGGCCTCGGCGCGCCCGGCCCGTCGAGCTTCGGCGTGGTCGACGGCCTGCTGGTGGACCGCGCGTTCGTGGCCGACCGGGCCAAGAACGCCGCCGAGCTGGGCTCCGTCGAGGACGTGTTCCCGTCGGCCCCGCACAACATCGCCAACGCCCTCGCCGCCGCGGCGCTGGCCCGCGCCTACGGCGTGGAGCCGAAGGCCGTCCGCGAGGGGCTGCGGGCCTTCCGCCCGGACGCGCACCGGATCGCCGAGGTCGCGGTGGTCGACGGCGTCACGTACGTCGACGACTCCAAGGCGACCAACACCCACGCCGCCGCGGCCTCGCTCGCCGCGTACCGGCCGATCGTCTGGATCGCCGGCGGCCTGGCCAAGGGCGCGACCTTCGACGACCTGGCCCGGGGCGCCGCCGAACGGCTGCGGGCCGCCGTGCTGATCGGCGAGGACCGCGCGCTGATCCGCGAGGCGCTGGCGCGACACGCGCCGGATGTCCCGGTGATCGAGGCGGTCGAGGGCCAGACTGGCGCGGTGGCGATGACCGAGGTGGTCCGTGCGGCCGCGTCGCTCGCCCGAACGGGTGACACGGTGCTGCTGGCCCCGGCCTGCGCCTCGATGGACATGTTCACCAACTACGGCGAGCGCGGCGACCTGTTCGCCGCGGCCGTCCGGGAGCTGGCGGACCGGTAGGGACGCGGACGGGCTCCGGCCACCGTTGCCGCGTCCCGCCTCGTGAGCGGCGCGGAGGCGAACGAGGCACGACAGAAGGAGAGCGGAGCGTGGCCGGGAGCGGCAGGGCGGGCGGTTCGAGCGCGCCGGAGAAGGGCCGCCCGGCCGAGCCCCTGCGGGTGATCTCGGCCACCACCACCGCCTACAAGTCGGCCGGTCCGGTGGCCCGTCTGCAGGCCTTCCGGGCCCGCGCGCGGTACGCCCTGGACCGGCCGCTCACGCCCTACCTGCTGATCGCCGGCACGGCGCTGCTGCTGGTCGTGCTCGGGCTGATGATGGTCTTCTCGGCCTCGCAGATCCTCGCGCTCGGCCAGCACCGCTCGACCCAGTTCTACTTCTACAAGCAGCTGCTCGCGGTGGTGCTCGGCTTCGCGCTGCTGCTCGGCTTCGCCCTGGTACCGGTGGCCGTGCTGCGGGTGATCGTCTACCCGGTGATGTTCGCGGTGATCGGCGCCATGGTGCTGGTCGCGATCCCGGGCATCGGCATGGAGGTCAACGGCAACCGGAACTGGCTGGATTTCGGCGTGTTCCAGTTCCAGCCGTCGGAGTTCGCCAAGCTCGCCCTGGTGCTCTGGGGCGCCGACCTGCTGGCGCGCAAGCACAAGACCGGCATGCTCGACCAGTGGAAGCACCTGCTGGTCCCGCTGGTGCCGGGCACCCTGCTGCTGCTCGCGCTGATCATGCTCGGCGGCGACATGGGCACCACGATGATCCTGGTGGCGATGCTGTTCGGCCTGCTGTGGATGGTCGGCGCGCCGATGCGGCTGTTCGTCGCCACCCTGGGCGTGGCCGTCGTGGTCTGCACCGCCCTGGTGGTCACCGTCCCGCACCGCGCCGAGCGGCTCTCCTGCATCGGCGTGACCAAGCTCGACCCGGCCGGCGCCTGCTTCCAGGCGCTGCACGGCGTCTACTCGTTCGGCCTCGGCGGTCTGTTCGGCTCCGGACTCGGCGCCGGCGTGGAGAAGTGGGGCCAGCTGCCGGAGGCGCACACCGACTTCATCTTCGCCACCACCGGCGAGGAACTGGGTCTGGTGGGGACGCTGTCGGTGATCGGTCTCTTCGCGGCACTAGGCTACGCGGGTATCCGTGTGGCCATCGGCACGAAGGATCCCTTCGTCAGGTACGCCGCGGGAGCCGCCACCACGTGGATCATGGCGCAGGCCGTGATCAACCTGGGGTCGGCGCTGGGACTGCTGCCCATCGCGGGCGTCCCGCTCCCGCTGTTCTCCTACGGCGGTTCCGCCATGCTGTCGGCCATGTCCGCGATCGGGGTGCTGCTCTGCCTGGCACGCAGCAGCTCGGGCGCGAAGGCGGCCCTGGCCGCCCGGAGCAAGAACTCCCGGATCAGGAAGCAGCTGGCCCGGGTGCTGCCACGACGACGAACCACAGCGCGCCCGGCCAGCGGGCCGGCACGCAGGGAGCGGTGAATTTCGGTGCATGTCGTACTCGCCGGCGGGGGGACCGCCGGTCACATCGAGCCGGCCATGGCCCTCGCGGACGCCCTCCGCAGGCATGACCCGTCCGTCGGGATCACCGCCCTCGGCACCGAGCGCGGCCTGGAGACCCGGCTGGTCCCCGAGCGCGGCTACCAGCTGGAGCTGATCCCGGCCGTCCCGCTGCCCCGCAAGCCCACCCCCGAGCTGATCACCGTCCCGGGCCGGCTGCGCGGCACCGTCCGGGCCGCCCAGGAGATCATCGAGCGGGTCAAGGCGGACGCCGTGGTCGGCTTCGGCGGCTACGTCGCGATGCCCGCCTACCTGGCCGCCAAGCGGGCCGGTGTGCCGATCGTGGTGCACGAGGCCAACGCCCGGCCCGGGCTGGCCAACAAGATCGGCGCCCGGTACAGCGACTTCGTCGCCGTCTCCACGCCGGACAGCAAGCTGCGCGACTCCCGGTACATCGGCATCCCGCTGCGCCGGACCATCGCGACCCTGGACCGCAACGCGGCCCGCCCGGAGGCCCGGCACTACTTCGGCCTCGACCAGCGGCTGCCCACCCTGCTGGTCTCCGGCGGCTCGCAGGGCGCCCGCCGGCTGAACGAGACGATCGCCGCGATCGCCCCCCGGCTCCAGCAGTACGGGGTGCAGATCCTGCACGCGGTCGGCCCGAAGAACGAGCTGCCGCAGGTGGACGAGATCCCCGGGATGCCGCCGTACCGCCCGGTGCCGTACCTGGACCGGATGGACCTCGCCTACGCGGCGGCCGACATGATGCTCTGCCGGGCCGGCGCCATGACGGTGGCCGAGCTGGCCGCGGTCGGCCTGCCCGCCGCGTTCGTGCCGCTGCCGATCGGCAACGGCGAGCAGCGGCTGAACGCCCAGCCGATGGTCAAGGCCGGCGGCGGCCTGCTGGTCGACGACGCCGAGCTGACCTCGGACTGGGTGCTGCAGAACGTGCTGCCGGTGCTCACCGACCCGCAGCGCCTGTGGGACATGAGCAGGGCCGCCGCCGAGTTCGGCCGCCGGGACGCCGACGACCTGCTGGTCGGCATGGTCTACGAGGCCATCGAGGCCGCCCGGGGCGGCCGCCGTCGTGGCTGACGCCCGGCTCGCCGATCCCCTCGACGAGGAGTTCGAGGCCGAGGAGTACGCTCCTCGGCTCCGGCTCTCCCGGCGGGGGACGGTGGTGCTGGGCGCGCTGACGGTGGTGCTCCTCGGCACGCTGTCCTGGCTGGTGTTCCTCTCCTCGGTGCTGGAAGTGCGCTCGGTCTCGGTGCAGGGGATGCGGGACGACCGGCTGACGGCCGACGAGGTCCGCTCGGCGATCGGCGGGGTCGGGTCCGGCCCGCTGGCCCGGGTGGACCTCGACGAGGCCCGCCGACGGGTGGAGGCGATCCCCCGGGTGGCGCGGGCGGAGGTCTGGCGCGGCTGGCCGAACACCCTGCGGGTGAAGGTCGCCCAGCGCACGGCGGTGGCCGTGGTCAAGGGCGAGGACGGGCAGTTCACCCAGGTCGACGCGGGCGGCGTGAGCTTCGCCACCGAGCCGGCCGCCCCGGAGGGGGTGCCGGTGGTCGAGCTGAAGCTCAGCCAGCAGGCCTTGGACGTCGAGTCGGTGATCGGCCGTCCGCAGCTGGTGCAGGGCGCCGTGGCGGTGGCCGCCGGCCTGCCGGCGGACGTGCGCCAGCGGGCCGGGGCCGTTCTCGTGCACTCGTACGACGACATCCAGCTGCAGCTCGGCGGCGGGGTGACGGTGCGCTGGGGGAGTCCCGAGCAGATCGATCGAAAAGCCCGGGTGCTGGTGGCGCTGCTGACTCAGAAGGGTACGAACTTCGATGTGAGCGCCCCGGACTCGCCGACGGTGTCCGGATGATCCGGTAGGTTTCTGGGGCACAAGGGTTTCACGCGAAGCACGTCGCCGAAAGGTGGCGGCGGGCGACGGTGGGCTTGACGCGGTTTCGTGTCGGCCTGACGCTTGGTGGTCACCCCGGTTTCATGCGCCGGTCGATGATCACATAGGCTCAAAAGAAAAAGGGAAGCTCGGCGTGTTCGTTGAAACACGTGGCCGGAGCCACCTAGTGTCCTGTGTCACCAGACTGTGTTCCCTGGTGATGTGACAGAGGCACAGCACTAACCCTAAAGGTCAAGTTTAGGGTTGGGGTCGGCGGTCGGCATTTCGGACATTACGTCAGAAACCAGGCTCCCTACCCATCGACATCCGTCGGTTCGGCCCGCACCGGGCCTCGGGCCGACCCGGAAATTCGAGGCGAGAGGCCTTCGACGTGGCAGCACCGCAGAACTACCTCGCAGTCATCAAGGTCGTCGGTATCGGCGGCGGTGGTGTCAACGCCATCAACCGGATGATCGAGGTCGGTCTCAAGGGCGTCGAGTTCATCGCGATCAACACCGATGCGCAGGCCCTCCTCATGAGCGACGCCGACGTCAAGCTCGATGTGGGCCGTGAACTCACCCGGGGCCTCGGCGCCGGCGCCAACCCCGAGGTCGGCCGGAAGGCCGCCGAGGACCACCGCGAGGAGATCGAGGAGGTCCTCAAGGGGGCCGACATGGTCTTCGTCACCGCCGGCGAGGGCGGCGGCACCGGCACGGGCGGCGCTCCGGTGGTCGCCAACATCGCCCGCTCGCTGGGCGCGCTCACCATCGGCGTGGTCACCCGTCCGTTCACCTTCGAGGGCCGGCGGCGTGCCAACCAGGCCGAGGACGGCATCGCCGCCCTGCGCGAAGAGGTCGACACCCTCATCGTGATCCCCAATGACCGACTGCTGTCCATCTCCGACCGCCAGGTCAGCGTGCTGGACGCGTTCCGCTCGGCCGACCAGGTCCTGCTCTCCGGTGTCCAGGGCATCACCGACCTGATCACCACCCCCGGTCTGATCAACCTCGACTTCGCCGACGTCAAGTCGGTCATGTCGGACGCCGGTTCGGCGCTCATGGGCATCGGCTCGGCCCGCGGCGAGGACCGCGCCAAGGCCGCCGCGGTGATGGCGATCTCCTCGCCGCTGCTGGAGGCCTCGATCGACGGCGCCCGCGGCGTGCTGCTCTCCATCTCCGGCGGCTCCGACCTCGGTCTGTTCGAGATCAACGAGTCCGCCCAGCTGGTCAGCGAGGCGGCCCACCCCGAGGCCAACATCATCTTCGGTGCCGTCATCGACGACGCCCTCGGCGACGAGGTCCGGGTCACCGTCATCGCGGCCGGCTTCGACGGCGGTCAGCCGCCGGCCATCGTCCGCGAGCCGGTGGTCAAGGCGAGCGCGGCCGCGGCCAACCCGCCGGCCTCCGCGTCCGGCGGCGCCCCCGAGCGCCCGGCCGGCCGGCCCTCGTACGGCGGCATCGGCTCGGTGACCTCCCGTCCGGAGGGCGACGCCGCCCCGGCCCGCCCGGCCGAGGCCCCGGCCACCGCGACCGCGGCCCCGGTGCCGCCGCAGGTGCAGCCGGTCCGCCAGCCGTTCGTGGAGAGCCCGGCCGAGGAACTCGACGTTCCGGACTTCCTTAAGTGATCGACCACGCGGTCCGCGACGGTGCTCACTTCGCCTCCACCACCCGGTGGGGCGGGGTGAGCACTTCGCCGTACGGGGAGCTGAACCTCGGCGGCGGCGTCGGGGACGACCCGGCGGCCGTCCGGGAGAACCGGGCGATCGCGGCCCGCGCGCTCGGCCTCGACCCGGCCGACGTGGTCTGGATGAACCAGGTGCACGGCGCGGACGTGGCCGTGGTGACGGAGCGGCAGCCGGCGGGGGAGGCCCCGACCGTCGACGCGGTGGTCACCGACCGGCCGCTGGCGCTGGCGGTGCTCACCGCCGACTGCACCCCGGTGCTGCTGGCCGACCCGGTCGCGGGCGTGGTCGGTGCCGCCCACGCCGGACGGCCCGGCCTCGCCGCCGGGGTGGTCCCGGCGGTGGTCCGGGCGATGTTGGAACTCGGTGCCGAACCCGGGCGGATCATCGCCGCCACCGGCCCCGCCGTCTGCGGCCGCTGCTACGAGGTGCCCGCACAGCTGCGCGCCGAGGTCGCCGACCGGGTGCCCGCCGCGTACGCGCGGACCTCCTGGGGGACCCCGGCGCTGGACGTGCCGGGGGGAGTCGCGGCCCAGCTGGCCGCCGCGGGGGTCACCGGGCTGGTGCGCTCACCGGTCTGCACCCTCGAATCCGCCGATCACTACTCCTACCGCCGCGAGCAGCGCACGGGCCGGCTCGCGAGCTACGTCTGGTTGGGCTCTGAACACTGATGACGAATGACATCTACGGACCGTTCCCGGGCGGCTCCGATCGGTTTCCGGACAAGGACTGGCTGGACGCGCTGACGGAGGGGCAGCGCGCCCGCTACGAGGAACTGGGCACCAACCTGGAGGTCGTCGAGCGCCGGATCGCCGACGCCTGCGCCGCCGCCGGGCGGGCGCGCGACGAGGTCCGGCTGATCGTGGTCACCAAGACCTACCCCGCCGAGGACACCGCGCTGCTGGCCGGGCTGGGCGTCACCGACGTCGCGGAGAACCGCGACCAGGACGCCGCGCCCAAGGCGGAGCAGTGCAGAAACCTTCCGCTGGCCTGGCACTTCGTCGGGCAGCTGCAGACCAACAAGGTCCGCTCGGTCGTCCGCTACGCCGACCACGTCCACTCGGTGGACCGGCCGCGGCTGGTGGAGTCGCTCGGCGCGGCGGTGCGCAAGGCCGAGCGCGCCGACCTCGGCTGCCTGGTGCAGATCGCGCTGGACAAGGAGCACGGAGAGGGCGAGCACCGGGCCGGGGTCGCCCCGGCGGACGTCGCGGCGCTGACCGACGCGATCGCCGACACGCCCGGGCTGCGCCTGGACGGTGTGATGACGGTCGCTCCGCTCGCCGGGCCGCTGGCCGGCGACCCGGCCGCGGCCTTCGATCGGCTGGCGGAAATCGCAACCGCCGTACGGACCGCCCATCCGGCTGCCACCATGGTGTCGGCAGGGATGAGCGGTGACCTTGAGCAGGCCATTGCCGCCGGAGCGACACATGTGCGCGTCGGAACGGCGGTACTCGGAGTGCGGTCACCCCTCGGGTAACGTCACCGGGTAGTAGATCAGACTGCAGGACAAAATAGGACAGAAGCTAGCAGCTTATCTGAGCGCTAGCCAACCGTGGATCGCAGCTCCGCGGCCCTCATCCACGAACTTTGATCGGCCGTCGGCCTGACGAAGCGTCGTGGGCGGACCGCGGAATCCGCAGGCGGGGCCGCACGGCCCGGCCGCCGGGACGGAGCCGGTCCACCACAAGCGGAGGAGACAGGAGCATGGCCGGCGCGATGCGCAAGATGGCGGTCTACCTCGGCCTCGTGGAGGACGAGACGTACGACGGCCAGGGGTACGACCCCGATGACGACTACGACGCGGACCCCGAGCCGATCCGGACCGGGCGGACCGAGGACATCCCCCGGCCGGCCGCGCCGGCGCCCGCGCCGGTCTCCTCGATCACCCCGCAGCCGGTGCCGGCCGCCGTCCCGATCCGCCAGGAGACCCCGAGGATGGCCCCAGTGTCGTCCATCACACCCGAACGCCGCCACAACCTGGAGAAGAGCGCCCCGGTGATCATGCCCAAGGTCGTGAACGAACGAGAGCCCTACCGCATCACCACGCTGCACCCGAGGACCTACAACGAGGCCCGTACCATCGGCGAACAGTTCCGTGGCGGCACCCCCGTGATCATGAATCTCACGGAGATGGACGACACCGACGCGAAGCGGCTCGTAGACTTCGCGGCTGGACTCGTCTTCGGTCTGCACGGCAGTATCGAGCGCGTGACGCAGAAGGTGTTCCTGCTGTCGCCTGCTAACGTCGATGTCACGGCGGAGGACAAGGCTCGGATCGCCGAGGGTGGGTTCTTCAACCAGAGCTGACCCGGCCACGACTTTACGTGTGGATCTGATCGACAGTGAGTTAGCAACAGGAGAGCGGCCCCCGGGGCCGAGAACAGGGGAGAGGGAAGCGCGATGGAGATCGTGTGGGCAGTGCTCTACTACGCACTGACCGTCTTCCTGGTGTTCCTGCTCGTGCGGTTGGTGATGGACTGGGTGTTCCAGTTCGCACGTTCGTGGCGGCCGGGCAAGGCCATGGTCCTGGTCCTGGAGGCCACGTACACTGTCACGGATCCGCCGCTCAAGCTTCTGCGGCGGTTCATTCCGCCGCTGCGTCTCGGGGGCGTGGCGCTCGACCTGTCCTTCTTCGTACTGATGATCATTGTGTATGTCCTGATCTCGCTTGTGCGGCCCTAGTCGTAGGTGAGCGATGCGACAGGATGCCGGTGTGCCGACGATCACGTTGAGGTGAAGAGATGCCATTGACCCCCGAGGACGTTCGGAACAAGCAGTTCACGACCGTCCGCCTGCGCGAAGGCTATGACGAGGACGAGGTCGATGCCTTCCTCGACGAGGTCGAGGCGGAGCTGACCCGTCTCCTCCGCGAGAACGAGGACCTGCGCGCCAAGCTGGCCGCGGCGACCCGGGCCGCCGCGCAGAACCAGGCCAACATGCGCAAGGAGCCGCCGCAGGACGCCCGTCCCGGCGCCCCCGTGCCGGCCGCCATATCCGGCCCGCCGGTCCCTGGCCAGCAGGGCGGCCCCGGTGGCCCGCAGCAGATGGGCCCGGGTGGTCCGCAGCAGCAGATGGGTCCCGGCCCGCAGCAGCAGCAGATGGGCAACCAGCCGCTCGGCCTGCCGTCCGGCGCCCCGCAGCTCCCCGCCAGCCAGGGCGGTCCGATGGGCGGCCCCGGCGGCCCGCAGCAGCAGATGGGCCAGACCATGGGCGGCCAGCAGCAGCTGGTCCAGCCGATGGGCGGTCAGATGCTCCAGCCGATGGGCGGCCCCGGCGGCCCGCAGGGCATGGGCAACCCCATGGGCCAGGGCATGGGCCAGCAGCAGATGCAGCAGATGGGCGGCCCCATGGGCGGCCCGCAGCAGCAGATGGGCGGCCCGCTCGGCGCCCCGATGCAGCAACAGCAGCAGGGTCCCGGTGGCGACAGCGCCGCCCGCGTCCTGGCGCTCGCCCAGCAGACCGCCGACCAGGCGATCTCCGAGGCGCGCTCCGAGGCCAACAAGATCGTCGGCGAGGCCCGCAGCCGCGCCGAGGGTCTGGAGCGGGACGCCCGCGCCAAGGCCGACGCGCTGGAGCGGGACGCCCAGGAGAAGCACCGGGTCGCGATGGGCTCGCTGGAGTCCGCCCGCGCCACGCTGGAGCGCAAGGTCGAGGACCTGCGGGCGTTCGAGCGTGAGTACCGGACGCGCCTGAAGTCCTACCTGGAGACCCAGCTGCGCCAGCTGGAGTCGCAGGCGGACGACTCGCTCGCCCCGCCGCGGATCCCGGCCACCGCGTCGCTGCCGCCGGCCGCGTCGTCGATGGCTCCGGCCGGTGCGAGCGCGATGAGCAGCCCGTCGCCGAGCTTCGGCGGCAGCCAGCCGGCGTTCGGCGGGAACCAGCCCTCCTTCGGCGGGCAGAGCTCCTTCGGCGGGAACTCGGGTGGGCAGGGCTTCGGCGGGCAGCCCTCGGGTGGCAACTCGGGTGCGCCGCAGATGCAGCCGGCCGGGATGACCCAGCCGATGGCGGCCGTGCGTCCGCAGCCGCCGCAGCCGATGCAGCAGGCGCCGGCGGCGAAGTCGGTGGCGAGGACCTCCTCGGCGACGAGGGCGCCGTGCTCGGCGATGGCCTCCGCGGTCTCGTCGCTGGTGGCCCGCCAGCGCAGGACGATGCGGTCGGCGACGTCCAGGCCGGAGTTCTTGCGGGCCTCCTGGATCTGGCGGATCGCGTCGCGGGCGATGCCGAGGCGCTTGAGCTCGGGGGTGATCGCCAGGTCGAGGGCGACGGTGGCGCCGGACTCGTTGGCGACGGCCCAGCCCTCGCGCGGGGTCTCCGTGATGATCACCTCGTCGGGGGAGAGGGCGACGGTCTCGCCGTCCAGCTCGACGGAGGTGGTGCCCCGGGCCCGCAGTTCGGCGGCGAGCTCGGCGGCGTCCGCGGCGGCGACCGCCTTGGCGACGTCCTGCACGCCCTTGCCGAAGCGCTTGCCCAGCGCGCGGAAGTTGGCCTTGGCGGTGGTGTCGACCAGCGAGCCGCCGACCTGGGCGAGCGACTCCAGGGTGGAGACGTTGAGCTCCTCGGCGATCTGCGCGCGCAGATCGGCGGGCAGCTCGTCCCAGCCCTGGGCGGCGACCAGCGCGCGGGACAGCGGCTGACGGGTCTTCACCCCGGACTCGGCGCGGGTGGCCCGGCCCAGTTCGACCAGGCGGCGGACCAGTGCCATGTGCCGGGAGAGGTCGGCGTCGACCAGCGACTCGTCCGCCTCCGGCCAGTCGGCCAGGTGGACCGAGGCCGGCGCGTCCGGGACGACCGGGACGACCAGGTCCTGCCAGACCCGCTCGGTGATGAACGGGGTGAGCGGGGCCATCAGCCGGGTGACGGTCTCCAGCGCCTCGTGCAGGGTGGCGAGCGCGGCGGCGTCGCCCTGCCAGAAGCGGCGGCGGCCGCGGCGCACGTACCAGTTGGAGAGGTCGTCGACGAAGCCGGAGAGCAGCTTGCCGGCGCGCTGGGTGTCGTACGCCTCGAAGGCCGCGTCGACCTCGCGGACCAGGGTGTTCAGCTCGGAGAGCACCCAGCGGTCCAGCTGCGGGCGGTCGGCCGGGGCCGGGTCGGCCGCGGACGGCGCCCAGCCGGAGGTGCGGGCGTAGAGGGCCTGGAAGGCGACGGTGTTCCAGTAGGTGAGGAGGGTCTTGCGGACCACCTCCTGGATGGTGCCGTGGCCGACCCGGCGGGCCGACCAGGGCGAGCCGCCGGCGGCCATGAACCAGCGGACGGCGTCGGCGCCGTGCTGGTCCATCAGCGGGATCGGCTGCAGGATGTTGCCCAGGTGCTTGGACATCTTGCGGCCGTCCTCGGCCAGGATGTGGCCCAGGCAGACGACGTTCTCGTAGCTGTTCCGGTCGAACACCAGGGTGCCGACGGCCATCAGGGTGTAGAACCAGCCGCGGGTCTGGTCGATCGCCTCGGAGATGAACTGCGCCGGGTAGCGCTTCTCGAACAGCTCCTTGTTCTCGTACGGGTAGCCGTACTGCGCGAAGGGCATCGAGCCCGAGTCGTACCAGGCGTCGATGACCTCGGGCACCCGGGTCGCGGTGCCGCCGCAGTCACGGCAGGCGAAGGTGACCTCGTCGATGTACGGGCGGTGCGGGTCGAGGCCGCTCTGGTCGGTGCCGGTCAGCTCGCTCAGCTCGGCCAGCGAGCCGACGCAGGTGAGGTGGTTCTCCTCGCAGCGCCAGATCGGCAGCGGGGTGCCCCAGTAGCGGTTGCGGCTGAGCGCCCAGTCGATGTTGTTGTTCAGCCAGTCGCCGAAGCGGCCGTGCTTGACGTTCTCGGGGAACCAGTTGGTGGCCTCGTTCTCCCGGATCAGAGCGTCCTTGACCGCGGTGGTGCGGATGTACCAGGACGGCTGCGCGTAGTAGAGCAGCGCGGTGTGGCAGCGCCAGCAGTGCGGGTAGCTGTGCTCGTACGGCAGGTGGCGGAAGAGCAGGTCGCGGGCCTGGAGGTCCTTGACCAGGGCCTCGTCGGCCTTCTTGAAGAACTGGCCGCCGACCAGCGGGACCTCGGGGGCGAAGGTGCCGTCGGCCAGCACCGGGTTGACCACCGGCAGGCCGTACTTGCGGCAGGTCGCGAGGTCGTCGGCGCCGAAGGCGGGCGACTGGTGGACGATGCCGGTGCCGTCCTCGGTGGTGACGTACTCGGCGTTGAGGACGTAGTGCGCGTTCTCGATCTCGACCAGGTCGAACGGGCGGCGGTAGGCCCAGCGCTCCATCTCGGCGCCGGTGAAGGACTCGCCGGTCGGCTCCCAGCCCTCGCCGAGGGCCTTGGCCAGCAGCGGCTCGGCGACCACCAGCTGCTCGGTGCCGTCGGTGGCCACCACGTAGGTGACCTCGGGGTGCACGGCGGCGGCGGTGTTGGAGACCAGGGTCCACGGGGTGGTGGTCCACACCAGCAGGGCGGCCCGGCCGGCCAGCGGGCCGCCGGTCAGCGGGAAGCGGACGAAGACCGAGGGGTCGACGACGGTCTCGTAGCCCTGGGCCAGCTCGTGGTCGGAGAGGCCGGTGCCGCAGCGCGGGCACCAGGGGGCGACCCGGTGGTCCTGGACCAGCAGGCCCTTGTCGAAGATCTGCTGGAGCGACCACCAGACGGACTGCACGTAGGACGGGTCCATGGTGCGGTAGGCCTGGTCCAGGTCGACCCAGTAGCCCATCCGGGTGGTGAGCTCGGCGAACGCGTCGGTGTGGCGGGTCACCGACGCGCGGCACTTGGCGTTGAACTCCGCGATGCCGTACGCCTCGATGTCCTGCTTGCCGGAGAAGCCCAGCTCCTTCTCGACGGCCAGTTCGACCGGGAGGCCGTGGCAGTCCCAGCCGGCCTTGCGGGCGACGTGGTAGCCCTTCATGGTCCGGTAGCGCGGGAAGACGTCCTTGAAGACGCGGGCCTCGATGTGGTGGGCGCCGGGCATGCCGTTGGCGGTCGGCGGGCCCTCGTAGAAGACCCACTCCGGGCGGCCCTCGGACTGCTCCAGGCTGCGCTGGAACACCTTGTTGTCCTGCCAGAAGGAGAGGATCTGGTGTTCGAGGGCGGGCAGGTCCACCTGGGCGGGGACGGGGTTGTATGAGCTGGCCATCGCGGGCGTCTACCTCCGGCGGATGCGTGGACGGGATCCGACGGAGGGACGAGACGGCGCGCCGTCCCGCGGTACCACCCTCCTTGGCCGCGGTACTGGCTGCGGCCCTCTTGTTTGGGCTTGCTGCCGGGTCTAGCGGGCCGGCGACCGAGGTCGCGGACCGTTCTTCCGGCGGCTCCGGGGTGATCTTCGCGCCGTGCACACCCCCGGGCTCGCACCGTCCCCGGGTCGCTGGTGGCTGCGTACTGCGGTACTCGTCCCCATCTGCGCCTTGCAGGCCCAGTGTATCGGCCGTCGCAAGTCGGTTTCGGCGCGCCGGGGCCGGGGGCACAACTCTGTTCGGCGTGCTGGGCGTGGCGCCTGTGACGTCTGCCCGGGTGGGATCATTGTGGGGCGCCGGTATGTCATGTTGTGACCGTTTTTGATCGGGATTATCGTTCCGGCACTGGAGGCCGCCGGGAACCGGCGGCTCGATTCGTTCGTAGATGGGGTCGAAGCCATGGCTGAGAAGGCAACCGGCGCGGGTACCGCCACCAAGCGGGCACGCAAGGCCGTGGCAGGCGACCCAGGGGAGGGGACCGTGACCACTACCGCACGGCGAAAGAACAGCACCGATACCGCCCTCGTGGCCCCGGGCCGCACCCGCACCCCGGCCGCGGCCGGGAGCACCGCCCGGTCCGCCGGCGGCGCCGAGTCGGTCGACCCGGCCGACCTCCCGGTCCGGCCCGGCGAGGACCCGTGGACCTCCGAGGAGGTGCACGAGCTGCACGCGGAGCTGATCGGCGAGCTGGACCGGCTCCAGCGCGAGATCGACGCGGCCGAGGCGGCGATCACCGGTCTGATGCGCGACTCCAACGACGGAGCCGGCGACGACCAGGTGGACGCCGGTACGAAGAACATCTCGCGGGAGAGCGAGCTGGCGCTGGCCAACAACGCCCGCGACAGCCTGGCCCAGACCGAGCACGCGCTGGCCCGGCTGGAGGGCGTCGGCTTCGGCACCTGCGAGTCCTGCGGCCAGGCCATCGGCAAGGCGCGGATGCAGGCCTTCCCGCGGGCGACGCTCTGCGTCCAGTGCAAGGCGAAGCAGGAACGCCGCTGACGGCTCCCGGGCTACCGACCGGGGCGACGCGGGGGGTCGGGCTTGCCGTAGGCTCGACCCCGTAACGTCGCCCGATCCCTCGGTGGATCGGGATTTCCACCGGCCCTCGGCCCCCCACGTCACGGCAGCGGAGCGGATCATCAGTACGCAAGGTTCCCCCCAGACCCGGGACGAGTCCGTCCCGACGCCCGCCGGCGACGCGGCCGGGGCCCCGGCCGACGGGAAGACGCCCGCCGCCGAGCCGGAGGCTCCCGCGCAGCCGGAGGCTCCCGTGCAGACCGAGGAACCGGCCCCGACCGGGGAGGCCGCGCCGGCCGAGGCGCCCACGGGGCCCCGGCGGGTCGGCGTGCTGCTGGTCGTCGCCCTGCTCGCCTTCCTGATCGACTTCGGCAGCAAGCTGCTGGTCGTGGCCCGGCTGGAGAACCACGCGGCGATCAAGGTGATCGGCGACGTGGTGACCTTCCAGGTGATCCGCAACTCCGGCGCCGCCTTCGGCATGGGGCAGGCGCTGACCGTCGTCTTCACCATGATCGCCTCGGCCGTCATCGTGGTGATCTGGCGGATCGCCCGGCGGCTGTACAGCCTGCCCTGGGCGATCGCGCTGGGCCTGCTGCTCGGCGGGGCGCTCGGCAACCTCACCGACCGGCTGTTCCGCTCGCCCGGCGTCTTCCGCGGGCACGTGGTGGACTTCATCTCGGTCCAGCACTTCGCGGTCTTCAACCTCGCCGACTCGGCGATCGTCTGCGGCGGCATCCTCGTCGTCCTGCTCTCCTTCCGCGGCAGCAACCCGGACGGCACCGTGCACCAGCAGGCGGACAAGGCCGACAAGGCCGACAAGGCCGAGTAGCGCCCGCACCCGCCCGGGACGGGAGCGGACGGCGGGGCGGCGTGCGTCCGGCATACTCGTACGGGTGAGTACCGCAGCGCAGATCCGCAGCCTCCCCGTTCCCGACGGCCTGGAGGGCGAACGCCTCGACGCCGCCCTGGCCCGGATGTTCGGCTTCTCCCGGACCAAGGCCGCCGAGCTGGCCGCCGACGGGAAGGTGACGCTCGACGGCGCCGTCGCCGGCAAGTCGGACCGGGTCACCGCCGGCTCCTGGCTGGAGGTCGAGATCCCGGCGCCCGCCGCGCCGGTGCAGATCGTCGCCGAGCCGGTCGACGGCATGCGCATCGTCCACGACGACGAGGACATCGTGCTCGTCGACAAGCCGGTCGGCGTCGCCGCGCACCCCAGCCCCGGCTGGACCGGCCCCACCGTGATCGGCGGGCTCGCCGCGGCCGGCTACCGGATCTCCACCTCGGGTGCCGCCGAGCGCCAGGGCATCGTGCACCGGCTCGACGTCGGCACCTCCGGGCTGATGGTGGTCGCCAAGTCGGAGCGCGCCTACACCGACCTCAAGCGGCAGTTCCACGACCGGGTGACCGAGAAGAAGTACCACACGCTGGTCCAGGGCCACCCGGACCCGCTCAGCGGCACCGTCGACGCGCCGATCGGCCGGCACCCCAGCGCCGACTGGAAGTGGGCGGTCACCCGGGAGGGCAAGCCGTCGGTCACCCACTACGACCTCATCGAGGCCTACCGGGCCGCCTCGCTGCTGGACATCAAGCTGGAGACCGGCCGCACCCACCAGATCCGCGTCCACATGTCCGCGCTGCGCCACCCCTGCGTCGGCGACCTCACCTACGGCGCCGACCCGACGCTCGCCAAGCGGCTGGGCCTGACCCGGCAGTGGCTGCACGCGGTGTCGCTCGGGTTCGAGCACCCGGCGGACGGCGAGTGGGTCCAGTTCTCCAGCGAGTACCCCGCAGACCTGCGGAAGGCGCTGGACATCATCGCCTCGGAGAGCTGAGGAGCACGGGGATGGCGGCGACGATCCGGGTGGCGCGGGGAGAGGCCGACCTCGCGCTGGTGCACGGTGTCCGGCGGGACGTCTTCATCGTCGAGCAGGGGATCGCCGAGGAGGAGGAGTGGGACGACCTCGACCCCACCTCGGAGCACCTGCTGGCGCTCGGTCCGGACGGCCGGCCGCTCGGGACCGCGCGGCTGATCTTCGGGGAGCAGGCGCTGAAGATCACCGGCGGGATCGAGGGGCGGGTGCTGCTCGGGCGGCTCGCGGTGCTGAGGACGGCCCGGGGGACCGGGCTCGGCGCGGACCTGGTCCGGGCGGTGGAGGCCGCGGGGCTGGCGCGCGGGGCGCGCGAGGTGGAGCTGCACGCGCAGGTGCAGGCGCTCGGGTTCTACGAGCGCCTGGGCTACGCGGCCGAGGGGCCGGTGTACGACGACGCCGGCATCCCGCACCGGACGATGACCCGGGTGCTGCGGGCCGGGGTGTCGTAGGCCGCGGCGCCGCGGGCCCTTGCGGGGGCCGGTGATTTTATCGGACGCCTACTCCGGTGGCGGCTACGATCACCGCCATGGAGCTCGGAGGGGCATGGCGCCGGTGGCGAGGCCGTGGGACGGCCGCCGGACGGAGACTGGTGGCCAGCGCGGTCGCCCTGGTGGCCGTGGCCGGGGTGGGGACGGTGGCCGTCGCGGCCGGCGGTGAGCAGTCCGTCCGCCAGGAGGACCGTTTCCTCGCGATGCCCGAGACGCCCGGCAGCGCGCAGGTCGTCCAGCTGGACACGTCCTTCTTCACCACCGGCGACAGCCCGCGCCCGGCCGTGCTGCTCGGGCACGGCTTCGGCGGCTCCAAGGAGGGCGAGCGGGAGCGCGCCCAGGAGCTCGCCCGGCGGGGGTACGCGGTGCTGACCTGGTCGGCGCGCGGCTTCGGGCGCTCCGGCGGGCAGATCGGGTTGAACGCGCCGGACCGCGAGGTCGAGGACGTCAAGCACCTGGTCGACTGGCTGGCGCAGCGCCCCGACGTGCGGCTGGACGGCCCCGGCGACCCCCGGGTGGGGATCACCGGGGCCTCGTACGGCGGCGCGGTGGCGCTGCTCGGCTCGGCCCACGACAGCCGGATCGACGCCGTCGCCAGCGCGATCACCTGGTGGAACCTGGCCGACGCGCTGTTCCCGCAGGGGGTGCAGGGCTCCGGCGCGGCCGACGGCGTGTTCAAGAAGCTGTGGGCCGGGATCTTCTTCACCACCGGTTCGGTGGGCGAGCTCGGACCGTCCGGCGGTGCGGCGCGGCCGGCCATGGCGCCCGAGCAGGGCGCCGGGAAGGTCGGCTGCGGCCGGTTCCTGGACGAGCTGTGCCGGATGTACGACCGGGTGGCGACCTCCGGGCACGCCGATCCGGAGGCCGTCGCGCTGCTCGACCGCTCCAGCCCGTCCTCGGTCGCCGCGCAGCTGAAGGCGCCCACACTGGTGGTCCAGGGCCAGCAGGACTCGCTGTTCCCGCTGGACCAGGGCGACGCGATCGCCCGGGCGGTGGCCGCCAACGGCGCCCCGGTGGCGGTGGACTGGTTCGCCGGCGGGCACGACGGCGCGACCGACACCAGCGACCGGGTGGACGCCCGGGTGGCGGAGTGGTTCGACCGGTTCCTGAAGAGTGACGGCGTGAAGAGCGACGGCTCGACGGGCGACGGCGGCGGTGTCCCCGGTCCGGCGTTCCGGGTGACCCGGACCGGCGGGGTCGACTCGACGGGCTTCCAGGCGGTGCTGCGCGGAGCGACCGCGGACGCCTACCCGGGCCTCGGCGGCACCGGCTCGCGGCAGGTCGAGCTGAAGGCGCCCAGCGGCGAGCCCGAGCAGGCCTTCGCCAACCCGGCCGGCGGCTCGCCGCCCAACATCTCCGCGCTGCCGGGCTTCGGCGGTGCGCTCAGCCAGGCGTCCTCGCTGGGCGCCGGGATCTCGCTGGACTTCCCCGGGCAGTTCGCCGCCTTCGAGTCGGCGCCGCTGGACGGCTCGGTGCACCTGACCGGACAGCCGACCGTGCCGGTCAGGGTGCGGGCGGACCGGCCGGACGCGGTGCTCTTCGCCAAGCTGTACGACGTCGCCCCGGACGGCAAGCAGAGCCTGCCGCAGCAGTTGTCCGCACCGCTGCGGGTGACCGGCGCGGACGCGCCCCAGGGGAGGAGCGTCACGGTGGCGCTGCCCACCCTCGACCACACCTTCGACGCCGGGCACCGGCTGCGGCTGGTGCTCGCCTCGACCGACCTGGCCTACGCCTCGCCCGTCGAGCCCGCCACCTACCGGGCGGCCGTCACCGGACCGGTGACCCTGCCGACCGTGGACGGGCTGGTCACCGAGGCGGCGCCGCTGCCGTCCCGGACCTGGGTGCTGCCGCTGGTGGCGCTCGCGCTGGCCGCCGCGCTGGTGCTGGTGCCGCGGCTGCGTGCGGCCCGGTCCGCGCGCCGGGCGCACGGGCCGGCGTTCGACCCGGAGCTGGCCGGGGTACCGCTGCAGATCACCGGCCTGAGCAAGCGCTACAAGGGCGCCGCCGACCGGTACGCCGTCCGCGACCTGGGCTTCCGGGTGGAGCAGGGCCAGGTGCTCGGCCTGCTCGGGCCCAACGGCGCGGGCAAGACCACCACGCTGCGGATGCTGATGGGCCTGATCCGGCCGGACGCCGGCGAGATCCGGATCTTCGGCCACCGGGTGCGGCCCGGCGCGCCGGTGCTCTCCCGGGTCGGCGCCTTCGTCGAGGGCGCGGGCTTCCTGCCGCACCTCACCGGGCGGGCCAACCTGCGGCTCTACTGGCAGGCCACCGGCCGCCCGGAGGCGGACGCGCACCTGGAGGAGGCGCTGGCCATCGCCGGGCTCGGCGAGGCGCTGGACCGGGCGGTGCGCACCTACTCGCAGGGCATGCGGCAGCGCCTGGCGATCGCCCAGGCCATGCTCGGCCTGCCGGACCTGCTGATCCTCGACGAGCCGACCAACGGCCTCGACCCGCCGCAGATCCGCGAGATGCGCGAGGTGATGATCCGGTACGCGGCGGCCGGGCGGACCGTCATCGTCTCCAGCCACCTGCTGTCCGAGGTCGAGCAGAGCTGCACCGACCTGGTGGTGATGGACCGGGGCCGGCTGGTCACCACGGGCGCGGTCGCGGAGATCGTCGGCGCGGGCGCGCAGCTGCTGATCGGCACCGACGCCTCGTTCGGGGCGGCGGACCTGGCGGCGGCGGCCGACAAGGTGGCCGCGCTGGACGGGGTCGGTTCGGCCGAGGCCGTGGAGGGCGGGCTGCTCGTCCGGCTGGACGGCATGGCGGGCAGCCAGCTGCTCGCCGAGCTGGTGCGGCTCGGGGTGCCGGTGGAGTCGGCCGGGCCGCAGCGCCGGCTGGAGGACGCGTTCCTGTCGCTGATCGGAGGTGCGGCGTGAGCGCCGTGATTGCTGACGCGTCGGCCGACCACGCGGCCGGCTACCGGGCCGGGCGGACGCTGCCGTTCCGGGTCGAGGTGGTCCGGCAGCTGCGGCGGCGCCGGACGCTGGTGGTCGGCGGGGTGCTGGCCGCGATGCCGCTGCTCGTCCTGGCGGCGTTCGCGGTCGCGGGCACCCCCGGGCGGACCGACCGGACCACCTTCATCGAGCTCGCCACCGCCTCCGGGCCGAACTTCGCGGCGACCATGCTGTTCATGGGCACCGGCTTCCTGCTGGTGATCCCGGTCGCGCTGTTCTGCGGCGACACGGTGGCCTCGGAGGCCAGCTGGTCCTCGCTGCGCTACCTGCTGGCCGCGCCGGTGCCGCGGGCGCGGCTGCTGGTGCGCAAGTTCCTGGTGGGTCTGCTCTTCTCGGCGGTGGCCGTGACGCTGCTGCCGCTGGTCGGACTGGCGGTCGGCACCGCGGCGTACGGCTGGGGGGACCTCCAGCTGCCCGCCGGGGCGAGCCTGACCGCCGGGCAGGCGCTGCCCCGGTTGGCGGTCGCGGTGGTGTTCGTCCTCCTGAGCGAGATCGTGGTCGCCGCGGCGGCGTTCTGGCTCTCCACCGCCACGGACGCGCCGCTGGGGGCGGTCGGCGGGGCGGTGTTCGCCTCGATCGTCACCGGGGTGCTGGACGCCATCACGGCACTCGGGGACCTGCGGGCCTGGTTGCCGGCGCACTGGCAGTACGCGTGGGCGGACGCCCTGCAGCCGCGGGTGGAGTGGGGCGGCATGGTGCAGGGCGTCTCGCTGTCGCTGTCCTACGCGGTGGTGCTGCTGGCGCTCGCCTTCCGGGGGTTCACCCGCAAGGACGTGGTGTCGTAGCGCCGTCTCCCGTGAGGGCGGGGGCCCCGCCCCCCCGGGGGTGGCCGGAGGGCGGGGCCTGGTGCGGTGGTGGCTACTTGACGGGGGAGTGGACCCGCTCGACCTGCTGGGTGCCGGACCTGGTGCGGTAGGAACGCGTCCACTTGCTGGTGGCGTCCTTGCGGGTCCGGTCGGAGAGGATGTAGTAGTCCATCTGGGTCTGGGCCGGGGTGATCTCCAGGACGCCGTAGCCGTGCGAGTCCAGGTCGACCCACTTGATGTGCGGGTTGGCGGCCTTGACCGCGGCGGCGGCGACCAGCGAGAGGGTCTGCGGCGCGACCTTCAGCACGTCGTCGATGTTGTCCGAGGTGACCGAGGTGACCACGAACTCGGTGGCGGCGCTGCCCGACAGCGGGTAGGTCGCGGCCTCGTTCGGGACGTCCGAGGCCCAGGCCGAGTGGATGTCGCCGGTGAGGAAGACGGTGTTGGTGATGCCGTTCGCCTTGAGGTGGCCGAGCAGCTCGCGGCGGTCGTGGGTGTAGCCGTCCCACTGGTCGGTGTTGATCGCCAGGCCCTCGCCGGGCAGGCCGAGCAGCTTGGCCAGCGGGCGCAGCAGGTAGTCCGGCAGCGAGAAGAGCGCGACCGGGGAGATCATCACCTCGTTGCCGATCAGGCGCCAGGCGGTGTCGGAGGCGGAGAGGCCGGACTTCAGCCAGTCCATCTGGGCGCGGCCGGTGATGGTGCGGTCGGCCGAGTCGACCTCGCCGTTGCCGACCTTGACCTGCTGGGAGCGGAACGAGCGCTGGTCCATCAGGTGCAGGTCGGCGAGCTTGCCGTAGCGCAGGCGGCGGTAGGTGGTGCCGGCGATGGAGGGGCGGACCGGCATCCACTCGAAGTAGGCCTGCTTGGCGCCGGCGACCCGGGCCGCCCAGTCGCCCTCGGTGCCCGGGGTGTGGTTCTCGGCGCCGCCGGACCAGGCGTCGTTGGCGAACTCGTGGTCGTCCCAGATCGCGATGGTCGGGACCTGGGCGTGCAGCGCCTGGAGGTCCTCGTCCGTCTTGTACCGGCCGTGGCGGGTGCGGTAGTCGGCGAGGGTGAGGATCTCGTGGGCGGGCGCGTGCGGGCGGACCACGGAGCCGGCGGCGCAGAACTCGCCGGTCTTGTACTCGTAGATGTAGTCGCCGAGGAAGAGGAAGGCGTCGAGGTCGCCGCGGGCCGCCAGGTGGCGGTAGGCGGAGAAGTAGCCGGCCTCCCAGTTGGCGCAGGAGGCCACGCCGAAGCGGAGCCGGTCGAGGGCGGCGTCGGCGGCCGGGGTGGTGTGGGTGCGGCCGGCCGGGGAGGTGGTGGCGCCGGCGGTGAAGCGGTACCAGTAGGCGGTGTCCGGGGCGAGGCCGCGGACGTCCGCCTTGACGGTGTGGTCGGTGGCGGCGGAGGTGGTCACGGTGCCGCTCGCCGCGATCCGGGTGAAGCCCTTGTCGGCGGCGAGCTCCCAGCGGACCTCGGTGTCGGCGCCCAGGCCGGAGCCGGGGACGGCCTCGGGGGCCGGGGTGACGCGGGTCCAGAGCAGGATCCCGTCGGGCAGCGGGTCGCCCGAGGCGACGCCGTGCAGGAACTGCGGGGCGGTGGCGGCCTGGGCCGAGGCGCCGAGGGTGAGCGGCAGGGCGGCGGCTCCCGCCACGACGGCGGTGGCCTTGAGCACCTGGCGGCGGTGGGGGCGGGCGGCGGTCATGTCATTGACAAGGTCAGTCACGGCCGACAGGCTACCGGTGGGTAACGATGTGTTCCATAGGGTGAACTGACTGTTCGTCGCCGATTCACCGGTGCGTGACGTCCCGCCACTCCGCCGGGTGGGCGCGGTCACCTGGCGGCCATGCGCGATGATGGGACGGTCCCCGCCCGCTGCAAGGAAGTTCCCCGTGGCCCAGATCCTGCTCCTGCACTCCGCCTACGGCCTGCGCCCCGCCGTCCACGCCGCCGCCGACCGGCTGCGCGCCGCCGGGCACACCGTGCACACCCCCGACCTCTACGAGGGGCGCACCTTCGACGACGTCGAGGAGGGCATGGCGTACAAGGAGGAGCTGGGCAGCGACGAACTCCTGCGCCGGGCGGTCGGCGCGGCCGCCCCGCTGCTGGCCTCCGGCGACGCCCTGGTCTACGCCGGCTTCTCGCTCGGCGGCTCGCTCGCCCAGAACCTCGCCCTCGCCGACGAGAACGCGCGCGGCCTGCTCCTGCTGCACGGCACCTCCGACATCCGCGAGGACGCGGCCACCTCGATCCCCGTCCAGCTGCACGTCGCCGAGCCGGACCCGTTCGAGCCGGAGGACTGGCTGAACGCCTGGTACCTCAACATGCGCAGGGCCGGTGCCGACGTCGAGATCCACCGCTACCACGGCGCCGGCCACGTCTTCACCGACCCGGACCTGGCGGACTACGACGCCGAGGCCGCCGAGCGGACCTGGGCCGTCGCCCTGGACTTCCTCGCGGAGCTGGACGCGTAGAACGGGGGCGCCTACGGTGTCCGCCATGACCGAACCCGGCCCCGGCGCTTGGCCCCCTGCCCCGATCAGGACCGAGCGGCTGGTGCTCCGTGCGTCCGAGGCCCGGGACCGCGCGGCGTTCATCGAGCTGTTCGCCTCGCCGGAGGTGGGTGCGTACACCGGTGGCGCCCGACCGCGTGACGAGCTTGAGTGCATGGTGCCCGCGGTGCCGGGGCGGCGTCCCGGCCTCTTCGTGATCGAGCTCGACGGGGCGATGATCGGCACCGTCGAGCTCAACCGGCGGGCGGCGGAGCACCGGAGCCGGGTCCGTCCGGACACCGGGGAGGCCGAACTCGGCTACCTGTTCCTGCCGGAGGCATGGGGGTGCGGGTACGCCGCCGAGGCGTGCGAGGCGGTGCTCGGCTGGTACGCCGACGCGCTCCCCGGCGAGCCGGTGGTGCTCACCACCCAGACCGCCAACGACCGCTCGATACGCCTTGCGGCGAAGCTGGGGTTCACCGAGGTGCAGCGGTTCGAGGAGTGGGGCGCCGAGCAGTGGTTCGGCATGCGGCCGCCCAGCGGGCTGCACGGCTACCTCGCACGCCGCTGCGAGGACGTCGCCAAGGTGGGCTTCACCTGCCACGACGGGCGGGAGTTCCTCGGCTGGATCGCGGAGGTCGCCGAGGACCGCGTCCTGTTGACCTGGGCACCCGGCCCCCTCGACGACCGCGACCCCGACGACGAGTGGCTCCCCCTCACCGCCCTCCGCCCCGAAACCGCGGCCCACTACGACGCCTCCACCCCGGGCTGGGTCCCCTACCCGGGCTGAGCGAGCGTGGGAAGTCGGTGGGGCCGACTTCCCACGCCGGCGGGGAAGCGGTCGAGGAGGGCGCGGGAAGGTGGTCTGCGCCTTGGTGGACCTGGGCGGGGGAGGATGGGGGTGTGACGAGGATGAGTGACGGGCGGTATGCGCCGGCGGGGTCGTTGATCGGGATGGTGCAGCGGGGGCGGGGGCTGGGGGCGCGGATGGTGGCGGAGGATCCGCGGGGGACGGCCGAGGTGGTGGCGGGGTGCTTGCGGTGGGACTGGCGGTGGGACGACGCCGATCAGCGGGCGGTGTACCTGGCGCGGTTGGTGCGGGATGCCGGGGTGCGGGTGGAGACGGCGGGGGAGGCCGAGGTGGGGCGGCGGCACGAGGACGGCGTCGAGGCGGAGGGGGACGTCGAGGCGTTGGTGGGGCGGCTGGAGCGGGAGTGGGTGGAGCGGCGCTGGTGCGGGCCGGTGCGCACGGCGCGGGCTCTGGCGGGGTTCGGGGGCGAGGCCGGGGGTGCGGTGTCGTTGCTGCGGCGGTTCTGGTTGTGGACGCCGCATTCGCATGAGCGCGTGGGGTATCTGGAGGCGTTGGCCGCCATTGATCCCGCGGGGTTGGGCGGGATCTATGAGGAGTGTCTCTGGGACTGCGAGGAGGGCGCCCGGTTGCTGGGGGTGGAGCGGGCTCCGGACGGGGTGGAGATGAGGGAGAGGTTGAGGTATCTGGAGGGGGACGAGGTGGAGACGGCGGAGGTCAGGGCCGCCGCGCGGGAACGGTTGGCGGCCCTGACCGGGAAGGGCTAGAGGCCCGGGATGCGGTTGTTGCGGTAGAGGTCGACGAAGAGCTGGTGGTCGGCGCGGGCCCGGGCGCCGTAGGTGTGGGCGAAGTCGACGAGCATCGCCGTGAAGCCCGCCTCGTCGCGGGCTATCGCCTCGTGGATGGCGTGCTCGGTGGAGAACGGGACCAGGGTGTGGCCGCTGGAGGACTCGTCGGCGGCGGCGTGCATGGTGGCCGTCGCCCGGCCGAGGTACTCGGTGACCGCCAGGAGGTCGGGCAGCTCGTTGAGGTCGCGCCAGTCGAGGTCGGTGGCGTACGGGGACACCTCGGCGACCAGCTGGCCGCGGCCGCGCAGGGTGGTGTGGCCGAGCCAGGGGTCGCTGTGGGCCTGGAGGGCGCGCTGGGAGATCACCGTGCGGTGGCCCTCGTGCTCGAAGTAGCCGGCGATCGCGGGGTCGGTGACGTGGCGGGAGACGGCCGGGGTCTGGCCCTGCTTCATGTAGATGATCACGTCGTTCTCAAGGGCGTCGGTGTGGCCTTCGAGGAGGACGTTGTAGGAGGGGAGGCCGGCCGAGCCGATGCCGATGCCGCGGCGGCCGACCACGTCCTTCACCCGCAGGGCGGCCGGGCGCAGCCGGGAGGCGGGCGGCAGGGTGGCGAGGTACTCCTCGAAGGCGGCGAGGACCTCGGCCTTGGTGGGCTCGTCCAGTTCGATCGCCCCGCCGCCGAGGCGGAAGCGGCGGTCGTAGCCCTCGATCACGGTGTCGCCGTCCAGCAGGGAGACCCGGGTCCGGAGGCGGGCCCGCTGGAGGGTGGCCAGGATCGGCCCGTCGGCGGTGTCCAGGGTGTACGGGGCGGCGTCGCCGGAGGTGAGGTGGGAGGAGATCCGGTGGCGGTACGCGTCGGCGAAGGAGGTGACCAGTTCGGTGATGGTCGCGTCGGAGAGCGCTTTGGCGTAGCCGATCAGCGCGAGGGAGGCGGCGAGGCGCTGGACGTCCCAGGTGAAGGCGCCGACGTAGGCCTCGTCGAAGTCGTTGACGTTGAAGACGAGGCGGCCCTCGGCGTTGAGGTAGGTGCCGAAGTTCTCCGCGTGCAGGTCGCCGTGGATCCAGACCCGGCTGGTGCGCTCGTCGAGGAAGGGCTCGCCGAAGGAGGAGAACGGCGCGCTGGTGAGGTCCGCGTAGTAGAGGGCGGCGGTGCCCCGGTAGAACGCGAAGGCGGAGGCGGCCATCTTGCGGAACTTCACGCGGAAGGCCGCCGGGTCCTGGGCGAGCAGGTCGCCGAAGGCCGTGTCGAAGACTCCGAGTACGGTCTCGGCACGGTCGGTGACGGCGGGCTGTGAGTGGGACATGGGCGTTCCTTCGGGGCGCGGCGGGTGGCCGGGGACAGCTGTGTCCGGAGGCTAGAGTAGGAACGTGAACGTGTGAGTGCTGGTCCGGGCCCTGGTCGTGGCTCGGGCCGCATCTGTTTCCGGACACCCCTTGTGACCTGCGCGTTCGCCGGCCCACCTGTCTGCACCGAGTCTACGGAGGCCCCGCCTTGAGCGATCAGCCGTTCGCGCATCTGCACGTCCACACCGAGTACTCGATGCTGGACGGCGCCGCCCGGCTGAAGCAGATGTTCAAGGAGGTCGAACGGCTGGGGCAGACCCATGTCGCGATGACCGACCACGGCAACATGTACGGCGCGGCCGAGTTCCACAAGCAGGCCACCGCCGCCGGCATCACCCCGGTGATCGGCATCGAGGCGTACGTCGCCCCGGAGTCCCGCTCGAACACCAAGCGCATCCTGTGGGGCCAGCCGCACCAGAAGAAGGACGACGTCTCGGCGTCCGGTGCCTACACCCACAAGACCATCTGGGCCCGGAACAAGGAGGGCCTGCACAACCTCTTCAAGCTGACCTCGCGCTCGTACTCCGAGGGCTGGCTGGTCAAGTGGCCCCGGATGGACAAGGAGCTGATCTCCGACCTGTCCGGCGGCCTGATGGCCACCACCGGCTGCCCCTCCGGGGAGCTGCAGACCCGGCTGCGCCTGGGCCAGTTCGACGAGGCGCTGCGGTCGGCCGCCGAGTACCAGGAGATCTTCGGCAAGGAGAACTACTTCCTGGAGCTGATGGACCACGGCCTCGACATCGAGAAGCGGGTCCGCGACGGGCTGATCGAGATCGGGAAGAAGCTCGGCATCCCGCCGGTCGTCACCAACGACTCGCACTACACCACCGAGGCCGACGCCGGCGCCCACGACCTGCTGCTCTGCGTGCAGACCGGCAAGAACCTCTCCGACCCGGACCGCTTCCGGTTCGACGGCACCGGCTACTACATCAAGTCGGCCGCCGAGATGTACGCGCTGGACCAGTCGGACGCCTGGCAGGAGGGCTGCCGCAACAGCCAGCTGCTGGTGGCCTCGCGGGTCGACACCGAGGGCATGTTCCAGTTCCGCAACCTCATGCCGCGGTTCCCGATCCCGGAGGGCTTCGAGTCCGAGTCGGACTTCTTCAAGTCCAAGGTCTGGGAGGGCATGGACTGGCGCTTCCCGGACGGGTACGACGAGGAGCACAAGAAGCTCGCCGAGTACGAGATGGACACCATCATCCAGATGGGGTTCCCGGCGTACTTCCTCGTGGTCGCCGACTTCATCATGTGGGCGAAGAGCCAGGGCATCGCGGTGGGCCCGGGCCGTGGTTCGGCGGCCGGCTCGCTGGTCGCGTACGCCATGGGCATCACCGACCTCGACCCGATCCCGCACGGCCTGATCTTCGAGCGCTTCCTCAACCCCGAGCGCATCTCCATGCCCGATGTCGACATCGACTTCGACGAGCGCCGGCGCGGTGACGTGATCCGGTACGTGACGGAGAAGTGGGGATCCGACAAGGTCGCCATGATCGTCACCTACGGCACCATCAAGGCGAAGGCCGCCATCAAGGACTCCTCGCGCGTCCTCGGCTACCCGTACGCGATGGGCGACCGGATCACCAAGGCGATGCCGCCGGACGTCATGGGCAAGGGCATCCCGCTGTCCGGCATCACGGACAGCAGCCACCCGCGCTACAGCGAGGCCGGCGAGATCCGCGGGCTGTACGAGACCGACCCCGACGTGCGCAAGGTGATCGACACCGCGCGCGGCATCGAGGGCCTGATCCGCCAGCCCGGTGTGCACGCGGCCGGCGTCATCATGTCCGCCGAGCCGCTGACCGACCACATCCCGGTCTGGACCCGGCACACCGACGGCGTCACCATCACGCAGTTCGACTACCCCACCTGTGAGGGCCTCGGCCTTCTCAAGATGGACTTCCTCGGCCTGCGCAACCTGACGATCATGGACGACGCCGTCAAGGCGATCGAGAAGAACAAGGGCGTCAAGATCAATCTTCTTGAGCTGCCCCTGGACGACAAGCCGACCTACGAACTGCTGGCGCGCGGTGACACGCTCGGCGTCTTCCAGCTCGACGGCGGCCCCATGCGCTCGCTGCTGCGCCTGATGAAGCCCGACAACTTCGAGGACATTTCGGCGGTCCTGGCGCTCTACCGGCCGGGTCCGATGGGCGTCAACTCGCACACCAACTACGCGCTGCGCAAGAACGGGCAGCAGGAGATCACCCCGATCCACCCGGAGCTGGAGAAGCCCCTGGAGGAGGTGCTCCGGCCCACCTACGGCCTGATCGTCTACCAGGAGCAGGTGCAGAAGGCCGCGCAGATCCTGGCCGGCTACTCGCTCGGCCAGGCCGACCTGCTGCGCCGCGCCATGGGCAAGAAGAAGAAGGAGATCCTGGAGGCCGAGTTCGTCCCGTTCCAGAAGGGCTGCCGGGAGCGCGGCTACTCGGACGCGGCGATCCAGGCGGTCTGGGACGTCCTGGTCCCCTTCTCCGGCTACGCGTTCAACAAAGCGCACACGGCGGGCTACGGGCTCGTCTCCTACTGGACGGCGTACCTCAAGGCCAACTACCCGGCCGAGTACATGTCCGGCCTGCTGACCTCGGTGAAGGACGACAAGGACAAGTCGGCCGTCTACCTCAACGAGTGCCGCAAGATGGGCATCAACGTCCTGCCGCCGGACGTCAACGAGTCGGACGCGGACTTCACCCCGCACGGTGACACCACCGTCCGGTTCGGCCTGACCGCCATCCGCAACGTCGGCGGCCCGGTCGTCGAGTCGATGATCCGGACCCGGAAGACCAAGGGGAAGTTCTCCTCCTTCCCGGACTTCCTGGAGAAGGTGGAGTCGGTGGTCTGCAACAAGCGGACCGTCGAATCGCTGATCAAGGCCGGTTCCTTCGACTCGCTCGGGCACACCCGCAAGGGCCTCACCGCGCAGTTCGAGCCGATGATCGACAACGTCGTCGGCATCAAGCGCAAGGAGGCCGAGGGGCAGTTCGACCTCTTCGGCGGCGACGCGACGAGCGACGAGCCGAGCTTCGGGCTGGACGTGGTGTTCTCCGAGGACGAGTGGGAGAAGTCCTTCCTGCTCACCCAGGAGCGGGAGATGCTCGGCCTGTACGTCTCCTCGCACCCGCTGCACGGCATCGAGCACGTGCTCGCCGACAAGGCGGACTGCGCGGTCGCGGACCTCGCGGAGCGGCCGGACGGGACGATCGTCGTCATCGGCGGCATCATCTCGGGCCTCCAGCGGAAGATGACCAAGCAGGGCAACGCCTGGGCGATCGCGACCGTCGAGGACCTCGCGGGCTCGATCGACTGCATGTTCTTCCCGGCCAGCTACCAGCTGGTCTCCTCGCAGCTGGTCGAGGACGCGGTGGTGTTCGTCCGCGGCAAGCTGGACAAGCGGGAGGACGTGCCGCGGCTGATGGGCATGGAGCTGACGGTTCCGGACCTGTCGAACGCGCACGCCGACGCGCCGATCATCATCAACATCCCGACCGGGAAGGTGACGCCCCCGCTGGTGGCGCGGCTCGGCGAGGTGCTGAGCAGCCACCGGGGGACCACGGAGGTGCGGGTCCGGCTGGAGGCGCGGAGCAAGACGACGGTGCTGCGGCTCGACCGGCACCGGGTGAAGTCGGACCCGGCGCTGTTCGGGGACCTGAAGCAGCTGCTCGGCCCGAGCTGCCTCGCGGGCAACGGGGCCGGCTAGCGGATCCCCGCGGGGGCGCCCGTACCCGGCCTACGGCGGTCGGGTACGGGCGCTCCGCCGTCACACGGAGTTGCGCAGCGGGGCCGGCACGGCGGTGTGCAGGGCGGAGACGAAGGCGGAGATCGCCGGGTGGGCGCCGGCGCCCGCGCGGAAGGCGGTGCGGGTGCGGCGGTACATCGGCAGCCGGGTGAGGACGACCCCCGGCGGGGGCCGGTCGGTGCCGAGGTGGGGGACCAGCGCCACCCCCTGACCGGCCGCGACCAGGGCGAGCACGGTCGCGAAGTCGTCGATCTGGTGGCGGATCCGGGGCGCGAAGCCCGCGGCCTCGCAGGCCCGGACGGCCATGGTGTGGCACAGCGTGCCCGGCGGGGAGAGGATCCACGGCGCGGCCCGCTGGTCGGCGAGGCTGCCGGGGGCGCGGGCCGCCAGGTACATCGGCTCGGTGAAGATCGGCCGGGTCACCGCCAGGCCGGGCTCCGCGTCGGCGGGCACCAGGTCGTACTCGTGCACCAGGGCCACGTCCAGCTCGCCCGCGCGCAGCGCCGCCGCGACCGCCGCCGGGTCCACCTCGGTGACCATCGGCTCCAGGCCCGGGTGCCAGCCGGCCAGTTCGGCGAGGACGGCGGGGATGATCGCCCGGGCCGCCGACGGGTAGGTGCCGATCCGCAGCGGCCCGGCCAGCCCCTCGCGGGCGTGGGCGAGTTCGGCGTCCGCCTGTTCCAGCCGCTCCAGCACGGCCTCGGCGTGCCGGACCAGGTTGCGCCCGGCCGGGGTGAGGGTGACCCGGCGGCCGGTGCGTTCCAGCAGCGGGACGCCGGCCTCCTTCTCCAGGACGGACAGCTGCTGGGAGACCGCCGAAGGGCTGAAGCTGAGCGCCTCGGCGACGGCGGCGATGGTGCCGAGGTGGGCGAGTTCGCGCAGCAGGCGCAGGCGTCGGACGTCGAGCATCGGCTCAGCTTACGAGAAGCTTCGGAAACATGAACTGGACCTGCGGGATCGGCGGGCCGCAGGATCGTGGGCATGGAACTCAAGGGCATTTTCGTCCCGCTGGTCACGCCGTTCGCGGCCGACGGCTCGGTGGCGCTGGACGCGCTGGAGAAGCTGGCCGGCTCGGTGCTGGACGAGGGCGCGGCCGGGCTGGTGGCGCTCGGCACCACCGGCGAGCCGGCCGCGCTGACCGCGGACGAGCGGCGCGCGGTCACCGGGGTCTGCGCGGAGGTCTGCGCCGCGCGCGGCGTGCCGCTGCTGGTCGGCGCGGGCGGGCCGGGCACCGCCGCGGCGGCCGAGGAGCTGGCCGGGCCGGCCGGGCGGGTGCCGGGGGTGGCGGGCGCGCTGGTGACCGTGCCGTCCTTCGTCCGGCCGGGCGAGGCCGGGACGGTCGCGCACTTCCGGGCGCTGGCCGAGGCCAGCCCGGTGCCGCTGGTCGTCTACCACATCCCCTACCGGACCGGGCAGGCGCTGTCGGGCGCCGCGCTGCTGGAGCTGGCCGCGCTGCCGAACGTGGCGGGCGTCAAGTACGCCACCGGAGGGGTGGACCAGGCGGCGGTCGAGCTGCTGGCCGCCGCGCCGGCCGGGTTCTCGGTGCTGGGCGGGGACGACGCCGTGCTGGCGCCGCTGCTGGCGCTGGGCGCGGACGGCGGCATCCTGGCCTCCGCGCACCTGGCCACCGCGCGCTTCGTCGAGCTGGCCGAGGCCTGGCGGGCCGGGGACGCGGCGCGCGCCCGGGCGCTCGGCCACCGGCTGACCGGGCTGGCGGTGGCGGCCTTCGCGGCGCCGAACCCGGCGGTGGTCAAGGGCGTGCTGCACGCGCAGGGGCGGATCCCGACGCCGGACGTCCGGCTGCCGCTGCTGCCGGCCGGTCCGGCGGAGGTCGAGCGGGCGCTGGAACTCGTCAGTGGTCTGGACCACTGAGGACCACAGGATGGAATGCCGGCCGTCCGCCGCCGGTGACAAGGCATGATGGGCGGGGCGCGTCCGAGCGTTCGCGTCGCCCGCCCGGCGGGATGGGTCGGACGCGGCCGAGGTGCGGCTGTGAGCAGCAAGATCAACGAGGAGTAGTCGGATGAAGATCGGCATTGTCGGGGCCACCGGCCAGGTCGGCGGCGTGGTCCGCGAGATCCTGGCCCAGCGCGACCTCCCGGTGGAGCAGCTGCGGCTGTTCGCCTCGGCCCGCTCGGCCGGGCGCACCCTCCCCTGGAAGGGCACCGAGGTCACCGTCGAGGACGCGGCCACGGCCGACTACACCGGCCTGGACATCGTGATCTTCTCGGCCGGCGGCGCCACCTCCAAGGCGCTCGCCCCCAAGGCCGCCGCGGCCGGCGCCGTCGTCATCGACAACTCCTCCGCCTGGCGCCGCGACCCCGAGGTCCCGCTGGTCGTCTCCGAGGTCAACCCCGAGGCGATCGCCGACCGCCCCAAGGGCATCATCGCCAACCCGAACTGCACCACGATGGCCGCCATGCCCGTGCTGCGCCCGCTGCACGAGGAGGCCGGCCTCGCGGCCCTCGTCGTCTCCACCTACCAGGCCGTCTCCGGCAGCGGCGTGGCCGGCGTGGCCGAGCTCCAGGACCAGGCGGCCAAGGTCGTCGACGGCGCCGCCGCGCTCGCCCACGACGGCTCGGCGGTCGAGTTCCCCGAGCCCAAGGTCTACCGGCGCCCCATCGCCTTCAACGTCGTCCCGCTGGCCGGCTCGATCGTCGAGGACGGCTCCAACGAGACCGACGAGGAGCAGAAGCTCCGCCACGAGAGCCGCAAGATCCTCGGCATCCCCGAGCTGAAGGTGGCCGGCACCTGCGTGCGCGTCCCGGTCTTCTCCGGCCACTCGCTGCAGATCAACGCCCGCTTCGAGCGCCCGATCAGCCCCGAGCGCGCGGTCGAGCTGCTCAGCGGCGCCCCCGGCGTCGAGCTGAGCGAGATCCCCACCCCGCTCCAGGCCGCCGGCCGGGACCCGAGCTTCGTCGGCCGCGTCCGGGTCGACGAGACGGTGGAGAACGGCCTGTCGCTGTTCGTCTCCAACGACAACCTGCGCAAGGGCGCCGCGCTCAACGCCGTCCAGCTGGCCGAGCTGGTCGCCGCCGAGCTCAAGGGCTGACCGGCCGCAGGTGGCCCGAGGGCCCCCGTCCGGGACCGCGGTCCCGGACGGGGGCCCTCGGCGCCGGTGCCGGGAAAGCCCCGGACGGCCGGGGTTCGGCAGGTGGATCCGGGGGAAAAAGGTGACCCAACGATCGGGCGGTTGCGGGCACCCCCTCACCCCACTCCGCCCGGGCCGGGCGCACCGCGCCCACCCCGGCACCGTCGGCCCCGGCGGAGCCCCACCCCGAGGGCGAGCGGAAAGAGGTGCGCGATGGACCGCTGTGTCGTCCTGGTGGACGCCGGATACCTGCTGGGCGCCGCCGCGAGCCTGCTCGCCGGTGACCCCTCCCGTTCCAAGGTCACCGTCGACCACACCGCGCTGATCGCCGCCCTGCGCGAGCGGGCCGAGGCCGAGACCGGCCTGCCGCTGCTGCGGATCTACTGGTTCGACGCGGCGCCCGAACGCCGCCCGATGCCCGAGCACCGGCGGCTGCGCGTGCTGCCCCGGGTCACCGTGCGGCTGGGCGCGCTCACCCGGGCGGAGGGCCGCTGGGTGCAGAAGGGCGTCGACGCCGCGATGCACGCCGAGCTCTCCGAACTCGCCCGCAACCGGGCCTGCGCCGACGTGGTGCTGATCACCGGCGACGGCGACCTGCTGCCGGGCATGATGTCCGCCAAGGAGCACGGCGTCGTCGTCCACCTCTGGGCGCTGCAGGCCGCCGACGGCGACTTCAACCAGTCGGAGGACCTGGTCGGCGAGGCCGACGAGCGGCGGGTGCTGGACCGCGAGTGGATCGAGGGGTCGTTCAGCCTGCGCGACACCTCCAGCGTCTTCCCCGGCCCCGGCGCCCGGCACGACATCGCCAAGATCCTCGCCGCACCGCCCGCCGCGCCCCCCGCCACCCTGCCGGGGCCGCTGCCCGCCGCCCAGGTGCCGGGGCTCCCCGCCGCCGACGAGCCCCCGGCCGTCGCCGCCGCCGCGGTGGCCGTCCCCGCCGTCAACGGGCGCGCCCAGCCGGCCGCCGCCGGGCTCAAGGTCGTCCCCACCCCCAAGGACCTCGCCGGGCGCAGCGCCGACCGGCAGGCCGCCGTCGCCCAGCAGCCCGGCCAGCCGCAGAACGGCCCGGTGCTGCGCTGGTCCTCCGACCGGGGCTGGATCGACCGGCCGGTCGCCGAGCCCGCCGTCACCGCCGGCGACGGACTGCCCACCCTCGCCCAGCTCACCACCGCCGAACAGCGCTGGGCCGACCGCGAGGAGGACATCACCTCCATCGGCGGCGACGCCCACGAGGTCGGCCAGGTCTTCGCCCGCCGCTGGACCGACCGGCTCGGCGACGCCGAACGGCTGACCGTCCTGTGGCCCGGCTACCCGCGCATCCCGCACCGGGTCGACGGCGAGCTGCTGCGCTACGCGGCCCGCTTCGGGCTGCTCGCGCACAAGGACGACCAGATCGACGAGCACGACCGGTACGCCATCCGGGCGGGCTTCTGGAAGGAGCTGGCCGCCCGGGTGCCCGGCGGGGACCTGGTCGTCGACGACTGACCCGGCCGGGACCGGCCGGGGGCGCGGGGCGGGGACCCGTTGTCCGGTTCGCCCGGTGCACCGCGTAGAGTCCTCGGTCGTGAGTGAGACGGCCGGGCGGGCACCCCAGGAGACCTCGCCGTGCTGTGCCGTACGCGACCTGGTCCGGACGTACCGCGCCGGGCGCGGCGCCTCCGCCACCGCGATCCGGGCCAACGACGGCATCACCCTGACCGTCCGGCAGGGTGAGATCTTCGGCCTGCTCGGGCCCAACGGCGCGGGCAAGTCCACCCTGGTCCGCCAGCTCACCGGACTGCTGCGGCCCGACTCCGGCAGCATCGAGATCCTCGGCCACGACGTGGTGCGGCACCCCGAACGGGCCGCCCGGCTGCTCGGCTACCTCGGCCAGGAGTCCACCGCGCTCGACGAGCTGACCGTCGCCCTCGCCGCCGAGACCACCGGCCGGCTGCGCGGCCTGAGCCGGGCCGCGGCCCGCGCCGCCGCCGACGAGGTGATCACCGAACTCGCCCTGGAGCCGCTCGCCCACCGGCCGCTCGCCAAGCTCTCCGGCGGCCAGCGCCGGCTCGCCTGCTTCGCCGCCGCCCTGGTCGGCGACCGGCCGCTGCTCGTCCTCGACGAGCCCACCACCGGGATGGACCCGGTCGCCCGGCGCTCCGTCTGGTCGGCGGTCGAGCGCCGCCGGGCCGAGCGCTCCACCACCGTGCTGCTGGTCACCCACAACGTGATCGAGGCGGAGACCGTGCTGGACCGGGTCGCCGTGGTCGACGACGGCCGGGTGATCGCCTGCGACACCCCCGGCGGCCTCAAGGCGCTGGTCGACGGCGACGTCCGGCTCGACCTGGTCTGGCGGGACGAGGCGCCGCTGGCCGTCCCCGCGGTGGCGGCGCTCGCCGAACGGGCCGAGCGCACCGGCCGCCGCTGGACCGTGCGCACCACCCCCGAGCAGGCCCGCGAACTGGTCGCCGCCGTCACCACCGGCCCGGCCTTCGCCGCCCTGGACGACTTCACCCTGGCCACCCCGAGCCTTGAGGACGCCTACCTCAAGCTGGGCGGCCGCCACGGAGGACTGGCCAAGTGACGCTGCTCTCGGCACCGCCGCGGACCGCCCCGGCTACGGCCGGCGGGCCCGCCCCGCTCGCCCCCGCCGCCCGGCTGCTGCCGGCCCTGGCCGCCGTCTACCGGGCGCAGCTCGCCCGGGCCCGGGTGGCGCGGATCCCGCTGCTGTTCGTGGCCACCTTCCAGTCGCTGGGCATCCTGGTGATGATGCGCGGCGTCGTCGACACCGGGCAGACCTCGGCCGCGCAGTACGTGGTGTCCGGCTCCAGCGTGCTGGTGGTCGCCTTCGTCGCGCTCAACCTGCTCGCCCAGTACTTCGGCCGGCTGCGGGCCAGCGGCGGGCTGGACCACTACGCGACGCTGCCGGTGCCGGCCGCCTCGGTGGTGCTCGGCGCAGCCGCCGCGTTCGCCTCGTTCACCCTGCCCGGGACGCTGGTCACGGCCGGGGTCGGCGCGGTGATGTTCGGGCTGCCGCTCGGACAGCTGTGGGTGCTGCTCGCGGTGGTGCCGCTGGCCGGGGCGGCGCTCTCCGGGCTCGGGGCGGTCTGCGGGCTGCTCGCGCCCAAGCAGGAGATCGCCACCATGCTCGGGCAGCTGGGCATGTCGGCGGCGCTGCTGCTCGGCGTCCTGCCGGTGGACCACCTGCCGCAGCCGGTGCTGTGGCTGCGCGACCTGCTGCCGTCCACCTACGCGGTGGAGGCGTTCGCCCGGACGTTCCGGCCGTCGCCGGACTGGGCGGCGGTGGTCGGGGACCTCGCGGTGTGCGCGGGGGTGGGCGTGGTGTCGTTGGCCGCGGCCACCTGGGCGTACCGGCGGGCCACCCGGCGGTAGCCGTCGGACCCGGTCGGGGCCGCTCGTCCGGTCGGTGGGTGGCCGGGCCGCGGGGGCGGCGACCGTGAAACGATGGGGGGCGTGACCGTACCGAACACACCTCCGGATCCCGCGCGCGCCGACGGCACCGACGCCGTGGCGGACGCCGTCCCCGCGGACGCCGCGCCCGCTCCGTACGCCGCGCCCGATCCGCATGCCGCGCGTGATCCGTACGCGCTGCCGCCGGAGCCGGACCCGGCGGGCGCCGAGGCCCGGCCGGCGGCGCCGTCGGCCCAGCGGCTGCTGCCCGAGCTGAGGGTCGGGGCCGCCACGGTGCTGGCCTGCCTGGTGCTGGGGGTCGTGATGGGCCTGCTGTGGGCCTGGCTGGCGCCCAAGGTGCCGCTGGTGGTGGACGGCAACAAGATCCTCTACGCGGACCCGGAGGGGGAGCAGCGGGCCGGCGCCGACAGCGTGTTCGTGCTCATCGGGCTGGGGATGGGGATCCTGACGGCGCTGGGGGCGTTCCTGGTCACCCGCAAGCGCGGTGGCGGGATCGCGGTGGCGGTCGGACTGGCGGTCGGCGGACTGCTGGCCTCGGTCGGGGCGTGGGGGCTCGGGCGGTGGCTCGGACCGGGCCGCGACCTGGTCGCCGAGGCGCGGAAGGTCGGCAACGGCGGGCACTTCCAGGCGGACATCGACCTCGGGGCGTACGGGGCGGTGCTGGCGTGGCCGATGGCGGCGATGGTGCTGCTGCTGGCGCTGTCGGCGGCGTTCGGCAAGCGCGAGGAGGACCCGCCGCCGTACTGGGTGCCGGGGCCGCCCGCCGTGGACGCGGGGGCCGTGCCGCAGGACCGGCGCGAGGGCTGACGGCACGGGGCCGGCGCTCCCGAGGGGGCGCCGGCCCCGTGCGTCCGGGCCGTGCCCGCGCGGGTCAGCGGGCGATCGGGGCGGTGCGGGCGCCGGTGAGGGCGACGAGGTCGGCGGGGGAGAGTTCGACCTCGAGCCCGCGGCGGCCGCCGGAGACGAAGACGGTGGGGTGGGTGAGGGCACTGGCGTCGACGACCGTGCGCAGCGGGCGGCGCTGGCCGAGCGGTGAGATGCCGCCGAGGACGTAGCCGCTGCTGCGCTCGGCGGCGGCCGGGTCGGCCATCGCGGCCCGCTTGCCGCCGACCGCCGCGGCCAGGGCCTTGAGGTCGAGCTGGCCGGCCACCGGGACGACCCCGACGGTGAGGACGCCGTCGACGTCGGCGACCAGGGTCTTGAAGACCCGCTCGGCCGGCACGCCGAGCGCCTCGGCGGCCTCGCCGCCGTAGGAGGCGGCGGCCGGGTCGTGCTCGTAGGAGTGGACGGTGAACGGCACGGCGGCGGTCTCCAGGGCGACCGTCGCGGGCGTGCCCTGGCCGCCCTTCTTCGGCTTCTTGGCCACGGGGCTCCGCAATCGATGGGGTCGGTCAGTTCGGGCTGAAGGACTGGCGGGTGAGGTTGACCGCGGGCAGCGAGGGCAGCCAGCCGAGCACCGCCGTCTCGCGGCGCAGCAGGTCCAGCTCGGCGCGCAGCCGCTGGGCGTTGTCGGGGCAGGCGAGCAGCTGCTGCTTGAGCGGGACCTCCAGGACGGCGGCCGCGGCGACCAGGTAGGACAGCACCTGCGGGTCCTCGGGCAGCTCCGGGCGGCCGACGGTGCTGGCCTCGCGGGCGCCGGCGAGCCGGCGCTGGTAGGTGCGGAAGACCCGCTCGACCTCGGCGGCGAGGGCGCCGGAGCCCTCGCCGGTGCGCTCCTCGATGGGTTCGAGCTCGCCGACCAGGTACGGGCCGCCGACGTCGACGGACCGGAGCCAGAACCGGGTGGTGCCGGTGATCAGCAGCTCGTAGCGGCCGTCCGGCTGCGCCTTGACGGAGGTGACGTCGGCGACGCAGCCGATGTGGTGGAGCGCCTCCAGCGGGTCGCCGGTGGCGGTGCCGAGGCCGTCCAGCGGGCCGGCCGGGCCGTCCTCGGGGCGGACCGGGGCGACCTCGCGGCCGTCCTTGATGGCGAGCACGCCGAACCGGCGCGGCTGGTCCTCGGGGCCCTCCAGGAGGTCGGCGACGAGACGGCGGTAGCGCTCCTCGAAGACGTTGAGGGGCATCACCAGGCCCGGGTAGAGCACCGTGTTCAGCGGGAAGAGCGGAAGCCGTTCTGTCACGGCGGACAGCGTAGTTCCCCGGGCCCGCCGGGCCTTCACGGCCCTGGCGCCTGTTCGGGCCACGGGCTAGCCGCGCTGGAGCATCCGGCTGGCGCCGGCGGCGACCGTGGTGGCGAGCACCCAGCCGACCACGACCAGGCCGGAGGAGACCCACTGGGCGGTGCCGCCGGGGTTCCAGCCGCTCTGGCCGAGGTCGACGACCGGCAGCAGCTGGCCGAGCGCGTACAGCACCGGGTTCCAGTGCGGGCGCTCGTCGGCCTTGAGCGGCTGGAGCGGGTGGGCGGCGAAGTAGAGGCTGCCGAGCGCCCAGGCGAGCAGCAGCCAGAGCGCCGCCCGGCCGGGGCGGAAGCCGTAGCCGACGGTGGCGTCCTGGACCCGTCCCCAGATCCGGGCCGGCAGCGGGAGGGTCCGCCGGCGGCGGCGCTGCTTGGCGTAGAGCACGGCGCGGGCGTCGTCGTCGGCGCCGTCGCGGCGCAGCGCGGCGGCGAGCTGCTCGTAGGACTCGGGCTGGAAGTCCACCGAGGCGCTCTCCAGCCAGGCGATCCGCTGCTGGACGGTGAACGGCACGGCCGGGCGCAGGCACTCGTAGGTGAAGCCGGTGAGGCTGAGGTGCCTGCCCTGCGGCCAGGCGTCGGGGGCGTCGACGAGGTTGCCGATCCGGGCGCGGGAGAGCGCGACGGTGCCGGTGGGCGGGGTGCGGCAGGTGAACCGCAGCTCGGGGGTCTGGATCCGGCGCAGGGCCAGTTCGTCGTCCTCGCCGAGGTGGAACTCGGCGCCGGAGATCAGGCAGGCGTTCTCGAACCGGCCGTCGGAGAGCCGGACCCGGCCGTACGCGCGGAACGGCGTGCTGGCGGCGTTCGGCGGGATGGTCTGGCCGTAGCCGGAGCCGTAGTAGGACTGCGAGTCGGTCCAGCCGCGGTCGGCGGAGCTGCTGAGGTACAGCGTGTGGCCGACGGTGATGCGCGGGGCGTTGAGCGCGTTGGGGTTCTCCGGGACGGCCCGCAGCAGGGCGCCGCGCAGCGAGAAGCGGCCGCCGATCCGGGCGGTGCGCAGGCTGAGCTCGCCGACGGCCTCCAGCCGCTCGGCCTCGAAGTCCTGGTTGACGGCGAGGCCGTCGGCGGACAGCGCCCGGCCGAACCGGTCGCCGCCCAGGACGGCCTGGTTGAGCAGCAGGTCGGTGCCGATCCGGGCGTCGGTGAGCCGGACGCCCTGCGGGATGCGGCAGCGGGCCAGGTGGAGGTCCCCGGAGGTGACCAGCCGGGAGGCCTCCAGCCGGGGGACCAGGCAGCCGACCAGCCGCAGGGTGCCGGCCTCCGCCTCGGACATCAGGATCTTCTGGTCGAAGCGGCAGTCGTGCAGTTCGACGTAGTGGCCGATGGTGCCGCCGGCCAGCCGCAGCGGCCCGCTGATCAGGGCGCCGGTGAGCTTGAGCGAGGCGACCCGGCCGGGCACGGGGGCCGGCCCGTCGAGCAGCAGGCGGGAGAGCACCTCGACGCGTATCGTCCGCCCGGGGCCCCAGACGGCCTCGCCGAACGGGTCGTCCTCGGCGGCCTCGCCGCTGCGCAGGTCGTGGATCCGGCCGTGCCGGAACGCCTGCCAGAGCGCCTGCTCGACCGGCGTCCAGCCGTCCGGTGCCCGATCCGTCATGGTTCCCCCCGATTCCCCGCGGCCTCCCCCGGCCGTCTCGCCCTTCGTATCACGGACTGAAATGCGGGACCGCCGGTTCCGGCCACTCCTTACACTGGGTGGCGTGATCTCTCGAATCGATCTGCGCGGCTCGCTCGACGACCCGCGCGACCTGCTGCCCCGTGCCGACTTCGACGTCGCGGCCGCCCTGGAGAAGGTGCGCCCGATCGCCGAGGACGTGCATCATCGCGGGGTCGCGGCGCTGATCGACATCACCGAGCGCTTCGACGGCGTGCGGCTGGAGTCCACCCGGGTCCCGGCCGAGCAGCTCACCGAGGCCCTGGCGGAGCTGGACCCCGACGTGCGCGCCGCGCTGGAGGAGTCGATCCGCCGCGCCCGCGTCGTGCACGGCGACCAGCGCCGCGAGGGGCACACCACCCAGGTGGTGCCCGGCGGCACGGTGACCCAGCGCTGGGTGCCGGTGGACCGGGTCGGGCTGTACGTACCGGGCGGGCTGGCCGTCTACCCGTCCTCCGTTGTGATGAACGTGGTGCCGGCCCAGGAGGCGGGCGTGCCCGGCATCGCGGTGACCTCCCCGCCGCAGAAGGCCTTCGGCGGCCGGGTGCACCCGACCATCCTGGCGGCCTGCGCGCTGCTCGGGGTCACCGAGGTGTACGCGGTCGGCGGCGCCCAGGCGGTCGCCATGTTCGCGCTGGGCACCGAGGAGTGCGAGCCGGTGAACACGGTCACCGGCCCCGGCAACATCTACGTGGCCGCCGCCAAGCGCTACTTCGCCGGGCGGATCGGCATCGACTCCGAGGCCGGCCCGACCGAGATCGCCGTCCTCGCCGACGACAGCGCCGACCCGGTGGACGTCGCCGCCGACCTGATCAGCCAGGCCGAGCACGGCCCGACCTCGGGCTCGGTGCTGGTCACCGACTCGGTGGAGCTCGCCGACGCGGTCGAGGCCGAGCTGAAGACCCAGGTCGCCCGCACCCGGCACAGCGAGCGGGTGGCCGAGGCGCTCGGCGGCCGGCAGTCCGGCATCATCCTGGTCGACGACCTGGAGCAGGGCCTGGCCGTGGTCAACGCCTACGCGGCCGAGCACCTGGAGATCCAGACCCGGGACCCGCACGCGGTCGCCGCGAAGGTCCGCAACGCCGGCGCGATCTTCCTCGGCCGGTTCACCCCGGTCTCGCTCGGCGACTACGCCGCCGGCTCCAACCACGTGCTGCCCACCGGCGGCTGCGCCTGCCACTCCTCGGGCCTGTCCGTACAGACCTTCCTGCGCGGCGTGCAGGTCGTCGAGTACGACCGCGAGGCGCTGGCGGGCATCGCCAAGCACGTCGTCAACCTGGCGAACGCCGAGGACCTGCCCGGTCACGGCGACGCGATCAAGGCCCGATTCGACTGGAGTGTGCCGGGCACGTGACCACGATCGACGACCTCCCCGTCCGGGACGAGCTGCGCGGGCAGTCGCCCTACGGCGCCCCGCAGCTCGACGTCCCGGTCCAGCTGAACACCAACGAGAACCCGTACCCGCTCCCCGAGGAGCTGGTCGCCCGGATCGCCGAGCGGGTCGCCGAGGCCGCCCGCCACCTCAACCGCTACCCCGACCGGGACGCGGTCGAGCTGCGCGAGGGCCTGGCGGCGTACCTCACCCGCACCACCGGCCACGCCGTCGCCCGGGAGAACGTCTGGGCCGCCAACGGCTCCAACGAGGTGCTCCAGCAGCTGCTGCAGACCTTCGGCGGCCCCGGCCGCACCGCGCTCGGCTTCGAGCCCTCGTACTCGATGCACGCGCTGATCTCCCGCGGCACCGGCACCGGCTGGATCTCCGGCCCGCGCAACGCCGACTTCACCGTCGACCTGGACGCGGCCGTCGCGGCGATCGCCGAGCACCGCCCGCACGTGGTGTTCGTCTGCTCGCCGAACAACCCGACCGGCACCGCCGTCGGCGCCGACACCGTGCTGCGGCTCTACGAGGCCGCGCAGGCCGCCCGGCCCAGCCTGGTGGTGGTCGACGAGGCGTACGTCGAGTTCTCGCACCGCGCCTCGCTGCTGTCGCTGATCGAGGGCCGCCCCAACCTGGTGGTCTCGCGCACCATGTCCAAGGCCTTCGGCGCGGCCGGGCTGCGCCTGGGCTACCTGGCCGCCGACCCGGCGGTGGTGGACGCGGTGCAGCTGGTCCGCCTGCCGTACCACCTGTCGGCCGTCACCCAGGCCACCGCGCTGGCCTGCCTGGAGCACACCGACACCCTGCTCGGCTACGTCGGCCGGCTCAAGGAGGAGCGCGACCGGCTGGTCGGGGCGCTGCGCGGGCTCGGTCTGGAGGTGACCGACTCGGACGCCAACTTCGTCCAGTTCGGCCGCTTCGCCGACACCCACGCCGTCTGGCAGGCCATCCTCGACCAGGGCGTCCTGGTCCGTGACAACGGCGTCCCCGGGTGGCTGCGCGTCACCGCCGGCACCCCCGCCGAGAACGACGCCTTCCTGGACGCCGTCCGACTCGTGATCAAGGAGCTCTAACCCGAATGACCCGCATCGGACGCGTCGAGCGCACCACCAAGGAGACCTCCGTCCTGGTCGAGATAGACCTGGACGGCACCGGCAAGACCGACATCTCCACGGGCGTCGGCTTCTACGACCACATGCTCGACCAGCTCGGGCGCCACGGCCTCTTCGACCTCACCGTGAAGACCGACGGCGACCTGCACATCGACACCCACCACACCATCGAGGACACCGCCCTCGCGCTCGGCGCCGCCTTCAAGCAGGCGCTCGGCGACAAGGTCGGCATCTACCGGTTCGGCAACTGCACCGTGCCGCTGGACGAGTCGCTCGCCCAGGTGACCGTCGACCTCTCCGGCCGCCCCTACCTGGTGCACACCGAGCCGGAGCGCATGGCGCCGATGATCGGCACCTACGACACCACCATGACCCGGCACATCCTGGAGTCCTTCGTGGCCCAGGCGCAGATCGCCCTGCACGTCCACGTGCCGTACGGGCGCAACGCGCACCACATCGTGGAGTGCCAGTTCAAGGCGCTGGCCCGGGCCCTGCGCTACGCCGCCGAGCGCGACCCGCGCGCGGCCGGCATCCTCCCGTCGACCAAGGGTGCGCTGTGAGCAACTCCGCGATGATCCTCCTCTTCGTCGGGCTCTTCCTGGCCGGCGGCGTCATCTCGTTCTGGAAGCAGAAGCAGTCCAAGGGCGTGATCCTCGTGCTCGCCCTGGGCTCGCTGATGTGCCTGGGCTCCGGCCTCATGCGCCTGTAACCGTCGAGCGAACGAAAGACTGGACACCTGAACATGGGCAAGAACGTCGTGGTGCTCGACTACGGCTCGGGCAACCTCCGCTCGGCGCAGCGCGCCCTGGAGCGGACCGGGGCGAACGTCACCGTCACCTCCGACTACCAGGCCGCGATGGACGCCGACGGCCTGCTCGTCCCGGGCGTCGGCGCCTTCGAGGCCTGCATGCGCGGCCTGAAGTCGGTCCGCGGCGAGTGGATCATCGGGCGCCGGCTGGCCGGCGGCCGGCCGGTCATGGGCATCTGCGTGGGCATGCAGATCCTCTTCGAGAAGGGCGTCGAGCACGGCGTGGAGACCGCCGGCTGCGACGAGTGGCCGGGCACGGTGGAGCCGCTGGAGGCGCCGGTCGTGCCGCACATGGGCTGGAACACCGTGGACGCCCCCGAGGACAGCCGGATGTTCGCCGGCCTGGACGCGGACGCCCGCTTCTACTTCGTCCACTCCTACGCGGTGCGCAGCTGGGAGCTGGAGGCGCACAGCGCGCGGATCAACCCGCCGCTGGTCACCTGGGCCACCCACGGGCAGCCGTTCGTCGCGGCCGTCGAGAACGGCCCGCTGTGGGCCACCCAGTTCCACCCCGAGAAGTCCGGCGACGCCGGCGCCGCCCTGCTGACCAACTGGGTCAGCACCCTCTGACGACGGAAGAGTTGTAGATCATGAGCCGCCTCGAACTGCTGCCCGCCGTCGACGTCCGGGACGGCCAGGCCGTCCGTCTGGTCAAGGGCGCCTCCGGCACCGAGACCTCCTTCGGCGAGCCGCTCGCCGCCGCCCTCGCCTGGCAGAACGCCGGCGCCGAGTGGCTGCACCTGGTCGACCTCGACGCCGCCTTCGGCACCGGCTCCAACCGGGACCTGGTGCGCGAGGTCACCGGCACCCTGGACATCAAGGTCGAGCTGTCCGGAGGCATCCGCGACGACGCCTCGCTGGCCGCCGCCCTGGCCACCGGCTGCACCCGGGTCAACCTCGGCACCGCCGCGCTGGAGAGCCCCGAGTGGGTCGCCAAGGTCATCGCCGAGCACGGCGACCGGATCGCGGTCGGCCTGGACGTGGTCGGTACCACCCTGCGCGGCCGCGGCTGGACCAGCGACGGCGGCCAGCTCTTCGACGTGCTGGCCCGCCTGGACGCCGAGGGCTGCGCCCGCTACGTGGTCACCGACGTCAACCGGGACGGCACCCTGACCGGCCCGAACCTGCAGCTGCTGCGCGACGTGTGCGCCGCCACCGACAAGCCGGTGGTCGCCTCCGGCGGCGTCTCCTCGCTGGACGACCTGCGGGCGATCGCCGGCCTGGTCGGCGAGGGAGTCGAGGGCGCCATCGTCGGCAAGGCACTCTACGAGCAGAAGTTCACGCTCGGAGAGGCGCTGGAGGCGGTTTCGGGATGACGGAACGTCGGATCGTACGCGGCCGGGTCGGCGGGTTCTCGCACTGGGAGGAGGTCCTCGGCGCGTCGCAGGCGGTCGCCGCCGGGGACACCGTCCACGTCGCCGGAGCCCGGCCGCTGGTGGACGGCGTGCTGCACGGCGAGGGCGACCCGTACGAGCAGGCCCGGACCGCCTTCGGCAACGCCCTGGAGGCCCTGGCCGCGTACGGTCTGACGGCGGACGACGTGGTCCGCACCCGGGTGTACCTCACCCACGCCCGTGACATCGACGCGGCCGGCCGCGCCCACCAGGAGCTCTTCGGCGCGGTGCGCCCGGCGGCCGCCGTCGTGGTGGTGCAGAGCCTGGTCGACTCGCGGATCCTCGTCGAGATCGAACTCGACGCCCACCGCGCCGGACTCGCCGCAACCCTGGAAGCTCTGGAAGGCAATCAGCCGTGACCCTCGCAGTACGTGTCATCCCCTGCCTGGACGTCGACGCCGGCCGCGTGGTCAAGGGCGTCAACTTCCAGAACCTGCGCGACGCCGGGGACCCGGTCGAGATGGCCAAGCTCTACGACGCCGAGGGCGCCGACGAGCTGACCTTCCTCGACATCACCGCCTCCTCCGGCGACCGTGAGACCACCTACGACGTGGTGCGCCGCACCGCCGAGCAGGTGTTCATCCCGCTCACCGTCGGCGGCGGCGTCCGCGCCGTCGAGGACGTCGACAAGCTGCTGCGGGCCGGCGCCGACAAGGTCGGCGTCAACACCGCCGCCATCGTCCGCCCCGAGCTGGTCCGCGAGATCGCCCAGCGGTTCGGCCGCCAGGTGCTGGTGCTCTCGGTGGACGCCCGCCGCTGCCCCGAGGGCACCGAGACCGCCTCCGGCTTCGAGGTCACCACGCACGGCGGCCGCCAGGGCACCGGCCTGGACGCCGTCGAATGGGCCGGGCGCGCCGCCGAACTGGGCGCGGGCGAGATCCTGCTCAACTCGATGGACGCCGACGGCACCAAGGACGGCTACGACCTGGAGCTGATCAGGGCCGTGCGGGCGACCGTGTCGGTGCCGGTGATCGCCTCCGGCGGGGCCGGGAAGCTCGCCGACTTCGCCCCGGCGGTGGAGGCGGGCGCGGACGCGGTGCTGGCCGCCAGCGTCTTCCACTTCGGCGACCTGCGGATCGGCGAGGTCAAGGACGCGCTGCGGGAGGCCGGGCACCCGGTCCGCTGAGGTCCGCGGCGCCGTCGGCCAGCTCCAGCAGGCCGGGCAGCGAGAGCACGGTGGTGCTGCGCCGGCCCAGCCGGAGCAGGCCGAGGCCGGCCAGCTCGTGCAGGGCGTGGTGGACCCTCCGCTCGCCGGCCCCGGTCAGGGCGGCCAGCTCGGCCTGGGTCAGCCGCGGGCGGAGGGTGATGCCGACGCCGCGCGGGCCGGCGGTGCCGTACCGCCCGGCCAGGTCGGCGAGCTGACGGGCGAGCCGGTTCAGCACCGGCTCGGAGGCGAGGCCGACCAGTCGGCGGGTGGTGGCCCGGCCGCGGTGCACCAGGCAGCGGCTCAGCGCGATGCCGGCCGGGGCGTGGGTGCCCAGCCAGTGCAGCCACTCGGGCTGGGAGATCCGGCGCACGGTGACCGGTCCGGCCGCGGTCACGGTCGCCGAGCGGGGCTGCCCGTCGAGGGCGGCGGCCTCGCCGACCACGTCCCCGTAGGCCCGGACGTCCAGCAGGGCCGCCGCGCCGGCGGTGTCCTCGACGGTGGCCTTGGCGAAGCCGGTCAGCAGCAGGAGGACGAAGCCGCCGAGGTCCCGGTCGAGGATCAGCGTCTCGCCGTGGCCGTGCGCGCGCCGGGTGCCCAGCCGCAGGACGGCCCGCTCGGCGGCGAGCGCGGCGGGCGAGCCGTCGCGCCGCAGCTCGGCCAGCAGGGTGCCCTCGGGCCAGCCTCCGTCCGCTCCCGCGTGCTGCACGGCCTCACCCCCTGCGCCGTTCGTGAGGCTAGCGCAGGGGGTGGGGCGGCGGAAGCGGTCAGGACTCCTTCGGCGGCTCGCCCTTGATCAGGGCGAACGGGGCGCCGAACGGGTCGGCCAGCCAGGCGATCCGGCCGACGTCCGGGACGCTCTCCGGGCCCATCAGCACGGTGGCGCCGGCGCCGGTGGCCCGGGCGACCACGCCGTCCACGTCGGAGGCGCCGAAGTACGGCGTCCAGCTGGGCGGCTGGGCCTCGCCCATCACCGGGGCGATGCCGCCGAAGGCGGTGCCCCGCAGGTCGCCCTCGGCCGGGGAGAGCACCTTGTACGTCATGCCGGGCGCGGGGAAGTCCTCGGAGCGCCAGCCGAAGACCTTCCGGTAGAAGGCGAAGCCCGCGTCCACCGCGTCGGTGTGCAGCTCGGCCCAGATCAGCGCGCCGTCCTCGGAGACGACGTCCAGGCCGGTCACCGTGCCGGGCTGCCAGACCGCGAACCGGGCGCCCTGCGGGTCGGTCAGCTGGGCCATCCGCCCGGCGTCCATCACGTCGAAGGCCGGGACCCGCACGGTGCCGCCGGCCTGCTCGACGGCCTTGCCGGTGGCCTCGGCGTCGGGCGTGCGGAAGTACGCCGTCCAGGCGGACTGCGCGCCCTCCTCGGTGAGCGGGCCGACGGCCGCGGCCGTCCTTCCGTCCAGTTGGAGGAAGCCGTAGCCGCCGGCCTCCGGGCCCGCGGACCGGAAGGTCCAGCCGAAGACCGTCCCGTAGAAGGCGGCGGCGGCCGCCGGGTCCGGGCTGCCGAGGTCGATCCAGCAGGGGGAGCTGGCGGGGAAGTCGGTGGTGATCATGGTGTCGCGCCCCTTCGGGGGAGAGGGAGACGGTAACGACCGGCGGGGGGCCGGGCGGCGCCCCGCCCGGCCCTGCCACCTGCGAGTCTGCACCTCGCCACCGGTATCCGCAGCCGGGGGCTCCTACGGGATCGGCAGGACGTGGCGCAGCGCCTCGACGGCGTCCTCGGGGCCGTCCACAGTCAGCTCGGCGCGGGCGCCGCGGCCGAAGGCGAAGAGCACCAGCTCGCCCGGCTCGCCGGTGATCCGCACGGTCGGCAGGCCGGCGGGGCCGACGGTCAGGCTCCGGCCGTCCGGGCGGCTCAGCTCCAGCCGGACCGGGGAGCGGCGGCCCGCCTCCAGTCGGGCGATCAGCGGCAGCCGGCGCCAGAGCGCCTCCGCCCGGCCGGGCGGCACGGGCCGCGGCCCGGGGCCCTCGCCGGCCCGGGCGACGTCCTCGCCGTGCACGTAGTACTCGACGGTGTTGGCCGCCTCGTCCGCGCCGGGCAGTGAGAACAGCGAGAGCACCGGCGGGCCGGAGCGGAAGAGCCGGACCAGCTCCTCGTAGGGCCGGTCCGCGTACGACTCCTGCACCCGGTGGGTCCAGCCGGCCAGCGGGCCGATCCGGATGCCCGCGGCGGCGTCGGGCCGCCGCTCGCGGATCACCAGGTGGGCGGCGAGGTCCCGGGTGGACCACCCGGCGCAGAGGGTGGGCGCGTCCGGCCCGGCGGCGGCCAGCAGTTCGGCCAGGCGGTGGCGTTCGGCGAGGGCGTGGTTCGACATGCCCCCACCCTAGAGAGGTTGACGGCGGTTCAGCGCAGCCGGCCGGTGAGCTTGGTGGAGCCGGGCCGGTTGCTCGCCGTCAGGATGCAGGTGTAGTCGCGCCAGCCCTGCTGGTAGAAGGTGAAGTTCGGGCCCACCGGGTAGCCGTAGTACGGCCCGCCGCCGCCCTGCCGGGCCTCGGCGGCGGCCTGCGCGTCCTTGCAGCCGTCCCGCATCGCGTTGGCCACCTGGTAGTCGCCGGACAGGCCCTCCGGCAGCAGCTGGTCGGCGATCGCCTCGCCGTCGTGCTTCTCCTCGCAGGGGCGGGCCTCCGGCTTGGTGACCGTCTTGCTCAGCTGCGGGTGGTCGAGGCAGGCGCCGACCGGGAAGAAGGCGTACGGCACCGTCCTGGTGGGCGTCGGCGTGGGCGTGGGGGTCGGCGTCGGGGTCGGGGTGGGGGTCGGCGTGGCCGTGGTGGGGGAGGGCGGGGGCGGCTTGGGCGCCGGGTCGTCCTCGGGCCACAGCAGGACCGTCGCCACCACCGCGAGCAGGACCGCCAGCACCGCCGCGACGGCGATCAGCAGGCCCCGGGACGGGCGGGAGTCGGAGGTGCCCCCCGGGCGGGGGAGGTCGTCGTCGCCCGGCGGTTCGGCGGGCCCGGCGGCGCGCTGCTCGGAGGTCATGACCACGAGAATGGCGCAGACCGGGCCCACCCGGCAGGCGGTTGGAACAACTCGTTCGATCGGATGGTCTGTCCGGCCCGCGCCGCGCCCCTCGGCCGCCGCCCACCGGCGCGGTCGCGATCCGGACGGCGGCCCGGCCGGGCGGACCGGGCTGACACAATGGCCCCATGTCCACCACACCCGCCGCCCCCGGTTCCACCGCCCTGGCCGCCGACATCGCCGCCCGCCTCAAGCGCACCGAGGACGGCCTCCTCCCGGCGATCGCGCAGCAGTACGACACCGGTGAGGTGCTGATGCTGGGCTGGATGGACGACGAGGCACTGCACCGCACCCTCACCACCGGCCGCTGCACCTACTGGAGCCGCAGCCGCCGCGAGTACTGGGTGAAGGGCGACACCTCCGGCCACGTCCAGCGGGTCACGTCGGTCGCGCTGGACTGCGACGGCGACACCCTGCTGGTCAAGGTCGACCAGACCGGCGCGGCCTGCCACACCGGCGACCGCACCTGCTTCGACGCCGATGTGCTCCCGCTCGGCTGACCGACCGCTCGGCTGACCGCGTGCCCGGCTGACCGCGTGCCCGGCCGCCCGGCCGACCACCCCCTTCCGCCCCTCCGTCGTAAGGTGCCGCCCGTCATGGACCTCGAAGCCTTCCGCAAGCTCGCCGTCGACACCCGGGTCATCCCGGTCACCCGCAGGCTCCTCGCGGACGGCCTCACCCCGATCGGCCTCTACCGCAGCCTCGCCGACGAGCGCCCCGGCACCTTCCTGCTGGAGTCCGCCGAGCAGGGCCGCAGCTGGTCGCGCTACTCCTTCGTCGGCGTGCGCAGCGCCGCCACCCTGACCGCGGGGCCGGACGGCGCCGCCCGCTGGCTCGGCGCGCCTCCGGTCGGCATCCCCGCCACCGGCGACCCGTTGGAGGTGCTGCGCGCCGCGCTGCGGGCCCTGCACACCCCGCGCCACGCCGACGACGGCCTGCCGCCGCTCACCGGAGGCCTGGTCGGCTACCTCGGTTACGACGTGGTCCGCCGGCTGGAGAAGCTGCCCGACCTCAACCCGGACGACCTGGAACTGCCCGAGCTGACCCTGCTGCTCGCCACCGACCTGGCCGTGCTCGACCACGCCGACGGCACCGTGCTGCTGATCGCCAACGCGGTCAACCACAACGACCTGGCCAGCGGCGTGGACGAGGCCTACGCGGACGCCGTCGCCCGGCTCGACGCGATGGAGGCCGACCTGCTGAAGCCGGTCGACCCGGGCCTGGCCACCTTCACCCCGAGCGGCCCCGGCGAGGTCCGCTCGCCGTTCGGCGGGGAGCCCTACCGGGCCGCGGTGGAGGAGATCAAGGAGCGGATCCGGGCCGGCGAGGCGTTCCAGGTGGTGCCCTCGCAGCGGTTCGAGGCGCCCTGCCCGGCCTCCGCGCTCGACGTCTACCGCGTCCTGCGCACCACCAACCCGAGCCCGTACATGTACCTGTTCCGCTTCCCCGGCCCGGACGGCGGCGCCGAGGGCGGCTTCGACGTGGTCGGCTCCAGCCCGGAGGCGCTGGTCAAGGTCACCGACGGCGAGGCGATGCTGCACCCGATCGCCGGCACCCGGCACCGCGGCGCCACCCCGCACGAGGACGCCGAACTGGCCGCCGAACTGCTGGCCGACCCCAAGGAGCGGGCCGAGCACCTGATGCTGGTCGACCTCGGGCGCAACGACCTCGGGCGGGTCTGCGCGCCCGGCAGCGTCGAGGTCGTCGACTTCATGCAGATCGAGCGGTACAGCCACGTCATGCACATCGTCTCCACGGTGACCGGCAAGGTCGCCGAGGGGCGGACCGCCTTCGACGTGCTGACCGCGTGCTTCCCGGCCGGCACGCTGTCCGGGGCGCCCAAGCCGCGGGCGATGCGGATCATCGAGGAGCTGGAGCCCACCCGCCGCGGCCTGTACGGCGGCTGCGTCGGCTACCTGGACTTCGCCGGGGACTCCGACACCGCGATCGCCATCCGCACGGCGGTGCTGCGCGACGGCACCGCGTACGTCCAGGCCGGCGCCGGCGTGGTGGCCGACTCCGACCCGCACGGCGAGGACACCGAATGCCGCAACAAGGCCGCCGCCGTCCTGCGCGCGGTCGCCACGGCGAATACGCTGCGTAGGCCGTAGGACGCCGGCCCCCGCAGGGTCGCGGGGGCCGCGCAGCGGAAGGGACGAGCAGGATGCCGGACGCGCAGCGGCGGATCGTGACCGCCGCCAGGGAACAGCTGGTGCGGCAGCCGGGCGGCCACGGGGGCGTCCTCGCGGATGTGCGGCTGGACGGGCAGGCGGCCGCGCTCGTGCTGCTCGCCCCGGGCGCGGTGCCGGACCCCGCCGGGCACTACCGGGCGGTGGACGCACTGGTGGTGCTGGACGTGCTCCCGGCGCCGGAGCCCGCCGGGCGCCACCGGTTCCACGCCGCCGCGGGCGTCCCGCTGTACGTCGTGGTGGATCCGGGGCAGGGGTGCTGCACGGTGCACAGCCGCCCGCTGCCCGGCGTCGGGTACCGGGAGGCGGAGCGGGTGCCCTTCGGGAACGATCTCTTCCTGCCGCTGGGGGAGCGGACGCTGGTGCTGGAGACGGGCGATTTCCCCACCGAGCCGCCCACCCCGGGTGCGGCGGAGGGATGAGGGCGGGGGACACTGGAGCGGTGAGCGCTGAAGCCCCTACCGACACCGTGTCCGCCGACCCCGCCGCCGCCCCCGCGCCCGCCGCGGGGGCCGGGCGGCGCACGCTCGCGGTGATGCTGCTGCTCACCGCGCTGGGCGCGGTGCTGGTGCTGACCGCCGCCGGCCGGGTCTGGGCCGAGGGGATGGCGGGGACCCTGGAGGTCTCCGTCACCGGCGGGAGGATCTCCGAACTGCCCGCCGGGCTGGCGCTGGTGGCGCTGGCGGCGGCGGTCGCGGTGTTCGCGGTGCGCGGCGCCGGCCGGCTCGCGGTGGGGGCGCTGACCGTCCTGGCCGGGCTGGGCGCGGCGGCCTCCGCCGCGGCGGGCGCCGGGGACACCGCCGCGCTGGACTCCGAGGCGGCCCGCAAGCTCGCGCTGACCGGGTCGGCCGCGACCGGGGTCGGCCACACCGCCTGGCCCTGGGTGGCGCTGCTGGGCGGGCTGCTGCTCGCGCTGGCCGGACTGCTGACGGCCCGGTACGGGCGCGGCTGGCCGGCCATGGGCAGCCGCTACGAGGCGCCGACCGGCCGGGTGCCGGCGAAGCGGCGGGCGGCCGCCGCGGACAGCCCGGCGGACCTGTGGAAGGCGCTGGACCGGGGCGAGGACCCGACGGCGGGCTGACCTGCCGCCCGGGTCCGCGCGGCACTGTGACGCGATAGACCCGCCACCCCCTTTGGGGCGCCGGTGTGTGGCCCGGCACAATGGAGACGTCAATGGGACACGTCAACCCGTGAGGGGCCGAGCAGGCCCGGTCGGGCCCCGAGAGTGTAGGAGCACCATCCGATGGCAGCAGCAGCACACGGCCACAACCCCGCCGCCTGGACCGGCGTGACCATCGCCTTCATCGGCTTCGGCATCGCGGGCGTTGCGATGATCCTGCCGTCGGTGCTGCTCACGGTGGCCGGCCTGGCGGTCGTCCTGATCGGCGGCGTGGTCGGCAAGGCCATGTCGATGGCGGGCATGGGCAAGCAGCCCAGCACCATGGTGTACACCCCCGAGGAGCAGGCCGCGCTGGCCGCCGCCGCGGCCTGACCGACCGGCACCTCGCGCGAACGGCGGCCCACGGGCCGCCGTTTCGCTTCTCCCGCGCGGCCGCCGGGGCGGGCACAATCAGGGGCGTGAACGCCGCCCCCGCCCCCACCGCCGCCGCCCGGCCCTCCGCGCCGCGCCGGCTGGTGCCGCCGCTGGCCGCAGTCGCCGCCGTGGCCCTCCCCGCCGGGTACGTCGCCGCGGTGGACCCGAACGCCCCCGGGCACTACCCCGACTGCCCCTTCCTGGCGGCCACCGGCTGGTGGTGCCCCGGCTGCGGCGGGCTGCGCTGCGTGCACGCGCTGACCCACGGGGACCTCAGCGGCGCGCTGCACGACAACGCGGTGGCCGTGCTGCTGTTCGCCGTGCTGGGGGTGCTCTGGGCGCGCTGGCTCTGGGCGGCGGTGCGCGCCCTGCCCGGGCCCCGGCTCGTGCTGGGGGCCCGCCGCTGGGTGCTGGTGGGGCTGCTCGTCCTGGTCTTCACGGTGGTCCGCAACCTGCCGATCGGCGCCGGTCTGGCCCCGCCGCCGGTCTGACCGGCGCGGTGGCGACGGTGTGAAGCCGCAGCTCGCGGCGGTGCCCGGGGGTCCGTTCCGTGAGACGCGCGCCGGGCGGATGCGCTGTGCGCTCCCCCTTGCCGATACCATCGAAGGGCCGGAGGCCTCCTGGCCGTCCGGCTCCTCGCTAGCAGAACCAGGACTAGCAGACATGATGGGGGCGCCCGAGTGAGTGTGCTCGACTCGATCGTCGAAGGGGTCCGCGAGGACCTCGCCGAGCGGCAGGCCCGGGTCTCGCTGGACGAGCTCAAGGAGCTCGCCGCCAAGGCCCCGGACGCCAAGGACGGCGTGGCGGCCCTGCGCGGTGACGGCATCCGGGTGATCTGCGAGGTCAAGCGCTCCAGCCCGTCCAAGGGCGCGCTGGCCACGATCGCGGACCCGGCGTCGCTGGCGATCGACTACGCGGCCGGCGGTGCCGCCGCGATCAGCGTGCTGACCGAACAGCGCCGCTTCGGCGGGTCGCTGGCGGACCTCGACGCCGTCCGGGCCGCGGTGGAGACCCCGCTGCTCCGCAAGGACTTCATCGTCACCGCCTACCAGCTGTGGGAGGCCCGCGCGCACGGCGCGGACCTGGCGCTGCTGATCGTCGCGGCCCTCGAACAGCCGGCCCTGGTGTCGCTGATCGAGCGGGCCGAGTCGATCGGCCTCACCCCGCTGGTCGAGGTGCACGACGAGGAGGAGATCAAGCGCGCGGTGGACGCCGGCGCGCGGATCATCGGCGTCAACGCCCGCAACCTCAAGACCCTTGAGGTGGACCGCAACACCTTCGGCAACGTCGTCCACGCCATCCCGGACGGCATCGTCAAGGTCGCCGAGTCCGGCGTGCGGGGCCCGCTGGACGTGATCTCCTACGCCAACCTGGGCGCGGACGCGGTGCTGGTCGGCGAGTCGCTGGTGACCGGCAAGGACCCGCGGGCCGCGGTGGCCGACCTGGTCGCGGCCGGCGCCCACCCGGCGATCCGGCACAAGGACTGATCCCGCCGCCATGAAGATCGCCACCCGTCTCGCTCCCGGCTGCCGCCCGCGCGGCTGCCGCGCGCCCGCACGCCGGGTGCTGGGGCGGCGGGTGCGGTACGTCATCGGCTGCGAGCCCGGGCAGGTGCCGGGGCGGCGATGGCGCGGGACGTCCGGCTGAGCCCAGCCGACAGACGTCACCGTCAACCGTCGTCATCTTCCCGAGGGACTTCACCATGTCCGAACGGTCCGACAAGGACTACCTGCCCGGCGCCGAGGTGCCGGACGCGCGCGGCTACTTCGGCGCGTACGGCGGCCGCTTCATCCCGGAGGCGCTGGTCGCCGCCGTGGAGCAGGTCGCCGAGGAGTACGAGAAGGCCAAGGCCGACCCGGCCTTCGCCGCCGAGCTCGACGCGCTGCTCAAGGACTACACCGGCCGCCCCAGCCCGCTGACCGACGTCCGGCGGTTCTCCGCCGAGGCGGGCGGCGCGCGCGTCCTGCTCAAGCGCGAGGACCTCAACCACACCGGCTCGCACAAGATCAACAACGTGCTGGGCCAGGCCCTGCTCACCCGGCGGATGGGCAAGACCCGGATCATCGCCGAGACCGGCGCCGGCCAGCACGGCGTGGCCACCGCCACCGCCTGCGCGCTGTTCGGCTTCGACTGCACCATCTACATGGGCGAGGTCGACACCCAGCGCCAGGCCCTGAACGTCGCCCGGATGCGGATGCTCGGCGCCGAGGTGGTGGCCGTGAAGTCCGGCAGCCGCACCCTCAAGGACGCCATCAACGAGGCGTTCCGCGACTGGGTCGCCAACGTCGACTCGACCCACTACCTGTTCGGGACCGTGGCCGGCCCGCACCCCTTCCCGATGATGGTCCGCGACTTCCACCGGGTCATCGGCGTGGAGGCGCGCGAGCAGGTCCTGGAGCGCACCGGGCGGCTGCCCGACGCCGTCGTCGCCTGCGTCGGCGGCGGCTCCAACGCGATGGGCATCTTCCACGAGTTCATCCCGGAGGCCGGGGTGCGCCTGATCGGCTGCGAGGCGGCCGGCGAGGGCGCCGAGACCCCGCGGCACGCGGCCACCCTCACCAAGGGCGACCCGGGCGTGCTGCACGGCTCGCGCACCTACGTCCTGCAGGACGAGGACGGCCAGACCATCGAGTCGCACTCGATCTCGGCCGGCCTCGACTACCCGGGCGTCGGCCCGGAGCACGCCTGGCTGAAGGACACCGGCCGGGCCGAGTACCGACCGGTCACCGACGACGCCGCCATGCAGGCGCTGCGGCTGCTGTCCCGCACCGAGGGCATCATCCCGGCCATCGAGAGCGCGCACGCGCTGGCCGGCGCCCTGGAGCTGGGCCGCGAGCTCGGGCCCGAGGCCACCATCCTGGTCTCGCTCTCCGGGCGCGGCGACAAGGACATGCACACCGCCGCCGAGTACTTCGGCCTCTACGACGAGCCGGGCGCCGGCTCCGCCCACGGGGGTAAGTGACCATGGCTTCGAAGCTCAGTGGCATCCTGGCCGCCGCCAAGGCGGAGGACCGCGCCGCGCTGATCGGCTACCTGCCGGCCGGCTTCCCGTCGGTGGACGGCGGCGTGCGGGCGGTCAACGCGCTGATCGAGGGCGGCTGCGACGTCGTCGAGGTCGGCCTGCCGCACTCCGACCCGGTGCTGGACGGTCCGACCATCCAGACCGCCGACGACATCGCGCTGCGGGCCGGCGTGCGGATCAAGGACGTGCTGCGCACCGTCCAGGAGGTCGCCGCCGCGCACCCCGCCGCGGCGGTGCTGGTGATGACCTACTGGAACCCGGTGGACCGGTACGGCGTCGAGCGGTTCGCCGCCGACCTGGCCGCGGCCGGCGGGGCGGGCTGCATCCTGCCGGACCTGCCGGTGGAGGAGTCCGAGGAGTGGCGCAAGGCGGCCGGGGAGCACGGTCTGGACACCGTGTTCGTGGTCGCGCCGAGCAGCCGGGACAAGCGGCTGGCCGAGGTCACGGCGGCCGGCAGCGGCTTCGTGTACGCGGCCGCGGTGATGGGCGTGACCGGCAGCCGGGCGCAGGTCGGCGAGCTGGCCGAGGACCTGGTCGCCCGGACCAGGGCCGCCACCGAGCTGCCGGTCTGCGTCGGCCTCGGGGTGTCCACCCGCGAGCAGGCCGCGCAGGTGGCCGGGTTCGCGGACGGTGTGATCGTCGGCTCGGCCTTCGTGCAGCGGATCCTGGACGCCGACGGGGACGAGCAGGCCGCGCTGGCGGCGGTGCGCACCCTGGCCGGCGAGCTGGCGCAGGGCGTCCGCCGGCGGTAGGACCTCCTGTCGCCCGACGTCCCGACGGCCCGTCACCCCTCCGGGGGCGGCGGGCCGTCGCCGTCCCCGGACCCGTTCGACCCGTCCGGTCAGCCCGCCGACCCGAACGGGTGAACAGTGGCGGGCACGCGCACCAGCCGGCGGTTGGGCGGCGTTGAGTGGAGGGAGGAGTGCACGAGCGACGTGCCCGCGGGCCAAGCGAGCGGAAGGGGTCGGCCGATGCCCGGTCTTCAGCGAGCCGTGCTGCTGCGGGCGGCCGCGGCCGCGCTGGCGCTCGGCGCCGCGCTCGGGGCCCAGTGCGCGGTCGGCCCGGCGCTGGCCAAGCGGGGGGTGGAGCGGGCCGAGCGGGACGCCTTCGTGTGCGCGGAGGCGGTCCGGATGGAGGCCGCGGCGCGGACCGGCCGTGCGGAGGCGCCCGGTCCGCCGGACCTCGCCGACCCGGACCGGGCCGCCGCCGGCCGCTACGACCTCGACCGCTACGACCTGGGGTGGCCGCCCGGTTGCGACCCCGACCACCCTTTAGGGTGAAACGGCATCGGAGTGGACTGGCCTTCACTCCTTCGGCTTAACTCCGAAAACCGGAGAAACCCGGCGTCCGCATCGGCGTTCACAGGGCGTGACGGTGTTTCCCGAGGGGATGGTCCGGCCGGCCGGGCCGGTGGCGGAGTGGATCGGCACGGCCGCCCGGCTGGGCCTGGTCGTGGTCTGGGGCTGGGCCGGGCTGGCGAAGATCGCCGACCCCGCGGAGGCCGCCCAGGCGGTGCGTGCGTACGAGATCCTGCCCGAGTCCCTGGTCAAACCGGTGGGCCACGGGCTGCCCTTCCTGGAGCTGGCGCTCGCCCTGCTGCTGGTGGCCGGCCTGGGCGTGCGCCTGGTCGCGGCCGTGTCGGCGGTGCTGCTGCTCGCCTTCGTCGGCGGGATCGCCTCCGCCTGGGCGCGCGGCATCTCGATCGACTGCGGGTGCTTCGGCGGCGGCGGGGCGGTCGACGCCTCGCAGACCGAGTACCTGCAGGAGATCCTGCGCGACACCGGGTTCCTGCTGCTGGCCGGCTGGCTGATCCTGCGGCCCCGCACGAAGTTCTCCGCGGACGGCCGGCTGGCCGGCTGAACACCCGGTCCGCCGACCCGCCCCGCCCACCGCACCCCGACCCCCCGAACCTGGAATTCCAAGGCTGATGAGCGAGAAGAACCGAGAAGACAAGCGCACCGCCCGTGAGCGGATGCTGGCGGAACGGGCCGAGGACGAGGTCCGCGGCCGGCGGCGGAGGAAGCTGATCATCGGCGGCGTGGCCCTCGCGGTGATCGCCGCCGCCGTGGTCACCGGCGTGGTGGTGCAGGACCAGCGCTCCACCCCGGAGACCCCCAACGCCGCCCCGGCCGGCACGATCGGGGACAAGAACCTGATCGTCCCGGTGGGCTCGGACAACGCGCCCTCCGTCCTCACCGTCTACGAGGACCCGCGCTGCCCCGCCTGCGGCATCTTCGAGCGGGAGTTCTCGCCCACCATCAGCCAGCTGGAGGACGCCGGCAAGATCTTCACCAACTACCACATCGTCTCGTTCATCGACCGGGCCGTGCCGGGCAAGGGCTCCAAGTACGCCGCCAACGCGCTGGGCTGCGCCCAGGACGCCGGGCACTTCCGCGACTACCACGACGTCCTCTACCGCAACCAGCCGGACGAGACCAACGACGCCTTCGGGAACAAGGCGACCCTGATCAACCTCGCCAAGCAGGTCGACGGCCTGGTCACGCCGGCCTTCGAGGCCTGCGTCAACGACCTGGAGTTCAGCGACTGGGTGTCGGCCGTGCAGCAGGACTTCGACAAGTCCAACTTCAAGTCCACGCCGACGGTGCTGCTCAACGGGCAGCCGATCTACCCGAAGTTCAACAACGAGGAGATCACTCCGGCCAACCTGGTGGCGTGGGTGGACGCCGCGAACCAGGGCAAGCCGCTGGGCACCCCGGGCACCCACGGCCAGTCGCCGGCGCCCACCAGCACCGCCTCCGAGTCGAACAACCCCTCGCCCAACGCCGGCTGAACCGGCCGCGTACGCTGCGGGGTGGCTGCCGCCCCCTCCCCGTCCGGAGGGGGCGGCGAGCGCCGCTCCGGGGCCCGTCCCGGGCCCGCGCAGCGATCTGTGCCCGACTGTGACCCGCCGGGGTGCCCTGGACGGGCCGCCGACCCTGTAGCGTCGGAGCTGCCATGGATATCGCCTACATTCCCAGCCCGTCGCGGGGTGTCCTGTACCTCGGACCGATCCCGCTGCGCGCCTACGCCTTCTGCATCATCCTCGGTGTCGTCGTGGCCGTCTGGCTCGGCAGCAAGCGCTGGGTCGCCCGGGGCGGTGGCCGACACACCGTCGGGGACATCGCCGTCTGGGCCGTGCCGTTCGGCCTGGTCGGCGGTCGGCTGTACCACGTGATCACCGACCACCAGCTGTACTTCGGCGAGGGGAAGAACCCCTGGAACGCCTTCAAGATCTGGGAGGGCGGCCTCGGCATCTGGGGCGCGATCGCGCTGGGCGCGGTCGGCGCCTGGATCGGCGCCCGCCGCCGCGGCGTCCCGCTGCCCGCCTACGCGGACGCGATCGCCCCGGGCATCGTGCTCGCCCAGGCGCTCGGCCGCTGGGGCAACTGGTTCAACCAGGAGCTGTACGGCCGGGAGACCACCCTGCCGTGGGGCCTGGAGATCACCAGGACGCTGCCCGACGGCCAGGTGGTCACCACGATCCACCACCCGACCTTCCTCTACGAGTCGCTCTGGTGCGTGGGCGTCGCCGTGCTGGTGATCTGGGCGGACAAGCGGTTCACCCTGGGCCACGGGCGGGCCTTCGCGCTGTACGTGGCCGGGTACACGGCGGGCCGGTTCTGGACCGAGTGGCTGCGGGTCGACGAGGCGCACCACATCCTGGGCCTGCGGCTGAACGACTGGGTGGCGATCGTCGTCTTCGTCGGCGCCGTGGCGTACTTCGTGATCGTCGGCAAGAAGCGGCCCGGCCGGGAGGACCCGGCGAGCATCGATCCGATGGCGCGCGCCGAGGCGGAGGCCGCGGCCGGGACCGGGACCTCGGGCGAGGAGCCGGGCGACCTGCCGAAGGGCGACGTGCCGAAGGGCGATCTGCCGAGGACGGAGCGGGACGGCAAGCCCGCCGACGGGCTCGCCGAGAAGCTCGACAAGCTGGAGAAGGGCGCCAAGCACCCCGCCTGACCTGCGCCGCCGCTCGCCACCGGCCGCCCTCCGCCCCGTGCGGAGGGCGGCCGGAGTCATGTTCGGACAGCCTTACTTTGCTGGAAATGCCCAGCTCAAGAGGGCTACGGTCATGCCGTAAGGCGATCGGACCAAGGGACGGAGGGGAACGGCCGTGACTGCGACCGCCCTGGAGCACGAGACCGGACAGCACCCCCGGATACCCGCCGCCGGGCACCACCGGGACGTCAACGGCGGCTGGCTGCGGCCGGCGGTGTTCGGGGCGATGGACGGCCTGGTCTCCAACTTCGCACTGATGACCGGCGTCGTCGGCGGCGCCGTCTCCACCAGCACCGTGGTGCTCACCGGCCTCGCCGGACTGGCGGCCGGCGCCTGCTCGATGGCGGCGGGCGAGTACACCTCGGTGGCCTCCCAGCGGGAGCTGGTGCAGGCCGAGATCGAGGCCGAGCGGCTGGAACTGCGCCGCAACCCGCACGGCGAGCTGGCCGAGCTGGCCCAGCTGTACATCGAGCGCGGGGTGGACCCGAAGCTGGCCCACGAGGTGGCGCGGCAGCTGTCCGCCGACCCGGAGCAGACGCTGGAGATCCACGCCCGGGAGGAGCTGGGCGTCGACCCCAACGACCTGCCCTCGCCGTGGGTGGCGGCCGGTTCCTCGTTCGTCTGCTTCGCGGTCGGCGCGCTGCTGCCGCTGCTGCCGTACCTGCTGGGCGCGACCTCGCTGCTGCCGGCGCTGCTGGTCGCGGCGGCCGGGCTGTTCGTCTGCGGCGCGGTGGTGGCCCGGGTGACGGCGCGCAGCTGGTGGTACAGCGGTCTGCGGCAGCTGGTGCTGGGCGGGGTGGCGGCCGGGGTGACCTATCTGCTGGGAGCGCTGATCGGCGGGCAGATCGGCTGACGGCCGGCCCGACCGAGGGGCCGGGCGGGGTCGCCGAGCGGTGTGCCGTTGCATTGTTATGCGCTCGAACGGGTGAGGTTGCACACACGGCGGCCCGGCCGCGCCTGGCCTTGTCTCGCGATGTGGGCTCATTGGCCGAAGAATCGCATCCGCGGATCGATTTCCGAGATGGAATCGCAGGCCGCTTTGATCGACTTCGATGACCGCGCGATGTCGCCCCTGTTTCAGGCGGTGGAGCGCCGGGCACAATCGTCGGGACGTGCGGTGTGGCACGTCCCCCCATCATCCCCGTGACCTGCGGATCCGTCCGCGATGTGGACGCAGATTTCCGCTTCCCGGGGTGTTCGGCATCATGTAACGTGCGTGCCTCAATCGCATCAGGGCCAACGTCGTCCCTACTGCATCAGTTTCGAAAGACGACGACGGGAGAGCCGATGCTGTCTGCATCCATGCACTCCGCCAACGAGCCCCAGGCCGGCGCCGCCCGCCCGCCGTACGCGCTCGTTCCGGATGCGCGACCTGCTGCTCAGGGCCTGTACGACCCGCGAAACGAGCACGACGCCTGTGGCGTCGGATTCGTCGCCACGCTGACCGGCACCGCCGACCACACCGTCGTCGAGCAGGCGCTGACCGTCCTGCGCAACCTGGAGCACCGCGGCGCCACCGGCGCCGAGCCGGACTCCGGTGACGGCGCGGGCATCCTCACCCAGATCCCGGACGCCTTCCTGCGCTCCAAGGTCGCCTTCGACCTCCCGGAGGCCGGCGCCTACGCGGTCGGCATCGCCTTCCTGCCCGACGCCGACGACCAGGACGCCGCCGCCGTCGCCCGGATCGAGGCGATCGCGGACGAGGAGGGCCTGACCGTCCTCGGCTGGCGCGACGTGCCGGTCACCCCCGACCTGCTGGGCGCCACCGCGCGCGGCGTCATGCCGCGCTTCCGCCAGCTCTTCCTGGCCGGCGAGGGCAAGGCCGGCATCGAGCTGGACCGGGTCGCCTTCGTGGTCCGCAAGCGCTCCGAGCGCGAGGCCGGGGTCTACTTCCCCTCGCTGTCCGCGCGCACCATCGTCTACAAGGGCATGCTGACCACCGGCCAGCTGGAGCCCTTCTTCCCCGACCTGTCGGACCGGCTCTACGCCTCCGCGCTCGGCCTGGTGCACTCGCGCTTCTCCACCAACACCTTCCCGAGCTGGCCGCTCGCCCACCCGTACCGGTTCGTCGCGCACAACGGCGAGATCAACACGGTCAAGGGCAACCGGAACTGGATGACCGCCCGGGAGTCCCAGCTCGCCACCGACCTCATCCCGGCCAACCGGGACGGGCGGGGCCTGGAGCGGATCTTCCCGATCTGCACCCCGGACCACTCCGACTCGGCCTCCTTCGACGAGGTCCTGGAGCTGCTCCACCTCGGCGGCCGCTCGCTGCCGCACGCCGTGCTGATGATGATCCCGGAGGCGTGGGAGAACCACGCCACCATGGACCCGGCCCGCCGCGCCTTCTACCAGTACCACTCCAACCTGATGGAGCCCTGGGACGGCCCGGCCTGCGTCACCTTCACCGACGGCACGCAGATCGGCGCCGTGCTGGACCGCAACGGCCTGCGCCCCGCCCGCTACTGGGTCACCGAGGACGGCCTGGTGGTCCTCTCCTCCGAGGTCGGCGTGCTCGACATCGAGCAGACCCGGGTGGTCAAGAAGGGCCGGCTGCAGCCCGGCCGGATGTTCCTCGTCGACACCGCGGAGCACCGCATCGTCGAGGACGAGGAGGTCAAGTCGGCGCTGGCCGCCGAGCACCCCTACGAGGAGTGGGTCGGGGCCGGGCAGATCCAGCTCGCCAAGCTCCCCGAGCGCGAGCACATCGCGCACACCCACGCCTCGGTCACCCGCCGCCAGCAGACCTTCGGCTACACCGAGGAGGAGCTGCGGGTCATCCTGGCGCCGATGGCGAAGACCGGCGCCGAGGCGCTCGGCTCGATGGGCACCGACTCGCCGATCGCCGCGCTCAGCGAGAAGCCGCGCCTGCTGTTCGACTACTTCGTGCAGCTCTTCGCGCAGGTCACCAACCCGCCGCTGGACGCCATCCGCGAGGAACTGGTCACCTCGCTGCTGTCCAACCTCGGCCCCGAGGGCAACCTGCTGGCCGCCGAGGCCGCCGCCTGCCGCTCGGTCGGCATCACCTTCCCGGTGATCGACAACGACGAGCTGGCCAAGCTCGTCCACGTCAACGCGGACGGCGACCAGCCCGGCCTCAAGGCCGTCACGCTGTCCGGCCTGTACACGGTCGCCGGCGGCGGCGAGGCGCTGGCCGCCCGGCTCACCGCGATCGCCGCCGAGGCCGACGCGGCGATCGCCGACGGCACCCGGATCATCGTGCTCTCCGACCGGCACTCGGACGCCGAGCACGCCCCGATCCCCTCGCTGCTGCTCACCTCGGCGATCCACCACCACCTCATCCGCACCAAGCAGCGCACCCGGGTGTCGCTGCTGGTCGAGGCGGGCGACGTCCGCGAGGTGCACCACGTCGCGCTGCTGATCGGCTACGGCGCCGGCGCGGTCAACCCGTACCTGGCCATGGAGTCGGTCGAGGACCTGGTCGCGCAGGGCACCTTCCTGACCGCGATCGAGCCCGAGAAGGCGATCAAGAACCTGATCAAGGCGCTCGGCAAGGGCGTGCTCAAGGTGATGTCCAAGATGGGCATCTCCACCGTCGCCTCCTACCGCGGCGCGCAGGTCTTCGAGGCGATCGGCCTCTCCCGCGAGCTGGTGGACGGCTACTTCGCCGGCACCACCACCAAGCTCGGCGGCATCGGCCTGGACGAGATCGCCAAGGAGACCGCCGCCCGGCACGCCAAGGCCTACCCGGCCTCCGGCATCCCGGCCGCGCACCGCGCGCTGGAGATCGGCGGCGAGTACCAGTGGCGCCGCGAGGGCGAGCCGCACCTGTTCGACCCGGACACCGTCTTCCGGCTGCAGCACTCCACCCGCAACCGCCGGTACGACGTCTTCAAGCAGTACACGGACCGGGTGAACGAGCAGTCCGAGCGCCTGATGACGCTGCGCGGCCTGTTCCGGCTGGACGCGCTCGGCCGCACCCCGGTGCCGGTCGAGGAGGTCGAGCCGGTCTCCGAGATCGTCAAGCGGTTCTCCACCGGCGCCATGTCGTACGGCTCGATCTCCCGCGAGGCGCACGAGACCCTGGCGATCGCGATGAACCGCCTCGGCGGCAAGTCCAACACCGGCGAGGGCGGCGAGGACCCGGACCGCCTCCACGACCCGGAGCGCCGCTCGGCGATCAAGCAGGTCGCCTCCGGCCGGTTCGGCGTCACCTCCGAGTACCTGGTCAACGCCGACGACATCCAGATCAAGATGGCCCAGGGCGCCAAGCCCGGCGAGGGCGGCCAGCTGCCCGGCCACAAGGTGTACCCGTGGGTCGCCAAGACCCGGCACTCCACCCCGGGTGTCGGCCTGATCTCGCCGCCGCCGCACCACGACATCTACTCGATCGAGGACCTGGCGCAGCTGATCCACGACCTCAAGAACGCCAACCCCGAGGCCCGCATCCACGTGAAGCTGGTCTCCGAGGTCGGCGTCGGCACGGTCGCGGCCGGCGTCTCCAAGGCGCACGCGGACGTCGTGCTGGTCTCCGGCCACGACGGCGGCACCGGCGCCTCGCCGCTCACCTCGCTCAAGCACGCGGGCGGCCCCTGGGAGCTCGGCCTCGCCGAGACCCAGCAGACCCTGCTGCTCAACGGCCTGCGCGACCGGATCGTGGTGCAGACCGACGGCCAGCTGAAGACCGGCCGCGACGTCGTCATCGCCGCCCTGCTGGGCGCCGAGGAGTTCGGCTTCGCGACCGCCCCGCTGGTGGTCTCCGGCTGCATCATGATGCGCGTCTGCCACCTGGACACCTGCCCGGTCGGCGTCGCCACCCAGAACCCGGTGCTGCGCGAGCGGTTCTCCGGCAAGCCGGAGTTCGTCGTCAACTTCTTCGAGTTCATCGCCGAGGAGGTCCGGGAGCTCCTGGCCTCGCTGGGCTTCCGCTCGATCGAGGAGGCCGTCGGCCACGCCGAGCACATCGACGCCGAGGCCGCGATCGGCCACTGGAAGGCCGCCGGGCTCGACCTGGCCCCGCTGTTCCACGTGCCCGAGCTGCCCGAGGGCGCGGCCCTGCACCGCACCACCACGCAGGACCACGCGCTGGACAAGGCGCTGGACAACCAGCTGATCGACCTGGCCCAGGACGCCCTGGAGAACGGCGACGCCGTCCGCATCCAGCTGCCGATCCGCAACGTCAACCGGACCGTCGGCACCATGCTCGGCCACCACGTGACCAAGCGGTACCGCGGCGAGGGCCTGCCGGAGGGGACCATCGACGTCACCTTCACCGGCTCGGCCGGGCAGTCCTTCGGCGCCTTCGTGCCGCGCGGCGTCACGCTGCGCCTGGAGGGCGACGCCAACGACTACGTCGGCAAGGGCCTGTCCGGCGGCGTGATCGTGGTCCGCCCGGCCCGCGACGCGGCGGCGATCGGCAACGACGCGCAGAACCACGTCATCGCCGGCAACACCATCGGCTACGGCGCCACCGCCGGCCGGATCCACCTGCGGGGCAAGGCCGGCGAGCGGTTCGCCGTCCGCAACTCCGGGGCGACCCTGGTCGTCGAGGGCGTGGGCGACCACGGCCTGGAGTACATGACCGGCGGCCGGGTGGTCGTCCTCGGCGAGACCGGGCGCAACCTGGCGGCCGGCATGTCCGGCGGCATCGCCTACGTGCTGGACCTGCGCCCGGCCAACGTCAACAGCGGAATGGTGGGCATCGAGGCCCCCGACGCCGCGGCCCGGGAATGGCTGCGCGAGACCGTGCAGCAGCACTACGAGGAGACCGGCTCCACCGTCGCCGCCGAACTCCTGGCGGACTGGGGCAGCGGGGTCTCCCGCTTCTCCACGATCATGCCGACCGACTACAAGGCCGTGCTCGCCGCCAAGGACGCCGCTGAGCGCGATGGCCTCTCCGAGGCCGAGACCACTCGCAAGATGATGGAGGCGGCACGTGGCTGACCCCAAGGGCTTCCTGACCACGCCCAAGCAGCTGGCCGAGCGGCGTCCGGTGGACGTGCGCCTGCGCGACTGGAACGAGGTCTACGTCGAGCGCAGCCTGCTGCCGATCATCACCAAGCAGGCCGGTCGCTGCATGGACTGCGGCATCCCGTTCTGCCACAACGGCTGCCCGCTCGGGAACCTCATCCCCGAGTGGAACGACCTCGCCTACCGGGACGACTGGACGGGCGCGATCGAGCGGCTGCACGCGACCAACAACTTCCCGGAGTTCACCGGGCGGCTCTGCCCGGCGCCCTGCGAGTCGGCGTGCGTGCTCGGCATCAACCAGGACGCGGTGACCATCAAGAACGTCGAGGTCACCATCATCGACAAGGCCTGGGACCGCGGCGGGGTCACCCCGCAGGTGCCGGAGCGGCTGTCCGGCAAGACGGTCGCCGTGGTCGGCTCCGGGCCGGCCGGCCTGGCCGCCGCCCAGCAGCTCACCCGGGCCGGGCACACCGTGGTGGTGTACGAGCGGGCCGACCGGATCGGCGGCCTGCTGCGCTACGGCATCCCCGAGTTCAAGATGGAGAAGCGCCACATCAACCGCCGCGTCGAGCAGATGCGCGCGGAGGGCACCCGGTTCCGCACCGGCGTGCACGTCGGCGAGGACATCACCGGGCAGCAGCTGCGCGAGCGCTTCGACGCGGTGGTCGTCGCGGCCGGCGCCACCACCGCCCGCGACCTGCCGGTGCCCGGGCGCGAGCTCAAGGGCGTCCACCAGGCCATGGAGTACCTGCCGCTGGCCAACAAGGTGCAGGAGGGCGACTTCGTGGAGTCGCCGATCAGCGCCAAGGGCAAGCACGTGGTGGTCATCGGCGGCGGCGACACCGGCGCGGACTGCGTCGGCACCGCGCACCGGCAGGGGGCGGCCTCCGTCACCCAGCTGGAGATCATGCCGCGGCCCGGCGAGGACCGGCCGGCCAACCAGCCGTGGCCGACCATGCCGATGACCTACAAGGTCACCTCGGCGCACGAGGAGGGCGGCGAGCGGGTCTACTCCGTCTCCACCACCCACTTCAGCGGCGACGAGGAGGGCAACGTCCAGGAGCTGCACCTCGTCGAGGTGCGGTTCGAGAACGGGAAGTTCGAGCAGGTGCCGGGCACCGAGCGGGCCGTCCCGGCGCAGCTGGTCACCCTGGCGATGGGCTTCACCGGGACGGACGTGCGGAACGGCCTGGTGGAGCAGCTGGGCGTGGACCTCGACGCACGCGGTAATGTGGCTCGCGACGGCCGCTTCGCCACCAACGTCGATGGCGTCTACGTCTGCGGCGACGCCGGACGAGGCCAGTCGCTGATCGTCTGGGCCATCGCGGAGGGCCGCTCGGCCGCCGCGGCGGTCGACACGTACCTGGGCGGCAAGACTCCGCTGCCCGCCCCGATCCGGCCGACGGACCGCCCCCTGGTGGTCTGATCCGGTCCAGGTAGCCCGGCGCCGCATCGCCGGGTCGTACCGAGCCGCACCCCGTCAGCGTCGCCGGGCCACCGCGGTCCATGGCGCCTGCCCACATCCCCGACCAGTTTGGGGGCAGGCGCCTTTCGCGTTCCCCGGGTCCGGGCGCGCCGGGCGCCGGGCGGGGCGGCGTCGACCGGCGGCGGTGTCGGCCACCTCGCACCGGTGCGGGGCGTCCGGCGGGGGTTGGGGATGTCCATGGCGACGGCGGGGGACTAGAGTGCGTTCGGGGAGCTACGGGGTGGCTACCGCGCGTATCCGGATGCCGGTCGTCCGGGCGGCCCCGCCGAGGGTGTGCGGGTGTCCGGTGACTCCGCGGAGGGCGTTCCGAGGACTGTTGTTTGTCGGTCCCTGATGGAAGACTGCGGCCGACGGCCGGGGGGCTGCGCGAGGTGCGGAGGGTTGAGGCGATGGGTGCGACTCAGGCGGGTGGTGGTGCCACCGTGCGGCGTCTGCTGCTGGGGTCGCAACTGCGAAGGCTGCGGGAGGCCCGCGGCGTCAGCCGGGAGGAGGCCGGGTACTCGATCCGGGCCTCCGAGTCGAAGATCAGCCGGATGGAACTCGGCCGGGTCGGCTTCAAGGAGCGCGACGTCGCCGACCTGCTGACGCTGTACGGGGTCGACGCGGAGCCGGAGCGGGCCTCGGTGCTGGGGCTGGTGCGGGCGGCCAACGCGACGTCCTGGTGGCACGGCTACGGGGACGTCCTGCCGGGCTGGTTCCAGAACTACCTGGGCCTGGAGGAGGCCGCCACCGAGATCCGCAGCTACGAGGTGCAGTTCGTCCACGGGCTGCTGCAGACCGCCGACTACGCGCGGGCCGTGATCACCCACGGCGGGCACGTCACCGAGCCGGCCGAGATCGAGCGGCGGGTGGAGGTGCGGCTCAAGCGCCAGGAGGTGCTGACCGCCGAGCGGGCGCCGCGGCTGGTCGCGGTCCTGGACGAGGCCGTGCTGCGCCGCCCCTGGGGCGGGCCGGAGCTGATGCGGGCGCAGGTCGACCGGCTGCTGGAGCTGACCGAACTGCCGAACGTCGAGCTCCAGGTGATGCCGCTGGGCTTCGGCGGGCTGCGCGCGGAGGGCGGGGCGTTCTCGGTGCTGGCCTTCGACGAGCAGGAACTGCCGGACATCGTGTACCTGGAGCAGTTCACCACCGCCCTCTACCTGGACAAGCCGGCGGAGGTCGCCGAGTACGCGGGCGCGATGGACGGTCTGGTGGCGGACAGCCTCTCCCCCGAGCGGACACGAGAACTTCTTCGCTCCGTACGCCAAGAGCTCTGACGGATAAGTACGATGAGCCCCGATCAGATCTGATCGTGAACGACCGCGAACGAGGTTCGTGCGTTCCCGTAGGCATGAGAGGGATCAGATGTCGTACCTTTCCGAGTTGGCGCTGCAGTACATCGACGGCGAGTGGCGCGAGGGCAGCGGCTCCTGGGACATCGTCGACGTCGATCCCTTCACCGGTGACAAGATCGCCGCCATCACCGTCGCCACCGTCGAGGAGGTCGACCAGGCCTACCGGGCGGCGGCGCAGGCGCAGAAGGACTGGGCGGCCACCAACCCGTACACCCGCCGGCTGGTCTTCGAGCGCGCGCTGCGGATCCTGGAGGACCGCGAGCAGGAGATCACCCGGGACATCATGACCGAGCTCGGCGGCACCGCCGTCAAGGCCTGGTTCGAGCTGTCGCTCACCAAGGACATGCTGCGCGAGGCGATGCAACTGTCGCTGCGTGCGGAGGGCCGGCTGCTGCCCTCGCCGGTGGACGGCAAGGAGAACCGGCTCTACCGGCTGCCGGTCGGCGTCGTCGGGGTGATCAGCCCGTTCAACTTCCCGCTGTTCCTGTCGATGAAGGCGGTCGCCCCGGCGCTGGCGCTCGGCAACGGCGTGGTGCTCAAGCCGCACCAGGAGACCCCGGTGGTCGGCGGCACCCTGATCGCCAAGATCTTCGAGGAGGCGGGCCTGCCGGCCGGCCTGCTGAACGTGGTGGTCACCGACATCGCCGAGATCGGCGACGCGTTCATCGAGCACCCGGTCCCCAAGGTGATCTCCTTCACCGGCTCCGACAAGGTCGGCCGGCACGTCGCCACCGTCGCCGCCTCGCACTTCAAGCGCACCGTGCTGGAGCTGGGCGGCAACAGCGCGCTGATCGTGCTGGACGACGCCGACCTCGACTACGCGGTGGACGCGGCCGTGTTCAGCCGCTTCGTGCACCAGGGGCAGGTCTGCATGGCCGCCAACCGGGTGCTGGTCGACCGCGCCGTCGCCGAGGAGTTCACCCGCAAGTTCGTCGCCAAGGTCGCCACCCTCAAGGTCGGCGACCCCCGGGACCCGGCCACCCACATCGGCCCGCTGATCAACCCCGTCCAGGCCGACGCCCTCACCGCGCAGGTCGACCAGGCGATCGCCGCCGGCGCCACCGCGCTGCTGCGCGGCACCACCACCGGCAGCCTGATGGAGCCCGTGGTGCTCGGGAACCTGCCGGCCGACGCGCCGATCCTGCGGCACGAGCTGTTCGGGCCGGTCGTGCTGGTCGTGCCGTTCGACGGCGAGGACGAGGCGGTGCGGATCGCCAACGACACGCCGTTCGGGCTCAGCGGCGCCGTGCACACCGCCGACGTGGAGCGCGGCGTGCGGGTCGCGCAGCGGATCGAGACCGGCATGATCCACGTCAACGACGGGACCATCGCGGACGAGCCGGTGGTGCCCTTCGGCGGCGAGAAGAACTCGGGCGTGGGCCGGCTGAACGGCGACGCGACGGTCGACGCGTTCACCACGGTGAAGTGGATCTCGATCCAGCACGGGCGCAGCCGCTTCCCGTTCTGACGCGGACCCGGCCGTCCCCCGACCTCGGAGGGGACGGCCGGGTTCCGGTTCGGGGCCGGGGCTGCCCTATGCTGCGCCCTGTCGGATCGTGTGGGGACTGTGTTCGACGGTGTGTGACCGGAACGGACCGAAGGGGTGGCAGTGGTGACCGGGTTTCAGGAGATCGGCCGGGAGTGGCTCGTCGGGGGCGACAGTGACGAGGCTCGGCCGCCCGCCGACCTGCGTCCCGAGATCCCGCACCCCGCGCGGATGTACGACTACTACATCGGCGGCAAGGACAACTTCCCGGCCGACCGCGAGGCCGCGGAGCGGGTGCTCGCCATCAGCCCGATGGTGCGGCTCAGCGCGCTGGCCAACCGGGCCTTCCTCGGCCGCGCGGTGCGCCACCTCGCCGGCGAGGGCATCCGGCAGTTCGTCGACATCGGCACCGGCATCCCCAGCGCCGGGAACACCCACGAGGTCGCCCAGCAGGTGCGGCCGGACGCACGGGTGGTCTACCTCGACAACGACCCGATCGTGCTGGTGCACGGCCGCGCCCTGCTGAGCGGCACCACCCCGGAGAGCACCTCGGTGGTCCAGGCCGACCTGCGCGACCCGGCCGCGATCCTGGCCACCCCCGAGGTCCGGCGGGCGCTCGACTCCGGCGAGCCGGTGGCGCTGCTGCTCGTCGCCGTCCTGCACTTCATCGACGAGGAGGACGACCCGTACGGCATCGTGCGGACCCTGGTGGACGCCCTGCCGTCCGGCAGCCGCCTCGTCCTCTCCCACGGCACCCTGGACTTCACCCCGACCGCCGACGCCGGCCGCGGCGCCGCCGTCTACCGCAGCGCCTCCGCCCAGCTGACCATGCGCAGCCGCGCGCAGGTGCTGCGCTTCTTCGACGGCCTGCACTTCGCCGACCCCGGCCTGGTCACCGCCCCGCTCTGGCGCCCCGACAGCCCCGAGCAGGCCACCGACTCCCAGATCGGCATCTGGGCCGCCGTCGCCGAGAAGCCCTAGGCTGCGCGCGGAGGCCCTAGGCGGGGTAGCGGAGCAGCTCGGCGGTCCCGAGCTCGAAGGAGAACGGTGCCGGGATCGGCACGCCGTCGCCGAACTTCCCGGTCCACCGCCGGTGGTACGTGGCGCCGCCGGGCTCGGAGTGGAGGGTGAGGGTGCCCTCGCGCGGGTCGATCACCAGGTAGAGCGGGATCGCCATCTGCGGGTAGTCGCGGACCTTTCCGACCAGGTCGTTCTCCGGGTTGGAGGGGGAGACGACCTCGACCGCGATCGCGGCCAGCTCGGCGGGGACCTGGTTGCCGCCGAGCTCGACGGTGTCGAGCGGGATGTAGGTCAGGTCCGGGTTGCGGAGTTTGCCGGTGTGGGGCGAGGCGAGATCGGTGTTCTCGCTGGGCATCAGCTCGGCCGGGCAGTGGGCGTCGAACTGGCGGCGGACGACCAGCAGGTTGCGCTGGTGGACGGTGGTCGGGGTGGCCGTGACGACGATCAGGTCGCCGGACACCTCGACCTTCCAGCCCTCGGGTGGGGTGAGCCCCCGCGCGTAGTCCGTCAGGTGCGCTCGGGATGACGTCATGCGGGCATTCTGGACCAGCGGTAGTTCGTGGGGCGAATTGTCTGGTATTCGCTGTTAGGCTGAATGGGTGGACACGAGCAAGGGTGGCGGGATCGGGGTTGTCGGGGCTCTGGTGCGGGCGGCGTTCCTGGTGGACGCGGTGTACGCCGAGTCGGCGCGCGAGCACGGGCTGACGCCGCAGCAGGGGCAGTTGCTGTGCGTGCTGATGGGGCGGTCGTACGTGATGGGGGAGCTCGGGGGGCTGTTGCGGCTGGCCAAGTCGAGCCTGACCGGGCTGGTGGACCGCAGTGAGCGCAACGGGCTGGTGCGGCGCGAGAGTTGCGCGGCGGACGCGCGGGCGGTGCGGGTCGCGCTGACGGCGGAGGGGGCGGTGCTGGCGGAGCGGTTCCACGCCGAGACCTGCCGGCGGATCGACGAACTGCCCGGCGGGCTCTCCGGCGAGGAGCGGGAGGCGCTGGCCGGGCTGCTCGGGCGGGTGGTGCTGGACAACGAGGCGCCGCCGGTCTTCGGCGAGCCGGGCTGATCCCGCGGAAAGGGTTGCAGTTCGCGAAACGAACTAATATGTTCGTAGCGCGAACTGCAACTCTTTTCTGCTCTGGGGGCAAGAGAACATGAGTCGTACCGTTGTCGTGGTCGGTGGGGGCTACGGGGGGTCCGCGGTCGCCAAGGCGCTGGACGCCGAGGCCGACGTCGTCCTCATCGACCCGCGCGACGCCTTCGTCAACTCCGCCGGATCGCTGCGGGCGCTGGCCCGGCCGGACTGGGCGGGCGCCATCTTCTTCGGGTACGAGACCCTGCTCGCGCGCGGCGAGGTGATCCGCGACCGGGTGGTCTCCGCCGACCCGGGCGGCGTCACCCTCGCCTCCGGGCGGCGGATCGAGGCCGACTACCTGGTGCTCGCCACCGGCTCCAGCTACGCCTACCCCGCCAAGCCGGCTTCCGACTCCCGGACCGAGGCGCTCGACCAGTTGCGCGCCACCCACGAGGAACTCGCCGGCGCGGACCGGGTGCTGATCACCGGCGCCGGGCCGGTCGGCCTGGAGCTGGCCGGGGAGATCAAGGAGGTCTGGCCGGAGAAGCAGGTGACCCTCCTCGACCCGGCCGACCGGCTGGTGCCCGCCCTGCTGCCCGAGCTGCGCGAGGAACTCCACCGCCAGCTGGACGCGTTGGGCGTCACCGTACGGCTCGGCGCGCGCCTGGCCGCCGACCCCGCCGTCGCACCGGGCCGGGCGGGTACCTTCACCGTCGCGCTGGAGAGCGGGGAGGAGGTCACCGCCGACCTCTGGTTCCGCGCCCACGGCGTGCGGATCAACAGCGACTACCTCGCCGACGGCCGGCTCGTCGAGCGCACCGCGCAGGGGCAGGTCCGGGTCGGCGACACGCTCGCCGTGGACGCCCACCCGCACGTCTACGCGATCGGCGACCTCACCGCCATCGAGGAGCCGAAGATGGCCGGCGTCGCGCTCCAGCACGCCGAGGTGGTCGCCAGGAACATCGCCGCCCAGCTGCGCGGCGAGCCCGCCGAGGCGCACTACCGGCCGACGGCCCACCCGTTCATGCTGGTGCCGCTGGGCCCGCGCGGCGGGGTCGGCCAACTGCCCGGCCCCGACGGGCCGGTGCTGGCCCTGGCCGAGACCGTGGTGGAGTACAAGGGCGCCGACCTGTTCACCGGCCGGTTCGCCGAGCTCTTCAACGTCGCCTGAGAAGCCGCAACGAGTGAGGGAGCACACGATGGGAACCGAGAGCGGGAGCGTCGTCTTCGGATTCGGCGCGCCGGGAGACCTGGCCGACACCGGACGGCTGCTGAGCGTGGTCCGCCAGGCCGACCGGGACGGCCTGGACCACTTCTCGCTGTCCGACCACCCCTACTTCGGCGGGCGGGTCGACGCCTACGCCGCGCTCGGGTTCCTGCTCGGGCGCACCGAGCGGATCAGCGGCCTCGCCAACGTCACCAACCTGCCGGTCCGGCCCGCGCCGCTGCTGGCCCGGGCGGTCACCTCGCTCTCGGCGCTCTCCGGCGGGCGGGTGGTGCTCGGCATGGGCGCCGGCGGGCTCTGGGACCGGATCACCGACCTGGGCGTGGAGCGGCTCGCCCCGGGCGAGGCGGTGGAGGCCTTCGAGGAGGCGATCGTCCTGGTCAAGCGGCTGTCCGGGGGCGGCGAGCCGGTCACCCACGAGGGCCGGTACTACCGGGTCCGGGAGATCGAGCCCGCGCCGGTGGCCGCCCCACCGGTGTGGACGGGCTCCAACGGCCCCAAGTCGCTGGCCGTCACCGGGCGGGTCGCCGACGGCTGGATCCCCGGCTACGCGGCGGACTGGCTCAGTGAGCGCTACCGCAGCTCGCGGCCGGTCGTCGACGAGGCGGCCGCCGCCGTCGGACGCGACCCGCGCGAGATCCGCACCGTCTACAACCTCCCGGGCCGGATCACCGACCGCCCGCTCGCCGGGACCCGGGACGGCGAACGGACCTGGCTCGGCGGCTCGGTGGACCAGTGGGTGGACGAGCTGACCGGCGCGGTGCTGGAGCACGGCGCGTCCGGCTTCACCCTCTTCGCCGCCGACCAGGGCTCGCCGGACCCGCTCACCCTCGGCCGCTGGGCGAACGAGATCGCCCCGGCGGTCCGCGAGGCGGTCGCCAAGGGGTGAGGGCGGGCCCGCGCCGGGGGAGCGGAGCGGGAGGCCGGCCGGCGACGGTGCGCCGCGCGACGAGTGGGCCGACGGCCGCTCAGGCGGCCCGGGCGTCACGGCGGTAGCCGCCGGGGGCCAGGCCGAACTCCCGCTTGAACGCCTTCGCGAAGGCGTACTCCGAGCCGTAGCCGGTCCGCGCGGCGACGGTGGTCAGCGGGGCCTCCGACTCGCGCAGCAGCCGGGCCGCGGTGGTCATCCGCCAGCGGGTCAGATAGGCCATCGGCGGCTCGCCGACCAGGGTGGTGAAACGGCGGGCGAACGCCGCCCGGGAGAGCCCGGCCCGGGTGGCGAGCGACTCCACCGTCCACGCCGCCGACGGCGCCTCGTGGATCGCGGTGAGCGCCGGGGCCACCGCCGAGTCGCCGAGCGCCGCGGCCCAGCCGGCCGCGGTGGCGGGCGGCTGCTCCTCGAACCACGCCCGCAGGATGTACAGCAGCAGCGAGTCGATCAGCGCCGGGACGATGCCGGTCGAACCGAGCCGCGGGTTCTCCAGCTCGGCGCCGAGCAGCTGGACGGCCGCGCTCAGCTCCGGGTGCCGGCCGTGCCGGGTCTGCAGGTGGACGATCTCCGGCAGCTGCCGCACCAGCGGGTGTGGGCGGGCCTGGTCGAGGTGGTAGTTGCCGCACAGCAGGCTGGTGCGCGGCCCGTCCCCGCCGATCGCGACGGTGCCGATCGGCAGGGACGGCCGGAAGTCCGAGGGCTGCTCGGGGACGGCCGGGGTGCCCGGCTGGTCGGCGAGGATGTGGCCGCGGCCGTCCCGCAGGAACACCACGTCCCCCGGGCTGAGCGCGATCGGCGCGGCCCCCTCCTCCAGTGGCACCAGCCAGCACGTCCCGTACAGCACCACGTGGAACCCGGCGCCGGCGACCGGGGGCAGCCGCAGCCCCCACGGGGCCCGCCCCTCGGTGCGGACGGAGGCGGGCTGCCCCGTGCGCATCGAACTCAGTGCCTCGGTCAGGATGTCCACGGGCCCTCCCCGCTCGTCGTTTCCCCGGCCACCCTACGGAACGTCAGCCGACGGTCAGGACGATCTTGCCCTGGGTGCGGCCGGTGCCGATCAGCTCGTGCGCCTTCGCGGCCTCCTCCAGCGGGAAGGTCTCGGCGATGTGCGGACGGATCCGGCCCTCGTCCACCAGCCGGGCGATCGCCTCCAGCGAGGCGTAGTCCGGCTCCACCGAGACGCCCGCGAACCGCCGCCCGGCGGCCTCGACCTCGGCGGCCAGCTCGGTGTTCCAGTGCTCCATGATCGAGACCAGCACGCCGCCCTCGGGCAGCACCGCCAGCGAGGCGGTGCCCTGCGAGGAGGAGTCGAACACCACGTCCACCTGCCCGACCCGCTCCAGGAAGCCCTCCTCCCGGTGGTCGAGCACCTCGTCGGCGCCCAGCGAACGCAGGAACGCGTGCTTCGGCTCGCTCGCCAGCGCGACCACGTGCGCGCCGCGCGCCTTGGCGATCTGCACCGCGAGGTGGCCGACACCGCCCGCCGCCCGGTGGATCAGCACCCGCTGCCCCTCGGCCAGCCGCGCCGCGTCCACCAGGCCCTGCCAGGCGGTCAGCGCGGCCAGCGGCAGGGCGGCGGCCTCCACGTGGCTCAGCGAGGCGGGCTTGCGGGCCACCTGGCGGGAGGGCACCGCGACGTACTCGGCGTAGCCGGTCGCGGCCCGCGGGAAGAACGGCATCCCGAACACCTCGTCGCCGGCCTTGAACCGGGCGCCCGGGCCGGCCTGCTCGACCACGCCGGAGACGTCCCAGCCGACCCCGTACGGGGGCTCGCCGAGCAGCGGGTAGGCGCCCGAACGGACCGCCGCGTCCACCGGGTTGACGCCGCTGGCGTGGACGCGGACCAGGACCTCGCCGCCGAGCGGGGCGGGCCGCTCGGTCTCGACGACCTCCAGGACCTCGGGGCCGCCGAAGGACTTCTGGATCACTGCGCGCATGGGACTGCTCCTTCTCGGATTCTTCTCGGCCGACCGTGCTCCCGGCGACGTGATCAACGGTAGGCAGGCCCCGCGCGCGGCTGAATATCCTGCTGTCTCGGGAAGATGTCCCAGCGTCTCGCGGGCCGGCCGCCCGGGCCGGACGGCGGACCGCGGTGGACCCTCCCACGGGGGGAGGGTCCACGATGGGGCCGTGCGCGACCCAGACGACGTCCCGCGGGACGACCACCTCACCATCGGGCGCTTCGCCCGCCTGTGCCGGCTGAGCGTCAAACAGCTCCGCCACTACGACGACACCGGCCTGCTGCCCCCGGCCCGGGTCGACCCGGCCACCGGCTACCGCTACTACGCCCCCGGGCAGGCCCGCGACGCGCTCACCGTCGCCCTGCTGCGCGAACTCGACGTGCCGCTCGCGGTGATCGCCGCGACCCTGGCGGCCGCCGAGCCGGAACGGGCCCGCCTGCTGTGCGCCGAACGCGACCGGGTCGCCGAGCGGATCACCCGCGACCGGGCCCGCCTGGAGCTGCTGGAGCGCCTCGCGGCCGGCGGCGGCCTGCCCGGCTACGAGATCACCCTCGCACCGGAGCCGGAGCGGCGGCTCGCCGTCGTGCGGGCGGTGGCCGGGCCGGGTGAGCTGGCGGAGCGGATCGGCGGGTGCGTCGGCCGGCTGCTGGCCGGTCTGGACGGCACGCCGTGGCGGCCCCCGCTGTGGGGTCTCTTCCCGCTGGACCTCGCGGAGGGCATGCGGATCGCCGTCGGCGCCGAGACGCCGGGGGCGGACGCGCCGCCGGCCGGGCTGGACCGGGAGGTGCTGCCCGGCGGGCCCGCGGTGGCGACGGTGCACCACGGCCCGTACGCCCAACTTCCGCTCGCCTACCACGCCTTGCTGGCCGCCGTGCACGAGCGCGGGCTGCGGCCGCTGGCGCCGGTGCGGGAGGCGTACCTGGTCGGGCCGGGCGAGGCCCCGGCGGAGGAGTGGACGACCCGGCTGGTGGTCCGGGTCGAGGAGCGGACGGAGGAGGCGGCATGACGGAGCCGCGCGGAGGGAAGCACTGCGAGACGACGGCGCTGGACGTGCTGCTGCGCCACGAGGGCGTCGAGCTGTCCGAGCCGATGCTGTTCGGGCTCGGGGCCGGGCTGTCGTTCATCTACTGGGACGGCAAGGGGATGGACTTCCCGTTCCTCGGCGGCCGGGTCAAGCCCTTCGAGCTGACCCGGACGCTGGCCACCCGGCTCGGCCTGGAGCTGGAGGTCCGGGAGACCGGATCCGCCGGCCGGGCCTGGCGGAACGTCGCCGCGGAGCTGGACGCCGGCCGCCCGGTCGGGCTCCAACTGGACAGCTACCACCTGGAGTACTTCACCTCCAAGGTGCACTTCGGCGGGCACGTGGTCGCGATGGAGGGCTACGACGCGACCGACGCGCACCTGGTGGACACCGCCCAGCAGGGCGGCGCGGTCACCACCAGCCTGGCCTCGCTCGCGGCGGCGCGCGCCGAGCGCGGCCCGATGACCGCCCGCCACCGCTCCTTCACGCTCGCCCGGCGCGGTGGACTCCCGGACGTCCGGGCCGCGCTGGTTCCCGCGCTGGCCGACTGCGCGGCGTCCTTCCTGCACCCGCCGATCGCCAACCTCGGACACCGCGGCATCGCCAAGGCCGCCGCCCTGGTGCCGGGCTGGCTCGCCCGGGCCGACGATCCGGGCCGCCGACTGCCGCAGGCCGCACGGATGATGGAGCTGGCCGGGACCGGCGGCGCGCTGTTCCGCAACCTCTACCGGGACTTCCTCGGCGAGTGCGCCGGGCTGCTCGACGACGCCCGGGTGCGGACCGCCCGCGACCGGTACGCCGAGGCCGCGGCGGGCTGGGCCGAGGTGGCCGAACTGGTCGCCGGGGCGGGGGAGTCCGGGGAGGCGGCGCCGCTGGAGCGGGCCGGCCGGCTGCTGGAGGAGCTGGCGCGGATCGAGCGCTCGGCGATGGAGGAGCTGGCGGCCCTGGGGTAGCGGGCCTCAGCGCCCGGCGGCCAGGTCGCCGATCCGGACGAGCGGGCGTCCGGAGCGCCGGCAGTGCCACCAGGCCTGCGCCCCCGTGGCGGCGGGCACCAGCGGGTGGGTGTGGCCGGGGCAGGCCGGCCACTGGACGAACTCGTGGCCGGTCAGGTGGTCCTGCACCTGCTCGGCGACGTACGCGGTGAGCGGGCCGGGCGGGAGGTAGGGGTCCGTCTCGCGGGTGAACAGCAGGCCCCGGGCGGCCCCCAGGCCGAGGAGGAAGCCGGTGTAGTGCTCCTCGGAGAGCTCCCAGCGGACGCCGGCCGGGAGCCGGTCGCCGGCGGGCAGGTGCCGCAGGTCCCGGCCGACCCGGGCACACGGGTCGTGGAACTCGGCCGGCACGTCTGCCGGGGCAGGTCCGTCCAGGGGCCAGGCGGCGATGGTCCGCATGCGGCCGGCCTAGCCGTCCAGGGGACCGGCCCCGGGGCGTGCGCCCCGGGGCCGGTCGGTGGTGCCGTTGGAGCGGGCGGTCGGGTCAGAAGACCGGCTGGCCGGCCCGGACCAGGCGCCAGGACTCGGTGAAGAAGTCCGCCGGGTCGATGACGCCCTTCTCCTTCACCCAGGCGATCATCGCGTTGCGGATCTCGTCCGAGTTGGCCCACAGCTTCTGGGCGGCCGCGACGTGCGGGAAGTTGCCGCCGCCGTTGGCGCGGTAGTTGTTGACCGCGAGGACGAACTGGGCGTTCGGGTCGATCGGCTTGCCCTCGAAGGAGAGGTTGACGATCCGCGAGCCGACCGGCTGGGCGATGTCGATGTCGTACGAGACGCCGTACACCGCGTCGTAGTTGTAGTCCGGGGTGTTCTGCGCGTTGGTCAGCGCGGCCTTGTCGACCGGCGCGCCCGGGGCCAGCTGGGCGTAGTACTTCGCCGAGAACTCCAGGTAGTCCTTGATCTGGGCGCCCGTCAGGATGCGGGCCTCCAGGGTGTTCTCGTAGATGTACAGGCCGGCCGCGTCGCGCAGCTTGACCTGGCCGGACGGGATCTTCGCGGTGCGGTTGAACGGGGCGGCCTGGGCCAGCACCGGCAGCTTGGCGTACTGGCCGCCGGCCAGCGCGGCGCGGACGACCTCGGCCTGGACCCGGCCGATGAGGTCGATGATCGGGGTGTCCTTGAACGGCGCCTCGGCGATGGACAGCTCGATCTTGGCGGTGCCGATGACCTGGTTGACGTAGGCGACGACCTTCTTGTGCTGGTCGGTCATCAGGTCGACGATCTCCGGGTCCTCCGGGACGGTGTTGGAGTTCAGCACCCGGGAGGAGAGCGAGACGACCTTCCACGCGCCCTTGTCGAACTCGACCTCGAAGTCGAAGCAGGTCAGGCGCTGGCCCCAGCACAGCGGCTCGGAGAGCACGACGGTCCTGCCGGTCTCCTTGTTGACGACCAGGCGCTGCGGGATCTCCTTGTGCGCGTGGCCCACCAGGACGGCGTCGATGCCCGGCACCTGCTCGGCCAGCGCCACCGAGGCGTTCTCCGGCCAGGGCAGCTGGTCGCCGTAGGAGGTGGCCTCGTCCGTGCCGGAGTGGCAGGCGACCACGACGACGTCCGCGCCGGCCGCCTTGACCTTCGGCACCCAGGTCCTCGCGGTCTCGACGATGCCCGGGAAGGTCATCTTGCCCGCGACGTTGGCCTTGTCCCAGATCGCGATGCCCGGGTTGGTCAGGCCGACGATGCCGACCTTGAGCGCCGGGCCGTTGTCCAGCTTCAGCTTGCGGATGACGTACGGCGGGAAGGCCGGCTTGTCGTTGCGGGCGTTCAGCGCGTTGGCGCCCAGCAGCGGGAAGTCCAGCTGCTCCTCGTAGGCGCGCAGGGTGTCGATGCCGTAGTTGAACTCGTGGTTGCCGAGCGCGGCGGCCGTGTACTCCATGGTGTTCATGGCGAGCGCCATCGGGTGCTCGGGCGCGGTGTCGGCCTCGGTGGCGATCGGCTCGACCCGGGCGTAGTAGTACGTCAGCTGGGTGCCCTGGATGGTGTCACCGGCGTCGATGAGCAGGCAGCGGTCCCAGCCCTTCTCCTCGCGCACCTGCTTGGCGAGCGTGGAGATCTTGGCCAGGCCGACCTCGTTGTGCGCCTTGTCGGCGTAGACCGCGTCCGTGAAGTAGTCCCAGTTGAGCACCCGGCCGTGCAGGTCGGTGGTGCCCATCACGGTGAAGGCCTGGCGCTTGGTGCGGCCCTTGGCGCGGGCCCCGTCCGGTCCGGCCGCCGCGGCGGGGGTGGCGGCGGCGAGGGCGGCGCTGCTCGCGAGGGCGGCGCCGGCGGCGGTGGCGGCGGACCGGGTGACGAAGTCACGGCGGTTCAGGGGCATTGGAGGACTCTCCCGGGTGGGGACTGCGAACGGACCGTCATGAGTGACGCGCGTAGAGGAACGCGCGTAGAAGTCTGCCCTGCGGTCACTCCGATGGATAGACCCCGGACCTTTCCAGCAGGTGAGATCTTGGCGACCCGTTCATGACGCGGGCGGGCAGGTGCTGCACGCGCACCTGCCCGCCCGTCGCGCCGGATCCTAGATGTACCCCTCGCGGACCGCGTGGGCCACCGCGTGCGCCCGGTTGCGCAGTTGCAGACGGGTGGTCAGACCGTGCAGCACGTTCTTGACCGTCCGCTCCGAGTACGACAGCCGGGCCGCGATCTCCCCGGTGTCCCACCCCTCCGCGACCAGCCGCAGCACGTCCGACTCCCGCTCCGACAGACCCGTCGGGGCCTGCCCCGGCATGCCCTGCACGGACCGCTGCAACCGGCCCACCTGGGCGATCAGCCGGCCCTGCAGATCCGCCGGCAGGTCACCGTCGCCCCGGGCCGCCGCCAGCACCGCCCGGCCCAGCCGCTCCGGCGTCGCCTCCCGGCGCCACAGGATCGCCGCCACTCCGCACTCGACGGCCTCCATCAACTCGGTCTCGCGCAGCCGCTCGACCACCAGCACCACCCGCTGCCCGGCGCCGCGCACCAGCCGGCGCAGCGCCGCCGTGGCGGCCGCGTCGGCCGACTCGGCGACCAGCACGGTGACCGTGCCCGGCGCGGCCGCACCCGCAGGATCCACCACCGCGACCCCCGGGAAGCGGCGCAGCTGCGCCTCCGCACCCGCCCGGGAGAGCGGATCGGCGGCCTGGACGGCGACCGGCACCGTCGAGGTGCGGGCCGGGACGGCGGCGACCGGCCGGGCCGCCCCCGCCGCACCGCGGACGGCACCGGCGGCGGACGCCTGAGGATGGGCGGCCGCGGCCGCGGCCGGCACCTGCCCGGCGACGGCGACCGCGCGGGACGCCACCGGTCGCTGTGGCGGCACCGTACGCGCGGCGGACGCCGAAGCCCGCACCGCCGTGCCACGGCGGTCGTACTCGGTGTGCAGAACAGTCAAATCTGGCCCCCTCCTGGAGAAGCCGGCCCGGCCACCCGGAGGACCCCGAACCTCGGGGCATTGCGCCCCACCCGGGACGGCCGGCCGTTACGACGGCGATCCGGGAGCGCTGCCCGTGCCCCGGAAACTCCCACCATGCTTCCCGCCGGGGCAGCCTCCCGGCCATCGTGGTCCACCACGAGATCGGGCCCGCCGGGCAGTCCCCGCCGAAGGACGGGGGCAACGCTTCGGGCCCCGCAGGTGGTCATCAGGGCGGCGGACTGCCCGCGCAGCCGCCGGAGGGCGCCCCACCGGGCCGTTCCACCGCGACACACGGGTCCACACCGGCCCCTCACATCACGACGAGAACCGGACTCACCGGTAACGCGTGGTTAGCACGTCAAGCCGATTTCCCGGTACAACGGCGGATACTGCCCGATCGGACACCGACAGGGGGCCGGGAAGGGCAGAAGGGGAAAGAGGGGAAACCGGGGATGAGCACCACCACGTCCACCCACCTCGCGGAACGCGAACCACAGCTGCGGCAGATCGCCGACCGGGCCGCCGCCGCCCGCCGCGGCACCGGCCACGTCCTGCTGGTCACCGGCGCCACCGGCACCGGCCGCACCGCGCTGCTCGCCGAAGCCGCCCGCCGCGCCGCCGCCGAGGGCACCACCGTGCTGCGCGCCCGCTGCTCCGCCGAGGAGACCGCCACCCCCTACGCGGCCGCCCGCCAGCTCTTCGACACCGGCCCGACCCCCGCCGGCCCCTACGGACAGTCCCCCTGGGGCGCCCCGCCGGCCGCGCACCACGCCGGTGCGGGCCCCGGACCCGGCCCGGGCGGTGCCCCGCACGACACCGCCGAGACCACCCTCTGGTCCCTGCTCCGCCTGCACGGCACCCACCACCCGCTGCTGCTCGCCGTCGACGACATCCACCTCGCCGACGAGCCCTCCCGCCGCTGGCTGCGCCAGGTCGCCCGCCGCATCGACCGGCTGCCCGCCCTGCTGATCGCCACCGAACACCGGCAGGCCGCCCTCGACACCCCGCCCGGCCGCTTCACCCGCGACCTGACCCCCGACCTCGCCACCACCCTGCGGCTCGCCCCGCTCGGCACCCCCGCCGCCGTCCGGATCGCCCGGCAGCACCTCGGGCCCGGCACACCCCCCGGGCTCGCCGCCGACTGCGCCCGCGCCAGCGGCGGCAACCCGCTGCTGCTCACGGCGCTGCTCGCCGACCTCGCGGCGGACCCGGCGGACGGGGACGACGGTCCCGCCGCGCCCGTGGCGTCCGCGGCGTCCCCCACCGCCGCGCCCGTCGTGCCGCCCGCCGCCCCCGCCGCCGCGCTGCCCGCCACCCTGCCCGAGCGCTGCGGAGGCCTGCCCGGCAGCGCCTTCACCGATGCCGTCGACGCCTGGCTGCACGGCGCCGGCCACCAGGCCGTCACCGTCGCCCGCGTCCTCGCCCGGATGTCCGAACACCCCGCCGACCCCGCCCCCGGCACCCCGCCCCTCGACCCCGTCCCGCTGCTCGCCGAACTCACCGCCGCCGACCCCGGCCGACTCGCCGGCTGGCTCGCCCACCTCACCCTCCACCGGCACCTCGACACCCCCGGACCCGGCCGCTGGCCCCGCTTCGCCCACCCCCTGCTCGCCGACGCCGTCCTCACCGGCCACGCCCCCGGCCACCGCGCCGAGGTCCACCTCGCCGCCGCCGAACACCTCCACCGCACCGGCGCCCCCGACGAAACCGTCGCCGGCCACCTCCTGCTCACCCCCGCCCCCACCCCCCGCTGGGCCGCCGACACCCTGCGCCGCGCCGCCCGCCAGGCCGCCGAGGCCGACCACCCCGCCGACGCCGCCGCCCTGCTGCGCCGCGTCCTCGCCGAACCCCTCAGCGACCGCCAGCGCGGCCTGCTGCTCACCGAACTCGGCAGCCTCGAAGTCACCCTCGGCCCCGCCGAACGCACCGTCGGCCTGCGCCACCTCGCCGAGGCCGTCCACCTCCAGCAGACCGACGAAGGCGTCTTCCGCGCCGCCAACACCCTCGGCGCCGTCCTCGCCACCCGCGGCGACACCGCCGCCGCCATCGAACTCATGGACGAACTCGCCCACCGCTTCGTCGACCAGGAGGACGTCCTCCACGCCGTCCAGGCCGCCACCGCCCAGATCGCCGCCCACGACGGCCGCAGCTGGCTCCAGGTCGTCGAAGGCGTCCAACGCCTCGCCACCCGCACCCCCCAGCGCCTCGCCCCGCCCGCCTTCTCCCTGCTCACCGAATTCGACGCCACCAGCGGCCTGCTCTCCGCCACCGAGGTCGCCGAACGCATCCGCGAACTCGACGACGCCCCCGTCGACCCGCTCTGCCGCTCCTACCTGCTGGTCTCCCTCGCCACCCTCTCCCAGTGGGCCGACCTCCTCGACCAGGCCGACGAGATCGTCGCCCGCGGCTTCGCCGGCTACCGCGGCGGCCCCCTCGACCCCGGCTACCAGTGCCTGCTCAGCGTCCGCGCCGAGACCAGGATCATGCGCGGCGAGTACCAGGCCCTGCTCGACGACTACGCCCTCACCGCCCCCGGCCCCGCCCCCACCCCCGCACCCTCCGCCGCGCCACCCGCCCCCCCACTCCTCCACCCCACCCCCTGGGGCCCACCCGGACTGCCCCGCCTACGCCCCTGGGGCGCGACCGGCCTCCCCGACACCACCCCCGGACCGTCCTGGCGGACCGGCACCCCCACCGCCACCCGCCCCGCCACCGACGACACCGCACCCGGCCGCTACGCCGAACTCCTCGGCCAGCAGAACGCCCACCTGGTCGCCCAGAGCGTCATCGCCCTCATCGAAACCGGCCGGCTCTGGCAGGCCCACGGCCTCGCCCGCGCCGTCGCCGCCGACCGCGCCCAGGACTCCTGGGAATGGAACGAATACCTCTACGCCCGCGGCCTGCTCCGACTCGCCTCCGGCGAACCCGCCGAAGCCCTCGCCGACCTCCTCGAATGCGGCCGCCGCCAAGGCGAACGCCAGGTCCGCAGCCCCATCGTCACCCCCTGGCGCACCGCCGCCGCCGAATGCCACCTCCTCCTCGGCGAACCCGGCCCCGCCGTCGCCCTCGCCGAGGAGGACCTCCGCCTCGCCCGCGTCTGGGGCACCCCCCGCACCGTCGGCCGCGCCCTGCGCGCCCTCGCCGCCGCCACCGGCGGACGCCACGGCCTCGACCTCGCCACCGAGGCCGTCCACCTGCTGCGCACCGCCGAGATCGACACCGAACTCATCCCCGCCCTCATCACCCACGGCCGCCTGCTCGGCGACGGCGGCCGGCGCGGCGCCGCCCGCCGCGCCCTGCGCGAGGCCGCCGGACGCGCCGAACGCCTCGGCGCCGTCCGCCACCGCGCCGCCGCCATGGAAGCGCTGCGCACCTCCGGCGCCCGCATCGGCCGCGCCGACCACGCCGGCGCGGAGGCGCTCACCGACAGCGAACTGCGCATCTGCCGCCTCGCCGCGGCCGGACACTCCAACGCCGAGATCGCCGCGATGCTCCACCTGGCGGTCCGCACGGTCGAGACCCACCTCACCAACAGCTTCCGCAAACTGGGCGTGCGCCGCCGCCTCGAACTGCCCGGCGTACTGGAGGCCTGACCCGCACAACGGCGGAGCGGCCGGGCCCCCGGTGACCCGGGCCCGGCCGCTCCGCCGTCGCACGTGCGCGCTCCCGCCCGCCCGCCCCGCTCTCAGGACGCCGGGACCAGGGCGGCCATCTCGTCCACCGCCCGGGCCAGTTCGGCCACCGGATCCGCCCCGTCCGGCACCCACGGCTGCCAGGTCAGCGCCCGCAGATAGCCGTCCACCGCCAACGGCAGCCGACGACGGACGATCGGCTCCGTGGTCGGCCCCGGCCCGGCCGTCCGCAGCCGCACCAGCAGCCCCGGCACGTTCGCCGACGGCGGCAGCGGCGCCGACCCGACGAACGCCGCCAACTCCTCCAACTGCGGCCAGAGCCGCGGCACCGGCGGCGCGGCCGGAGGGGTGGTCGGCGTGGCGGCCGGCGGGGTGGCGGGCGGGGTGGCGGGCGGGGTGGCGGGCGCCTCGGGCCGCTCGGGCGGGTCCGCTGCCGGAACCGGCTGCGGCTGCGGCTGCGGCTGCGGCAGGCCCCTCGCCGGGTCGGGCTCCGGCCACAGCGTCACCGTCGCGATGTACGCCCCCACCGCGAGCAGCGGCGGCAGGGCCGTCGGTGCCTGGAGCACGAAGGTGGCCGCCCCGACGCCCACGCTCGCCCCGCCCGCCACGAGGTGCCGGGTGGACACCAGGTAGGCCCAGGCCCGGCTCCACCCGTCACCCCCGCCGCCACCGTTACTGGTAGCCACGGATCTCCTCGAACGCCCCGTCCAGCGAGCCCGTCCCGTCGAACAGCTTGCCGCCGGTCAGGTCCGCGATGCCCTGCAACTGCCCCTTCGCCGCGTCGCCGAACAGGATCGGGAACACCGGCAGCGCCTTCTGGGCCGGCGAGAGCCCGCCGTGGAAGGCCCGGAAGTCCTGCTCCGAGGCCCCCTCGTTGCTCTCCCCGTCCGTCATCAGCACGATCGAGGTGAAGCGGTCGTCCTTGGCCGCCGACTGCTGGCGCTCAAGGGCCCGGTACGCCTCCTCCAACGACGAGTACACCGCCGTCCCGCCCTCCGCCGTCAGCCCCTGGACGTCCCCGTCGATCGCCGCCAGCTCCTGCTGGGCCGCGCCACCGGGAGGCACCGAATGGGTCTTCGTCGACTTCACCTTGGAGGCGAAGGAGATCAAGGTGACCTCCTCGCGGTCCCGGAACCGCCGCGTCCCCCGGGTGTCGTCCGCCCCGGTCAGCCGACCCATCGCCGACTTCAGCGACGCCAGACGCGCTCCGGCCATCGAGCCCGAGGTGTCCAGCACGTACGCCGTCCGCGACGGCCGGCGCAGCTCGTTCTGGTACGCGGACAGCAGACCGTCCGCCACCGCCTTGGTGCCCGGGAACGGCAGCTCGTGCACCCGCTCCGTCGGCAGCCCGGCCGCCGGGGCCACCCCCGGGGCGATCGGACGGCGCAGCGTCAGCTCCGAGATCCGCTTCTGCACCTCCGGCTGCAGCAGGTGGGCGGTCAGCCGCTGGAAGGCTTCCCGCTCCCGCTGCTGGGTCGAACTCAGCAGGGTCAGCGGGTAGTTCGCCGAGACCACGCCGTCGGTCGGGCGGACCACGGTCAGCTTCTGGTCGGCCGGCAGCGTCTTGTCGAGCGACAGCAGCACCGACTCGTAGTTCACCAGGGCCCCGATCGAGCCCTGCTCCGCCCGGGTGTACGCCTGCGCCAGCCAGCCGGAGGAACCCGAGGTCAGCTTCTGCCCGGTGAAGAACTGCTTGAGCTGCGGCGCCGCCTTCTGCACGTCCGCGTCGGTCAGCGCCGACCCCGCCCCCGAGAACGCCGAGGCCACCGCGACCAGCGCCGAGAAGCCCGAGTTGGAGCGGGACGGGTCCGCCATGCCGTAGGACAGCTTGCCGGCGGACGCCGCCTCCGCCAGGTTGCCCCAGGTCACCTTCGACCCGTCGCCCCAGGCCAGGTCGTTGATCACCGAGGAGCGGATCCCGAAGGCGACCGGCGAAGCCATGATCGGCGTCTCCGAGAGCAGCTTCTCCTTGCTCTTGTCGTACAGGTGCAGATACTGGTTCGACGGGAACCAGATGGCGTCGTACTTGCCGTCGGTGTTGCCCGCGGCGACGGCGTCCGCGCCGTCCAGCGAACCCGTCCAGGAGAACTGCACGCTCACCCCGGTGGCTTTCTGCGCCTCCTCCAGCACGGGTGCCATGTCCTGGAGTTCGCTGCCGGCGAGGATGCGCAGCACCCCCGGCTGCGCGGTCGGCGCGGGCTGGGCGCTCGCCGTGGTCGGCGAGTCGCTCGGCGCGGGCTTCGGGTCGGCCGAGGACGTGCACGCCGTCGCGGCCAACAGGGCCAGCCCGACGGCCAGGTGCCGGGCACCGCTCTTCCTCATCCTCACCCTTCCGGTGAATGTGCTTGCCATGTTCCCCGTCACTTGGTGGCCGTGGCCTTGACCAGGCTCAGCAGAATGTCCTGCTTGGGCAGCGCGACCCTCGGCAGGTTGAGATCGGGGTCGAACGCGAAGTTGTTCTTCGTGGGACCGTTGTTCAGCTCGGCGACGTGCGCCTTGAACGGTGACTCGCCGGACGGCGGAGTGGCCGGCCGGAACCCGTGCTCGACCGCCAGCTGGCGGAGCTTCTCGTCCTTCAGGAGAACGTCCGCGAGCTTCTTCCCGCCCTCGGTGAACCCCACGATCGAATGGTCGGAGATGACCGCGGTGTCCGGGTAGAGCAGCACCGTGTCGGGCGGAAGGTCCTTCTTGGCCGCCAGTTCGAGCGCCTGGGACTCGTACGCGAGCACCAGCGGCCGGCCGGTGCCGGAGACGAAGTCCGCGAACGGCTGCTCGGTGGAGGACTGCATCCCCCCTTGCCGGTTGAACGCCTCCTTCAGGTCCTTGCCGACCTTCTGCACGGTCGCCTCGTCCTGCACCGCCTCCCTGTTGTTCAGCAGGAAGGACATCATGGCGACGTACAGCGCCCCGGACGAGGACTTGTCCGGGTCGGTGGTGGTCAGGAAGAGGGAGCCCGCGAGCTCCGGGGGCCTGTTCTCCGGAGCGAGCTGCTCCCACTTGCGGCCCTCCAGGACCGCGCTGAGGAACTTGTCCATCGTGAGCGTCCAGACCTTGGAATCGCTCTGCGCCGCCAGGCCGTTCTTCCTGAGGATCTCGGCGGTCGCCTTGCGCGTGACGACGACCAGCGGCGAGTAGAACGGCCGGACCGGCGTCCCCGTGATCTTGTGGTCCTTCTGGATCGCCTCGGCCGGCGGCAGGCTGGCCGGGAAGGCGAAGTCGGCCGTGCCGCTCTGGACGTCGTTCATCTGCCAGGAGCCGGCGCTCTGGGCGCTCACCTCCAGGCCCTGCTGCCGCAGTTCCTCCTGGACCTTGGGATCGTCGAAGAACGCTTTCTTCTCGGATCCGACCGTGCCGGTGACCTTCACGACGCCCGAACTCGTCGTCCCCCCGGGCAGGTCGTCGGGCGGGTCGTCGGGCCGTCCCACCAGCCAGAACGCCACGCCGCCGGCCATCAGCAGGAGTACCAGGACTCCGACCACACCGCGCTTCATACCGGACGCTTCCCCCTCGTTGGAACCACTTCCGGATCCCGGCATCGCACCGGGGTGAAGAGCGTCCCGCCGCACCACGTGCGGCGGTGGAAGTGACGGTGAACCAGAGGTGAACACGCCTTCACGGAATCGCATCAGGGAGCGGGTGCGGGCGACTCCGGGGTACCTCTCGCACGGGGGTCCGACGTTGTGTCAGATTGTTCAACTCTCCTTATGGCAACGGCCATCCTGTTGTCCGGACCCGCATCGTCGTTACGCGCCGGTAATGCCTACTCTCAGCAGTATGCGCCGAGCAAAAATCGTCTGTACCCTCGGGCCCGCCACCGACACCTACGACCAGATCAAGTCCCTGGTCGACGCCGGGATGGACATCGCCCGATTCAACCTGAGCCACGGCTCGCACGCCGAGCACGAGGAGCGCTACCGCCGGGTCCGCAAGGCCGCCGACGAGACCGGCCGCAGCGTCGGTGTGCTGGTCGACCTTCAAGGCCCGAAGATCCGCCTCGGCACCTTCGCCGAGGGCCCGGTACTACTCGAACGCGGCGACGAGTTCACCATCTCCATCGACAATGGCGTCGAGGGAGACCAGAACGGCTGCGGCACCACCTACCCCGGCCTCGCCGGGGACGTCACCGCCGGCGAGCTGATCCTCGTCGACGACGGGCGGGTCGCCCTGGAGGTCGTCGAGGTGGCCGGACCGCGGGTCCGCTGCACCGTCGTCGAGGGCGGCCTGGTCTCCGACCACAAGGGCCTCAACCTCCCCGGGGTCGCCGTCTCGGTGCCCGCGCTGAGCGAGAAGGACATCGCCGACCTGCGCTGGGCCCTTCGGACCGGGGCCGACCTCGTCGCGCTCTCCTTCGTCCGCAGCGGGCGGGACGTCGAGGACGTCCACCGGGTGATGGACGAGGAGGGGCGCCGGGTCCCGGTCATCGCCAAGATCGAGAAGCCGCAGGCGGTGCAGAACCTCGACTCCATCGTCGACCGCTTCGACGGCGTCATGGTGGCCCGCGGCGACCTCGGGGTGGAGATGCCGCTGGAGGACGTGCCCATGGTCCAGAAGCGGGCGGTCGCCCTCGCCCGGCGGAACGCCAAGCCGGTCATCGTGGCGACCCAGATGCTGGACTCGATGATCAACTCCTCCCGGCCCACCCGCGCCGAGGCCTCCGACGTCGCCAACGCCGTCCTCGACGGCACCGACGCGGTGATGCTCTCCGGCGAGACCTCGGTCGGGAAGTACCCCTCCGAGACGGTCCGCACGATGGGGCGGATCATCGAGGCCGCCGAGCAGGACATCCTCGCCGACGGACTGCCGCCGCTCACCCCGAGCAACAAGCCCCGCACCCAGGGCGGCGCCGTCGCCCGGGCGGCCGCGGAGATCGGCGACTTCCTGCACGCCAAGTACCTGATCGCCTTCACCCAGTCCGGCGACACCGCCCGCCGGCTGACCCGCTACCGCTCGCCGATCCCCGTCCTGGCCTTCACCTACGAACCGGCCGTCCGCAGCCAACTCGCCCTCACCTGGGGCGTGGAGACCTTCCTCGGCCCCTTCGCGCCCACCACCGACGAGATGGTCGAACAGGTCGACGCCGCCCTGCTCTCCCTCGGCCGCTGCGAGAAGGGCGACATCGTCGTCATCACCGCCGGCTCCCCGCCCGGCCTCGCCGGCTCCACCAACCTCGTCCGCGTCCACCACGTGGGGACCCTGGACTGACCCGCCCCGCCGGCGCGGCCCCCCGGGAGGGGGAGCCGCGCCGGCCTCAGTACTTGGGCCCGATGTGGGCGTCCATGAGCGCCACGGAGTCCTTGCGGGCGACGGAGACGTTGACCTGGCCGGTGGGCCGGGGGATCGAGGCCTTCCACTGCACGCCGACGGCGTCGAGCGTGTCGGTGAAGAGGCGGACGATGTCGGCCGAGGTGTTGGTGAAGAAGTAGCGCGGGTACTCGTAGCGGCGGACGACACCGTCGACCCGCTTGGTGGCCCAGTTGGTGATGCGGCAACCGTCGGAGTGGATCAGGCCGCGCAGGAAGTCCCAGGGGTGGGCGTCGACGATCTCCTGCTGCCAGGGCTCCAGGGCTATGGTGCGCTCGTGCTTCTTGCCGGGGCCGTGCTGGGGGAAGTAGCAGTACAGGTGCTTCGAGTAGAGCTTGACCACGTAGCAGCCCGTCCGCCGGATCCGGCAGGGTCTGTTGCGCGGCATCACCTGGCGCATGGCCCGATCGACGGAGTCGATGATGCCGGGCCACTTGGCGTCGCAGGTGATGAAGAGGCTGGGGCTCCGGTGCTGTTCCGGCCAGGTGATGTGGCCGTCGCCGAGGTAGAGGCCGAGGAGGTAGGCGTAGGCCGGGCGGTCGAGTGCGTCACCGAAGCAGTGCGTGCAGGTGGATCGCTTCCGGCCGGGAAGCTGTCCGCGCTTGGCGAGGTCCTGGTGCTTCCACCAGGAGACGGTGCCGGGTGGGACGTCGAACCGGCGGGCCACCTCGGTGTTGGACATGCCTCCGCGAAGGAGGTGGACAGCCTGTTCGCGCACGGAATTCGTGGTCATGTGCGCCACTCTCTTCGGGGGCGCGGGCTGCGTCAGGAGTTCTACCGGGAGCCGCTCGATGTGATGAACTTCCCACGGCCTGGGAATACGAGGAAAATCTTGTGCCGAGTGTGGGATTCGAACCCACACGCCCTTTCAGGCAATCGCTTTTGAGGCGATCGTGTCTGCCCTTCCACCAACTCGGCGAGTCGCGCCCGTGAAGGATACCCTGCGCGCAACGCCCGGCGCAGCTAGGTACCCTCGTGCATGCAGTACCCCGCCGGAACGAGGAGCCCCGTGAGCACCGCCGACGAGCAGGCTGAGCCGCTTGAGACCGATTCGCCCCAGATCACCCGGATTGTGATCGCCGAGGACGAGGCGCTGATCCGTCTCGATCTGAAGGAGATGCTGGAGGAGGAGGGGTACACCGTCGTCGGGGAGGCCGGGGACGGCGCCACGGCGGTCCGGCTGGTGCAGGAGCTGAAGCCGGACCTGGCGATCCTGGACGTGAAGATGCCGGTGCTGGACGGGTTGTCCGCGGCCGAGCAGATCCACGAGCAGCACCTGGCGCCGGTGCTGATGCTGACCGCGTTCTCGCAGCGGGAGCTGGTGGACCGGGCGCGGGACGCGGGGGCGATGGCGTACATCGTCAAGCCGTTCTCCAAGAGCGACCTGGTGCCCGCGATCGAGATGGCGGTGTCCCGGTACACGGAGATGCGGACGCTGGAGGAGGAGATCGCGGATCTCACCCAGCGGCTGGAGACCCGGAAGCTGGTGGACCGGGCGAAGAGCGTGCTGCAGACCAAGTTCGGGCTGAACGAGCCGGCCGCGTTCCGGTGGATCCAGAAGACCTCGATGGACCGCCGGATGACGATGGCGGCGGTGGCCGAGGCGGTCATCGAGGAGGGCGCCGCGCAGGACCGCAAGAAGGCCGAGGAGGCCGAGGGTCCCGCGGGTCCCGCGGAGCAGGAGTAGCGGAAGGGCCCGGCGGTGTGCGCCGGGCCCTTCGTCGTGGAGCGGGGAGGGTCAGTCCTCGCCGAGGTAGGCCTTGCGGACCGACTCGTCGTGCAGGAGGTCGGCGCCGGTGCCCTGGAGGACGATGCTGCCGGTCTCCATGACGTAGCCGCGGTCGGAGAGGGAGAGCGCGGCCTGGGCGTTCTGCTCGACGAGCAGGATGGTGGTGCCGTCGGCCTTGAGCTCGACGATGGTCGCCATGATCTTCTGCATCATCAGCGGCGAGAGGCCCATCGAGGGTTCGTCGAGCATCAGCAGCTTGGGCCGGGACATCAGCGCCCGCCCCATGGCGAGCATCTGCTGCTCGCCGCCGGAGAGGGTGCCGGCGGCCTGCTTGCGGCGCTCGCCGAGGATGGGGAAGAGGCCGTAGGCCCGTTCGACGTCCCGGGCGATGCCGTCGGTGTCGCTGCGCAGGAAGGCGCCGAGGAGGAGGTTCTCCTCGATGGTCATCCGCGGGAAGATGTGCCGGCCCTCGGGGGAGTGGGCGAGGCCGAGGGCGACGATCTTGTGGGCGGGGACGGTGGTGAGGGCCTGGCCGGCGAAGGTGATGCGGCCGGCGGTGGGCTTGAGCAGGCCGGAGAGGGTGCGCAGGGTGGTGGTCTTGCCGGCGCCGTTGGTGCCGATCAGGGTGGTGACCTCGCCCTGGTTGACGGTGAAGCTGATGCCCTTGACGGCCTCGATCTTGCCGTAGGCGACGCGGAGGTCCTGGACTTCGAGGAGTGCGGTCACTGGTCGGTCTCCGTAACGGGGGCGGTGCCTTCGAGCGGGGCGCCGAGGTAGGCGGTGATGACGCGCTCGTCGCTCTGGACGGTCTCGCGGTCGCCCTCGACGATCTTCTGGCCCTGGACGAGCACGGCGGTGCGGTCGCAGAGGTTGAAGATGAAGCGCATGTCGTGCTCGATGACGAGGACGGAGACGCCCCGGTCGCGGATGGCGAAGACGAGTTCCTCGGCGGCGCGGGTCTCCTGGGGGTTCATGCCGGCGGTGGGCTCGTCGAGGAGCAGCAGGCCGGGGTCGGAGGCGAGGGCGCGGGCGATCTCCAGCTTGCGCTGCTCGCCGTAGGGGAGGTTGCGGGCGAGGTGGTCGGCCTTGCCGGCGAGGCCGGTGAACTCCAGGAGTTCCATGGCACTCTCGCGGCTCTCGGCCTCGGAGCGGTGGAAGCCGGGGCCGCGCAGGACGGCGGAGAGCAGGCCCTGGCGCATCCGGCTGTGCCGGCCGACCTGGACGTTCTCCAGGACGGTCATGTTGGCGAAGAGCCGGATGTTCTGGAAGGTGCGGGCGATGCCGGCCTGGGTGACGAGGTGGGGCTTGGGCGGCAGGACGGCGCCCTGGTAGGTGACGGTGCCCTCGGTGGGGACGTAGAGGCCGGTGAGGCAGTTGAAGAAGGTGGTCTTGCCGGCGCCGTTGGGGCCGATGAGTCCGATGATCTCGCCGCGGCCGACGGTGAGGGAGACGTTGTTGACGGCGGTGAGGCCGCCGAAGCGCATGGTGACGCCGGAGACGTCGAGGAGGGGCCCGGCGGTGCCGGGTGCGGCGTCGGCGGCTGCGGGGGCGTTGGTGGTGGTCATCGGGGGGTCACGCCCCTGCCTTGGTGAGGGCGACGGTGTCGCCGGTGGGCTGCGCGGGGATGGCGGCCTCGTGGAACTCCAGCTGCCGGCGGCGGTTGGGGATGAGGCCCTCGGGGCGGACGCGCATGAGGACGATGAGGGCGATGCCGAAGGCGAGCAGCTGGTAGTCGGCGAGGAATTCCAGCTTCTTCGGGATGAGGAAGAGGAGGGTGGCGCCGGCGAGCGGGCCGCTGATGGTGCCCATGCCGCCGAGGATGACGGCGGCGAGCAGGAAGGCGGAGTTGGGTGGCAGGGCTTCGGCGAAGGTGTACTGGTCGGGGGTGACGGTGTAGCTGACGTGGGCCTGGACGGTGCCGGCGAGGCCGGCGAGGCAGGCGCCGAGGGCGAAGGCGAGGAGCTTGAGGCGGAAGCCGTTGATGCCCATGGCCTCGGCGGCGGTCTCGTCCTCGCGGATGGCGACCCAGGCGCGGCCGATGCGGGAGTTGCCGACGCGGGCGAAGACCAGCACCACGAGGGCGGTGACGAGCAGCATCAGCAGGTAGTAGTTGGAGAACCGGCCGAGTTCGACGCCGAAGACGGTGGTGGGCTTGCCGAGGTTCCAGCCGAGGATCTCCAGGTCGGGGATCCGGGGGATGCCGTTGGAGCCGTTGGTGACCTTGGGGCCGGTGGTGCCGTTGAGGTTGAGCATGGTGATGCGGAAGATCTCGCCGAAGCCGAGGGTGACGATGGCGAGGTAGTCGCCGCGCAGGCGCAGGGTGGGGGCGCCGATGACGACGCCGAAGAGCATGGAGACGACGGCGCCGGTGAGCACGGCGGCCCAGAAGGGGAACTGGACGTGGATCGGCGAGGCGGGGGAGCCGGAGACCAGGGCGGCGCTGTAGGCGCCGACGCCGAGGAAGGCGACGTAGCCGAGGTCGAGCAGGCCGGCGAGGCCGACGACGATGTTGAGGCCGAGGGCGACGGTGGCGAAGATCAGGATGTTGGTGGCGACCGAGGTGTACTGGTCGCTGGTCTGGGTGAAGGGGAAGCTGGCGGCGGCGGCGAAGGCGGCGCCGGTGGTGACGGCCTGGTACTTGACGGTCAGCGCGCGCAGCCGGGCGATCAGGCCGGAGCGGCCGAGTGCGGCGGCGACGGAGGCGGCGAGCAGCAGGTAGCCGGTGAAGAGTTCGCCGTACTCGGTGTCGATGCCGAAGGTGATGGCGAACAGGCCGATGGCGAAGGCGACGACGATGAGGCCGACCTCGACCCAGGAGGGCAGTTCGCGGGGGGTGGGCAGCGGGCGCTGGACGGTGCCGAGCCGCAGCCAGGTGTTGGCGAGGTGGCCGACCTGGACGAGCAGGACGCCGCCGGTGGCGAGGGCGAGGCCGCCGGCGAGGGCGGTGAGCACGGGGGCGACCGGCTTGTCCTCGGGGATGGCGTGGGTGGCGAACCAGACGGCGGGGGCGATCGGGACGAGCAGGAAGAGCCGCTGGTCGAGGAAGCGCAGCGGGACGGCGGTGCGCCGGTCCAGGGGCAGTCCGAGGGCGCCGGCGACGGCGAGCAGCGAGCCGGCGGCGAGGGTCCAGCCGCCGGGTTCGAGGTTGGCGAGGCCGCCGAGGTCGTTGGCGATGGAGAGTGCGGAGAACCAGCCGACGGCGAGGGCGCCGGTGGCGGCGAACAGGACGGCGTTGTGGCTGTGCCGGGGGGCGGCCCAGCGGAGTCCGGGGACGCCCTGGGTGGCGAGCAGCAGGAGGAGGGTGAGCAGTCCGGCGACGAGGGCGAGCCATTGGAGGCCGGCGGGGGAGCCGTAGTAGGTGAGGTCGCCGGGGTAGTCGGAGGTCCAGGTCCAGGGCGTCAGGGCGGAGGCGGTGACGGCGAGTGCGCCGAGGCCGGTGAGCAGGGCGGCGGTGCGGCCGGGCAGGGGGATGACCGGGGTGGTTTCGGTGCCGGTGGTGGTCATGGTGCTCACGCCCTGTCCGCGACGCGCTCGCCGAGCAGGCCCTGGGGCCGGACGAGCAGGACGACGATGAGGAGTACGAAGGCCCAGACGTCCTTCCAGGCGCCGCCTCCGAAGAGGTGCATGCCGGGCAGGTGCTGGATGTAGCCGGTGGCGAGGGCTTCGGCGAGGCCGAGGGTGATGCCGCCGAGCATGGCGCCGTAGATGTTGCCGATGCCGCCGAGGACGGCGGCGGTGAAGGCCTTGAGGCCGAGGAGGAAGCCCATCCGGAAGTCGACCTGGCCGCTGCGCAGGCCGTAGGCGACGGCGGCGACGGCGGCGAAGGCGGCGCCGATGGCGAAGGCCATGACGATGATCCGGTCGGTGTCGATGCCCATGAGCTTGGCGGTGTCGGGGTCCTGGCTGGTGGCCTGCATGGCGCGGCCGGAGCGGGTGCGGGTGACGAACCAGCCGAGGGCGATCATGCAGAGCGGGGCGGCGGCGATGAGGAAGAGGTCGCTGCGCTGGATGGCGACGGAGCCGAGTTCCAGGGGGTCGCCGGGGATCTTCGGGAAGACCCGGGCCTTCTTGGCGTCCGGGTAGAAGGCGAAGACCAGTTGCTGCAGGGCGATGGACAGGCCGATCGCGGTGATCAGCGGGGCGAGCCGGGGTGCCGTGCGCAGCGGCCGGTAGGCGAAGCGTTCGGCGGCGACGGCGGTGAGGGTGGAGACCAGGATGCCGGCGATCAGCATCAGCGGTAGGGCCAGCCACAGGGTGGTGCCGCCGGGGAGGGCGAGGTAGGCGGTCAGGGCGCCGAAGCCGCCGACCATGACGATCTCGCCGTGGGCGAAGTTGATGAGCTGGACGATGCCGTAGACCATCGTGTAGCCGATCGCGACGAGCCCGTAGAGGGCGCCGAGGATCAGGCCGTTGGCCAGCTGCTGCGGTAGGTCGTGCACCGCTGGGCCTCCGTTGTGCGTGTGGGGTGTCCGTGGGTGGTGGATGCGGGTGCGCGCGGGGGCACTCGTGGCGCCCCCGCGCGGGTAACTCCGGTGTGCTTCAGTTCGCCTGACGCGAGGTCAGGTTCGGGTCAGCCGTTGAAGGTGCCGGACTTCTCCACGGCCCACTTGCCGTCCTTGACGGTGTAGACGGTGAGCTGCTTGTTGGTGGTGTCGCCGAACTCGTCGAAGGAGACCTTGCCGGTGACGCCCTCGAAGGTGACCTTCTGGACGGCCTCGACGACCTTGGCGCGGGGGTTGTCGGGCAGCTTGCCGTTGTTGACGGCGGCGACGGCCTTGACGCCCTGGATGATGGCCCAGGCGCTGTCGTAGGAGTAGCCGCCGTAGGTCTCGTAGGCGTCCTTGAAGCCGGCGGCCTTGTAGTCGGCGATGAACTTGGCGGCGGTGGGGAGCTGTTCGACGGGCAGGCCGACGGCGGTGGCGAGGTCGCCCTGGCCCTTGGGGTTGAGCTTGATGAAGTCGCCGCTCTGGATGCCGTCGCCGCCCATCAGGGGGATGCTGACGCCGGCGTCCTTGAGCTGGAGGGAGAGCGGGCCGGCGGCGGGGTACTCGCCGCCGTAGTAGACGGCTTCGGCGCCGGAGGACTTGACCTTGGTGACGACGGCGGCGAAGTCGCGGTCGTCGGGGTTGACGTGCTCCTCGCCGACGATCTGGCCGCCGTTCTTGAGGAACTGGCCCTTGAAGGTGGCGGCGAGGCCGGCGCCGTAGGTCTTCTGGTCGTCGATGAGGAAGACCTTGGTCTTCTTGGCGTCCTTGACCAGGTAGTCGGCGGCGAAGGGGCCCTGGACGGCGTCGGTGGTGGCGGTGCGGAAGTAGCTCTTGAACGGGCGGGACTTCTCGCCGGTGGCCCACTTCTCGCCCTGGCTGAGGGCGACGCCGGTGTTGGCGGGGGAGACCTGGACGAGGTTGGCGTCGTTGAAGATCTGCTGCATCGACTGCGCGACGCTGGAGTTGAGCGGGCCGACGACGCCGATGACGCTCTTGTCGCCGACCAGCTGGGTGGCGTTCTGCTGGCCGGGGGCGGGCTTGCCGGTGTCGTCGAGGGCCTTGATCTCGAACTTGACGCCGGGGACCTCGTTCTTCTCGTTGGCCTGCCGGACCGCGAGGTCGACGGAGTTGCGGATGCCCAGGCCGAGGGCGGAGAGGTCGCCGGTGAGCGGGGCGTCGATGCCGATGACGACGGTGGTGGTGGAGCCGCCGCCCTTGCCGCTGTCCCCGGACTTCTTGTCGTCGCGGGAACCGCACGCGGTGAGGGTGAGGGCGCCGATCACGGCAATGCTCACGACAACTGCTGAACGATGACGCACGAGGGTCCCCTTCGGTTCAGGAGGGCGCCGCGCCTGAACGGCGGGAGCCTGGATGCGCGGTGGGCCTGGCCCATTCCGTTTGGCGCGGTGACTGGCCGTGACTCTAGATGTCGGTCGGCGGCTCGGGCAGTGGTGCGGCGAGGCTGTGATTCTCTTGTTATGAGCACACAGAGAAGGCGTCTCAGTATGTGGTCGTTCCGGCCCGATCGATCCGCCAGTGCCGGGGGCTTCTTTCCCAACTCGCCCTATGTAAGGCGTAGAAGGGCAGGTGACTCCTGGCCTCGCCGATAATCGGACATCAGTGTTCAGGGTGTTGGTGGCGGACATGGACGTCCGAATATCGGACGAAGGTGGGGCTGGCAGGCCGCTTTCGTCCGCTTCGATCTCCGGCACTGTCAGTTGCTCGGATGTCCTACTTGTTACGCAGTGTTACGTCGATGGAAAATCCCGGACATGCCGCCGCCCCCTTGTCCAGACCAACGACTGCCCAGGGCGGTCGAAGGTCAAACAAGGGGGCGGGCAAGGGATTTGACGAGAAATCAGGTCAGAGGTCGCGCAGCATGCAGGTGAGGCGGCAGCTGGTGACCCGCTTGCCGGTGTCGTCGGTGATCGCGATCTCGTAGGTGGCGGCCGTGCGCCCCTTGAAGACCGCGGTCGCCACGCCGGTGACCAGGCCGGAGGTGGCCGAGCGGTGGTGGGTGGCGTTCAGGTCCACGCCCACCGCGTACCGGCCCGGGCCGGCGTGCAGCATCGCGCCGACCGAGCCCAGGGTCTCGGCCAGCGCCGCCGAGGCGCCGCCGTGCAGCAGGCCGTACGGCTGCTGGTTGCCGTCCACCGGCATGGTGCCGACCACCCGGTCGCCGGAGGCCTCGACGATCCGGATGCCCAGCTTCTCGCCGAGCAGCCCGCCGGAGAAGGTGGCCGGGTCCACGCCCAGCTTGGCGAAGTGCTCCAGCATCTCCGGCGAGACGTCGAGGAGGAGGGGGGCCTGGGCGGTGCCGTCGGGGGTCGCGCCGGGAGCCGCGTCGGAGGCGGCGGCCGCGTCGGGGGCCGGATCGGTCATGGGGGAGCTCCTGCCGCTCGGGGGTCACGTCGTCGTGCTGCCTGTGATCGTACGACCGTCCTACTCGGCGGTAGAGGCGGTGGCGGGCGGAGGCGGGTGTGGCGCCCGGGGCGCGAGCGCACCCGAGGGGCCCCCGCCCCCGGCATGCCCCTTTTGTCGGTGGCGGGCCCTAGGATCGGTGGCCGGTAGTGGAATCGGCAGGAACGGACGTTGACGTGGCTACGCAGAGTACGGACAAGGGCGCGCCGGGTGGCGGCGGGGCCGGATCGCGGCCCCGCCTGATGCTGCTCGACGGGCACTCCATGGCCTACCGGGCGTTCTACGCGCTGCCCGTGGAGAACTTCAACACCTCCACCGGCCAGCCCACCAACGCGGTGTACGGCTTCGCCTCGATGCTGGCCAACACCGTCCGGGACGAGGCCCCCACCCACCTCGCGGTCGCCTTCGACCTCTCCCGGCAGACCTTCCGCTCGGTCGAGTTCCCCGACTACAAGGCCAACCGGGCCAAGACCCCGGACGAGTTCCGCAGCCAGGTCGGCCTGATCGGCGAGCTGCTCGACGCCATGAACGTGCCGCGGCTGACCGCCGAGGGCTTCGAGGCCGACGACATCATCGCCACCCTGGCCACCGCCGCCGAGGCGGCCGGCTTCGACGTCGACATCGTCACCGGCGACCGGGACTCCCTGCAACTGGTCACCGAGCACATCACCGTGCTCTACCCGACCAAGGGCGTCTCCGAGCTGACCCGCTACACCCCGGAGAAGGTCGCCGAGAAGTACGGCGTCACCCCCCGCCAGTACCCGGACCTGGCCGCGCTGCGCGGCGACCCGTCCGACAACCTGCCCGGCATCCCCGGCGTCGGCGAGAAGACCGCCGCCAAGTGGGTCAACCAGTTCGGCTCCTTCGAGGAACTGGTCACCCGCGCCGACGAGGTCAAGGGCAAGATCGGCGAGAAGCTGCGCGAGCACCTCGACTCGGTCAGGCGCAACCGCGTCCTCACCGAGCTGGTCCGCGACGTCGAACTCCCGCTCGGCGTCGGCGACCTGGCCCGCGCGCCGTTCGACGCGCCGGCCGTCGGCGCGCTCATGGAGTCGCTGGAGTTCCGCAACGCCAACTTCCGCGACCGCGTCTTCGGCATCGACCCGGCCGCCGCCGAGCCCGAGGCCGCCGAGCTGGCACCCGGCGTCGAGGTCGACGGCGAACTGCTCACCGACCCCGGCACCCTCGCCGCCTGGCTCCAGGAGCACGCCACCGGGAAGTCCCCGGTCGCGCTGGCCGCCGTCTACCAGTGGGCGCTCGGCAGCGGCGAGGTCACCGAGGTGGCGCTGGCCGCCGGGGAGACCGCCGCCTGGTTCGACCCGGCGCTGCTCGCCGAGGAGGACGAGCGGGCCTTCGCCGCCTGGCTGGCCGACCCGGCCGCGCCCAAGGCCCTGCACATCGCCAAGCAGGTCATGCGGGCCTTCGCCGAGCGCGGCTGGACCGTCGAGGGCGTCGTCGCCGACACCGCCCTCGCCGCCTACCTGGAGAAGCCCGGCCGCCGCACCTTCACCCTGGAGGTGCTCGCCGAGGAGTACCTGGCCCGTTCGCTCGCCCCGGCCCCCGCCGCCGAGTCCGGCCAGCTCGCCTTCGACGCCCCCGAGGAGGACCCGGCCGCGCACGCCCAGGCACTGATGCTCCAGGCCCGCGCCGTGCTCGATCTCGCCGCGCTCTTCGACACCCGCCTCGCCGAGGTCGGCGCCACCGAACTGCTGCGCGACATGGAGCTGCCGATCGCCGCCCTGCTCGCCCGCATGGAGCGCACCGGCATCGCCGCCGACCGCGACTGGCTCACCGGCCTGGAGGCCCAGTTCGCCGCCGAGATCCAGCGCGTGGTGGAGGAGGCGCACGCCGCGGCCGGCCGCGAGTTCAACCTCGGCTCGCCCAAGCAGCTCCAGGAGATCCTCTTCGGCGAGCTGGCCCTGCCGAAGACCAAGAAGATCAAGACCGGCTACACCACCGACGCCGACGCGCTCACCTGGCTCGCCACCCAGACCGACAACGAACTGCCGGTCATCCTGCTGCGCCACCGCGACCAGGCCAAGCTGCGCACCACCGTCGAGGGACTGCTCAAGACCGTCTCCCCGGCCGGGCGCATCCACACCACCTTCAACCAGATGGTCGCCGCCACCGGCCGGCTCTCCTCGCAGGACCCGAACCTGCAGAACATCCCGGTGCGCACCGAGGAGGGCCGGATGATCCGCCGCGCCTTCGTCGTCGGCGAGGGCTACGAGTCGCTGCTCACCGCCGACTACTCGCAGATCGAGCTGCGGATCATGGCCCACCTCTCCGAGGACGAGGCGCTGATCGAGGCCTTCGCCAGCGGCGAGGACCTGCACACCACCGTCGCCTCCCAGGTCTTCGAGGTGCCGGGCAGCGCCGTCGACGCCGAGATGCGCCGGAAGATCAAGGCGATGTCCTACGGCCTGGCCTACGGCCTCTCCGCCTACGGGCTCTCCCAGCAGCTCGGCATCAAGCCCGCAGAGGCCCAGGGCCTGATGGACACCTACTTCGAGCGCTTCGGCGGCGTGCGCGACTACCTGCACCGGGTCGTCGAGGAGGCCCGGGCCACCGGCTACACCGAGACCCTGCTCGGCCGCCGCCGCTACCTGCCGGACCTCAACAGCGACAACCGCCAGCGCCGCGAGATGGCCGAGCGGATGGCCCTCAACGCCCCGATCCAGGGCTCGGCCGCCGACATCGTCAAGATCGCCATGCTGCGGGTCGACGAGGCGCTGCGCGCCGCCGGCCTGACCTCCCGGATGCTGCTCCAGGTGCACGACGAAATCGTGCTGGAGCTGGCCCCCGGCGAGCGCGAGCCGGTCGAGGCGGTCGTCCGCGAGCAGATGGCCGGCGCCTACCCGCTGCGCGCCCCGCTGGACGTCTCGGTCGGCGTCGGCGCCGACTGGGAGGCCGCCGCGCACTGACGCACCGTCAACAGGCCCCGGGTGCAACCTCGCCGAGGGTACACCCGGGGCCTTTCCGGCATCGGGGAGCGGTCCTACCCTGGTGGGTATGCCCGCCGATGAGGTGCTCCGCCGCGGCCGTGACGGCACCACCGTCGACCTCGTGTTCGAGTCGGGCGGGGGCTCCTGGCCCGCCGCCACGCTCCTGGTGCTGCGCACGCTCGCCGTCCTGCTCGCCGTGGGCGTCGTGTTCCTGCCCGCCGGCATCCTGCTCGTGATGGTCGCGGTGATCGTCGGCGCCACCTTCGTGGGCGCGGTGACCTTCTGCGGGGCGCTGTGGGTGTCCGCCGCGCTGCTCCTGTGGCCGTTCGCCGCGGCCGGCGAGCTGCGGTCGGTCCGCCGGGTGCAGTTCACCCCGGCCCGGGCCCCGACCGAACTGCGTTGCGTCCGGGGTGCCCGCGCCGACGACTGGGCCCCGATCTCCGGCCTGCGGCGGATCCAACTGGACGAGGCCGTGGAGGAGCCCTACGAGGGCGACCCCGCGCCGGCCGCCCGCACCCTCACCATCACGGTGGTGACCGTGACCGGCGACGACGGCCGCTCGCACCAGGCGCCGAAGGGCACCGAGGCCGACGCGCTCCAGCACGCCCTGGAGGACCTGCTCGGCCCGGCCGGCGTCCCCGTCCTGCGCCGCACCGAACGCCGCGTCCGCCCCAAGCCCCGCCCCTCCTCCGGCGGTTGGGTCTACGGCGGCTCGGGCTCGGCCAATTCCGGCGGAGGCTTCTCCGGCGGCGGATGAGCCGGTGCGGATGAGCCGGTGCGGGCGGGTCGGGGAGCGCCCACCGGCGGTGCCGTCGGTCTTCCCGGAGGGGGTGCCCGCTCCTACGCTGAGGCGGTGGGGTGGTGATGCCGGTGAAGGCCGTGAAGAAGCCGGAGCTGAGCCTGCGCAGCACCGGGGGATCGACGATTCTGACGATCCGTCCGGGCGGTGGGCGGTGGCTCACCGCCGGGTGGATCGTCCTCTCCCGGGTGGCCCTCGGGGTCGCCCGGCAGGTGTGGTGGATCCCCGCCTACGTTCCGCTGATCCTGGTGCTCCGGTGCCTGGTGGAACTCGACCCCCGCACCAATCTGGCGATCGTCGGCGGCGTCCACCTCCTGTGCTCGCTGCTGTGGGCGACCAGGGAGATGCGGGACCCGCTCCGAGTGTTCCACCGGCTGGAGTTGCGCCCGCCCGACGCCCCCGACCGGTTCCGGATCGTCGGGCCCGGTCCGGCAGGCCGGTGGCGGCCGGCGGCGGACCTGCTGGGGGTGCGGATCGTGCACCTGGTCACCGGGCCGCCGGACGGCCGACCGGTGCCGGAGGACGACGGGTGGAAGGTCGAGGTGCGGGTGCGCGAACCCCGCCCGCTGTACTGCGTCGGCGCCGGCGACCCCCGGGCGGTGGCGGCGGAACTCGCCCGGGTGCTGGAACCCGCCGGAGTCCCGGTGGAGTTCGTCACCGCCCGGCGAACGGCGCGCAGACTCCCCGCGCCGGCGGTCCGCCCACCGGCCGGTGCCCGACCCGGCGGGGCCGTGCCCGCCGATGCTGTGCCCGCCCCTGCCGACGCTGTGCCCGCCGACGCCCCGCCGGAGCGGCGGTCCTGAGCGCCGGCGGCAGGGCGCGGACCGCCGTGCCGCCGGAATCCGGGGGACCGGCCAGGAGCCTGCGGTCCATTGCGGTGGCCCCGGGGGGTTGATCCGGGGTCAGGGAACCCCTTCACTTGTCATGGCGCCGTCGCTCTTGATCGCGACGCCGGTCCGCACCAACGCTCCGACGCCTCACCCGACGAGCCTGGAGAACCCTCATGTCCCACTCCCGCGTACGACGTGCCGTCGTCGCGCTCACGGCCCTGCCCCTGCTCGCGCTCGGCGCGGGCCAGGCGGTGGCCGCCCCGGCCGCCCCTCCGGCCGCCCCGGCGCCCTCGGCGTCCGCGTCCCGGGTCACCGCGATCGAGGACGAGGTCGCCCGCACCCTGGCCGCCTCCCTCACCGACCCCACCCTGCGCGAGCGGCTGCGCTCGGCGACCGCCGCCGCGCCCGGCGGCGCCGCGCTCGCCCCGCTGGCCGCCGAGGCCCCGGGAACCGCCGCCCGCGGACTCGCCGCCGCCACCACCCGCGCGGACCTCGGCATAGCCGCCGCCAAGGGCCTCGGCGCCGACCTCGGCCCGCTGCTGCGCGTCCAGCTCGCCGACCCCTCGATGCGGGCCGCGCTCGACGCGGGCGCCGCGCCGCTGGTGGCCACCGCCGGCACCGACGAGCACGCCCGCACCGTCCGCGCCTACGACACCGCCGGGCGGACCCACGGCCTCGACGCCGCCACCCTGCCCGCCCGCCCGGTCTACCTGGTCGACATCGACGGGGCCAAGGCGACCGAGGCCGGGACCGCCGTGCTCCAGCGGGAGTTGGCCGCCCGCGGCATCGCTCCTGCGGCCCAGGCCCCCACCGCCGCGCAGGCCGCCGGCTGGTGGGGCACCAAGATCACCTCCGTCGAGGTGAAGGACGACGAGGAGCCCTGGTTCAAGGGCGCCGCCGAGATGTTCAGCCTGGTGTCCGGCTTCGGCCTGGACGGCAAGGTCCGGGTCGACTCGGTCGCCATGCCGTACCTCCAGTACGACGGCACGACGTACTACCCCAACCAGATCCTGGTGAACTGGTCGAACTACAAGTACAACCTGGCCGACGTCGTCCTGATGGAGGACGACGGCGACACCAACTACCTGGCGCTCGCCCAGGCCGTCGCCGCCGTCCTGCTCACCATCGCCGACCAGGGCGCCTACATCCCGCTGGTCAACGCCGTCCTGGCGGCGCTGCCGACGTCCTGGTGGACCGACGACCCGGACTACGTCGAGTCCTGGTACACCCTGGCCCGCACCAGCACCGGCCGCCTCAACGGCGCCCGGGGCAACGGCTGGATGACCGTCGAGCCGTACTGGGTCAGCCAGCTCTGACCGTCCCCGCTGCCGGCGGGTCGGCGTCGCGCGTCGCCGCGCTTCGTCGGCCCGCAGTTGATCAACCCGTGTCACGGAGTCAATTTCGTACTACCGTGGGCCCGATGACTACGGAATCCAGGTCGACCGACCGCCGCGCGCTCCTGGCCGAGGCGCCGACGCTCCAGGCCCGCAACTCCGCTTCCTTCTGGACCGCCACCGGCGCGTCCCGGGGGCACGAGGTGATCCGGCACCGCGGGTTCCTCGCCGTCGACGGCGACGAGCGTGCGGGCCTGCGGATCCTGGTCCAGGAACCCGACCTCGACCCGGGCGAAGCGGCCGAGGTGGGCGAGCTGGTCCGCCGGGCCGCAGGTTCGGTGATCGTCGAGGATCCGTTCAGCTCGATGGACCTCAGCCACCTGGGCCTGCGCACCTGGCAGATGCCGGTCATGCTGCGCCTGCCCGGGCCCGTCGGTGCCCCGGCCCCGGACGTGACCCGGGTGCGGCGGCCCGAGGACCTCTGGGCGGCCGAGCGGATCGTGATCGAGGGCTTCGAACTCGACAGATTCGAGCCCCACCGCGCCGGCGAACTCTTCCCGGCGGCGCTGATCGAACAGCCGGGCGTGGACGTGTTCGTCGCCTCGGTCGACGGCGTGCCCGCAGGCGCCGGCGTGAGCGTCGTGGCCGACGGCATCGCCAGCCACTACTGGATCGCCACCTCGTCCGCCTTCCGCTCCCGCGGCGTCGGCCGGGCCGTCATGCTCGGCGCCCTCGCCCACGTGACGGACCTCCCCGCCACCCTCACCGCCTCCAAGCTGGGCCGCCCGCTCTACGAGTCCCTGGGCTACACAGCCGCGTCCCCCGCGACCTGGTGGGCCTCCTCCTGAGCCACGGCGTCGCGCGCGGGAAGCGGGCGGCGGGCGGCGCCCGAAGAACGGGGTTGCGCAGGAAGTCGGGTGGATCGACTTCCTGCGCAGCACTGGTGGTCGAGGGCGGGTGTTCAGGCGGCGAGGGCTCAGACGAACTTGCCGACCCCGCCCGCGCGGGGGCGGCAGCCCCAGCGCTCGGCGAGCTCGTTGCCGAGGAAGAGGGAGCTGGAGGGGGATGTCCCGCTGAGCCTTTCGAGCCGGAGCACTTCAGGCGGGCCCAGGACGACGGTGTGTTCGATCCCTTCGCAGGCCACGTCGAGGACTTGTGGGAGAGGGGCCGGAACGTGTGGACTGTCCCGGTGACGGAGGTGGTGGATCATGCCCAGGCGTGACTACGAGGACGACCCCAACGCCCCCGAGGCCAACTCCCTGGTCCCGGCCGCGTCCGTGGTCGTGGTCGACGACGCGGGCCGGGTTCTTCTCCAGCGACGTACCGACAACGGGATGTGGGCGCTGCCCGGCGGCAGGATGGACATCGGCGAGTCGCTCGCCGGGTGCGGGGTGCGCGAGACGCGCGAGGAGACCGGCATCGATATCGAGATCACCGGGATCGTCGGCACCTACACCGACCCCCGGCACGTGTTCGCCTACGACGACGGCGAGGTCCGGCAGGAGTTTTCGATCTGCCTCCTCGGACGCCCGCTCGGCGGGGAGTTGCGGGTGTCCGACGAGTCCCACGAGGTGGCGTGGTTCACCCCGGCCGAAACGGATGGACTGCCGATGGTGTCGAACATCCGCAGGCGGCTGGCCGACTGGCGCTCCGGGGCGATCCCGGTGGTGCGCTAGCCACCGGTCGTCGTCCGGCTCCTGGCGTTGGTGCGATCGCCCGTGTTCGGGCTGCCGAGGGAGGTGTCGCGGACGTGCCCTCGATGGGGTGAAGCTGACTGCGGCATTGCACAGTTCGCGCGCCGATGGCGAGGAAGGTGTCCTGCTATCGTCCGCAGTGTTCGGACGCCGCTTTCCAGGCATGAACGGATGGGGAGTTCCTCTGTGATCAGCGATGCCGTCGGCCGCCACCCGGAGCGAGCCTTCCGGCTGATCGTGACGGGCGGCGGAACCGGCGGTCACACTTACCCGGCGCTCACCGCGGTGCGCACCGCGCGGGCGAGGCTCGCCGCTGCCGGCCGGGCGCTGGATGTGCTGTGGGTCGGCACGGCGGACAGTTTGGAGTCCCGTGTCGCGGCGGGTGAGGGAATCGAGTTCACCGAGGTCGCCACGGGGAAGATCCGGCGCCACCGGAACCCGATCAAGATGGTCTCCCCTGCGAACGTGCGGGACATGGCGCGTGTGCCGCTCGGTGTCGCCCAGGCCCGCGCAGTGGTCTCCCGGTTCCGCCCGGACGTGGTGCTGGCCACGGGCGGATACGTCGCGGTTCCGGTGGGCATCGCCGCTTCGCTGTGTCGTCGCCCGCTGGTCGTCCATGAGCAGACGGTGCGCCTGGGCCTGGCCAACCGAACGCTCGCAGGACGGGCGGCACGCATCGCGGTGTCGTCCGAGTCCACGCTGCCGCTGCTGCCCGAGGCGGTCCGCTCGCTTGCGGTCGTCACCGGCAATCCAGTGCGGCCCGAGGTGCTGACCGGTGATGCGGACAAGGCGATCCAGGCTCTTGGGCTGCACGGCTTCCGCCGTGACCTGCCGACGGTGTACGTCACCGGCGGCGCGCAGGGCTCGGAGCAGATCAACGGACTGGTGGCCGACGTCCTGCCCTGGTTGCTGGCCAGTGCCAACGTGATCCACCAGTGCGGCCCGGCGAACGTCGAAGCCCTGCGGGCCCGCGCCGCGGCTCTTCCCCCGCATCTGGTGTCCCGGTATCTGCTCACCGGGTTCGTCGGCCCCGAGCTGCCCGATGTCCTCGCACTGGCCGATGTGGTGGTCTCCCGCAGCGGGGCGGGCACGATCGCGGAGCTGACGGCGCTGGGCAAGGCCTCGGTTCTCGTTCCCCTCGCCAGCTCGGCCGGCAACGAGCAGGCCCACAACGCCGGCCACCTGCACGATGCCGGGGCGGCGGTCGCGCTGCTCGGTGATGTGACGGCGGAGCGCCTCCGTGTGGCGGTCGATCCGCTGCTGACCGACGCCCACCACCGTGCGGGCATGGCCGAGCGCGCGCGCTCCTACGGCCGGCCGGACGCCGCCGACCGGCTGGTGGACCTGGTCCTGGCGGCTGCCGTCGCGCACTGACGGCCGGTCACTGGAGCCCGGGGCGAGCTTCGCCCCGGGCTCCAGCGCTCTCAGACGCCGTGGACGCTGCTCCCGCCTGTGGATTCCGCCCGTGTCCAGTTGCTGCGTTCGCCGAGTCCGGCGTTGTCACGGCTGAAGTGGGTGACCGCCGCAGATGTCTCCTGCGGCCGGGGCACGATACGCTCCAGCTTGGGCAGCGTGTCCGAGATGAGCAGCCGCCCGTGTTCCATGGCCCGCCGCCACACGTCCTTGACCTCGTCCACGTCCGGCCAGATGGAGAAGACCGCTTCGGCGAGGATCGGCCCGGAGTCGATCCCGGAGTCGATGACGTGGATCGTGATGCCATGCAGGTGCTCGCGATTGCGCAGCGCCCAGTTGACCGGCCGCACGCCCCGGTAGCTGGGCAGACGGCCAGGATGGCAGTTGATGATGTGCTCGGTGGCGTCGATCAGCTCAGGGCCGATGAGTTTGTCATAGAGAACGCTGAACACCAGGTCGCAGCGGCCCGGCTCCAGGTCCCGCCAGTCGCCCGAGCGTAGGACGCGGGTGGCCGGCCAGCGCTCGATGACGTAGTCGGACAGCCGCATGTCCCAGTCCGGCTCGACCGCGTTCGGGATCACCGTATCCAGTGTGGTGCCGGTCAGAGCGGCGATCGTCTCGCACGCGTGCGCGGCGAGGGCCCCCTTCCCGAGGACGGCCGCGCGCCTCACCGTCCGTTCCCGGTGGCGCGCTTGAGGGTGGCGGCGACGTGGTGGATGTCGTCCTCGGTCATGTGCTGGTGGAACGGCAGCGACAGGATCTCCCTCCCGAGCTGTTCGGTGACCGGAAGGCTTCGCCGCCACTGAGCGAAGGCGGGCTGGAGGTGGTTGGGCGGGTAGTGGACGCCGACTGCGATTCCTGCGGCGAGCATCCGTCGGAAGACCACTTCCCGGTCGGCGACCCGCACCACGAACAGGTGCGGCACCGTGTGGTCCACGTCCACGTCCACCAGGGTGACGCCCTTGGCGCCGTGCAGGGCCGTACGGTAGGCCCGCCACAGCCGCTGACGTTTGACCTCGGTGGTCTTGAACCCGGGGAGCTGGGCCAGCCCGATCGCCGCGTTGATCGAGGACAGTTGGTAGCGCAGGCCGAATGCCTCCACATGGTAGGACGTGGCGGCCTGCCGTTCGGCCTGCGAGGCGACGACACCGAGCAGCCGCAGCCTGCGGATCGTGGCGGCTTCCTCGGGGGTACGGGGGACGACCATCCCGCCCTGGCCGCACGTCAGGTTCTTGACCGGACCGAAGGAGAAGCACGTCAGATCTCCGGTGCCGCCGACCCGGGCAGGACCGCTGTAGGAGCCGAAGGCGTGGGCTGCGTCCTCGATGACGGCGATGCCCTGCCGGTCGAGCGCGCTCCGAATGCCGGAGAGGTCAATGGCCCGGCCGCCGAACAGAACGGGCATCACGGCCCGGGTGGCGGGGGTGATCGCCTCCGCCACCGCGTCCGGCTCGACGCACAGGGTGTGGGGGGCGACCTCGATGAAGCGAGGTGCGGCACCGCAGGCCAGGATCGCCTGGATGGTCGCGCAGAACGTCAGCGAGGGGACAACCACCTCGTGCCCGGGGCCGATGCCCGCCGCCAGGAGTGCGGTGTGCATCGCGGCGGTGCCGGAGGTGACGGCAACCGCGTCCGGCACGCCGAGGAACGCGGCGACCTTCCGCTCGAATTCCTCGGTGACCTCGGTGTGTCCGTACTGGCCAGCCGCAAGCACGCGGGACACCGTCTCGGTCTCCTGGCCGTGGAGGAAGGGGGTCGCGTTTCGCCGGTACTCGGGGGTGCTGCTGTTCAAGGCATTGTCCGTTCCGTTGTCGCGAGCGGGGAGTTCACACGGGATGGTGGAAGGGCTTGGGGGCCTCGGTGGGGGTGCGCAAGAGCGGCGCCCACCGGTCGGGGTTGTTCCGGTACCAGTCGGCGGTCTCCACGAGGCCGTTCACCAGGTCCTTGCCGGGCTGGTAGCCGAGGGCAGCGGTCTTGGACCAGTCCATGGCGTAGCGCAGGTCGTTGGCGGCCCGGTCAGGGATGTAACGCACCTGGTCCCAGTCCGCGCCGAACATCTGCAGAAGGATGCCGGTCAACTCCTTGCTGGACAGGTCGGTGCCGCCGCCGATGTTGTAGACCTCGCCGGGGGTGCCGTCGCGGAGCACGAGTTCGATGCCGTGGCAGTTGTCCTCGACGTGGAGCCAGTTGCGCACGTGCTGGCCGCTTCCGTGGAGGGTGAGTTCCTGACCCTTGAGGAGGCGGGTGATGAAAAGCGGGATGATCTTTTCGGGGTGCTGGCGCGGTCCGTAGTTGTTGGAGGAGCGGGTCACGCATACCGGTACGCCGAACGTCTGGAAGTAGGACAGCGCCACGAGGTCGCTGGCAGCCTTCGACGCGGCGTACGGCACGCTCGGCCGCACCGGGTCCGCTTCAACGGCTTGACCTGTCGTCAGCGGCCCGTAGACCTCGTCGGTGGATACGTGGACGAAGCGGCGGATGTGGGTCTTCCTGGCGGCCTCCAGGAGCGTGTATGTGCCCAGGACGTTGGTGGAGAGGAAGTTCCCCGTGTCGAAGAAGGACCGGTCCACGTGCGACTCGGCGGCGAAGTGGACGATTGCGGTGTGCTCCTGGGCGAGCCGTTCGACCAGCAGGGTGTCGAGGATGTTGCCGGGGACGAACGCGAGTTTGGGCGACAACATCGCCTCGCCCAGGTTCTCCACGCTCCCGGCGTAGGTGAGGGCGTCGAGCACGGTCACCTGGGCCACATCGTCACACCGCAGCAGCCGCCTGGCGAAGTGCGAGCCGATGAAGCCCGCACCTCCGGTGATCAGCACCTTGTTCATGCCTGGACCTTTCGCTCGTGGTGGTCTCGGGGGCCGGGGGTGGTGGATAGGAGTTCGCCGGCGGTGGTGAGGGAAGGCGCGATGAGGACCCAGATGAACTTGCCGATGCCACCGGCTCGCGGGCAGCAACCCCAGCGTTCGGCGAGCTCGTTGACGAGGAAGAGGCCGCGTCCGTGCTCGTCGTCGGGGGAGGGGGAGCGCAGGGACGGGCGGCCGCTGCCGGCGTCGTGGACTTCGAGGCGCAGGCGGTGATTGATGAGGGCGATGCGGATCTCGACGAGGCGGTCGATAGGGGCGTCGCAGTGCTGGACGGCATTGGCGAACAGCTCGCTGAGGAGGAGTTCGGCGATGCCGGAGTAGTGGTCGCCGGTCGGGAGGGCGGCGAGGTAGGCGCGGAGCAAATGCCTGGCGAGCTGGTTGGATTCGGTTCGCGAGTCGAGGCGGGCGGCGAACGTGCGGGGGTGGCGGGAAATGAGCATGGGGTACCTCGAAAGAACAAGGGAGGGGCAAGTCGCACTACTGCTGGTGATTGACTGGTAACGAAAAGTCAACAAGCTCGACCTGTCGTCGGCTATGGTCGAGATGAGCCGGGAAGTTGAAACCCTTGAAACCCGCTTGCAAGGGGGAACTGTCGTGCGAACCGACCGTGTGCCGAACCGCAAGCTCGCCTCGTTGATGATCGAAGCCACTTGGGGGAATGGGGAGTTGGCGCGGGCCGTCAACCGGACCGGCACTGAGACTGGGCAACGGCTCAAGTACGACGCCTCGGCCGTCTCTCACTGGCTCGCCGGCACCTCGCCTGCGGTGAGGGCCCTGCCGGTGGTCCTGGAGGCGCTGGCGCGGAGGCTCAAACGGCCGATCACAGCCTTCGAGGCCGGATTCTCCGACAAATCGGCCACCGCCGAGCAGTCGACGGATACGGTGTCGGGACTGATCGACTTGGGGAGTGCGGACATGGACCCATCGCGGCGGGGAGTCCTCACGGCGAGCCTGTACTCGGTGGCCCTCGGCATCCCCGGTTGGCCCGACCTGGTCGGCCGGTTCGAGTTGCTGCGGACCAACCCGCACACGCGGATCGGTATGGCGGAGGTCCGCTCGGTCATGGCGATGACCGAGCGGATCAGCGATCTGGACGACCAGTTCGGCGGCCGGATGGCCCGTCCGATGGCCGCCTCGTTCCTGGTGAACACCATCGCCCCGTACCTACAGGCGGACGCCACCGAGGATGTTCGTAAGGCGATGCTGTCGGCCGCAGCCGACCACTGCTACCTGACCGGCTACATGGCCATGGATGAACGCCACGATGCCCTGGCGCAGCGCTACTACATGAAGGCCCTGGAGCTGGCAGGGCACGCGGGCGACCACCTCACGTACTGCACCACCCTGCGCGGCATGAGCGTTCAGGCCGTCGATCTCGGCCACGGCAGTACCGCCATGCGGTTCGCGGACGCCGCCTCAGCCGCCTCACCGCAGGCCGGCCCTCGGATGCGGGCCTTCCTCGCCGGGCAGCAGGCCCATTCCGCGGCCCAGACCGGCGACAAGGCCGGAGCCCTGTACCACCTGGGGTTAGCGGAGGTCGCGATGGAGCGGGCCGAGTCCAAGGCCAAGGCGTTCGGCTCCTACGACCCGTCCTCCCTGGCGTACCACGAGGCCAAGGTCCGGTGGGAACTCGGTGACAAGACCGGCGCCATCACCGCCATGGAGTCGTCGGACCGCCTGCGGTACTCCGTCTATGTCCGCAACCGGGTGCGGATGACCGGCATGCTCGCGGAGTGGAAGTTGCAGGCCGGCCGACTCGAAGAAGCCTGCGTGGACTGGCACCGGGCTCTCGACGACTACCCGGCCATCCAGTCCGGTCGGGCCGACGATCGCTTCCGCTCGATGATGGCCGTGATCAAGCCCTACCAGGGAAATCGGTACGCGCGTGACCTGTATGACCGTGCTCGGCCGATGGCGAAGGCGGCCTGACCCTTGTCGGAGGCTCCGCTACCCGATCGACGGGTAGCGGAGCCTTTCGCTTACTACTTCCGGGCGTTGGTGCGCTTGGTGGGCTCTGCCGCCGTCGGGTCTTCGGGCCAGGGGTGGCGGGGGTAGCGGCCCCTGAGGTCTGCGCGGACGGCGGGGTAGCCGTTGTGCCAGAAGGACGCCAGATCGCCTGTGATGGCGGCGGGGCGGCCGGCGGGGGAGAGGAGGTGGATGGTGAGGGGGATTCTTCCGGCGGCCAGCATGGGGGCCGCCTTCCAGCCGAAGAGTTCCTGCAACTTCACCGCCAGCACCGGGCGTTCGGTGGTGTAGTCGATTCGGATCTTCGATCCTGACGGCACGGTGATGCGCTCGGGGGCGAGTTCGTCCAAGCGGCCTGCCTCGCCGGTGGACCAGGGGAGGAGGCGTTGGAGGGCGGTTGTCGTATCAATGCGGGCCAGGTCGGCGCGGCGGCGGGCGCGGGAGAGTTCGGGCTCCAGCCACTCTTCGGCGCGATCGAGGAGCGCCTCGTCGGAGACGTCGGGCCAGGGGGCGCCGATTGCGGTGTGGAGGAAGGCCAGGCGTTCGCGGAGGTTGGACGGGAAACTCAGGAGGGTGCTGACGCCCTCGCGGGTGAGGCCTTCCAGGAGGGCGGCGTGGACGAGGGACCGGTCGGGGTTGGTGAGGGGCTTCTCGGCGAGTTCGATGGCGCCTAGGGAATCGACCCGGCGGGAGACGACCTCGCTGCGCCGGGTGTCCCAGTGGACTTCGGCGCGGTCTGTCAGCAGCGCCGCGCCGGCTCGGCGGGCGGTGTCCTCGTCGAGCGCGGCGGCGTTCAGGATCCGGGCGGAGGGGGAGCCGGCCGGGCGGTCAGCCGTCGCGACGGCGAGCCAGGGCAGGGCACCGAGCGTGGTCCCGGGGGCGAGTTCGGCGGCGGTGCCCGAAGCCATCAGGTACGGGCTGCGCTCGCCGGGGGCGGGCCGTTCCACCCGGGCGCGGGCGATGCGTTCGGGGAAGGCGAGGGCGACGACGAGGCCGACGGCGGTGGTGTCGGGGAGCTGAGTGACGGGTTCGGATCCCGTGGCTCGCAGGAGGCGGCGGACTTCCTCGCGCCAGCGGCCCGCGTACGGGTCCCGCGCGGTGCGGACGGTGCGCAGGACGGCGGTGAGGTCGTCCCCCAACGCACGCGGCGGTTCCTCGGAGAGCAACGCGACCACCTCGGCGGCCCGGTCGGCGCCGACCACGGGCGCGCCGTCGACGAGGGCGCGGGCGAGGCGGGGGTGCAGGCCGGTGCGGGCGAGGCGGACGCCGCGCTTCGTCGCCCGGCCGTCCGCGTCCACCGCCCCGAGGGCGAGCAGGGTCTCCCGGGCGGCGGCCATCGCGCCCGCCGGGGGCCGGTCGGGCAGGGCGAGCCCGGTGGCGTCCGGATCGCCCCAGCAGGCGGCCTGGAGGGCGAACGACGTCAGGTCGGCGAGGGCGATCTCCGGGGTGGGGAAGCGGGCGGCGCGGGCGTCCTCGGCCTCGTGCCAGCAGCGGTAGACGGTGCCCGGCGCCTCGCGTCCGGCGCGGCCGGCGCGCTGGCGGGCGGCGGCGAGCGAGGCGCGGACGGTGACCAGGGCGGCGAGGCCGCGGGCGTGGTCGGTGCGCGGCTCCCGGGCCAGCCCGGCGTCGACCACGATCCGCACGCCGGGCACGGTGAGCGAGGACTCGGCGACCGCGGTGGCCAGGACGACGCGGCGGGAGGTGGACGGCGTGAGCGCCGCGTCCTGGACGGTCTGCGGGGCGCGGCCGTGCAGTTGGAGCACCTCGGCGGGCACGCCGGACAGCTGTCCGGCGACGCGGGCGATCTCGCCGACGCCGGGCAGGAAGCAGAGCACGTCCCCGTCCCGCTCGCTCAGAGCCCGCCGGACGGTGGCCGCGACGTGGTCGAGCAGCGCGAAGTCCACCCGGGTGCCGTGCGCGGGCCGGACGGCGCGCGGCGGCGGCGCCCACACCACCTCGACCGGGTGCGAGACGCCGTGCGCCTCGACCACCGGCGCGCCGCCGAGGAGTTCGGCCCAGGCCGCGGTGTCGGAGGTGGCGGAGGCGCAGACGATCCGCAGCTCGGGTCGCAGGGCGGCGCGCACGTCGAGCAGGAAGGCGAGCGCGGTGTCGGCGTCCAGGTGGCGTTCGTGGCACTCGTCGAGGACGACGACGTCGACGCCGGGCAGCTCCTGGTCGCGCTGGAGGCGTTGCAGCAGCACGCCGGTGGTGACGACCTCGACGACGGTGTCCGGCCCGACGCGCCGCTCGCCGCGCACGGTGTAGCCGACCTCGCGGCCCACGGACGAGCCGAGCAGCCAGGCCATCCGCCGGGCGGCGGCCCGGACGGCGAGCCGCCGGGGTTCGGCGACCAGGACGCGGCGGACGGGTCCGGAACCGAGCAGCCCGGCCAGGGCGAGCGGCACCAGGGTGGTCTTGCCGGTGCCGGGCGGCGCGGCGAGGACGGCGGTGCCGGGCCCGTCCAGCGCCTCGTGCAGCGCGGGCAGGGCGGTGCGGACGGGCAGCTCGCGCCAGGAAGGGTGCACGCGTCAGTCCCGCTCGGTGACGAAGATCGCGGTGCCGGGGATGAGCCGCCCGCGCAGCGGCGACCAGCCGCCCCAGTCCTGCTCGTGCCCCTCCGGCCACTCGGGCTCGACGAGGTCGAGCAGCCGGAAGCCGGCGGCGACGAGTTCGCGGACCCGGTCGCCGAGGGTGCGGTGGTGCTCGACGTAGGTGGCGCGGCCCCGCTCGTCCTGCTCGACGTAGGGGGTGCGGTCGAAGTAGGAGGCGACGGCGGTGAGCCCTTCGACGCCGGGCTCGTCGGGGAAGGCCCAGCGGATCGGGTGGGTGACCGAGAAGACCCAGCGCCCGCCGGGCCGCAGCACCCGGTGGACCTCGCGCATCAGGGCGTCGGTGTCGGCGCTGAACGGGACGGCGCCGTAGGCGGAGCAGGCGAGGTCGAAGGAGGCGTCGGCGAAGGGCAGGACGGCGGCGTCGGCCTGGACGACCGGGACGGGCGCGGTGCCGCGGGCGTGGTCGATCCGCAGCGAGTGCTGGAGCTGGCGGTGCGAGATGTCGAGGGCGACCGGGCGGGCGCCGCGGCCGGCCAGCCAGCGCGAGCACTGGGCGGCGCCGGCGCCGATCTCCAGGACGGTGCGGCCGGCGATCTCGCCGAGCAGTCGGGCGTCCGCCTCGTCGAGGCCCTCGGGGCACCAGGTGAACCGGTCGTCGCCGAGGAACTCGCCGTGCTCGTCCTGGTACTCGTCGGCGTTGCGGTCCCACCAGTGGCGGCTGGCGCGGCTGCTCTCGCCGGTGCCGGCGGAGCGCCTTACCGCGTCGTCGCCGTCCTCGTCAAGATCAATGGGGTCGGGGAGGGGGGTGCCGGTCACGGTGAGAAGGCCCATCGCGTAGGGTGTCGTCTGCGGAAGCGCCGCTGCCGCGAACCGGTCCGAAAGGTCCGGTGTCCCGGCGGTGGCATCCGGGGAAGGTCCTTCCAGCGGCCGCCACCCGTTGAGGTGCGCAATCGGAGGATATGGCCTGTTCCATACCGGGCTCCACCGTCTTGCCGTTTCTGGCGTTGACCGTGCCTGGCCGTCCCCGTATGCTACAAGTTGCGCTGCGGGCCTGCGCGCCTCGGACGGAGCAGGTCGCGCTCGCATCTGTCGAAGACCCCACGGTCGCAAGACGGACGCCGATCTCCCGTTGTCACGGGAATCCCGGTGCTCCGTGTTCTTGGCTGTCCGGCTTTCGGTGGGAGCGATACGGGCCCTCCGCGTGGCATTACCTACGACTTTCATGTCCGTACCGGAGCCCTTTTCCTAATGACGAGCCCCACCGACTCCTCCCTCAGCACCACCCCGCAGGTCGCGCTCAACGACATCGGCGACGCCGAGGCGTTCCTGGCCGCGATTGACGAGACCATCAAGTACTTCAACGATGGCGACATCGTCGAGGGCGTCATCGTGAAGGTCGACCGTGACGAGGTCCTCCTCGACATCGGTTACAAGACCGAGGGCGTCATCCCGTCCCGCGAGCTGTCGATCAAGCACGACGTCGACCCGCACGAGGTCGTCGCCGTCGGCGACAACATCGAGGCCCTGGTTCTCCAGAAGGAGGACAAGGAGGGTCGTCTCATCCTGTCCAAGAAGCGCGCTCAGTACGAGCGTGCCTGGGGCACGATCGAGAAGATCAAGGAAGAGGACGGCATCGTCACCGGTACCGTCATCGAGGTCGTCAAGGGTGGTCTCATCCTCGACATCGGCCTCCGTGGCTTCCTCCCGGCGTCGCTGGTCGAGATGCGTCGCGTCCGCGACCTCCAGCCCTACGTGGGCAAGGAGCTCGAGGCCAAGATCATCGAGCTGGACAAGAACCGCAACAACGTGGTCCTGTCCCGCCGTGCCTGGCTCGAGCAGACCCAGAGCGAGGTCCGCCAGACCTTCCTCACCACCCTGCAGAAGGGCCAGGTGCGCTCCGGCGTCGTCTCCTCGATCGTCAACTTCGGTGCCTTCGTGGACCTGGGTGGCGTCGACGGCCTGGTGCACGTCTCCGAGCTGTCCTGGAAGCACATCGACCACCCGTCCGAGGTTGTCGAGGTCGGCCAGGAGGTCACCGTCGAGGTTCTCGACGTGGACATGGACCGCGAGCGCGTCTCCCTGTCGCTGAAGGCGACCCAGGAGGACCCGTGGCAGCAGTTCGCCCGTACCCACCAGATCGGCCAGGTCGTTCCGGGTAAGGTCACCAAGCTGGTTCCGTTCGGTGCGTTCGTCCGCGTGGACGAGGGCATCGAGGGTCTGGTCCACATCTCCGAGCTGGCCGAGCGCCACGTCGAGATCCCGGAGCAGGTCGTCCAGGTCGGCGACGAGATCTTCGTCAAGGTCATCGACATCGACCTCGAGCGTCGTCGCATCAGCCTCTCGCTGAAGCAGGCCAACGAGGCGCTGGGTGCCAACCCGGCCGAGGTCGAGTTCGACCCGACCCTGTACGGCATGGCGGCGTCCTACGACGACCAGGGCAACTACATCTACCCGGAGGGCTTCGACCCCGAGGCGAACGACTGGCTGGCCGGCTACGAGAAGCAGCGTGAGGAGTGGGAGCGGCAGTACGCCGAGGCCCAGTCCCGCTTCGAGCAGCACCAGGCCCAGGTCATCAAGAGCCGCGAGGCCGACGCGGAGGCCGCTGCGGAGGGTGGCGACGCCGTCGCCGCCGCCGCGGGTGGCTCCTACTCGTCCAGCAGCGACGAGGGCTCCGGCGCCCTGGCCTCGGACGAGGCCCTGGCCGCCCTGCGCGAGAAGCTGGCCGGCGGCCAGAGCTGAGGCTCTGCCCCGCTGGTGCGTGACTAGCGCATAGCGTCACCGATGAACCCCGCTCGGTTTCCGAGCGGGGTTCATTGTTTTTCGACCTTCATTATGTGTTTCTTATGTGAAGGATTTTTGTGATGAGGGGCTCATTGCCCGTCTATGGGTGATTCGGGAATTCACGCCTACCTTGGGAGGAGTTGCCCGATGGGCCGCTCACCCGGCCCCGCACGCTAGGCACCCCCGCACATGAGCCGTCGCTCCGCCGTGTCCTCTGCCGCCCCCCACCAGTCCGCCGAACCGCAGGTCGGCGGGCGCCTCGCCGCCCTCGGCCGGTTCTGCTACCGGCAGCGTCGCTGGGTGCTCGGCTTCTGGGCGGTCGTGCTGGTGATAGGCGTGCTGATCGGCGGGCGGGTCTTCGAGGGCTCGGTGGCCGGCGCCTCCTCCTCCGCCTCCGAGGCGGACCGCGGCAGCGCCGTCGTCGCCGCCGCCGACCCGGCCATGGGCACCGTCACCGCCGTGGTGGACGGCCGGCCGGTGGACGACGCCGGAGTCCGGGACGCCGTCACCCGCGCCACCGCCGAGATCGCGGCCCTCCCCGGGGTCTCCTCGGCCACCGACGCCTACGGCCCCGGCCCGGGCGCCGCCGCGCTCCGCTCGGCCGACGGCACCGCGAGCCTGGTCTCGGTGCGGATGTCCGACACCAGCACCTCCGCCCAGACCGCCGCCGTGAACCAGCGACTTTCGGCCATTTCCGGGGAGGCCGGCGCGAATGGCGCGAAGGTGACCGTCGGCGGGGACCTGGTGCTCCAGGACGAGGTCAAGAAGCAGACCGAGAAGGACACCCGCTTCGGCGAGATGGTCACCCTGCCGCTCACCCTGATCGTCATGGTGCTGGTCTTCGGCGGCCTGGCCGCCGCGAGCCTGCCGGTGATCGGCGCCGTGGCCTCGGTCGGCGGCGCGCTGCTGGCCATGTTCGGCTTCAGCCGGATCATGGACATCGACACCAGCGTGCTGCCGATCGCCACCGTGCTGGGCCTCGGCCTGTCCATCGACTACGCGCTGCTCATGGTGAACCGTTTCCGCGAGGAACGCGGCCACGGCGCCCCGATCGCCGCCGCCGTCGAGCGGACCGCCGCCACGGCCGGGCGCACCGTCGCCTTCTCCGGGCTGACCGTCGCCGTCGCGCTCTCCGGCCTGTTCGTCTTCACCAGCCCGGTGCTCGCCGCCGTCTCGGCGGCCGGGGTCAGCGTCGTGGTGATCGCGGTCGCCGCCGCGCTGACCCTCGTTCCCGCCCTGCTCGGCTTCGCCGGCGGCCGGATCAAGACGCCCACCGCGCCCGTCCCCGACGAGGGCTTCTTCAGCCGGACCGTGCGCCGGGTCGGCAAGCGGGCGGTGCCCGTGGCGCTGGTCTGCACCGCGCTGCTGATGGCGGCCGGCGCGCCGTTCCTGCACGCCGAGATGCGCAACTCCGGTGCCTCCGTGCTGCCCGCCTCCTCGGCCGGCCGGCAGGTCGCCGAGACGATCGACCAGCGCTTCCCGCAGGCCTCCGCGGCCCCGATCACGGTCGTCGTGGAGAGCGGCGCCACCGTCGCCCAGGCGTACGCGGACGACGTGGTGGCCAAGCTGCCGGGCGTCAGCGGCGTGCGCGCCGTCACCCCGGTGAGCGACACCGTCTCCACCATCGACGTCCTGGTGCACGGCGACCCGCAGGGCGGGCAGGCCAAGCAGGTGGTCAAGGAACTGCGCGCGGACCGCGGCGGGCTCACCACCCAGGTGACCGGCGGAGCGGCCTCGGTGGTCGACTTCCAGGACGAACTGCGCACCCGGGGGCCGATCGCCCTCGGCCTGGTCGCCCTCGGCACGCTGGTCCTGCTCTTCCTGATGACCGGCTCGGTGGTGATGCCGGTCAAGGCCCTGCTGATGAACCTGCTCTCGCTGGGCGCCTCGCTCGGCGCGCTCACCCTGGTCTTCCAGGACGGCTGGTTCAGCGGACTGCTCGGCTTCAGCCCGACCGGCGGCCTGGAGACCTTCATCCCGGTGCTGGTGTTCGCCTTCGCCTTCGGGTTGTCGATGGACTACGAGGTGTTCCTGCTCGCCCGGATCAAGGAACTGCGGGACAAGGGCCACAGCTGCACCCGGGCGGTGGAGCTGGGCGTCCAGCGCAGTGGGCGGATCATCACCTCGGCGGCGCTGCTGATGGTGATCGTCTTCGCCGGCTTCGCCCTCGGCGACATGCTGATGGTCAAGCAGATGGGCATCGCGCTGGCCGTCGCCGTGGCGGTCGACGCGACCCTGGTGCGCTGCCTGCTGGTGCCCGCCGCGATGAGCCTGTTCGGCGAGTTCAACTGGTGGGCGCCGGCCCCGCTGCGCAGGCTGCACGACCGGTTCGGGCTCAGCGAGCACGTCGAGCTGCCGGAGATCGATCCGGCGGTGCTGCCGGCCCAGCGGCCCGCCGCCCCGAAGGAGCTGGCCGCCACCGCGCCGTAACGGTCCGGGAGTACCGTGCCAGGCATGCGGATCACCAAGTTCGGACATGCCTGCGTACGCCTGGAGCACGCGGGGACGACCGTCGTCGTCGACCCCGGGATGTTCACCGATCCCGCCGCGCTGGCGGGCGCGGACGCCGTCCTGATCACCCACGAGCACGCCGACCACTTCGACGAGGCCCCGCTGCGGGCCGCGCTGGAGGCCGACCCGGCGCTGCGGGTGTGGACCAACCCGGACGTCGCCCGGGCGCTCGCGGGCGTCGGCCGGCGGGTGACCGCGGTCGGCGAGGACGATGCCTTCGACCTCGGCGGGATCGGCGTCACGGTGCACGGCGAGTGGCACGCGGTGATCCACCCGGACATCCCGCGGGTGCGCAACATCGGGTTCCTCTTCGACGGGCGGCTCTTCCACCCCGGTGACGCGCTGACCGTCCCGCCGGGGCCGGTGGACACCCTGCTGCTGCCGATCGCCGCGCCGTGGACCAAGGTCGGCGAGCTGATCGACTACGTCCGCGAGGCCGGGCCGCGGCAGGCCGTCCCGGTGCACGACGCGGTGCTCAGCCCGGTCGGCCTCGCCGTGCACACCCGCCTGGTCGGCCCCGGTGGCCCGGGCACCGGCGCGGAGCTGCGCACCCTGGGCCCGGGCGAGAGCCTCGATCTGGGGTGACGGGGCGGTTCTTGTCAGCTGACAAGCTGTAGTTGTCGGCTGACAAGCTAGCCTGGCGCCATGCTGAAGATCGGACTGACGGGCGGCATCGGCGCGGGCAAGAGCGAGGTGTCGCGGCTGCTCGCGGCGCACGGCGCGGTGATCGTGGACTCGGACGTGATCGCCCGCGAGGTGGTCGCCCCCGGCACGCCGGGCCTCAAGGCCGTGGTCGAGGAGTTCGGCGCGGGCGTGCTCGCGGCGGACGGCTCGCTGGACCGGCCGGCGCTCGGCGCGATCGTCTTCGCCGACCCGGCGCGGCTGCGGGCGCTGAACGCGATCGTCCACCCGCTGGTCCGGGCGCGGTCCGCCGAGCTGGAGGCGGCGGCCGCGCCGGACGCGGTGGTGGTGCACGACGTCCCGCTGCTCGCCGAGAACGGGCTCGGGCCGCTCTACGACCGGGTGGTCGTGGTCGACGCGGCGGACGAGGTGCGGGTCGAGCGGCTGGTCCGGCTGCGCGGCATGACCGAGGAGGAGGCCCGGGCCCGGATGGCCGCCCAGGCGAGCCGGGCCGACCGGTTGGCGATCGCCGATCTGGTGATCGACAACAGCGGCCGGCTGGAGGAGCTCGCGCCCCGCGTCGCCGAGGTGTGGGAGCGGCTCACCGCCCGCCGCTGACGCCGGCGGTCGCCGCCGCGGTGTGGGCTGCCGCCGCGGCGGCGAGGGCTCGGATCATCGGGTGGGCCCGGGTGCCGTCCCCGGCCAGCTCCGGCTGGAACAGCGAGGCCAGGAAGAACGGGTGCGCCTCGGAAGGCAGTTCCAGGATCCGCAGCTGCCCGGAGTCGTCCGCGCCGCTGAACCGCAGGCCGCCCGCGCGCAGCCGCTCCAGGTAGGCGTCGTTCAGCCCGTACGCGCAGTGGTAGCGCTCCACCGTGCGCGGCGCGCCGAGCACGCGTTCGGCCAGCGAGCCGGGCGTCAGGCGCACGGCTCCCTCGTGGCCCACCAGGGAGCAGCTGAGCGGGACGATCACCAGGTCCGCCTCGCCGGGCCGGTCCCCGCCGGGCTGGTTCCCGCCGGGCCGGTTCTCGCTGTGCGCGGCGGTGCCGATGCCGCAGACGTGGCGGGCGTACTCCAGCACCGCGTGCTGGAAGCCGGCGCAGGTGCCGAGAAAGGGGATCCGCCGCTCGCGGGCGGTGCGGACGGCGGCCACCGCGCCGTCCTCGCTGCGGTACGGGCTGCCGGGGAGCAGCCAGACGGCGTCGAAGCCGTCCAGCGCGCCGGGGGCGGCGGCGTCCCCGGTGGGGATCCAGTAGGCGTCCAGGACGAGCTGGTCGCGGTCGGCGAGCGCGTCCAGCAGGGCGGGGATGCGGGTGTGCGAGCGGACGGCGGCCGAGCGGTCGCCGACCAGGGCGAGGCGGGGAACGGGATGCGTCATGCGGCTATCCTGACCGGCGGCGCGGGATCAGCGCCAACGATGATTCCTTACTCCTCGATCAGTGGAGGTGATGGCGCGTGGAGCCGCAGCAGCTGCGCACCTTCGTCACCGTGGTCCGGCTGGGTTCGTTCTCCGAGGCGGCCCGCGCGCTCGGCTACACCCAGTCCGCGGTCTCCCAGCAGATCGCCGCGCTGGAGACGGACCTCGGTACGGCGGTGCTGCACCGCCGTCCGGTCGGTCCGACCGAGGCGGGCGCGCGGCTGGTGGAGCACGCCTCCGCCCTGCTGCTGCGGATCGACGCGGCGCGCGCCGACATCGCCCGCCTGGCGGGTGCCCCCAGCTCCTGCCTCACCGTCGGGGCCACGCCGCTGGCGCTCGGGGCGGAGGTGGGGCGTGCGCTCGCCGAGGTGCGCCGGGTGTATCCGGCGGTGGATCTGACGCTCAGGGTGCTGGGCCAGGACGTCCTGCCCGCCGAGGTCGCCACCGGCGCCGTCGACCTCGCGCTGGTGGACGGTCCGGCAGCCCCCTCCGATCCGCTGCCGCTGCCCGACGTGGGCCCGCTCGTCACCGTCGCGGTCGCGGAGCAGCCGCTCGCCGTCGCCGTGCCGGCCGGCCATCCGCTCGCCGGGCGCCGCGGGCAGGCGCTCGCCGACCTGTCCGCCGCCCGCTGGCTGGACGCCCCCGGCCTCGCCCCGACGGGGGCGCGGCTGCGCGCCGCCACCGCCGTCGACGGCTACCGCCCGGCCGTCCGCTACCTGGGCACCGACGTCCGCGGGCTGCTCGTCCTGGTGGCCGCCGGTCACGGGCTGGCCCTGCTGCCCGCCGCCGTGCTGGCCGACGCACCGGGCGTGGCGGCCGTCCCGGTCCGTGAGCCCCGGCTGGTGCACCGCACCGAACTCGTCCACGGCGCCCTGCCGGAGGGGCCGGCCGCGCTGCTGGCCCGCCTGCTGACGGGGGATCGGGCGGGGGAGCGGGCGGAAGATCGGGCGGGAGATCGGGCGGGGGAGGCGGTCGGTGGCGTGGACGGCGTGCCGCCCGGCGCTCAGCCGACGATGCGCGCGTCCGGGCAGCAGGGGCCGTCGACCCGGTAGCAGACGTAGCGCAGGCAGCCCAGACAGATCGAGATGTTCTCCAGCCGCCAACTCTGGCCGTGGCAGGTGCAGTCGGCCCGCTCGCGCAGCAGCGCGTCCCAGCCGTCGGTGCCCCCGTTGGCGGCGAAGGCCGCGGCGACGTACGCCGTGGTGGCCGGGTCGCCGTCGGCGGTGCCGCGCCGGGTGGCGTCCAGGTGCCAGCAGTAGAGGGCGAGCAACGCCCGCCCGTCGACCAGGCGGTAGCCGGCCCGGCCGTCGTCCTCCCAGTCCCGGACCAGCCGGGCGACCCGTTCGGTGAACGGGTGCGCGGGGTCGAGGAGACGGCGGTTGCCCTGCAGCGGTGGCGGGTTGGCGGTCATGTGGTCCCCTTTCCGGGGCCCACGGTAGGGCGTCGCGCGGTGAAGTCCCCGACCGGGGTGTGAGGTTGGTGACGGCTTGTTACGTACACGTGGTGTCGTCGGGCGGCACCACGCCGTCCAGCAGATACCGGTCGACGGTCTGCTTGAGGCAGGCGTTGCCGGTGTCGTAGCCGCCGTGGCCCTGCCCGCGCAGGGTGACGGTGACGCCGACGCCCGCGCCGAGCTGCCGCGCCATCGCGCGGGCCCCCTCGTACGGGGTGGCCGGGTCGCCGGTGTTGCCGATGACCACGATCGGTGCCGCGCCGGGGGCGCTGACCTCGGGGTGGTCGGTCCGGCCGGCCACCGGCCAGCCGGAGCAGGCGGTCAGCCCCCAGGCGGCGAAGTCGCCGAAGACCGGGGAGGCCTGGCGGAACGCCGGCAACTGCTCCCGCACCTCGGCCTCCGTGTAGCGCTGCCGGTCGTCGACGCAGGTGATGGCCCGGTTGGCGGCGGACAGGTTGCTGTAGCGGCCCTGCGCGTCGCGGCCCAGGTAGGCGTCGGCGAGTGCGAGCAGGGTGGTGCCGGTGCCGCCCTGCATCGCCTCCTGGAGGCCGACGGCGAGGGCGTTCCAGCTCGCCTCGCTGTAGAGCGCGGCGGCGATGCCGGTGACGGCGAGGTCCTGGGTGAGCGTGCGGCCGCCGTCGGCGGGCAGCGGGGCGGCGTCCAGGCCCCGCAGGAGGGTGGCGATCCGCTCGGTGCCCTGCGCGCCGCCCGATCCGGTCGGGCAGCCGGCGCCCGCCTGCTCGGCGCAGGCCGTCATGAAGTTCTCCAGCGCGAGCTGGAAGCCCTTGGTCTGGCCGAGCGCGCTCTGCACCGGGTCCTGGGTCGGGTCGACGACCGCGTCCATCACCAGGCGGCCGACGTTCTGCGGGTACAGGTGGGCGTAGACGCCGCCGAGTTCGGTGCCGTAGGAGAGGCCGAAGTAGTGCAGCCTGTCGTCCCCGAGCACCTGGCGCAGCAGGTCGAGGTCGCGGGCGGTCGAGACGGTGTCGACGTAGGGCAGGACGTCGCCCGAGTTGTTCCGGCAGGCGGTGGCGTACGCGGCGACGGCCTCGCCGAGCGCCCGCACCTCGGCCGTGTCGTCGGGCGAGCCGTCGACGGCGGCCGAGGCGTCGGTGGCGGCGTCGTCCAGGCAGCGCACGCCCGCGCTGTCGCCCACCCCGCGGGGGTCGAAGCCCACCAGGTCGTAGCGGGCGTTGAGGTCGGCGTAGTCCTGGGCGAGGGCGGGCAGGGTGACGACGCCGGAGGCGCCCGGGCCGCCGAAGTTGTAGATCAGCGAGCCGATCCTCGGCTCGCCGCCGGCGGCCCGCATCCGGATCAGCGCGAGGTCGACGGTCCGGCCGGTCGGCGCGGCGTGGTCCAGCGGGGTCTTCAGGGTGGCGCACTCCCACGGCGTGCCCGGGGCCGGGCCGCCGCCCTGGGCGGCCGACGGCGCGGGGCAGGCCTGCCAGGCGAGCTGCTGGCCGGTGAGCGCGGCGGGCAGCGCCGGGACGGTCGCGGCGGAGGCCGTGGTGGTGGTCGGTGCGGCGGTGGTGGTCGCGGGGGTGGTCGGGTCGACCTTGGCGGAGCTCGCCGGGGAACCGCTGCGGCACGCGGTGAGGCCGCCGGTCAGTGCCACGGCCAGCGTCACGGCCAGGCCCAGGGCTCCGGCGCCGCGTACGACAGGGTGCATGGGGGTTCCGTTCCGAGGCCGCCGGGGGTGGTTCCGTTCCGGAGCCTAGGCCGGGGCCCGGCGCGTCGCCCGCCGGACTGGTCCGTCCCGGCGTCGCGCGGGTGATCGGCCGGCGGCGCGGGTTGCCGAACCCGCGGTGGCTCGTTGTTCCTGCCGTGAGCCCTGACCTTGCCGCCCGTGGCGGTTGTGAAGAAACGATTCTGCGCGCCCGGGGGCGGTCATGACGGAGGAGACCCCGCGCGTCCCCGCCCAGCGCGCCGCCGACGAGGGCTGCGCGGTCGCGCTCGACCTCCGGGTCGTCGTCCACCCCGGCCTGACCCTCGCCGTCCCCGCCCGGCTGCGCTACCGCACCGCCGACCCGTACGCCGTCTTCCTGGACAGCCACACCGACCTCGCCACGCCGATCACCTGGGTGTTCGCCCGGGAGCTGTTGGCCTCGGGCCTGCGCGGGCGGTCCGGCCTGGGCAGCGTCCGCGTCCGGCCCGGCGCCGGCGCCCGCGCCGGGTCCGTCCTCATCACCCTCACCGGCGAGGACGGCAGCGTCGACCTGCACGCCCCGGCCGACCGGGTCCGCGACTTCCTGGCCCGCACCGAGAGCCTGGTGCCGACCGGCCGCGAGCGCACCCGCCTCGACCTGGACGGGCTCCTGCGCCGGCTGCGCGACGGCGGCGCCGCCTCGCCGGGGCCGTGAGGGGGCCGGGGCGGGCCGGCTTCTTTCACCTGTCCGTGTGCCGGAGGGTCCTTGGCCCGCCGTAGGCGAACGAATACCGTGGGTACCCGTTTGGCTACGCGCGGGAGCCGATGCCCCCGCCGACATCCGTGAGCGCGGCGCTGCGGCCGCGCACCGACATGCCGGGAGACGAAGTGGCGGACAAGCGGCTCAAGGCCTGGGGCAACAACCGGGCCGGCCAGCTGGGCGACGGCTCCTGGGCGGCCCTGCACACCAGGGCCACCACCGTGCTCGGCCTGACCGGCGTCGACGTGGTCAGGACCGCCGCCGGCGGGGCCGGCCCGGCCACGGGGCACGGGCTGGCGCTGCTGGGCGACGGCAGCGTGCGGTCCTGGGGCGCCAACGGCTCCGGCCAGCTCGGCGACGGCTCGCTCTCCGGCCGCGGCGCGCCCGACTGGGTCGTCAACCTGGGCGACGCCACCGAGATCGCCGCCGGCGGCACGCACAGCCTGGCGCTGTGCGAGGACGGCACCGTGCTCGCCTGGGGCCAGAACACCTACGGGCAGCTCGGCACCGGCGGCACCGCCGACAGCAGCGTCCCGGCCCGGGTCAGGCGCCTCGACGAGGTGATCGCGATCGCCGCCGGCCTCAACCACAGCCTGGCGCTGCGCGCGGACGGCACCGTGTGGGCCTGGGGCCACAACGCCAACGGCCAGCTCGGCGACGGGACCTCGACCGGCCGGAACACGCCGGTCCGGGTGGCCGGCCTGGACGCGGCCACCCGGATCGCGGCGGGTGCCAACCACAGCCTCGCCGTGACCGGCGGGTCCGCGGTGAAGGCCTGGGGCTTCAACGCTGCCGGCCAGCTCGGCGACAACACCACGATCAACCGCTACACCCCGGTCCACACCCGGGGCGGCTGGTCCGGCGGGGTCGCGTGGATCGCGGCCGGCAGCCACCACAGCCTGGCCGTCACCGGGGGCGACCACCGGCTCAGGGCCTGGGGGCAGAACACCTCGGGCCAACTCGGCGACGGCACCACGACCTTCCGGGTCACGCCCGTGGCGGTCCCGGGCCTGGCCGGGGTGCGGCAGGTGGCCGGCGGCCGCGAGCACAGCGTCGTCCTGCTGGCCGACGGCGAGGTCCACTCCTGGGGGGCCAACGGCTCCGGGCAGCTCGGCGACGGCGGCACGATCGACAGCAGCGTCCCGGTGCGGACCTTCACCGACCTGGTCGCCGCCGACACGATCGCCGCACCGGTCGGCGGTGACTTCAGCCTCGCCGACTGACCCGCCCCGCCGACTGACCTGCCCCGCCGTCCGGCCCGCCCCGCCGTCGGTCAGCGCGCCGGCGGTGTCTCGGGGCGCAGGGCGCGGACGGCGAACAGCGTGGTGAGGTGCGGCGAGCCGAAGTACAGCGGCGCGTCCCCGAGGCGGAGGTATCCGGCGGCGGGCCAGGAGCCGTCCGGGAGTTGGGCGTCGGCGAGGCGCCGGCGCAGCCCGGGCAGGTCCACGTCGGCGCCCGTGTACTCGGCGGCGAGCACCAGCAGCGCGAGTTCGACCGCGGTGTCGGCGAACTGGGTGGTCCCGCGCTCGACCGCCCGCCGGGTCGGTGCGGCGAGTGCGGGTACGAGGGTGGACGCCCGGGCGGCGGCGTGCAGGAAGGCCTCGGGGGAGGCGTAGTACCGGGTGCCGGTGCGCGGGCCGGTCAGGTGCTGCTGGACGTACCGGAGCGTCGCCTCGGCCGCCGGGTGCGGCAACCGGCCCGCCGGGACCGGGAGGTGGAGCGCGGACAGGACGTCGGCGGCGATGACGGCGTCGTAGCGGCGGCCGTGCGAGGAGGTGTGGTCGGAGTCCTCCCAGGAGGCCGGTATCGGGCCGTTGTCCGGCCCGATCTGGGTGTCCAGCAGCTCACGGGCGACCGCGTCCTGCTGGTCCGGTGCGATCAGGCCGTGCCGGGCGAGCCCGGACAGCGCGAGCGCGGTGCTGCCGGTGTCGGCGGCGAACGGCACGCCGGGCGGGAAGAGGCGGTACCGCGGTCGCCACGGGTGGCCGTACCTCTCGACCTGCCGGGCCAGCACGGCCACCAGTTCGCGCTCCTCGGGCCGTTGGCCGTCGGGCCGCAGCAGGGCGAGGCCCCACAGCGCGGAGAGGCCCTCGTGGTCGGGGTCGAACCCGAGGTCCACCCCGTGCGTGACGAGCAGGTGCCGGCGGGCTTCGGCGCCGGTGAGCGGCGCGCGCAGCTCCGGGTCGGTGCCGGGTCGTGCGGACGGCAGCCCGTCGGGCCCCAACGACCCGTGCAGGAAGGCCAGTCCGCGCCCGGCGGCGGCGTCCCACGGTGTTGCGTCGGCGGACATCGCGTCCCGTCCCCTCTTGTCGCCCTGCTCCACGGGCCGGTACGGCCGGCCGCCCCTCCTCCTACCCCGCGCCGGTGCGACTCTCACCCGGCGGGCGGCCTGCGGAACAGCGCGGTGAGCAGGACGGGCAGGCCGAACAGCGGCGCGCCGGGCTCCTGCGGCACCATCGGGCGGAGCTCCACCTCGGTGAAGTCGCCGAAGATCCAGCGGAGTTCGTCCGGGGTGAAGGCGAGCCCGCCGTCCAGCCGCCCGGTGCGGTACAGCTCGGCGTCGGGCAGCTCCGAGCCCATCGCGCCGGCCGCGAAGCAGGTGAGGCCGAGGTGCCCGCCGGGTGCCAGGACGCGCTCCAGCAGTGCGAGGTAGCTGATCCGGCGGTGCGGCGGCAGATGGTGCAGGCAGCCCGAGTCGTAGACCAGGTCGTACTGGGGGAGGGGGAGTTCGACGGTGAAGATGTTGCCGTGGTGGAACCGCGGTGCGACGTCCGCCGCCCGCGCCCGCTCGTGCGCCCAGGCGAGGGCGGTGGCGGAGAGGTCGACGGCGTCCACCTCGAAGCCGCGCGCGGCGAGGTGGTCGGCGTTGCGGCCGGCTCCGCAGCCGAGGTCCAGCACCCGTGCGCCGGGGGCGAGCAGGCCGCGGTCGAGGTGGGCGACGAGGTTCTCGTCCGGGGCGTCGACGAAGAACGGCCGCCCCGAGGAACGGTCGGCGTAGAAGTCGTCCCACCAGTCGGCGGCCCGGTCGGTCCAGCGGTCGGCGGCGGGCGCGAAGAGCTCGTCGAGCAGGGTGAGGACGTCGTCGGTGGAGCGGACGGAGCGGTTCAAGGGCGGTCCTTCCGGCGGGGGTTCGGTACCGTCGAGCCTAGGAGTTCGGGGGCGTACGTTCACCCCCGGTCCGGCGGCCGCGAAAGGCCCGCGAGGGTGGTTCCGGGTACGGTTGCGGGCGGTCCGACGCCGTCCCCCGCGGGTGGGGGTCGCGCGGCGGCGGCGCCGTCGCGTGTGGCCGGGAAGGGGCCTCCTGGCGGCGCGGCGAGGGCGCCGGAACGGGCGGTCGAGGTCAAGGTTCGGTCTCGATCCACGGAGACGAGGAGAGTCGGCGGCATGGCGGACGAGGTGTTGCGGGTGGTGCTGATCGGGGGGACGTCGAACACCGGCAAGTCGACCGTCGCCCGGCTGGTGGCGGAGCGGCTCGGCTTCGAGTGCCGGTCGACGGACGCACTGGCGCGCCACCCGGGCCGGCCGTGGCCGGTGCCGGGGTGGGAGGTGCCGCCGCACGTCGCCGAGCACTACCGCACGTTGTCGGTGGACGAGTTGATCGCCTCGGTGCTCGGCCACTACGCGCGGCTGCGGCCCCGGATCGAGGAGCTGGTCACGCGCCGGGTGGCGGAGGGCGGCGGGCCCGGCCTCGTCCTGGAGGGCTCGGCCCTGTGGCCCGCCGCCGTGGCAGGGCTGGTCGGGCCGGACACCGCCGCGCTGTGGCTCACCGCCGACGAGGCGGTGATCCGGGAGCGGATCCGGCGCGACGGGCGGTACGCGGAGGCGACCGGGGACGGGCGGTACCTGATGGACGCGTTCCTGGCCCGCAGCGTCCGCTACCAGGAGTTGATGGCGGCCGAGCTGGACCGGCTCGGGCTGGTGGGGCTGGACGCCGGGGACGGCCGGTCCGCCCGCGAACTCGCGGACGCCGTCCTGGCGGTGGCCGCGGAGCGGCGGCCCGTCACAGGTGCAGGGTGAACGAACCCTCCCCGTGGCGGCGGCCGTTGACCTGGAGCTCCAGGAGGTGCACGCCCGCGTGGTAGCGCCGGGTGCTGATCGGCTTGACGGCGTGCCGGCGGGTGGCCCGCCAGGTCTCGCCGGGCGCGAGCGAGCGGGTGGTGAGCTTGAAGACCTTGGGCGTCCGGCCGCCGTTGGCCTTGACGTGGTGGACGACGTAGTCGATGACCAGGCTGGCGCTCTCGTCGTGGGTGTTGGTCACCGCGTACTCGAACACCAGCTCCTCGCCGAGCGTGATCTCGGCGGTGCGCACGTGCGGTCCCTCGACGGCGACCGGGACGTCGGGCCGGTGGCCGAGCAGGGCGAGCGCCTCGGGGCGGCCGGCCTTGATCAGGGTGCGCAGGCCGTGCCGGACCAGCGGGAGGGTGGTCGGCGCCGGGTCGGCGAGCCAGCGGGCGGCGGTCCCGACGGCGGTGGCGGGGTGGTCGCGGCTGATGTCGTTGAGGTGGTTGGCGACCGAGCGGCGGACGTACTCCGAGGTGTCCCGGTACAGCGCGTCGAGGACCGGCAGGGCGGGCGCCGGATCGGCGATCAGCGCCGGGAGTTGCGCCGCCCAGGGCAGCCGCGGCCGGGTGCCCTCGCCGGCGAGGCGGCGGACGTGCGGGTCCGGGTCGGCCGTCCACCGCCGTACGACGGCGAGCGCGCGCCCCTGGTCGGCGCGCAGGAACGGGCGGACGGCGCTCTCGCAGGTCAGCCGCGGGGTGAGCGCGGCGAGCAGGGCGAGGGCCGGTTCGAAGGCGTCCAGGCCGCGGACGGCGACGGCCTCGCCGACGGGGAAGGTCATCCAGCCGGTGAACTCCCCGTCGTCCAGGGCCGCGCGCAGCACCCGTTCGAACGCGGGGTAGTCGGGCGGGAGGTCGGCGAGCACGGCGTCGCGGACCGCGGCGACGCGCTCGCTGAAGCCGAGTCCGTCCAGCGCCGCGCCGCACCGGTCGAGGGCGTCCGTGGCGGCGCCGCGGCCGGCCCGGGCCAGGCAGCGGGCGAGCCCGGCGACGGTGTCGGGGGCGATCATCTCGGCGGCTGAGGGCACGGCGGCGGTCTCCCTGGCGATCGGTGGCGGCGGCCGGGGACGCCACCCGCTCGCCCCGGCCCGTGTAGCGTGGCACACCCCACCGACAACGGGCGGCCCGCCCGGTGGCGCGGTGGATTCGGGCGGACGGCCGGAAGGGGTGGGGACGGTGGCGTACCGGGGCCTGATCGTCGACTTCGCGGGCGTGCTGACCACCCCGCTCGGGGACGCCGTGCGCGGCTGGTGCGCGCGCAGCGGCCTCGCGCCGGACGCCTGGCGGCGCGCCCTGGTGGACGACCCGGTCGGGCGGGCGCTGTACGGGGAACTGGAGCTGGGCCGGATCACCCAGCGCGAGTGGAACCGCCGTACCGCCGCGCTGATCGGCGTCGACCCGGATGACCTGATGGGCCGGGCGCACGCGGAGGTGCGGGTCGTCCCCGCGATGGTGGAACTGGTGCGGGCGGCCCGCGCGGCGGGCCTCGCCGTCGCCCTGCTCTCCAACTCCTACGGCTTCGACCCCTACAACCCGTACACCGCCACCGGGGTCCGGGACCTCTTCGACGTCCGGGTGATCAGCGGGGAGGAGGGCCTGGCCAAGCCGGACCCGGAGATCTACCGCCTCACCCTGGAGCGGCTCGGCCTGCCCGGCGAGGCCTGCGTCTTCGTCGACGACCGCGCCGTGAACCTCGGCCCGGCCGAGGCGCTGGGCATCACCGCCGTCCACGCGGACGGCCCCGGCACGGCGGGCGCGGTGGCCCGGCTGCTGGGCCTGCCGTAGCGCCCGGAGCCCGCGGCCCACCCGCTGGAACAGGGGTGACAGCGGGACCGTGGGTGTGCGACGCTTCGCGCACCTGCTCGAACGCGTGCGCGGGGACCGGGGGTTGCATGGCCGAGAATGTGTCACCGGACAGGCTCCGGCACCGCCCGACGGGCGGGGGAGCCGCCGGCGGTCGGACGGTACCGCTGCTGCTGGTCGGCGGTGGACTGCTGCTCGCCGCCGCGGCGCTGCGCCCGGGCGGCGGCGTCCTGGGGACGCCCGGAGACCCGGTGGTGGGCTCGACCGGCCTCGTGGTGCTGATCGCCCTCGGCTGGGCCGGGCTCGTCGGATGGTTCGCGGCGCGCTTCCGCGAGGAGGTCCGCTCCCTGGCCGGGCCGACGCCCTGGGCCGAACGCCTGCGCGAGGCCGCCGTGCTGCTGCTGGCCGGTGCCACCGCGCTGGTCCCGCTGCTGGCGCTGCTCCTCCACAGCCGGGTGCGGAAGCCGGACGGACCCGAGGAGCGGAGGGGCGTGCCCCCGCCGGAGGCGGCCCCGACGGAACCTCCGCAGGTCGGCCCGCCGGCCGATGACGGCAACCTGCTCGCCCCGCTGCTGTACGTGCTCGCCGTGCTTGCCGCGGTCCTCCTGCTCGCGGCGCTGGTCCGGATGCTGCTGACCCGGTACCGCGTCCCGTGGCGGGTGCGCTCGCTCCCCGGCGTCGTCATCGGCGGCGCCGCCGAGGACGACGCCCTCGCGGCCGCCGTCGCCACCGGCCGGCGCTCGCTGCACGGCGCCGACGCGCGGGCCGCCGTGATCGCCTGCTACGCCGCGATGGAGGCCTCGCTGGCCGCCTCCGGGCTGGAGCGGCAGGTCAGCGACAACCCGGCGGAGCTGTTGGAGCGGGCGGTGGCGGACGACCGGGTCGACCGGGCCTCCGCGTACGCGCTCACCGAGCTGTTCCGGGAGGCCCGGTACTCCTCCCACCCGATGGACGACGGCCATGTGCGCCGGGCCCGCGCGGCCCTGGACGCCATCGCCGCCCGGCTGGCCGCGGCCGGGGAGCCGTCCGCGGCCGACCGGGCCGGGCAGACCGCGTCCGACCGTGTCGCCGCGCCCCGGAGCCACCGATGAGCCGTGCCCCCGCCCGCCGCACCGCCCGCCGCCCCGCCGGGACCTCCGAGGAGGGCCGGAAGCCGGCCTGGCCCGGCTCCGTCCGGCACAGCCTGCTCGAACTGGCCGTCGTCGCCGTGCTGGCCGAGGTGGTGTTCGGCCTGGTCGGCGGTCGGTCGGCGGCCGTCGCCGGAGCGGTCCTGCTCGGGGTCGCCGCCCTGCTCACCGGCCGCTACGTCGCCGGCGCCGGGGCCCTGGACGTGGGCCTGCGCCGCCGGCCGCGGCTGATGGACTCGCACGAGCCCGGCCTCGCCGACTGGCGCTGGACCGTGCGGCAGGGGCTGGCGCCGGACGGGGACGCCCAGCTGTTGCGCGGCCGGCTGCAACGGCTGTACGCCGCCCGGCTGTCGGAGGCCCACCACGTCTCGCTCGCGGCCGACCGGGAACGGGCGGCGGAGCTGGTCGGCGCCCGCCTCTGGCCCTGGATCGACCCGGTCGGCGAGCCTCCGGCCCGGGCCGTTCCGCCGGACGTCCTGCGGGCCCTCGTCGACCGGCTGGAGTCCCTGTAGCCGGCCGGCCGGCCGGCCGATCCGCCTACGGCTCGTCGGATCATCGGCTCACCGGCCTTGTCGGCCGGGGCCGTCCGGTCGAGCGTCCTTCCGGCGCCGTTCCTTCGGCAAGTCCACCGCCGGGCCGCCCGCGCTCACCCGGCCCGACCGTCCCCGTCAGGAGATTCCCCATGACCTCCGTCCCGCAGGCCCCCGCCGACCCGGGCACCGACCCGGCCGCCCCGGGCGGGCCCGGTGCGCTGACACCCCAGCAGGCCGGGGAGCGCGCCCGCGCGGTGCTGAAGGAGATCGAACGCGCCGTCGTCGGCAAGCCCGACGCGCTGCGCCTGGTGATGCTGGGCATCGTCGCCGGCGGCCACGTGCTGATCGAGGACCTGCCGGGCCTCGGCAAGACGCTGCTGGCCCGCTCGTTCGCGACCACCCTCGGGCTGGACTTCCGCCGGATCCAGTTCACGCCCGACCTGCTGCCCTCGGACGTCACCGGCGCGCCGTTCTACGACCAGCGCAGCGGCGAGATGGTGTTCCGCCCCGGCCCGCTCTTCACCCAGCTGCTGCTGGCCGACGAGATCAACCGCACCCCGCCGAAGACCCAGGCCGCGCTGCTGGAGGCGATGGCCGAGGGCCAGGTCTCGGTCGACGGCGCCACCCGCCGGCTCCCGCAGCCCTTCGCGGTGATCGCCACCGCCAACCCGATCGAGTACGAGGGCACCTACTCCCTCCCCGAGGCCCAACTGGACCGCTTCCTGCTCCGGGTGCGGATGGGGTACCTGTCCACCGGCCTGGAGGCCGCGATGCTGCGGGCCCGCCTGGACCGCTCCGCCCCCGAGGCGGCCCTCGACGCCGTCAGCAGTCCCGCCGAACTGCTCGCCGTGCGGGCCGCGGTCGAGCGGGTGGAGGTCGAGGACGACCTCGTCGACTACGTCATCGCGCTGGTCGACGCCACCCGCAACGATCCGCAGATCCAGGTCGGCGCCTCGCCGCGCGGCGGCCTCGCGCTGGTGCAACTCGCCCGCGCGCACGCGATGCTGGAGGGCCGCGACTACCTGATCCCGGAGGACGTCAAGGCGCTCGCCGTCCCCGCGCTGGCCCACCGCGTCACACTGAAGCCGGAGTTGTGGGTGCGCCAGGTCGAGGCGGACGAGGTGCTGGCCCGGGTGGTCGCCGGGGTTCCGGCGCCGCAGACCGTGCCGCGCTCCGTCGCGGCCCCCGCGGGGGCGCCCGAGGGTGCCGCGCGGTGACCGCTCCGCCTCCCGCCGACCCGGCGACCGCCCGGATCATCGTCCGCAGCGCCCGGGCCACCGCGGACGGCCTGCCCAGCACCCCGCCCTCGCCGCACTGGCGGGCCGCCGAGCGGACCCTGCGGCTGCTCTCCGTCGCCACCGTGGCCGCCGCGGCGGCCCTGGTCACCGGCCACGGCTGGCTGCTCGCCCTGGCCGCCGCCCCGGCCGCGCTGCTGGCCCTGGCCGCCCCGGGCGGCAGCCGGCCCACCGACCTGGACACCACCGCGACCGTGGAGCCGCGCCGCTGCTTCGAGGGCGAGCGCATCACCGTCCGCATCGAGATCCGGCACGACGGTCGGATCGGCCCGCTCGACCCCACCATCGCCCTGGGCCCCGGCGTCGCGCTGGAAGGGCTGACCGTGCGCCCCACCGGCGTGGACCTCGCCCTGCGCGCCGACAGCTGGGGCCGCTGGAGCCTGGGCGCCGTCGACATCGACGTCCACGACGCGGGCGCGCTGGCACGCCGCACCGTACGGACCGACCTCGGGACGGCGGACGTCTTCCCGGTGCCCGCCACGGCCCGCCTCACCCCGATCCCGGTCCGGCTGCCCGAACGGCTCGGCGAGCACACCACCCGCCACGACGGCACCGGCGTCGAGGTGGTCGGCGTCCGCCCGTACGTCCACGGCGAGCGTCAGCGGCGCATCCACTGGCCCTCCACCACCCGCCGCGGCAGCATCCAGATCAACCAGTTCGCCGCCGAACGCGCCTCCGACGCCGTCGTCCTGCTCGACACCTTCGACGACGTCCACGACCCGGCCACCGGGCTGTCCAGCCTCGACGAGAGCCTGCGCGCCGCCGCCGGACTGACCCGCGCCTACCTGCGCCGGCACGACCGGGTCGGCCTGATCGCGGTCGGCGGGCAACTGCGCTGGCTCACCGCCGGGAGCGGCGACCGCCAGCTCCACCGGATGGTCGAGAGCGTGTTGGAGGTCCGCCAGGACCGCGCCCACCGCGGGCCCGCGCTGCCCCGGCTGCCGCTGCCCGCCCTGCCGGGCCACGCCCTGGTCTACGCGTTCACGCCGCTCACCGACCAGCGGATCCTGGGCGTACTCGGCCGCGTCGGCGACCACGGCAACCCGCTGGTCGTGGTGGAGATCCCGGTCGGCGAGCCCGTGGTCGAAGCGGACGACGAGACGGGCGCGCTGGCGCTGCGGCTCTGGCACGCCGAACGGGAGGCGATGCGCGCGGCCCTGCGCGCCCGCGGCGTCCCCGTCGCCCGGTACACCCCCGGCGAGGCCCTCGACCTCGCCCTCGCGCCGCTGCTGCGCCGCCGGATCGGAGGAGGTTCCCGATGACGGACCCCGCGCTGCCGTGGGCCCCGAGGCTGGAACGGGCCCTGCTCCGCCTCGTCGCCGATGCCCTGTTGCTGGCCTCCGCCGGGGTGGGCGCCGAGGACGGCGCGGCCGCCCGGGTCGGGCCGATCGGGGTGGTGGCCCTGCTCGCCCTGGCGACCTGGGCGGCCCCGCCGTCGCCCGAACCGCCGCGCCGCCCCACCACCTGGCCGGCCCGCCTGGCCACCCGGCGCACCACCCTGCTGGCGACCGGCTGCGTCCTGCTCGCCGCGGTCGGCGAGCCCGCCGTCTGGCGGGGCGCGGCCGTCGCCGTCCTGCTGACCGGCTATCTGCTCCTCCTCGACGCCTTCGGCCCGGACCGCCGCCGCCCGCGGCCCGCCCACGCGCTCGCCGCCGTGGCGGCCTCGGCGCTCGTCCTCCCGGCGGCCTTCGCCGACACCGGGGCGGGGGAGTGGTCACGCCCGGTGGCCCTGCTCGGCGTGCTGGTGGCGGCCGTCGGCGTCGGCCTCGCCCTGCGCCCCCGTCGACGGGAGAACTGATCGCCCGCGCCTGATCCGGCCAAGTTCCCGGGCGGGGGCTCCGGCCCGCCCGGTGCGCGTTATGGTCCTTTCCTCCTGCTTGCCTTCCTCTTGTCATGACATCTGCCGATATGAGTGATCTGTCCAGCAGTGATCGGGAGAATTCCGGGCCGCGCCGCCCGAGAAACCGGCAGGAATTGTTCCATTCATGTCCGATATATCCGGATGGGTCAATTCCAAGTGGCCGAACCCGGATATATCCGGAGAGCCGGAAACGCGGCGCAAGGGACTCCTTGGATAAGTTCGGTGTGGGCCCGGGGGGGGGGCCGGGGGCACCCGGGGGGAAATAGAATAAGAAACGAAGTGTGTTATAAAAAAAAAAAGCAGCCCACCACAAAAAAAAAGTAGAAATAAGTGGTGGGCGGGTAAAAAAAAAAAAGG
>NZ_JBHJUI010000003.1:154902-155949 GCF_042268405.1 Kitasatospora sp. NPDC056184 | reverse complement strand
ACTTATAACCCATCACCCCCCAAACCTTTTTTTTTGGTGTGTTGGGGGGTTTTTTTTTTTTAATACCCCCCCTTTTTTTTTTTTGGGGGGGCCCCGGGGCGGGGGCCCGGCCCCACACCGGGAGGAAATGCGATGAAGCTCGTCAAGCGCACCGCCGCCCTTGCCGCCACGACGGCCCTGCTGGCCGGCGGGGCGACGTTCCTGACCGCCGGCTCGGCCAGCGCGGCCTCCGGCTACGTCACCCTCACCAACCTCGCCACCAGCCGCGTCCTGGACAGCAACGGCAACGGCGACGTCTACACCCTGGGCGCCAACGGCGGCTCCTACCAGGTCTGGTGGGCCGATGACCTGGGCGGCAACACCTTCACCCTCAAGAACCTGGCCACCGGCCGATGCCTGGACAGCAACGGCGACGGCCACGTCTACACCCTCGGCTGCAACGGCGGCAACTACCAGAAGTGGGTCAAGGAGTGGGGTGGCAACGGCTGGTTCTACCGGGACGTCGCCACCGGCCGCTACCTGGACAGCAACGTCAACGGGAACGTCTACACCCTGGGCGGCAACGGCGGGAACTACCAGAAGTGGAGCTGACCCCCGCGGTCGCGAGGTAAAAGCCACCTGAACGACGCATGAAATGCCCTCCCCGGCGCCTCAATCTCCGGGGAGGGCACCCATGTTTTTCCGGAGAAAATCAGTGCACCGACCTACGGCCCCCGCCGAATGGCGGGGGCCGGCGAACCATTGCCCGAATGGGAGCCTGCGGGGCGGCACTCGGGAAGTCGGCCGGACCGACTTCCTGGGCAGGAGCGGCCCGGGCGAACCGGTAGCACTGGTCGTCGGCCACCAGGTGTGAAGCCGTGTCTGCCCGGTCGGCGGCGGCGCCGGCCGTACGGTCGGACCCATGGCCGACCTGAACCCACGCGTGGTTGCTCCGGCGGGGGGGGGGGGGGGGGCGGGCCCCCCCGCCGCCGGGGGGGGGGCCGCGGGGGGGGGGGGCGGGGGGGGGTGGGGGGGGGGGGGGGGAGGCGGGGGGCGGCGGGTGGGTGG
>NZ_JBHJUI010000003.1:61145-154892 GCF_042268405.1 Kitasatospora sp. NPDC056184 | reverse complement strand
CTCCCCCCCCGGCCCCGGCCGCGCGGGGGGCCGGGGCCCGGGGGGGGGGGGGCCCCCCCCCCCCCCCCCGCCGGGGTGGTTAGGCCTGGGTGGGGAGTTCGCCGGTGTGGATGGCGGTGAGGAAGGAGTGCCAGGCGGTGGTGGTGAAGGTGAGGATGGGGCCGTCGGGGTCCTTGCTGTCGCGGACGGGGACGGTGTCGGTGAGGGAAGCGGCGACCTCGATGCAGTTGCCGCCTTCGCTACCGCTGTAGCTGCTCTTTCGCCATGTCAGATCAGTTGCCACGTCCGTACCCCTCTGTTGCCAAGTTCTGCATCCAGGACAGCGAGTCCTGGGGGCTCATTGCGGATTCCGAGAGCCGCGCGAAGACAAGCTCGTGGTGGGCGATGTCCGATTCCCGCTCCATGTACAGACTGCTGGTCAGCGCTTCGACATAGACCACGTCGCCCGGAACATCGGCGAAAGAGAGGATGTGGAACGCCATGCTCATCGAGGCATGCGTTCCTGCGGTGAAGGGCAGGACCTGGATCGCTACGTCGTACTTCTCGGCCAGCTCGATGAGATGAAGGACCTGGTCCCTCATGACGTGCGGACCGCCGATCGGGCGGCGGAGGACTGCCTCGTTGAGGATGGTCCGGACGCTGGGTGGGTCGGCGCGGTGGAAGATCTCCTGCCGTTGGATTCGAAGCTTGACTCGGCGCTCGATCTCGTCCGCACTCGGGGCTGACGGCGAGATCCGGAAGATGGCGCGAGCGTAGTCGGCCGTCTGGAGGAGGCCCGGAACCAGCTCGATCTCGTAGGCGCGGATGCGGGCGGCATCGGACTCCATGCCGACGTAGGTCTGGAACCAGTCGGGGAGCGCATCGCCGTAGTCGTGCCACCAGCCTCGCTGGGTGCTGCGGCGGGTGAGGGAGATGAACTGCCGCAGTTCGGCCTCGTCGGTGACGCCGTACAGTTCGAGCAGGGCGCGGACGTCCGATTCCTTGAGGGTGGTCTGGCCGGACTCGATGCGCGAGATCTTGGTCGCGCTGAACCGCAACGTGTCGGCGGCCGCCTTCGCTTGAAGCCCTGTCCGTTCGCGCAGTCGCCGCAGCTCGGAGCCGAGCCTACGCCGCAGCACCGTCGGACTGTCCACTCTGCTCGCTCCCTCTCGGTTGACATCGAGTCACAGTCTGCCACCTCCCTCGGTGATCACAAGCCCCTTGCGGTGAGACGCAATTGCGCGGAGATGCGCTTGCGAAGTGGGGCCATTGCAGAGCATGCTACATGCAGTAACTCGACGGTTCGTCTGAGTGATCATCGGCAGCACCACGCCTTCAACTCCCTGCACCAGGAAGGTGAATCCGCCATGTCCTCCTGCCTCCCGACCCCTCCCTCTCTCTCCAGCTGGCTCCCGCGCAGCAGGCGCTCGCCGGGGGAAGCGCGCCGGTTGCTCGAAAACCTGCTCGCGGATGCGCCCGGGGGTGAACGCTTTCTCGAATCCGGGAAGTTGCTCGTCAGCGAGCTGGTGACCAATGCCGTTCTGCACGGCACGCCCCTGGGGCGGCAGGTTCAGCTCGTCCTCGACGTCAACCGTCGACGTCTCCGCATCGAGGTGCACGACGCCAGGGGCGAACGCGGGCTGGTGTTGCGGGCGGCCGGTGGGGAGGACGAGTCCGGGCGCGGGCTCGCGATCGTCAAATTGCTGGCGCACCGCTGGGGCTGCTGCCCCCGTGAGGGCGGCGTGGGCAAGATTGTGTGGGCCGAGGTCGAGTCGCCCGTCGGGTGTGCCCGATGACGCCGGCGCGGCCCGTCACGGTCGAGGTCGTCGGCCTTGTCCCGCCCACGACCTACGCCCTCCTCTCCGAGGCCCTGGCCGACCTCTGGGCGGCCGTCCGCTTCCAGCCCATGAGCAGACCGGAGTGACGCCGGCTGGAGTGCTGCCTCGCCGGCCCCGGTGCCGAACGCTTCGTCGCCGAACGCCTCGACGACGGCCGCTCGTTGGAGCTCGCGGCCGGGGATCTTCAGCTGCGGTTGCGGCGGGTGGACCCCGTGCGGTGACGCAGCGCGTCCACCGGTAGCCCGGCGGCGGCGAGGCGCGCGCGGACGGCGGCTTCCTCCGCCGCCGTGACGGTGACGTGGAGGCCGCCGCCGGTGTCGTTCGCGCCGTGCACCGGAACGTCGTCGGGCCAGCCCTCGGCGTTGATGGGCGAGGGTCACTCCGCGGTGGGCCGGGGTGCGTCGGGCGCGGGGAAGCCTGGTACTGGGTTCACCATGAGATCGGGTACAGGTTTCATGGCACCGTCCTCCTGCGGTGCCCTAGCGTCGTGCCATGACGATTCCAGCTGGACTGAGACGCTCGGTCCTCCGGGCACGGCGGGACACCGTCTTTCTGACCGCCGGTGTGCCGCCGCACCTGGCGCTGGTGCCCGTGTGGGCCTGGGCGGCGACGACTACCGCCAGGACGGGGAACTGGATCCTGACGGTGTCCGTGTCGGCCGCACTGATCCTGCTCGGCACCCCGGTACTCACGGCCGTTCAGCGGGCCCGCTACCGGGCGCTCATCGGTGTGGACGTCCCCCGGCTCACCCCCGCCGCGCCGGAACGGCGGACGTGGGCCTCGGCCGCCCGGCGGCTCGCGGCGACGCGGCCTTGGCGCAAGGTCGGCTACCACCTCCTGCTGGGCCCGCTGCTCGCGCTGCTGGAGCTGCTGGTGCTCGTGCTGGCGGCGGCGGGCCTGACGGGCGTCATCGCCTACGCCTGGGCATGGGCGCTGCCGACCGGAATCCGCCAGGACTGGTTCGGCTACGTGACCCAGCTGCCGGTCTACACAGCGGCTGGACTCCTCCTCCTGTGCGCCCTGCCCTGGACCGTGCGGGCAGTGGCCCGGGCCGAGGCGCGGCTGGCGTTGGGCCTGCTCGGGCCCAGCCGGGCGCAGCGGCTCCAGGAGCGGGTCGATCAGCTGGCCGTGAGCCGGACCGACTTGATCGAGGCCGTCGACGCGGAGCGCCGCCGGATCGAGCGCGACCTGCACGACGGCACCCAGCAGCGGTTGGTGTCTCTCGCGGTCAACCTGGGTCTGGCCATGGCCACCCGCCCGGACCTGTCGAGCGATGCCCGGGAGGTGATCGCGAGAGCGCACCTGGAGGCGAAGGAGGCGATCGCCGAACTCAATGACCTGGCGCGGGGGCTGCACCCGGCCGTGCTCGAAGACCGAGGTCTGGACGCGGCGTTGTCCGGGCTGGCCGCCCGCACGCCCCTGCCGGTGCGGCTGCGGGTCGATCTGGAGGAGCGGGTGGCGCCCAGCGTGGAGTCGGTCGCGTACTTCGTGATCTCGGAGGCGCTGACCAATGCGACGAAGCACGCCGAAGCGATGCGTGTTGAGGTGACGGTCCGTCGGGTCGGCGAGGTGCTGCGCGTGCGCGTCACCGACGACGGGCTGGGCGGTGCCGACGCCGCCGCCGGCACGGGGCTGACCGGGCTGGCCAAGCGGGTCGGCTCCCTCGACGGGGCCTTCCACGTCAGCAGCCCCGTCGGCGGGCCCACCACCATCACCGCGGAGCTGCCGTGCGCGCGGTGATCGCCGAGGACTCGGTGCTGTTGCGGGTCGGCCTGATCGAGGTGCTGGAGATGGGCGGGTTCCAGGTCGCCGCGGAAGCCGGCGACGCGGAGGGGCTGTTGGCGGCGGTGGCGGAGCACCGGCCCGAACTCGCCCTGATCGACGTCCGGATGCCGCCCGGCTTCACCGACGAGGGGGTGCGGGCGGCGATGGAGATCCGTCGGCGCTGGCCGGGGACGGCGGTGGTGCTGCTTTCGCAGTACGTGGAGGAGCGGTACGCGGCTGACCTGCTGTCCGCGAACACCAGCGGTGTGGGCTACCTGCTCAAGCAGCGGGTCGCCGATGTCGCCGACTTCGTGGCGGCGGTGCGGCGGGTGGCGGACGGGGGCACGGCTCTGGACCCGCAGGTCGTCGCCCAGTTGCTGCTGCGGCGCGACAGCGACCCGCTCGCGCGGCTGACCCCCCGCGAACGGGAGGTGCTCGGCCTGATGGCCGAGGGACGCTCCAACGCCGGCATCGCGCAGGCGCTGGTGGTCAGCGAGAGCGCCGTGGCGAAGCACATCAACAACATCTTCGCCAAGCTCGACCTGCCCGTGGTCGACGCGGACCACCGCCGCGTCCTGGCCGTGCTGCGGTTCCTCGGAGCGTCCCGGACCTGACCCTCCCCTCCGTGATCACGATCTACGGCCGCAGTGGCCCGGAAGGCGCGCCCGGCCCCCACAAGGGTGGGATACCGCCGGGGCGGGGGTTCTCGTGATGATGGTCGGGAACCCTCCGGCCCCGGCCGCCCCCGCGGTCGGGGCCTCTTCGTCACTCCGTGAAGTCCCCGCCCGCCGGCTCCGGGCCGGTGGCGGGGTCGCGGGTGAGCAGGTAGCGGGCGCCCGGGCCGGCGGCGCCCGCGCGGTCGGCGGCGTTGTAGAGGCCGCAGCGGGTCAGCGACAGGCAGCCGCAGCCGATGCAGCCGGTGAGCTTGGCCTTCAGCCGCTCCAGCTCGGCGATCTGCTCGTCGATCCGGCTCTGCCAGGACTGCGCGACGCCGTCCCACTCCGCCCCGCTCGGCGCACGGTGCTCCGGGAGGCGGTCCAGGGCGACTCTGGCCTCGTCCAGGGACAGGCCGACCCGCTGGGCGGCCCGGACGAAGGCGATCCGGCGCAGCGTGCCGCGGGTGTACCGGCGCTGGTTGCCGGTGGTGCGGGTGGCGTGGATCAGCCCCAGCTTCTCGTAGTACCGCAGCGCCGAGGCGGCCAGACCGCTGCGGTCGGCGAGCTGGCCGATGGTGAGGAGGTCGTGGCGGCTGGGGCTGTGGGCGCTCATGGCGCTCACTGTAGCGCTTGACTTGAAGTCGACTTCAGGTAGCAGCATCGGGGCCATGACGAACCGCACCTCCTCCGGCTACGCCGAGCTGCCGGGCCTGATGGCCCTGATGACCGGCGACGAGAAGCACGGCCCGGCCGCGACCTCCACCCTGGACGCGCTGTGGGTGCTGTACGACCGCGTCCTCCGCGTGACCCCGGCCACCGCCGACGACCAGGACCGGGACCGCTTCCTGCTCTCCAAGGGCCACGGCCCGATGGCGTACTACGCCGTCCTCGCGGCCAAGGGCTTCCTCGACCCGGCGGTGCTGCCGAGCTTCGGCGCCTACGACTCGCCGCTCGGCCACCACCCGGACCGGCTGCTGATCCCCGGGGTGGAGATCAGCTCCGGCTCGCTCGGCCACGGCCTGCCGATCGGGGTCGGCACGGCGCTCGGCCTGCGCGCCCAGGGGCTCACCGAACCGGCGGTCTGGGTACTGCTCGGGGACGCCGAGTTCGACGAGGGCTCCAACCACGAGGCGGTGGCCTTCGCCGGCGCCTACGGGCTGGACCGGCTGCACGCCCTGGTGATCGACAACTCCTCGGCCACCCTCGGCTGGCAGGGCGGCATCGCCGCGCGCTTCGCCGCCGAGGGCTGGTCGGCGGAGACGGTGGACGGCCGCGACCACGACGCGCTCCACACGGCGTACACCGCCGAACACCCGGGCCGGCCGCGCGTCGTGGTGGCCCGCGTCGAGTCCAAGAACGCCTGAGCAGACAAAGGAAGCCCGAACCGTGGACACCATGCGCGACCGCTTCATCGAGACCACCTCCCGCCTGCTGGACGAGGACCCCCGCCTCGCCCTCGTCCTCGCCGACATCAGCGCCGCCGGCTTCCAGGCCGCCGCCGAGCGGCACCCGGACCGGCTGATCAACGTCGGCATCCGCGAGCAGCTGCTGATCGGGGCCGCCGCCGGCCTGGCCTTCACCGGCCTGCGCCCGATCGCCCACACCTTCGCCAGCTTCCTGGTCGAGCGCCCCTTCGAGCAGGTGAAGCTGGACCTCGGCCACCAGGGGGTCGGCGCCGTCCTGGTGAGCGCGGCGGGCTCCTACGACTGGCCGGCCGGCGGCCGCACCCACATGGCCCCGGGCGATGTCGCGCTGCTGGACACGCTGCCGGACTGGACGGTGCACGTGCCCGGCCACCCGGACGAGGCGGAGCGGCTGCTGCGCCACGCGGTCGCGGACGGCGACCGCAAGGTGTACGTCCGCCTCTCCGCGCACAGCAACGAGCGCGCCGTCGCCGTCGAGCCGGGCCGGTTCACCGTCGTCCGGCGGGGCACCCGGGGCGCCGTGGTCGCGGTCGGCCCGATGCTGGACGCCGTGCTCGCCGCCACCGAGAACCTCGACGTCACCGTGCTCTACGCGGCCACCGTCCGGCCGTTCGACGGCGCCGCGCTGCGGGCCGCCACCGAGCACGGCGCGGACGTGGTGCTGGTCGAGCCGTACCTGGCCGGGACCTCCGCCAACGAGGCGCACGAGGCCCTCGCCGACCGTCCGCACCGGGTGCTGGCCCTCGGCGTGCCGCGCACCGAGCACCGGCAGTACGGCTCGATCCCCGAGCACCTGGCCGCCTACGGCCTGGACGCGCACGGGCTGCGGGACCGGATCGCCACCTTCCTGGGCTGATGCCCCGTCAAGTGCGCAGTACGGCAACCGAGTCGGGTTCCAGGGTCAACGTCCCCCCGGCGGCGGAGTGCCCGCCGAAGGCCGCCACCACCTGCCCCTCCAGCGGCCACGAAGCGCCCCCCGCGCCGAGGTTGACCGCCACCCGGTAGGGCCCCCGGTGCACCACCAGCCACCCGGCGGCCTCGTCCGCCTCGACCCGCACCGCCGCCAGGTCGGGGTCCGACAACTCCGGACTTTCCCGTCGCAGCCTGATCAACCGCCGGTACCAGTCCAGGAGTTCGGAGTGCGGGGCGCGCCGGGGCTCCGTCCAGTCGAGGACGGAGCGCAGCACGGTGGCCGGCTCCTGCGGGTCCGGCAGCGCGTCCGCCGCCCAGCCGTGCTCGGCGAACTCCCGCCGCCGGCCCCGGCGGACGGCCTCGGCGAGGTGCGGGTCGGTGTGGTCGGTGAAGTACTGCCAGGGCGTGGCCGCGCCCCACTCCTCGCCCATGAACAGCATCGGGGTGAACGGCGAGGTGAGCACCAGCGCGGCGCCGCAGGCGAGTCGGCCGGGGGAGAGGCCGGTGGAGATCCGGTCGCCGAGCGCCCGGTTGCCGATCTGGTCGTGGGTCTGCAGGTAGCCGAGCAGCCGGTGCCCGTGGGCGGGCGGGAACGGGCGGCCGTGGTGGCGGTCGCGGAACGAGGACCAGGTGCCGTCGTGGAAGTACCCCCGGGTGAGGGCCTTGGCGACGGCGGCGAGCGGGGCGGCGGCGAAGTCCCCGTAGTAGCCCTGGGATTCGCCGGTGAGGGCGCAGTGCAGGGCGTGGTGGAAGTCGTCGCTCCACTGGGCGGCGAGCCCCTGCCCGCCGGCCTCGCGCGGGGCGGTGGTGCGCGGGTCGTTGAGGTCGGACTCGGCGATCAGGAACAGCGGGCGGTTGGTGGCCACCGCCAACCGGTCGACCTCGCGGGCGAGTTCCTCCAGGAAGTGCACGGCCCGGTCGTCGGCGAGGGCGTGCACGGCGTCCAGCCGCAGGCCGTCGATCCGGTAGTCGCGCAGCCAGGCGAGGGCGCTGCCGGTCAGGTAGGCGCGGACCTCGTCCGAGCCGGGCGCGTCCAGGTTGACGGCCGCGCCCCACGGGGTGTGGTGCCGGTCGGTGAAGTACGGGCCGAACTGCGGCAGGTAGTTGCCGGCCGGGCCGAGGTGGTTGTGGACCACGTCGAGGATCACGCCGAGGCCCTTGCGGTGCGCGGTGTCGACGAAGCGCTTCAGCCCCTCCGGGCCGCCGTAGGGCTCGTGCACGGCCCAGAGCGAGACGCCGTCGTACCCCCAGCCGTGCTTGCCGGGGAACGGGCAGACCGGCATCAGCTCGACGAAGTCCACGCCCAGCTCCACCAGGTGGTCCAGCCGGGCGGCCGCCGCGTCGAAGGTGCCGGCGGCGGTGAAGGTGCCGATGTGCAGCTCGTACAGGACGGCGCCGGCGAGCGGGCGGCCGCGCCATCCGGTGTGCGACCAGGGGAAGGCGGCGTGGTCGACGGCGCGGCTGGGGCCGTCGGGGCCGTGCGGCTGCCGGGGCGAGCGCGGGTCGGGCAGCGGGCGGCCGCCGTCCAGCACGAAGGCGTGGTCCCCGGCGGGCGCCTCGCCGTGCCACCACCCGGCGCGGGCGCCGTCCCGTACCAGCGGGTGGTGCGCGCCGTCGACGGCCACCTCGACCCGCTCGGCGGCGTACGGCGCCCAGACCTCGTACCTCATGCGCCGCTCCTGGTCAGCAGGGCCACCGGAAGGTCGGCCAGCAGGTCCTTCACCAGCACGGGGCCGGCCGGGACGGGCCGGCCGGTCAGTTCGTCGGTCCACCCGCCGCCGTCGGGCAGGTGCAGTTCGGTGCCGCGCCAGCCGCCCTCGCGGGCGAGCCCGTGGGGCAGGCGGGTGACGACGGTGAGGACGTCCGGTCCGCGTCCGAAGGCGAGCAGGTGGCCGGCGGCCGGGCCGACGGCGGTGTGCGGCCGGTGGGCGCCGAGCGGGCGGGTGCGGCGCAGGTGCAGGGCGGTCGTGGTGAGGTGCAGCTTCTCGCGGGCGAGGTCGCCCGGGCGGGCGACCGGCGAGTCGGTGAGCCGCACCGCCAGCGCCCCGAGGTCGACGGCGCGCCGGTTGTCCGGGTCGACCAGGGTGTACAGCGGCTCCTCGCTGCCCTGGTAGAGGTCCGGTACGCCGGGCACGGTGAGGTGCAGCAGCGCGGCGGCCAGCGTGTTGGAGCGGGCGTACGGGGCGAGCGCCGCCACGTACCCCTCGATCCGGGGGAGCAGGCCGGGGTTGCCGAAGACGGCGTGCACGCGGTCGGCGAGGGCGCGTTCGAAGCGGATGTTCTGGGTCGTCCAGGAGGTGTGGACCTTGGCCTCCCGGGCGGCCTTGAGCACGGCGGCGACCAGCCGTTCGGGGGTGGCCGGCCAGGCGGCGACCAGGGTCTGCCAGAGCAGCCAGTCGCTGTCGGGGTCGAAGCGGGAGCCGGGCCCGGGCCCGGCGGCGGTGGACCAGGCGGCGGCCTCGGCGGCCCAGGCCTCGGGCTGCTCGGCCAGGACGGCGAGCCGGGCGCGGGCGTCGGCGCTGCGCTTGGTGTCGTGGGTGGAGAGCACCGTCATGGTGTGCGGCCAGTGCCGTTCGACGTAGTGGCACCAGGCGTGGAAGTCCTCGGGCCGCAGCCCGGGCCGGGCGGGCTCGCCGCCGACCTCGTTGAGGCTGAGCAGCGCGTTCCACCGGTAGAAGGCGGTGTCCTCGACACCCTTGGCGGCGACCGCGGCGGCGGTCTGGGCGAAGCGGACGGCGAACTCGTCCTGCTCGGGGCCGCGGCCGAGCGCGCCCTCCGCGAGGCCGGCGACGAAGCGGTCGGTGGCGTCGGTGGGCTCGCCGTCGGAGGCGAGCGCCTCGCGCAGCTGTGCGGCGGAGGCCTCCGGCAGCGGCTCCCCGGGCCGCGCGTACGGCCGGTACGCGGGGTAGCCGGTGAGCAGCCGGCGTAGCGCGGCGCGCAGCCGCCCCGGCGGGTGGTCGGCGTGCGCGGGGTCGGCGGCGCCGAGCCGGACGGCCAGCCGGACCAGCCGCTCCACCTCGGCGGCCAGCTCGCCCTCGGGCCCGGTCATGTCGGCGCGCCCCCGCCGGGCGGCGGCCTGCGCCGGGTGCGGGTCGGCGCAGGGTTCGCCGCCCGGGGGAGCGCCGGTGAGGAAGGCCTCGTACGCGCCGGCCAGCCGGCAGGCGCCCGCGTGGTCGGTGAGCACTCCGTCGATCCGGCGCAGCGCGTCGTACCCGGTGGTGCCGGCGCACGGCCAGTCGGCGGGCAGCCGCTCCTCGCCGGTGAGGATCTTCTCGACGACCGTGTACGCGCCGCCGGTGGCCTCGGCGAGCCGCTCCAGGTAGCCGCGCGGGTCGGCGAGCCCGTCCGGGTGGTCGATCCGGAAGCCGTCCAGCACGCCCTCGCGGTGCAGCCGCAGCAGCACGCCGTGGGTGGCCTCGAACACCTCCGGGTCCTCGACCCGGACCGCGATCAGCTCGTTGACGGTGAAGAACCGCCGGTAGTTCAGCTCGGTGCGGGCCAGCCGCCACCAGGCCGGCCGGTACCACTGGCGGGCCAGCAGCTCGGGCAGCGGGAGTCGCTCGGTGCCGGGGCGCAGCGGCAGCACGTGGTCGTGGTAGCGGAGCGTGTCGCCGTCGACGGCGAGCTGGTCGAGGACGGCGCCGAGCCGGTCGCCGAGCAGCGGCAGCAGGACCCGGCCGCGGTCGGGGGCGTCCGGCGGGCCGGGCAGCGCCTGCCAGTCGATGTCGAACCAGCGGGCGTACGGCGAGTCGGGTCCGTCCCGCAGGACCTGCCAGAGCGGTCGGTTGAGGTGCTCGGGGGCGGGCACGGCCATGTGGTTGGGCACCACGTCGGCGAGCAGCCGCAGGCCGTGCCGGTGCGCCTCGGCGGCCAGCCCGCGCAGGGCGGCCTCGCCGCCGAGCTGCTCGGCGATCCGGCCGTGGTCGACGGTGTCGTAGCCGTGCGCGGAGCCGGGCACGGGCTCCAGCAGCGGCGAGAGGTGCAGGTGGGAGACGCCGAGGGCGGCCAGGTAGGGGACGGCGGCGGTGGCGTCGCGCAGGGTGAAGCCGGGCTGGAGCTGGAGCCGGTACGAGGCGGTGGGGTACGTGGTGGGGACGGCGCTCCGGACGGTGGTCGGGCGGCGGGACGGATCGAACGACGGGACGGAAGCGGCCGGGCGTGACGGCGCGGGCTCGGCGGCGTGGGTCATGCCTCCATGCCTACCCGGCGGGGCGCGGGGGCAAGACCCGTTGCTGATCCGAACAGGTGAGCGGCCCTGTGGCGGGCGGGCGTCGGGGGAGTCTCAGTGGCCCCGGCGGCGCCACCCCCGGGGGACGGTGAAGTAGCCCGGACGCTGCGGACCGCCGGCCCCGGAGCGGCCGAGCCGGAGGATCAGGCCGTGCTCGGCGCGGGCGGCCGCGACCAGGGCGGCGGCGCCCGGGTCGTCGGCGTACTGGCTGAACGAGCTGTTGAACATCGTCGGGGTCGGCTCGGGGAGCGGCCGGCCGCCCGGGTCGTCCCAGATCAGGGTCGCTTCCGGCGCGTACAGCCGGGGACCGTTCCGCGGCGAGCCGTCGGGGTGGCGGCCGCCGTGCCGGTAGTACGCCAGCGCGTCGGCGACCGAGCCGGGCGGGTGCGGCTGCCGGGGGTCGTGGTACAGGCCGCTGCCCCAGTCGGCGACCTCGGCCGCCTCGATCCGGCGCAGCAGGCCCGGGACGTCCGGCCCGGCGGCGAAGTAGGCGGTCGCGGCGAGCTGGCAGACCAGCTCCAGGCGGCGGCCGGGGTCGAGCCCGAGGCCCGGGGTGGCGCGCCGGTCGTCGATCTGGGTCACGAGGTGGGTCACCCCGTCGACCGCGCCGAGCCGCGCGATCAGGCCCTCGACGGCGGCGCGCTCGGCGGCCCGGGCCGCCTCCGCCTGCGGGGTGCGGGCGCGCGCGAGCACCCACCGGTACGGGGGCGGGCGGCGGATCGTCGCGTCCGCGATCCGCCCGGGAACGGAGAGCAGCGTGCCCAGGAGGAACTCCGTCGCGCTCGGACGATCACCCGTCATGTCGGCCGTCCCCTCGGTCCCCGGTGCTTCCGGGGACCACCGTGGCCCGCGCGACGGCCGGTGCGCAAGATCCGTCGGCGAACCGGGACACGGACGTGGCGCGGGCGGGACGTCGCCGCGAGGCAGGTGGCTCAGGCGGGACGTTGCAGCACCATCAGCGAGCGGTCGGTGAGCCAGAGGGCGTCCCCGGCCTTGACCCGGGCCCCGGCGCCCGGCGCGGGCAGCCCGGGCGCGGCGGTGTCCACCACCACCTGCCACTCCTGTCCGTGGCCGGCCGGCACGGTGAACTCCAGCGGCTCGAAGTGCGCGTTGAACATCAGCAGGAAGGAGTCGTCGACGATCCGCCCGCCGCGCCGGTCCGGCTCCGAGATGGCGTAGCCGTTCAGGAACACGGTGAGCGACTTGGCGTAGCTGGCACCCCAGTTGCGCTTGGTCATCTCCTCCCCGGCGGGGGTGAACCAGGCGATGTCGGTGAGGTCCTCGTACCCGCCGCCCCCGCCCTCCCCGGCCGGCCGACCCGGGACCGGGCGGCCGTGGAAGAAGCGGCGGCGCCGGAACACCGGGTGGTCGCGGCGCAGCCAGACCATCTGCTGGGTGAACTCCAGCAGCCGGGTCCGCGGCCCGTCGCCCTCCGGCCAGTGCACCCAGGTGAGTTCGCCGTCCTGGCAGTAGGCGTTGTTGTTGCCCTGCTGGGTGCGGCCGAACTCGTCGCCGTGGGCGAGCATCGGCACGCCCTGGGAGAGCATCAGGGTGGCGAGGAAGTTGCGCTGCTGACGGGCCCGCAGCTCCTCGACGGCGGGGTCGTCGGTGGGGCCCTCGACGCCGCAGTTCCACGAGCGGTTGAAGGACTCGCCGTCCCGGTTGCCCTCGCCGTTGGCCTCGTTGTGCTTCTCGTTGTAGGAGACCAGGTCGCGCAGGGTGAAGCCGTCGTGGCAGGTGACGAAGTTGATCGAGGCGATCGGGCGGCGGCCGTCGTCCTGGTAGAGGTCCGAGGAGCCGGTGAGCCGGGAGCCGAACTCGGCGAGGGCGGCGTTCTCGCCGCGCCACAGGTCGCGCACGGTGTCCCGGTACATGCCGTTCCACTCCGTCCACAGCGGCGGGAAGTTGCCGACCTGGTAGCCGCCCTCGCCGAGGTCCCAGGGCTCGGCGATCAGCTTGGCCTGGGAGACCACCGGGTCCTGCTGGACGAGGTCGAAGAACGAGGAGAGCCGGTCCACCTCGTGGAACTGCCGGGCGAGGGTGGCGGCGAGGTCGAAGCGGAAGCCGTCCACGTGCATCTCGGTGACCCAGTAGCGCAGCGAGTCCATGATCAGCTGGAGCACGTGCGGGCTGCGCATCAGCAGGCTGTTGCCGGTGCCGGTGGTGTCCTCGTAGAACCGCTGGTCCCGGGCGAGGCGGTAGTAGGACACGTTGTCCAGGCCGCGCAGCGAGAGCGTGGGCCCGAGGTGGTTGCCCTCGGCGGTGTGGTTGTAGACGACGTCGAGGATGACCTCGATGCCGGCCGCGTGCAGCGCCTTCACCATCGACTTGAACTCCTGCACCTGCTGGCCGCGGTCGCCGGTGGAGGAGTAGGAGGAGTGCGGGGCGAAGAAGCCGACGGTGTTGTAGCCCCAGTAGTTGGCCAGGCCGAGGTCGCGCAGCCGGTGGTCGCGGACGAACTGGTGCACCGGCATCAGCTCGATCGCGGTGACCCCGAGCTTGGCGAGGTGCTCGATGACGGCGGGGTGGGCGACGCCCGCGTAGGTGCCGCGGATCTCCTCGGGGATCCCCGGGTGCAGCTTGGTCAGGCCCTTCACATGGGCCTCGTAGAGCACGGTGCGGTGGTAGTCGGTGCGCGGCGGGCGGTCGGTGCCCCAGTCGAAGTACGGGTTGATCACCACGGAGTGCATGGTGTGCGGGGCCGAGTCGAGGTCGTTGCGGCGCTCGGGGGCGCCGAAGTGGTAGCCGTAGACGGACTCGTCCCAGTCGACGTGCCCGCTCATCGCCTTGGCGTACGGGTCCAGCAGCAGCTTGGCGCTGTTGTGCCGCTGGCCGAGGCCCGGGTTGTACGGGCCGTGGACGCGGAAGCCGTAGCGCTGGCCCGGCTGGACGCCGGGGAGGTAGGCGTGCCGGACGAAGGCGTCGGTCTCGCGCAGTTCGACGGCCGTCTCCGAACCGTCCTCGCCGAGCAGGCAGAGCTCGATCCGGTCGGCGCTCTCCGAGAACACCGCGAAGTTGGTGCCGGCCCCGTCGTAGGTGGCGCCGAGCGGGTAGGGGGTCCCTGGCCAGACCTGCATGGTTCCTCGACTTCCTTGCGTAGAACGTCCCTGCTTAGAAGGAGAGCTGGCGGACAGTCCGGTGGTCGGGGCAGGACTGCGGAGCGCGCCGGCCGGGAGCCGTGACCTGCGGCACACCGGCGCGGCACAGTCCGCATACTCCCCGACGCTTTCCCCGTCGGCGGGGCCATTCGCGCCGTGTTCGCCCGAACGGGTGTCCCCACGGTGTTCCGGCGGTGCCCCGGGATCGCTCCGGCGCCGCCGCGGGGCTTCCGTGGTGCGCGGGGCGGATGGGACGGCCGGGGCGGTGAGCCGGGGCCGTCCGGCGCCGTGGTCCAACCGGCTGCGGGCGGTTCGCGGCGGGCAGTACCCTTGATCGTCCGGCCGTCCGGGGCTCGTGGCGGTCCATCAGGCGAACCGGCGGCGCACCGTGCGGCCGACCGGCCGGACGGCAGGCAGACACTCCGAGCGGCCCCGGGCGGCTCCCAGCAGGAACCAGGTGAGGTGGCGCATGGTGTTCCCCGCCGGCGGTCGTGGCGGTGGGCCCGGCGGCCCCGACCGGGGCAGCCCCCGCAGCGAGGCGCCGACGGTGGTCATGCGGCCCGCCCTGACCGGCGGGCGCTCGCTCCTCCCGGCCCAGGGCGGACCGGTGGAGGTCCCCGCGCTCGCCTGGTCCGGTGCCGAGTGGGAGGACGCCTACCAGCGGGTCCGCCTCTCCGGGCGCGCCTACGTCTGGCTCAACCTGGTCGAGCAGCGGCTGCGCTCGCTCGTCGACGAGGTGCTGCACCCGATCTACGCGCCCGCGCACGGCGAGGACTGGGTCACGGCCGCGGCCGGCCCGGCCGGCGAGGAGTGGGCGCACCGGGCCGGCGCCGTGCGCGAGGTCAGCCGGCGCAAGGGCTACCTGCTGGACCCGGCCGACGACGACCCGCTGGTCTTCCTCACCCTGCCGCAGCTGCGCGAGCTGATGGTCCAGCACTGGCCCTGCTTCGAGCCCTACCTGGCCGACCGCCGGGAGATCGAGCTGGCCCTCGACGAGCTGGAGGTCGCCCGGCACGTCGTCTCCCGCAACCGCGTTCTCACCCCGACCGTCCTCGCCCAGACCGAACGGGCCGCCGCCCGGCTGCTCGCCCTCTTCGACGGCGGCGCCGGCGCCGTGCCCGCGGACGTCGTCGAGTCGCTGGTCGCCGGCCGGTACGCGGACGTCGTCGCCGTCCACCCCGACCGGGTCCGGCTCCAGCGCGACCTGCCGGTCGAGGACCTCCTCGACGGCGCCCGGCGGCTGGACGCGCTCGGCATCGGCCTCGGCATGCTCTGCCAGAACTACACCGGCAAGCGGCTCGTCCGGCTCGCCACCGACGGCTGCCGGGTCCGGCTGCTCTTCCTCAACCCGGCCAGCAGCGCCGTCCGCCGCCGGGAGCGCGAACTGGGCCTCGGGCGCGGCGAGCTGGGCCGCTCGATCCAGATGAACATCCTGCACGTGCGCCGGGTCCGGGCCGCGCTGCGCGACCAGGGCGGCTTCGAGATCCGGGTGTTCGACGAGACCCCGCGCTTCACCGCCTACCTGGTCGAGGGCGTGCCGTCCGCCGCCCCGGCCCCCGGCGGCCGCCGCCAGACCCGCGACCTCGGCGTCGTCCAGCCGTACCTGCGGCGCGCCCGCGGCATGGAGTCGCCCGCCCTCGTCCTGCGCGGCGGCGCCGGCCAGCAGCCGGGGGGCACCGACGCCGGGCTGCTGGAGGTCTACCGCGAGGAGTTCGAGGGCGTCTGGGCCGACTCCCGGCCGGTGTCCTGAGCCGGGGCTCCCCCGCGCGGGGGACGCGGTCCCTCCCCGCGGTGGAGGTGCCGGGCCCGGGGCGGCTTCAGCTGCCGGGGCCGACCGGCCGGCCCCCCACCGGGCGGACCATGTGCACGTCGACCGGGTCCTGCGCCACCATCGCGAAGCCGTGCCGCTCGTACAGTCGGCGGGCGGCGCTGCCCTGGACGACCACCAGCCGGACCGCGACCCGCGCGGCGTCGGCCTCCGCCAGGACGTGCCGCAGGACGGCGGTCCCCAGGCCCCGGCCCTGGTGGGCGGGGGAGAGGTAGAAGTGCTCCAGCAGCCGCCCGCCCGGCCCGCCGTGCCCGTCCGGTCCGCCGTGCCCGTCCGGCTCCGGCCGGACCGTGACGCAGCCCGCCAGGGCTCCGCCGACCTCGACGACCGAGGTGTACCGCGGGGAGAAGGCGTCCCGCAGCCGCTGGCGGACCCGGTGCTCGTCGTAGCGGCCGAGCCGGACCAGATCGGCGCGCATCACCTCGGCGCGCAGCTCGGCGATCGGCTCGACGTCGGCCGGGCCGCCCGGGCGCAGGGTCCACGCGGGAGTGCTGGTCACCCTCGCAGTGTCCCAGCCGCCCGGGCGGTCCGGCCAGCGGATTTCCGCCCGCCGGCCCGCCGGGCCGCCGGGGCCGCTACGGGACCAGGATCCAGAGGTCGTACTTGTTGCCGCTGTAGGGCCCGCGGCACTCGGCCCGGCCGGCGTAGGAGTCCCGCAGGTCGACGCAGTCCGACCAGGAGAAGCGGCCGATCTTCTTCCAGTAGCTCGCCACGCTCGCGGCGGACCCCGCGGTGTCGCTCGGAGCGGCCTGGGCGGTGGCGGCGGTGGTGCCGAGCAGGGCGGCGGCCGTGAGGGCCGCGCCGGACAGCAGGAGGCGAGTGCGCATGTGCCTGTCCCTTCGTCGTCCGCCGGGTGGCGGACCGGATGGCTGGTGCCACCGAATCCGCCCCGCCGCGCCCGCCACAACCCGTCGGCGCCGTCCCGGACAGCCGGACGGCGCCGACCTGCGGTGCGGCCGCCGTCCCGGACACGTCCCGGACGCCCCGGCCCGGCCCGGCCCGTGGCGCGTGCGCCGCGCAGTCGTGGGAGTGCTGGAGAGGCGGGGCGAGGACGGCCCCCGGAGGACGGCCCCTGAAGGGGCGGAGGGGGCCTGGTGCGCGGGGGCGGAGCCCCCACCGGCCGGATTGTCGGAGGGGCGGGTGATGATAGGGGCTGTTTCGAGCAGAGGACGGAAGGACACACCCTATGAGCTGGTGGCAGCAGCCACTGGTCGGCTTCGACCTGGAGACCACGGGCACCGACCCGGCCGTGGACCGCATCGTCACGGCCGCCCTCGTGGACACCGTCGGGGCCCGCCGGCTGAGCGCCACCGGGTGGCTGATCGATCCGGGCGTCCCGATTCCGGTCGAGGCCGCGGCGATCCACGGGATCGGCGACGACCTGGCCCGGGCCAAGGGGCGGCCGGCCAAGGAGGCGGTGGAGGAGATAGCCGCCGCGCTGTGCGAGCGGCTGGCCGCCGGGCGGCCGGTGGTCGCCTTCAACGCGCCCTTCGACCTCTCGCTGCTCGACGCCGAGCTGCGCCGGCACGGCCTGCCGGTGCTCGCCGACCGCCTCGGCGGGCCGGTCGCGCCGGTCCTCGACGCGCTGGTCATCGACCGCGCCGTGGACAAGTACCGCAAGGGCTCCCGCACCCTCCAGCGGGTCTGCGAGGTGTACGGCGTCGAGCTGACCGACGCCCACGAGGCCGGCAGCGACGCCCTCGCCGCCGTACGGGTCGCCGTCGCCCTCGCCGAGCGCTACCCCGACCGGGTCGGCGACGTCCCGGTGGCCGAACTGCACGCCCGCCAGATCGAGTGGTTCCGCGCCTGGGCCGAGGACCTCCAGTCCTGGCTGCGCCGGGGCAAGGACCCCGAGGCCGTCATCGATCCCCGCTGGCCGCTGCGCTGAACCCGTTCCCCCCCAGCAGACGGGCCTTGGCGGCGGCGAACTCGGCGGTGTCGAGGGCTCCGTCGCGGTGGAGCGCGGCGAGGCGTTCCAGGGCGGCGACCACGTCCAGGGCGGGCACGGCGGCCGGGGCCGGGACCGGGGCGTCCGCGACGGGCTCGGGGACGAGCGCGGCGCGCACGTTGTCCGGGTCGGCGGGGTCGTAGCGGACCTCGGCGGGGGCGCCCCGGCGAGGGGCGTCGTAGGCGGGGAAGGCGTCGGTGACGGTGGTCCGGCGCCGCTCGCCGTCGGCGGTGGTGAACTCGACGGTGATCCGCAGTTCCGGGCAGTCGTTGTAGGTGGCCCCGGTGTGGGTGAGGTCGGTGATCCGGCCGGGGACGGTGATGCCGTGGCGCTCCATGCGGTCCTGCCGGTCGGCCTGGAGCCGGGCGTCCAGGCGGAAGGCGCGCCAGCGGCGGGCGCCGTACCGGTCGAGGACGGCGGCGAGCAGGGCGAGCGGGAGGACGGGGACGAGCGGCCAGGGGTGGAAGGAGCCGTTGGCGAGGGCCGCGCCGAGCAGGCCGAGGGCGAGGCAGCCCAGCAGGACGCCCCGGTCGGAGGTGGCCGAGGGCTCGGTGGTGGGGGCGTCGCCGTGCGCGGTGGTGGCGGTGCCCACCAGGCACAGCAGCCAGAGCAGGATCCCGCCGGCCAGGTACCCGGCGGTGCCGAACCCGTTGCACTGCTGCTCGGGGCCGCAGGCATCGGTGCCGTACGCGCGGACGAAGCCGGTGGCGGTGAGCCATCCGCCGGCCGCGGTGAACGGGCCGAGGATGACGAGTCCGATGATCCGACCGCTGTTCAGGCGCGGTCCGAGGGCGGTGGGTTGATCGGTGGCCATGGGGCGGAGTGTAGGGCCTCCCCCTGGGGGTCCGTCGGTCGGGCCGCGGCCGTGGGACGAGCCCGGCCGGACGCCGGGGGCCTGCGGGCCCCCGGCGTCGCGGCGGTGGATCGAGGCGGGTGCCGGGGTCAGACCTCGGGGAAGTCGAAGCCGTAGCCCTCGGCCAGCAGCCAGGGCAGGAGCACCTTCAGGGCCTCGACGGTCTGGCTGCGGTCGCCGCCGCCGTCGTGCAGCAGGACGACGTCACCGGGGTGCAGGCGGGTCTGCACGGACTGGACGATCTTGTCGGTGCCGGGGAGGGACCAGTCGCGCGGGTCGACGGCCCAGCCGAGCGGCCGCAGGCCGAGGTCGGCGGCCATCCGCCGGTCCACGGCGTTGAACTGACCGCCGGGGGCGCGGAACCAGCTGATCGGGGTGTTCGGTCCGGCCGCCTGGAGGATCATGTCCCGGGCGGCGGTGATCTGGTAGTACACCTCGTCGGGGCTGAGCGCGGCGAACGGCTGCGGGTGGTCGACGCTGTGGTCGCAGAGCCGGTGGCCCTCCGCGACGATCCGCCGAACGGCGGCGGGGTCGGCGGTGACCCGGTCGCCGACGACGCAGAAGGTGGCCTTGGCGCCGTACTGGGCGAGCAGGTCGAGGACCTGGAGGGTGGCGGGGCCGGGGCCGTCGTCGAAGGTGAGCGCGACCGTCCGCCCGCCGGAGGCGGTGTGGCGGGCGGTCTCCCAGGAGACGCCGGCGGCGGCGGGGCCCGTGGCGGCCGCGGCGGGGGCGACGGCGGCCAGGGCGAGCGAGGCGGCCAGGGCGGCGCAGGCGGCGAGCCGGGCGGCGGAGGCGGACCGGAGGCGGGTGGACCGGGGGCGGGTGGGGCGTTCGGACATCGGAGGCTCCTGCGGGGATGTGGGGGCAGGTGACACTTGGTCAGATCCTTTGTCCGGCGGAGTTGTTGGCAAACGTACGATCAGAAAATCGGCCCGTCCTCCGGCGACTTTCGGCCGCCGCGCCACCCGCCCCCGAGGCACCCGCCCCCGCGCCGGTCAGAACGGGTACCAGCGGACCTCCGAGGCGCCCGTCCGCAGCGAGTCCACCCGGCGCCGGAACTCGGCCAGCGCCGCCGGATTGCCCGGCGCCTGCTGCGCGACCCAGGAGGCGCTGGCCGTCTCCCGGGCGCCGCGCAGCACCGCGAAGCCGGACCACTCGCGCACGTCCCAGCCGTACGCCTCGGTGAACGCCCGGTACTCCTCGCCCGGCACGCCGTACCGGTCGTGGCTGAGCGCGAGCACCACCAGGTCGTGCTCGCGCAGGTCGTTGGCGACGAACTCCAGGTCGAGCAGGACGGGCCCGTCCGGGCCGATGTGGACGTTGCGCGGCAGCGCGTCGCCGTGGATCACCCCGGTCGGCAGGTGCGGGACGAGCACGGCCGCCTCGGCGGTGAAGGCATCCCGGCGCCGGCGCAGGAAGTCGACGTCGGCCGGATCGACGTGGCCCTCGGCGGAGGCGAGCCAGCGCTCGACGGGCGCCAGCAGGTCGCGCCGGCCGAGCGCGAACGGCGGGTCGGGCAGCCGGTGCAGGGCGTGCAGCAGCGGGGCGAGGTCGGCCGGGCGGGCGGGCCGCTCGGCGGGCGCCAGCCGGTGCCAGAACGTGACGGGGTGGCCGTGGGCGAGCCGCGGTTCGACGGGCACCGCGTCGTACGGGCGGACCACCGGGACGCCGTGGCCGGCCAGCCAGTCGGCGACGGCGAGCTCGCGGCGGGCGCGCTCGAACAGTTCCGGGGCGCGGCCGACCTTGGCGACCACGGCCGGGTCGCCGAGGTCGAAGACGGCGTTCTCGCCGAGGGCGATCAGCCGGGCGTCGGCGGGGCCGGGCAGGCCGGCCGACTCGCAGGCGTGGGCGAGCAGCAGCCGGGCCCGTTCCTCGTCGAAGGGGAGCATGGGGGTGTCCGTTTCCTTGCATGACAGCCGGGTGTGGGTGGGCGATCATTCTGGCAAACGGGTGCCGGGCCCCGCGTCACGCGGGGCCCGGCGGTGTCCGGGGTCTGCGGGTCCGAGGACCGCCGGGGGAGGGGTCAGACCTCGATCCGGCGGTGCCGGGCCTGGTGCGGCTGCGGCTGCTGCGCGGCCGGCGGAACCGGGGAGGCCTGGGCGGCGCCGGCGCCGGCGCCGAGCGGCGGGACGCTCTCGCCGTGCGACAGGTCCGGCAGCCAGCCGAGCCAGCGCGGCAGGTACCAGTTGCCCTCGCCGAGCAGGGTCATCACGGCCGGCAGCAGCACCGCGCGGATGATCGTCGCGTCGATCAGCACGGCGACCGCGAGGCCGACGCCCATCTGCTTCATGGCCTGCATCGACAGGGTGCCGAAGACCGCGAACACCGCCACCATGATCACCGCGGCGCTGGTGACCACCCCGGCCGTGGAGCGGATGCCGTGGGCGATCGCGGCCCGGGTCGGCAGGCCCCGGTCGCGGCCCTCCTTGATCCGGGAGACCACGAAGACGTGGTAGTCCATCGAGAGGCCGAAGAGGATCACGAAGAGGAACAGCGGGACCCAGGACTCCACCGCGCCGACGCCCTCGGTGCCGAGCAGCGAGGCACCCACACCGTGCTGGAAGACCAGCGTCAGCACCCCGTACGCGGCACCGACCGACAGCAGGTTGAGCACCACGGCGGTGCCGGCGACGGCCAGCGAGCGGAAGGAAGTGAGCATCAGGAGGAAGGCGAAGGCCACCACGAAGCCGAAGACCAGCGGCATCGCGCCGGTCATCTTGGCGTTGAAGTCGTAGGAGCCGGCGGTGCGGCCGGTGACCGGGGCCTCGGTGCCGGGCACGGTGAGCACGGTGGCGGGGACCAGCCGCTCGCGCAGGGTCTTCAGCGCGGCGTTGCTGACCTTGTCGTTGCCGGTGCCGTTGAGCGGGATGTCGACGGTGGCGACGTTCTGCTGCGCGTGGACGGTGACGTCGACCGGTCCGTGCATCTCCCCGCTGGCCAGGGCGCGGGCCTTGAGGTCGGCGATCGCGGCGGTCATCGCGGGGGAGTCGATGTCGGCGGCCTTGATCACCACCGAGGCGGGCGCCGGGCTGCCGGGGAAGGCGGCCTCGATCTTCTGCGAGACGGTGACCAGCTCGTTGCCCTTGGGCAGCTGCTGCTGGAAGGTGAGGTTGGCGGTGTGCATGGTGAGCAGCGGGGCGGACAGGCCGATCAGTACGGCCCCGGCGAGCACGGTGGCGGCCAGCGGGCGGCGCAGCACGGGGGTCAGCACGGCGTTCCAGAACCGGCCGCCGGTGGTCGCGGCGTCGGCGCTGCGGAGCCGGCCGAGGAACGGCACCCGGCCCTTGCCGACCTTGTCGCCGAGCATCGAGAGCAGGGCGGGCAGCACGGTGAGCGAGCCGAGCACGGCGGTGACGACGACCACGATGGTGGCGTACGCCATGGACTCGAACTCGGCGATGCCGGTGAGGAACATGCCGGCCATGGCGATCACCACGGTGATGCCGGAGACCAGGACGGCCCGGCCGCTGGTGGCGGCGGCGATCCGCAGCGAGGTCTCCAGGTCGCGCCCGGCGGCCCGCTCCTCGCGCTCGCGGCGCAGGTAGAAGAGGCAGTAGTCGACGCCGACGGCGAGGCCGACCAGCAGCATCACCGAGCTGGCGCTGTTGCTGGTGTGCAGCAGGCCGCTGCTGAGCGCGACCAGGCCGCCGGCCGCGATGAAGGCGGTGAGCGCGAGCACGACCGGCAGCACGGCGGCGACCAGCGCGCCGAAGGCGACCAGCAGGATGCCGAGGGCGAGCGGGACGGCCGTCCACTCGGCGCGGGCGAAGTCGTCGGCGAACTGCTCGTCCATCCACTTGCCGGAGCTGGCGTCGCCCAGTTCGACCACGGTGAGGTCGGGGTGCTGCTTCTGGACGCCGGCGACGGCGTCGACCACGGCGGTGACGTTCTTCACCGCCTCCTCGCGCTCGCCCTTCACGGTGAGCTGGACGAGGGCGGAGTGGCCGTCGGCGGAGACCGCCTTGGTGTCGTAGGGGGAGCGGACGTCGGTGGCCTTTCCGGTGCCGTCGACCGCGGCGAGGACCTGCTCGACGGCGGTCCGGAAGGCGGGCGCGTCGGTGGTCAGGCCGGCGCTCTGGACCAGCACGGTCTCGGTGGACGGGGGCTTGAGGCCGGCCTGGTCGAGGATCTCGGCGGCCCGGGAGACCTGGCCCGGCATGGCTTCGGCGTCGGTGACCTTGGTGCTGCCGTGCATGCCGCCGAGGACGGCGGCGAGGACGACGAAGAGCAGCCAGCCGAAGACGGCGGTCTTTCTGTGGCGGGCGCTCCACGCGCCCATGGCGGCGGCCATGCCGAGCTTGGTCTTCACGGGTTCCCCCCTGGGAGTGCGGCCGGCGCCGGGATCGGTGGCGGGCGCGGGCCGGGTCTGCGGCGGTGGTCGGCCGCCGGGATCGTCGGGCGCCGGGGTGCGGTCCGGCGCCGCACATGACACTAGGGAACCCGCAGGTGACGGAGTATCCGGCTGGCGGGGGAGTTCGCCCTGTGGTCTTCCTCGGGGGCGGGGTGGGGTTTTCCCTACCCGCCGACCCTGAGACCTCCTCCTAGGGACCGGGGAGCGGACTCCACCCTGAGGGGGAGTCGAATCCACCCGGAGCACGAGGTTCGGGGGGTCGTACGGGGGCGAAGATGGGTCAGGGCCGCTTCACGGCGTCCCCGAGGGGGTCGGCCTGCGGCAACGGGGTCGTGGGGAAAAATTGCTTGCCGGTCGGCTAGCAAGTGACCGTAGGATGATCCCCTCTTCGTACTTACCTGCCGACCGGCTAGGCCCGTGCCCCCGCACCGGCCGGGCCGATCCTCGATCCGTCGCCCGGCGTCCCGTCCCCCAAGGGCTGCGGTGAACCATGCCCAGGAGGCATTACGAGCATGTTCCACCGACTTGGACAATTCGTCGTCCGTCGCGCCTGGTGGGTGATCGCCGCGTGGGTCGTCGCGATGATCGCCATCGCGGCGTCGGCGCCGAAGATCACCGCCGCCACCGACGAGGCCGCGTTCCTCCCGAAGCACTACGAGTCCATCCAGGCCGCCCAGTTGCAGGAGGAGGCGTTCCCGGCGAGCTTCACGCCGTCCGCGCTCGCCCTGTTCGAGCGCAACGACGGCGCCCCGATGACGGCCGACGACAAGGCCGCCGCGTCGAAGATCATCAAGGGCCTCACCGACAAGCAGATCGAGCACGTCGAGCAGATCGTCCCGGTCAGCGACCAGACGACGTCCAAGGACGGCAAGTACGCGCTGGCGCCGATCGCGATCGACAAGGCCACCCAGAACTCGGAGAAGTTCGGCGAGGTCGCCAAGAAGGTCCGTGAGGAGGGCAAGGCGCTCGCCCAGGGCACCGACCTGAAGTTCCAGCTCGGGGGCCAGGCCGCCCAGCAGCTGGACCAGCAGGAGTCCTCCGGCGCGGCCGACGCCGTCATCGGCATCAGCAGCGTCGTCCTGGTCGCGATCATCGTCGGCCTGATCTTCCGCAGCGTGCTGGCCGGCGTGCTGCCGGTGCTGCTCTCGCTGGTGATCGCCATGCCGACCGCGAACGGCCTGATCGCCTACGCCACCAAGGCCTTCGACCTGAAGTCCACCCCGGTGCTCTCGGCGATCCTGATCGTCGTGGTGCTCGGCGTCGGCACCGACTACTTCCTGTTCCTCGCCTTCCGCTACCGCGAGCGGCTGCGGGCGGGCGACACCCGGCAGGAGGCCGTGGTCAACGCCGTCGGCCGGGTCGGCGAGGCCATCGCCTCCGCGGCCGGCGCGGTCACCGTCGCCTTCGCGGTGCTGGTCCTCTCCAGCCTCGGCATGTTCAAGGCGCTCGGCCCGGCGCTGGCCATCGCGGTCGTCGTCACCGCCTTCGCCTCGCTCACGCTGGCCCCGGCCGTGCTCGCGGTCATCCCGGCCCGCGGGGTGTTCTGGCCCGGCAAGAAGTGGATGCGCGAGCCGAGCGACGCCCGGTTCGCCGCGCTCGGCCGGGTGGTCGAGAAGCGCCCGGCCCTGGTGGCCGTCGCCTCCGGCGGCGTGCTGCTGGCCCTGACCGCCGGCGCCCTCGGCTACAACGGCACCTTCGACCTCGCGGGCAGCTCCATGCCCAAGACCAAGGAGTCGATGGTCGTCCAGGACAAGATGGTCAGCGCCTTCTCGGCCGGCGCCGCCGACCCGACGCACGTCTACCTGACCGCCGGCGGCGGCGGCAAGCTCGACCAGTCCGCCTTCGCGGGCTACGCCGCCAAGCTCGGCGCCGTGCCCGGCGTCGCCGAGGCCGAGGCGAAGCCGGAGGTCAGCAAGGACGGCGCGACCGCGGACTTCACCGTCCTGCTCAAGAGCGAGCCGTCCGGCAACGAGGCGATCGACACCGTCACCGAGCTGCGCAAGGTCGCCCACGACCAGGCGCCGTCCGGCACCGAGGCCAAGGTCGGCGGCATCACCGCGATCTACAAGGACATCAACCTGGCGATGAGCCACGACTACAAGCTGGTGTTCCCGATCGCGGGTCTGCTGATCCTGCTGATCCTGGCCCTCCAGCTGCGCAGCGTGGTCGCCCCCTGGTACCTGATGGCCTCGGTCGGCCTCGGCTTCACCGCCACCCTCGGCTCCTCGACCCTGCTGTTCCAGAACATCAAGGGCGAGCACGGCATGATGTTCATGCTGCCGATCCTGATCTACCTCTTCGTGGTGGCGATCGGCACCGACTACAACATCCTGATCATCGCCCGTCTGCGCGAGGAGGCCCGCGCGGGCCGCAACCCGCGCGAGGCGGCCCGCGAGGCGGTGCGCCACGGCGGCCCGACCGTCGCGGCGGCCGGCTTCATCCTGGCGGTGTCGTTCGCGACCTTCATGCTCGCGGGCAACATCTTCATGCTGGAGTTCGGCTTCGGCATGGCCTTCGGGATCTTCCTGGCGGCCTTCGTGATGGCGATGTTCTTCACCCCGGCGCTCACCGCGCTGGTCGGCAAGGCGGCCTGGTGGCCCGGCCACGGCGGCGACGCCGTCGGCGGCCGCGGGGGCCACGGCGGCCCGGCCGCCGCGCCGGCGAGCCCGTACGGCGCGCACGGCCTGCCGGAGTCGGCCGGACGGCACTGAGACCGCCCGACCATCCCGGTGACAGCAGGGCGGCACCACGGTGCCGCCGGGGACGGCGCCCGCTTCGGCGGGCGCCGTCTGCCCGTTTCCCGGAGCCTGCAAACGTGATCTGTCGGGCAGAAAATCCCCGGTCAATCGGGGTGCGGCCGTGCTACAGTCGAGTCAGTTGCAGTTTTGGTTCCCATGAACGCTTGTGTGCGCCTGCTGGTCCCAACCAACAGGCGCATTTGTTTTGTCCGGTGTTTCAGTCTCCGGATGGGGATCGCGGCTACTTGGGGTCCACGAGGTGTGGGCTCCGATGCCCCAGTTAGAGGAGACGGTTATGGCTACCGGCACCGTGAAGTGGTTCAACAGCGAGAAGGGCTTCGGCTTCATCGAGCAGGAGACCGGCGGCCCCGACGTGTTCGCGCACTACTCGAACATCGTCGCTCAGGGCTTCCGTGAGCTCGTCGAGGGCCAGAAGGTCGAGTTCGACGTCACCCAGGGCCAGAAGGGCCCGCAGGCCGAGAACATCCGCGTCATCTGAGTCCAGCTTCCGAGCTGACTCGCGATCTCGCGTAGCGAGGGCCCGCACCGCACGGTGCGGGCCCTCGCCCATGCCGCCGAACGGCCGGGGCGGCGCACTCCCTCCCTACGGCCGACCAGCCCCTGACCGGGCTGCCGCGCTACAGACGGAGAAAACCCCGTGACCACCCCTGCCCAGCCGCCCCGCGACGGCGGTCGCACCCGCAAGCCCCGTGGCCGTACCGGCGCCCCGCGCACCGGCGCCGCCGCGCGCTCCGGTTCCGCCCCGCGCACCGGCGCGTCCTCCCGCCCGCCGCGCCGCAACGCGCCGCGCGTGGCCGAGCCCGCCGACTTCACCGTCGTCCAGGGCACGCCGTCCCGCCCGCCGGCGGAGAGCTTCGCCGAGCTGGAGCTGCCCAAGGCGATCCTGTCCGCGCTGACCCGCGAGGGCGTCACCGAGCCGTTCCCGATCCAGGCCGCCACCCTGCCGGACTCGATCGCCGGCCGCGACGTGCTCGGCCGCGGCCGCACCGGCTCCGGCAAGACCCTCGCCTTCGGCCTGCCGGTGCTCGCCCGCACCGCCGGCAAGCGCGCCGACGCCCGCCACCCGCTGGCGCTCGTGCTCACGCCCACCCGCGAGCTGGCCCAGCAGGTCACCGAGGCGCTCACCCCGTACGCCACCGCCGTCAACCTGCGGATCGCCACCGTCGTCGGCGGCATGTCGATCACCCGGCAGGCCAACGCGGTGCGGCGCGGCGCCGAGGTCCTGGTCGCCACCCCCGGCCGGCTGGACGACCTGATCGGCCGCGGCGACGTCCGGCTCTCCGACGTCGCGATCACCGTGCTCGACGAGGCCGACCAGATGGCCGACATGGGCTTCCTGCCGCAGGTCACCAAGCTGCTGGAGCAGGTCGCCGAGGGCGGGCAGCGGATGCTGTTCTCCGCCACCCTGGACCGCAACGTCGACCGGCTGGTCAAGCGCTTCCTGACCGACCCGGTGACCCACTCCGTCGACCCCTCGGCCGGCGCGGTCACCACCATGGACCACCACGTGCTCCAGCTGGAGCCGGCCGACAAGGCGTCCACCGCCGCCCACATCGCCTCCCGCGAGGGGCGCGTGATCATGTTCGTGCACACCAAGCACGGCGCCGACCGGCTCGCCAAGCAGCTGCTCGCCAACGGCGTGAAGGCCGCCGCCCTGCACGGCGGCAAGTCCCAGCCGCAGCGCAACCGGGTGCTCGACCAGTTCCGGGACGGCCACGTCACCGCGCTGATCGCCACCAACGTCGCCGCCCGCGGCATCCACATCGACGGCCTCGACCTGGTCGTCAACGTCGATCCGCCGATCGACCACAAGGACTACCTGCACCGCGGCGGCCGCACCGCCCGGGCCGGCGAGTCCGGCACCGTCGTCACCCTCGTGCTGCCCGACCAGCGGCGCGAGGTCGGCCGGCTGATGACCGTGGCCGGGATCCGCCCGACCACCACCAAGATCCGCCCCGGCGACGCCGAGCTCTCCCGGATCACCGGCGCCCGCACCCCCAGCGGCGTGCCGGTCACCGTGGCCGTGCCCGCCCCGGCGGCGCCCGCCGACGCGGAGGCCGGGAAGGCCGCGCCGAAGACCTCCTCCGGGCCGCGCCGCCGCTCCGGCAAGCGCTCGGGGCTGCCGACCGACGTCGACATGAACGGCAACCCGCGCCGCCCCCGGCCCAAGCAGCGCCTCGGCGGTGCGGGCGGCGGCCAGGGCGGCGGCGCGCCGCGCCAGGCGGCCGGCTTCATCGGCCGCGCCGCGGGCCGGCCGAAGCCCGGCAGCGGCTCCAAGTCCGGCGCCAACTACGGCACCGGCCGCCAGCGCCGCCAGGCCGACTGAGCGACCGGCACGACCCCGGCGCCATCCGGCGTCCGACGGCCCGGCTCACCCCGCGACGGGGGGAGCCGGGCCGTTCGCGTGCACCCCGGCGGGATCTCCGCGGATCCGCCGGGACGGTGAACGGCCCGGCCCCGGAGGCGGCCGGGCGATCCGTCGGACCGCCCGTCCGGCGCGGCGGCGGGCCGGGTGCTTTCCGGACGGATCGTCCGGGGCCCCGGCCTGCCGCCGCTTCCGGGCGTCCGTTCGTACCGGGCCCCGTCCGTGGACGGACCGTTGGCGTGATCGTCCCCCCGCGCTGTTGACCGTGGCCGTACATCCCCCCGACGCTTTCACGCGGCCCGCACAAGTGGTGCACCGTCATCACGGTTCCGCTTCCCGCGGGTTGTCCGGTTCACCGTCTTCGGAAGGACCTTCCCGATGCGTCGTACCGCCGCCCTCCTCTCCAGCGCCGCCTTGCTCGGCGCGGCCGCCTCGCTCGCCGCCCCGGCCACCGGCGCCCAGGCCGCCGGGGGCTGTTACGCCTACGTCGGAGGCTGGAACGCCTACGGCAACTGTTCCGGCATCGACCCGCTGCAGAGCTGGTACGTGGCCGCCACCTGCCAGTACTGGAACGCCGACCACACGGTGCAGTTCTCCCGGCCGGTCTACGGCTACACGGTGATCGGCGACGGCACGTCGGTCGCCTCCTGCGGGATCAACGACACCGTGGCCTTCCCGCGCGTCGTCTACGGCGCGAAGCTGCCGCCCCAGCCCGCGGGGCCTGTCGGCCCGATCACCGGTTACGCGAGCAAGTGCGTCGACGTGAAGGGCGCCGCCGGCTCCGACGGCACCCCCGTCCAGATCTACGACTGCAACGGCACCAACGCCCAGCAGTGGAAGATCGCGGTGGACGGCACCGTCCGGGCCCTCAACAAGTGCATGGACGTCACCGGCGCCGGCACCGCCAACGGCACCAAGATCCAGCTGTACACCTGCAACGGCACCGGCGCCCAGCAGTGGCAGGTCCGGGCCGACGGCTCGATCCTCAACCCGGCCTCCGGCCGCTGCCTGGACGACCTCGGCTTCTCCACCGCCAACGGCAACCAGCTGGGCATCTGGGACTGCAACGGGGCCGCGAACCAGGTCTGGCACGTCCCCGCGTGACCGCCGTCACCGAGCCGGCGACCGGACCGACCGCCGCCCCGAGGAGCCTCCCCGTGCGCCGTACCGCCACCCTGTTCGCCACCGCCGTGCTCGCGGCGGCCGCCGCGCTCACCGCCCCGTCCGCCGCCGGCGCCGCCGGGAGCGCGCCCTCCGCCGACGTACCGGCCGCGCCGGCGCCGTCCGCCGGGCAGGCCGCCGGCCCGGCCGACAAGTGCACCGTCACCCCCGAGGGCTTCGGCTCCCGCGCGACCTGTTGGGGCATCGACCCGATGCAGACCTGGGTCCTCGCGGGCACCTGTGTGACCTACCCGAGTTCCGGACTCCCGGTCTACTCGCAGGCCTGGAGCAGCGGCTGGGTCACCGGCAACACCACCGCCACGGCGAGCTGCCCGCCCATGGCGTTCCCGTGGTGGATCGACATCACCTTCGGCCCCGCGCCCCCGGCCGGTCCGGTCGGCCCGATCGTCGGCTACGGGAACAAGTGCGTCGGGGTGAAGGACGGCAACACCGCCAACGGCACCCCCGTCCAGATCTGGGACTGCCTCGGCAACACCGCCCAGACCTGGAAGATCGCCGTCGACGGCACCGTCCGCGCCCTCGGCAAGTGCCTGGACGTCAAGGGCGGCAACGGCTCCCTCGGCACCCCGGTGCAGCTCTACGACTGCAACGGCAGCGGAGCCCAGCAGTGGCAGCCCCGGTCCGACGGATCGCTCTACAACCCGATGTCGGCCCGCTGCCTGGACGACTACGCGTACTCCACCACCAACGGCAACCAGATCCTCATCTGGGACTGCAACGGCGCCGCCAACCAGGTCTGGCACCTGCCGGCCTGACGGCGCCCGGGGTCAGGACCCGGGTCGGCCGAGGGCGCCGTGCGCCAGGACGGCGAGGCCCGCCGCGATCCGCCCGGGGGTGAGGCCGCCGTCGCGCTGGTGGCGGAAGAGCTCGGGGGCGAGCGGGGCGAGCAGCTGGTCGGCCAGGACCTCCGGGTCCGGCCGGCCGGCCTCGCGCGCCAGGTGGGTGACGTGCAGCCGCCAGAACGCGTAGGCGCCGGTCCGGTAGCGGGCGGCGCCGGTCTCCGCGCCGAGCACCAGGGGGAGGTGGGCCTCCAGCAGCTCGACCATCGCCGCGTAGAAGGCGGCCAGCCGTTCGGCCGGGGCCGGCGCGGCTCCGGGCCCGCCCGGGCCGAGCGGCGGGGCGCCGCGCAGCAGCCGCTCCTGGAGGGCGCGCTCGTGCTCGTCGAGCAGGGCGCGGGCGATCGAGGCGCGGTCCGGGTAGCGGCGGTAGAGGGTGCCGCGGCCGATGCCGGCGGCCCGGGCGATGTCGTCCATGGTGACGGCGGTCGGATCGCCCTCGGCGAAGAGCCGTTCGGCGGCGGCGAGCACCTTGGCCCGGTTCCGGGCGGCGTCGGCCCGTTCGCGGGGCGGCGGGCCGTCGGCCAGCGGGAGTTCCGTCGTCATGGGGGTCAACGGTAGAGGGAGACGGGCGCCGGAGGGAAGTGGACATGCTGTCCACTTCCCTTTAGCGTAGGCGGTGCCGGAGTAAGTGGACGGGTTGTCCGCTTGTCTCGGCCGCTCCGTCCCGCCCAGACCGTTCCGGGGGTTCACCGTGTCCCATCTCCTGCACCTCGACAGCAGCGCGCGCACCGACTCCTTCTCCCGCCGCCTCGGTGCGGCCTTCGCCGAGGCCTGGCGCGCCGGGGGTGGCGAGGTCACCCACCGCGACCTCGCCGCCGACCCCGTCCCGCCGATCCGCGAGGGCTGGACCCGGATCTGCGACACCCTGCTGCGCGAGGGCATCACCGACATCGCCCGGTACTCCGAGGCGGTCCGCACCGAGCAGGAGCGGGAGGCCTGGGCGGTCGTCCGGCCGCTGCTCGACGAGCTGGTCGCGGCGGACGCGGTGCTGATCGGCGCGCCGATGTACAACTTCGGCGTCCCCGCCGCGCTCAAGGCCTGGATCGACCAGGTCACCTTCCCGAAGATGGTGCTCGCCCCGCGCAGGTTCGTGGTGGCGGCCGCCCACGGCGGCGCCTACGGGCCCGGCACCCCGCGCGAGCCCTACGACCACCACGGCCGCTACCTGCGCGACTTCGTCCGCGGCCACTACGCGGTGGAGGACACCGAGGTGATCGCCGCCGAACTCGTCAACTCGCTGGTCGACCCCGCCCTGGCCGGGAGGGCCGCCCAGCACCGGGAGTCCGTCGCCGACGCGCTGGACCGGGCCGGGAAGCTGGGCGCCGAGCTGGTCGGCCACCGCATCCCGAGGGAGGGCTGAGCGCCGTGCCGTGGATCTGGCTGCTGCTGGCGGGTGCGGTGGAGGTCGCCTGGGCGCAGTCCATCAAGCCGACCGAGGGGTTCACCCGGCTCCCGCAGACCGCCCTGTGCCTCGTCCTCATGCTGGGCGCCGTCTACCTGCTCTCCCGCGCCCTCCAGGACCTCCCGGTCGGCACCTCCTACGCCGTCTTCACCGGCATCGGCACCATCGGCACCGTGCTGACCGCCCTCGCCGTCCGCCACGAGGTCCCGTCCCCGGCCGCCCTCACCGGCCTGGCCCTGATCACCGCCGGCCTGGTCACCGTCCACCTGGGCACCACCACCCCCTGACCCCGTCGCGCCGCCCCCGGATCACACGTCGCCCGCGGCCCGGACCCGGCGCGACGGCGCCGACCGGCGCGCGAACTCACCGCGCGCCGGTCGAGTGCATTTGCGCGCGTAGCCCGCCCGGGTGATGGCGGCTGGTCGAACGCAATGCGTTTGCAACACGCTTTCTGTCGTGCAGACTGAGATCTACTGGACCGACCGGTCCGAGGAGCACATCGCCAGGCACGGAGTGACTCCTGGCGAGGTGGAGCAGGTCGTCTTCGCCCGGCCGAGGTGGCTCACCCCGGGGCGCGAGGGGACGACGCTCTGCCTCGGCGTGACGAATGCCGGGCGTCACCTGTTGGTGGTGTTGGCGGTGAGCACCGCGCTGCAGTCCTGCTGGTACTGCGTCACGGCGCGGGACATGACGGGCTCCGAGCGGCGCTTGTTCCTCAAGCGGACGAGTTGAGGGTGGCAGATGACTGACAACGGTGCGGACCTCGAGGCGCTGGCCGAGTTCTACGAGACGCACGAACTGACCGAGGACGAGATCATGGCGGCCGAACCGGTGGACGCGCCACCTGCCGAGTCGGTAATGATCACGACGTCGCTCCGGCTGCCCAAGCCCGTGATGGACGAGGTCCGCCAGCGGGCGCAGGCCCGAGGGATCAGGCCGACGGCGATCATGCGGGAGTGGATCGAGGCGGCCGTAGCGGACCAGGAGGCGGTGGTCCCGCTCAGCGTGATCACTGCGGCGGTGGCGGAGTACCAGCACCGCAAGGCCTCCTGACGGTTCAGGCGGTGAGGGCCGGGGCCGTTGCCGCCGTGGTGCGGGCCTCGTCGTAGCGGGTGAGGAGGAGGCGGGCGAGGTCGGGGGTGGGGGCGAGGGTGGCGGCGAGGTGGTCGGCGGCGGCCTCGGCGGCGGCTCCGGCGATGCGGTCGGGGAGCAGGCCGGGGGCGAGGAGGTAGGGGGAGACGGCGACCCGGTCGACGGCGGGGGCGCGGCGCAGTGCGGCGACGGCGTCGGGGACGCGCGGGCCGTTCGCCGAGGCGTAGGCGACCTCGACGGCGGCCCAGCCGCGGGTGCGGCGCCACTCGGCGGCGACCGCCCGGGTGGCGGCGTCGGCGGCCGGGTCGGAGGAGCCGGCGGCGGCGAGCACGACGCCGGTGCGGGCCCGTGCGGCGGGGGAGGCGAGCTCCGGCGCGGCCTCGGTGAGCCGGCGGTCGAGCGCGGCGAGCAGCAGCGGGGACGGCCCGAGGACCTCCGCCACCGGCAGGTCGGCGCCGGCCGCGCGCAGGGCGGCGGGGATGTCGTGCTTGGCGTGGAAGGCCCGGTTGAGCAGGAGCGGGACGGCCACCGCGGCCGGACCGAGCCGGTCCAGCACCTGCGGGATGCGCGGCGCGCAGTGGTCGAGGTAGGCGGTGGCGACGTCCAGGCCCGGCCGCAGCGCCCGCACCTGGGCGACCAGCGCGGCGACGGCCGCGGCGTGCCGGGGGTCGCGGCTGCCGTGGGCGATCAGCAGCAGGGCGGGGCTGCCCGCCGCCACCGGGGTGGCGGGGGCGGCGGACAGCCGGCGGTCGGTCATGCGGAGGGCCTCACTTGCCCGAGGCCAGCAGGCCGCGGTTGCGCAGGACCCGGCGCTCGACCGGGGTGAAGACGAGCAGTTCGATGGCGATGCCGACGAACAGGATGAGGATGATGCCGAGCAGGACGCCCGCCATGTCCGAGAACTCGCGCTGGTTCTCCAGGAACCGGCCGAGGCCGAGGCCCAGGTCGGGGGAGGAGGCGACGAGTTCGGCGGCCATCAGCGAGCGCCAGGAGAACGCCCAGCCCTGCTTGAGCCCGGCCAGGTAGCCGGGCAGGGCGGCGGGCAGCAGGATGTGCCGGGCGCCGGTGAGGCCGGTGGCGCCGATGGTGCGCCCGGCCCGCAGGAACAGCGGCGGGACCTGGTCGATGCCCGCGACCAGGCCGTTGGCGATGGACGGGACGGCGCCGAGCAGGATGACCGCGTACATCATCGAGTCGTTGATGCCGAGCCAGATGACGGCGGCGGGCACCCAGGCGACCGAGGGCAGCGACTGGAGGCCGGAGAGGACCGGGCCGAGCGCGGCGCGCACCGGCTTGACCCGGGCGACGAGCAGGCCGATCGGGGTGCCGATGACCAGCGCGACCAGGAAGCCCGACAGGCCGCGCCAGACGCTGGTCCAGACGATCGAGAACAGCGTGCCCTGGTACCAGAGGTCCTCGGCGGCCCGCCAGACGTCCAGCGGGCTGGGGAGCTTGTACTCGGTGGTGACGTGGAGGCTGTACGCGCCCTGCCAGAGGGCGACCACCAGGAGCACGCCGAGCAGCGGCGGCAGGACCTTCTGCCGGAGCGTCTCGGCGGTGGAGTTGCGCTGGGTGACGACCGCGTCCAGCGCGTCCAGGCCCGACCCGACGCTCGCGAAGTCGGCGACGACGCCGCCGTGGGCCGACGCCGTCTTGGTGGTGGTGTCAGTGCTGGCCATGGCGGCGGATCTCCCCACGCAGTTCTTCGGTGATCTCGATGGACAGGTCGGCCACGCCGGAGGACTCGATCCGGCGCGGCTGCGGGAGGTCGATGCGCCACTCGCGGTTGACCCGGCCGGGGCGGGAGGAGAGCAGCACCACGCGCTGGGCGAGCCGGACGGCCTCCCGCACGTTGTGGGTGACGAAGAGGACGGACAGCTGCTTCTCCGCCCAGATCCGGGTGATCTCGTCGTGCAGGACGTCGCGGGTGATGGCGTCCAGTGCGGCGAACGGCTCGTCCATGAGCAGGACCTGGCTGCCCTGGGCGAGGGCACGGGCCATCGCGACGCGCTGGCGCATGCCGCCGGACAGCTCGTGCACCCGCTTGCCGTAGGAGCCTTCGAGCCGGACGAGTTCGAGCAGCCGCTCGGCCTCGGGGCGGCGCTCGGGGCGGGGCACGCCGGCGAGCTTGAGGGCGAGTTCGATGTTCTTGCCGGCCGTGAGCCAGGGGAAGAGCGCGTGTTCCTGGAACATCAGCGCGGGGCGTCCTCCGGGTACCTCGATGCTGCCCGCGGTGGGCTTGTCGAGGCCGGCGACCAGGTTGAGCAGGGTGGACTTGCCGCAGCCCGAGGCGCCGAGGAGCGTGACGAACTCGCCCGGGGCGACATCGAGGGTGATGTCGTCCAGGACGTGCGTCTGCGCGCCGGGGCGGCCGAAGGACTTGTGGACGTGCGAGATCCGGACGGCGGGGGCGCCGTCGCGAGTGCCGACGCCGGGGGCGTCGTCCGAGGTGGTCAGTGCCGGAGTCATTCCGGGCACCTCCTGCGTGGTGTGGTCTGGCGTGCGGTGTCAGGGAGAGGGACCGGGGTCCGGGCCCCCGCCCGGCCCGCGCTCGGGGCATCGAGCGGGCATCGGTACGGGCGGGGCGGGGGCCCGGACCGCGGGGATCCGAGTGCGGTGGTGCGGTCCTTCGGACGCTACTTGGCGCCGAGTCCGGCGTCCGCGACGGGGCTCTGCCCCTTCTCCTTCAGCACCTTGTTGAGCAGGGTGAGGTCGTAGATGCCGTTCAGGTTCGGCTTCTTGAGCAGGCCGGCGGTGACGGCGTTGTCGGCCTCGGTCTGCAGGGTGGAGGCCAGCGGGTCGTCCAGGAAGTCGATGTCGGCCCAGGCCGGGTCGAGGATGGCCGCGTCCAGCGCGTTGCCGGCCTCCTTCTTGATGGCCTCGTTGGCGGTGGCCTTGGCCTTGTCCGGGTTGGCCTTGATGTAGGCGTTGGTGCTCACCGAGCCGCGCAGCACGGCCTCGACCACGTCGGGGTGCTCGGCGAGGAACTTCTGCGAGACGATGATGTTGGTGATCACGAACTTCTTGTCCGGCCAGATGTCCTTCTCGTTGAGCAGGACCTTCGCACCGAGGGTGACCAGCTTGGAGGCGGTCGGCTCGGGCACCCAGGCGGCGTCGATGGAGCCCTGCTTGTAGGCGTCCGGGGTGACCTTGTTGTCCGAGCGCACGACGCTGACGTCGCCGGCGCCGGACTGGGCGTCGACCTTGAAGCCCTTGCCCGCCAGGTAGTTGAGCAGCGCCACGTCCTGGGTGTTGCCCAGCTGCGGGGTGGCGATCTTCTTGCCCTTGAGGTCGTCCAGCGAGGCGACCTTGTCCGGGTTGGCGACCAGCTTGACGCCGCCGGAGGCCGAACCGCCGACGATCTTCAGCGACTTGCCGTCGGACTTGGTGTAGCCGTTGATCGCCGGGGAGGGGCCGATCCAGCCGATGTCGATGGAGCCGGCGTTGAGCGCCTCGATCTCGGCCGGGCCCGCGTTGAAGACCTGGGTCTTGATCTGGGTGGCGCCCAGCTCCTTCTGGAATATGCCCTCCTGGAGGCCCACCAGCGGGGTGCCGTGGGTCAGGTTGGCGAAGTAGCCGATCTTCACCGTGTCGGCGGAGAGCTTGGCGCTGGAGGCGGAATCGGCGGCGGGGGCGGCGGTGTTGGACTTCTTGTCGTCGTCCTTGGAGCCGTAGCCGCAGGCGGAGAGCAGCGCGACGGCGGTCAGGCCGGCCACGGCCGCCGCGGCGGAGCGTCTGATCCGGCCGGCGCCGGGGTGTGCCGGGGTATGCGGAAGTGCCTGGTTCGGTGCCATGGTGAGTCCTGTTCGCGGACGGACCGTCAGGAAGGCGGTCTCGGGCGGACGTTCGGTCAAGGTGGTGCTTGCGGCACCGCACGGGGTGCCGGGCAAGCCGGGCCGGGGACGCCGTTGCGCCTGCTGTGGGGAGGGACAGCGGCGCCGGCCCGGTGACAGGACGTTCTCAGCCCTGTCGGCCCACACATCGCGTCAGGCCGCCCTGGCCACTGCCGAGGACGCCGCTGCCGATGCGGCCGCCTTCCTTGTCCATGCCCGAGAACGCCTCGCTGGGCATCAGACCCAGTCCTCCTCGTCGGGTTCGTTGGCGTCGGTGGTGCGTACGGTCTCGAAGGCCTCGCCCGCCATGCCGGCGGTGAGGGTGGTGCCGTCGGCCGGGTCGATCAGCAGGAACGATCCGGTCCGGCGGTTGTCGCGGTACTCGTCGAGCGCCAGCGGCTCGGCGGTGCGCAGCACCACGTGGCCGATGTCGTTGACGTTCAGGCCCTCGGCACCGGAGCGCTGCTCCAGCGTGTCGATGTCGATCCGGTAGCCGATCTCCTTGACCAGCGCCCGGACCGTGCGGGTGGTGTGCTTGAGCAGCACCTTGTCGCCCGCCCGCAGCGGCCGCTCGTTGAGGTGGCTGACGGTCGCCTCGATGTCCTTGGTGGGGACGGGCGCGGAGCCGGCCGCGATGAGGTCGCCGCGGGAGATGTCGATGTCGTCGGCGAGCCGCACGGTGACCGACTGGGGGGCCCAGGCGATGTCGGTGCTCCGGCCGAGCGCGTCGATGGCGGTGACGGTGGTGGTGTGGCCCGACGGCAGCACGGTGACGGCGTCGCCGACCCGCAGCACGCCGGAGGCCAGCTGGCCCGCGTAGCCGCGGTAGTCCGGGTGCTCCTCGGTCTGCGGGCGGATCACGTACTGGACCGGGAACCGGGCCGGCTCGGCGCTCGGGTCGCTGCCGACCGGCACCGTCTCCAGGTGCTCCAGCAGGGTCGGGCCGCCGTACCAGTCCATGTGCGCGGACGGCTCGACGACGTTGTCCCCGGCGAGCGCGGAGATCGGGACGGCGACGACGTCCTTGACGCCGAGCGAGGCCGCGTAGGCGGTGAACTCGGCGGCGATGGCGGCGAAGGCGGGCTCGGCGTAGTCGACCAGGTCCATCTTGTTGACGGCCAGCACCACGTGCGGCACCCGCAGCAGGGCGGCGACGGCGGCGTGCCGGCGGGTCTGCTCGACCACGCCGTTGCGGGCGTCGACCAGCACGACGGCCAGCTCGGCGGTGGAGGCGCCGGTGACCATGTTCCGGGTGTACTGCACGTGCCCGGGGGTGTCGGCGAGGATGAACCGCCGCCGGGGGGTGGCGAAGTAGCGGTAGGCGACGTCGATGGTGATGCCCTGCTCGCGCTCGGCCCGCAGGCCGTCGGTGAGCAGCGCGAGGTCGGGCGCCTCCTGGCCGCGGTTGCGGGAGGCGTGCTCGACGGCCTCCAGCTGGTCCGCCAGCACCGACTTGGAGTCGTGCAGCAGGCGGCCGACCAGGGTGGACTTGCCGTCGTCGACGGAGCCGGCGGTGGCGAAGCGCAGCAGCGAGGTGGCGTTGGTGTCCTGGGTGGTGCTCATTAGAAGTATCCCTCGCGCTTGCGGTCTTCCATCGCGGCCTCGGAGAGCTTGTCGTCGGCGCGGGTGGCGCCGCGCTCGGTGAGGCGGCTGGCGGCGATCTCGGCGATGACGGCCTGGATGGTGGTGGCGTCGGAGTCGACGGCACCGGTGCAGGACATGTCACCGACGGTGCGGTAGCGGATCAGCCGCCGCTCGACGGGCTCGTTCTCCTTGGGGCCGCCCCATTCGCCGGCGGTCAGCCACATGCCGCTGCGGGCGAAGACGTCCCGCTCGTGGGCGTAGTAGATCTCCGGGAGCTCGATGCCCTCGCGCTCGATGTACTGCCAGACGTCCAGCTCGGTCCAGTTGGAGAGCGGGAAGACGCGCACGTGCTCGCCGACGGCGTGCCGGCCGTTGTAGAGCGACCACAGCTCGGGGCGCTGGCGGCGCGGGTCCCAGGCGCCGAACTCGTCGCGCAGCGAGAAGACGCGCTCCTTGGCGCGGGCCTTCTCCTCGTCGCGGCGGCCGCCGCCGAAGACCGCGTCGAAGCGGCCCTTCTCGATCGCGTCGAGCAGCGGGACGGTCTGCAGCGGGTTGCGGGTGCCGTCCGGGCGCTCGCGCAGCACGCCGCGGTCGATGAAGTCCTGGACCGAGGCGACGTGCAGGCGCAGGTTGTGCAGCTCCGCCACGCGGTCCCGGTAGGCGATGACCTCGGGGAAGTTGTGGCCGGTGTCGACGTGCAGCAGCGAGAACGGGATGGCGGCCGGCCGGAAGGCCTTGAGCGCCAGGTGCAGCATGACGATGGAGTCCTTGCCGCCGGAGAACAGGATCACCGGGCGTTCGAACTCCCCCGCGACCTCGCGGAAGATGTGCACCGACTCGGCCTCCAGCGCGTCCAGGTGGGACAGCGCGAAGGACCCCCCTGCGTTCTCGTTGGGGTCGTCGGCCTGGACCAGGCTCTGGGTCGCGGTGGTCATGCCAGGCCCCTCTCGGTCAGGAAGGCGTGCAGCTCGGCGGCGGACTCGGCGACCGCGCGCCCCTGGGTCTGCAGCCGCAGCTCCGGGTGCTCGGGCGCCTCGTAGGGGTCGTCGACGCCGGTGAGGCCGGAGAGCTCGCCGGCCGCCTGCTTCGCGTACAGCCCCTTGACGTCGCGCTCGGCGCACAGCTCCACCGGGGTGGCGACGTGGATCTCCAGGAACTCCGTGCCGTGCTCGGCGTGCCGCTCGCGCACGGCGGCGCGGGAGTCGGCGTAGGGCGCGATCACCGGGGCCAGCACCTTGACGCCGTTGGCGGCGAGCTTCTCGGCGACGAAGCCGATCCGGGTGACGTTGGTGTGCCGGTCCTCGCGGCCGAAGCCGAGGCCCTTGGAGAGGAACTCGCGGATCTCGTCGCCGTCCAGGACCTCGACCTTGTGGCCCTCGGCGCGCAGCCGCTCGGCCAGGGCGAAGGCGAGCGTGGTCTTGCCCGCGCTCGGCAGCCCGGTCAGCCACACGGTGGCGCCGCGCTCGCAGGGGCCGGCCGCGCGGGCCGCCCCTGCGGCTCCGGCGGCGGCCAGGGTGTCGGCTGTGGTCACGTTGCAGTCCTTAGAACGGGAGTCGACGGGTGTTCGGGTCTAGAGGTGGATGCCGCACTCGGTCTTGCCGGAGCCGGACCAGCGGCCGGCCCGGGCGTCCTCGCCCTCGCCCGGCTTGCGGGTGCAGGAGAGCGGGGAGCAGCCGACCGAGGTGTAGCCCTCCCACAGCAGCGGGTTGAGCAGCACGCCGTGGGCGTTGACGTAGGCGTCCACGTCCTCCTGCGTCCAGCGGGCGATCGGGGCGATCTTGACCTTGCGGCGCCGGGCGTCCCAGGCGACCACCGGGGTGTTCGCCCGGGTCGGGGACTCGTCGCGGCGCAGCCCGGTGGCCCAGGCGTCGTAGCCGCCGAGGCCGCGGTTGAGCGGCTCGACCTTCCGCAGCGAGCAGCACAGGTCCGGGTCGCGGTCGTGCAGGTGCGGCCCGTACCGGGCGTCCTGCTCGGCCACGGTCAGCGCCGGGGTGAGCGTGATGACGTTGACCGGCATGGTCGCCGCCACCGCGTCCCGGGTGCCGATGGTCTCCGGGAAGTGGTAGCCGGTGTCCAGGAAGACCACGTCCACGCCGGGGGACACCGAGGAGGCCAGGTGGGCGACGACCGCGTCCTCCATGGAGGACGTGACGCAGAAGCGCTTGCCGAAGGTGTCGGCGGCCCAGCGCAGGATCTCCTGCGCGGTGGCCTCCTCCAGCTCCCGGCCGGCCCGGGTGGCCAGCTCCTCGTGGTCAGTCGTCGTGCCGGTCACTCTGATTACCCCCGTTGGTCGGTGACAGCAGGCCGAGGAACTTCAGTTGGAAGGCCCGGCGGCAGCCGTGGCACTCCCAGGCGCCGTGTCCGGCCTCCGACGGCCGCAGGTCCTCGTCCCCGCAGTACGGGCAGAAGAACGGGGCCGCGCGCTCGCTCATGCGCCCACCTCGCTGCGCTCGGCGGCCGCTTCGCGAGACACGCACCGTTTGATGGCTCGCTCGCTCCGCTCACTCACGACAGCTGCTCCTCGTTCGCCCGGGCCGCCCACTGGGCGAAGCGCTCGCCCTCGGTGCGGTCCTCCCGGTACCGGGTCAGCACCCGCTCGACGTAGTCGGGCAGGCCCTCGCTGGTGACCTTGAGGCCGCGGACCTTGCGGCCGAAGCCGGCCTCCAGGCCGAGCGCGCCGCCCAGGTGCACCTGGTAGCCCTCCACCTGGTTGCCCTGCTCGTCCGTCACCAGCTGGCCCTTGAGACCGATGTCCGCCACCTGGATGCGGGCACAGGCGTTCGGGCAGCCGTTGATGTTGATGGTCAGCGGCTCGTCGAAGTCGGGCAGCCGCTTCTCCATCTCGTCGATGAGCGTGCGGCCGCGCTCCTTGGTCTCGACGATGGCGAGCTTGCAGTACTCGATGCCGGTGCAGGCCATGGTGCCGCGGCGGAACGGCGAGGGGGTGACCCGCAGGTCCAGCGCCTCCAGGCCGGCCACCAGCGACTCGATCCGGTCCTCGGGGACGTCGAGGACGATCATCTTCTGCTCGGCGGTGGTGCGCAGCCGGTCGCTGCCGTGGGCCTCGGCGAGGTCGGCGATCTGCCCGAGCAGGCGGCCGTCGACCCGGCCGACCCGCGGCGCGAAGCCGACGTAGTAGTTGCCGTCCCGCTGCCGGTGCACGCCGACGTGGTCGCGCCAGCGGCCGGCGGGCTGCTGCGGGGCGGGGCCGTCGATCAGCTTGTACTTCAGGTACTCGTCCTCCAGTACCTGGCGGAACTTCTCGGTGCCCCAGTCGGCGACCAGGAACTTCAGCCGGGCGCGGTTGCGCAGCCGGCGGTAGCCGTAGTCGCGGAAGATGCCGATGACGCCGCCGAAGACGTCGGCGACCTCGTCCAGCGGGACCCAGGCGCCGAGCCGGACGCCGAGGCGGGGGTTGGTGGACAGGCCGCCGCCGACCCAGAGGTCGAAGCCGGGGCCGTGCTCGGGGTGGACCACGCCGACGAAGGCGATGTCGTTGATCTCGTGGGCGACGTCCAGCAGCGGGGAGCCGGAGACGGCGGACTTGAACTTGCGCGGCAGGTTGGAGAAGTCCTTGTTGCCGATGAAGCGGCGGTGGATCTCGTCGATGGCGGGGGTGCCGTCGATGATCTCGTCCTCGGCGATGCCGGCCACCGGGGAGCCGAGGATGACGCGCGGGGTGTCGCCGCAGGCCTCGGTGGTGGACAGGCCGACGGCCTCCAGCTTCTGCCAGATCGCCGGGACGTCCTCGATCCGGATCCAGTGGTACTGGACGTTCTGGCGGTCGGTCAGGTCGGCGGTGTTGCGGCCGTACTGCTCGGAGACCTCGGCGATGGCGCGCAGCTGGGCGACCGTCAGCCGGCCGCCGTCGATCCGGACGCGGAGCATGAAGTACTCGGCGTCGAGCTCGTGCGGATCCAGGATCGCGGTCTTGCCGCCGTCGATGCCCTCCTTGCGCTGGGTGTACAGACCCCACCAGCGCATCCGGCCGCGCAGGTCGGCCGGGTCGATCGAGTCGAAGCCGCGGTGCGCGTAGATCGTCTCAATACGTGTCCGCACATTGAGACCGTCGTCGTCCTTCTTGAACTGCTCGTTGGCGTTCAAGGGGGTGAAGTGCCCCATGCCCCACTGGCCCTCGCCGCGGTGACGGGTCACCTTGCGAGCGGCGGCGGGGCGGCGCGCGGGGGCGCGGTCGGCCGGGGGCTCGGCGGTCTCGGGGGTGGTGGCCATGGTGAAGTCCTTCGGGGCAGGTGGCTCTGACGCCGGGTTGGTCGCTGGGCGTGCTCGGCGGTGCGGTGCTGCTGTGACCTGCGATTTTCTCGGGCCGGGAGAGCAGTCGCGATGGCCGGGCGGGCGCCTGCGCATCCGCTTCGGCGGGGATGGCGGGGGAGGTGGCGCCGGGTGCGGTGGGAGGCGGCGGAAAGGGGCTCAGGTCACCGGACAGATGGCGCTGGACACGCGAAGGAGATCGACGTGCAGTCGACCTACTAGGGTGGTTCCGGCGCTCGGCATGGCAAGAGATTCGCACGGCGCACGACTCGCGGTCCACTAACGTCCGCATTCTGGATGCCAGGGTTTCGGATCGTGAGATGAGGGAGCGTTCCCGCCGCTCCCGCCGACCGGGGCCCCGCGGACCGCCCCCCGGACCGCCTCCCGCCTGCCTCCGGACCGTTTCCCGAGCCGCCCGCGCGGCACCGGGACCCCGGGAGATCCGTCGACCGGTCCCGGCCCGATACCGTTACCCCTGTGCAAGCAGCAGGCGAAACGACCAGGCCGAACCCCGAGCGGCCCTCCCGGCGTCGGGGCAAGGGCTCCCGGCGCCGACGGGCGGCCAAGCAGGTCACCTGGCGGACCACCGCCTGGGCCCTGGTCAAGGACACCACCAACACCTGCGTCGAGTACCGGGTCACCGGACTCGCCGCGGAGGCGGCGTTCTTCACCCTCCTCTCCATCCCGCCGCTGCTGCTCTGCCTGGCCGGCACGCTCGGCTACCTGGACGACTTCCTCGGCGCCGGCACCATCGACAAGCTGAAGGCCGACATCGTCAAGGCGGCCGGCACGGTCCTCTCGGACTCCTCCATCACGCAGGTGGTGCAGCCGCTGCTGAAGCAGGTGTTCGACCAGACCCGGCCCGACCTCATCTCGATCGGCTTCCTGCTGTCGCTGTGGTCCGGATCCCGGGCGCTCTACATCTTCATCGACACCATCACCGTGATGTACGGGCTGGACGGCAGGCGGGGCATCGTCAAGACCCGGCTGATGTCGTTGGGCCTCTACCTCGGCGCGCTGGTGATCGGCTCGCTGGTGCTGCCGCTGCTGATGGCCGGGCCGGAACTGGTGACCAACGCGGTGCCGGAGAGCGCCGGACTGCTCAACGCCACCTACTGGCCGTTCGCGATCCTGCTGCTGATCGTCTCGCTGACCACCCTCTACCACCTGGCGGTGCCGGTCTCCACGCCCTGGCGCGAGGACATCCCCGGCGCCCTGGTCGCCCTGGTGGTGCTGGTCTTCTGCAGCGTGGCGCTGCGGCTGTACCTGGTCAGCTCGATCGAGGGGCACTCGGTGTACGGCTCGCTGGCCGCGCCGGTGGCCGTGCTGCTGTGGATCTTCGTGGTGGCGCTCGCGGTGCTCATCGGCGCCGCCATGAACGCGGCCATAGACCGCCGCTGGCCCACCCTGGAGACCGCCGACGCCCGCGCCGAGAACGAGCGCGCCCACGAGGAGGCGGCCGCCGCCGTGGTCCGCGAGGTGGCCGCCCGGCGCGCCGTCGAACGGGCCCGCCGGGCGCGTGAGCTGGGCCTCGCCGAGGGCGGCGAGGAGGAGTACTGGGAGGACGAGGGCGACGACGTCGACGTGCCCTCCGAGTACCCGGAGCGCTGGGCCGACGTGCTCGCCGCCGACAACGTCCGCGGCCGCATCACCGCCCGCGGCGGCGGCCCGCACCACCGCCCCGCCCCGCCCCCGCCGGACAGCGACCGCCCGACCGCCCCGCCGCCCGAGTACCCGCTGCCGACCCGGCCGCCGCGCCCGCCGTGGGACCAGCGCTGAGCGCGGCCGGGGCCGCGGCGGACGATCGCGAGCGCGAAGGGCGCTCCTGGCCGGTCCGGCCCCGGAGGGCAGCCGGCCGGTAGGCCGCCGAGCGTGACCCGGCGGCCCCGGGACCGCGCCGGTCAGCCCCTGCCGACAGGCCGGCTGGATATGACGTAACGATCCATCGCGAGCTCCGCGCCCTGTCCGAAGAGCCGGCTGCCCGCCAGGCTCGCGTCGTCCTGGAAGCGCTGCGCCGCGGGCGCCCCGGTCGCCGGGTCGTAGTAGAACGGCTCCGCGTTCGTGAGCCGCACGAGACCGGTGCCCGGGCGGCCGGGGGCGGAGCCGTCCAGCACGGAGAACATCCCCATCCCGCAGTTCAGCTGACGCGGGCGGACGTCCTTCTGCGTCCCGCCGTGGTCCAGGACCATGTAGTTCCGCGACACGTGGTGACCGAGCCGGCTCACCTCGTAGACCTTCCTGCCGTCGACGTACCAGCGCACGACGCCCGCGGCGCGGTCGTAGCCGATCCGGAGGTGGTTCTTCGTCCCCGCGGTCCGGTCCGCCACCGGTATCGCGAACGCGAACGAGGCGTAGTCGCCCAGCGTGTCGTGGTAGTACGGGCTGCGCTCGTAGAAGGCGTAGACCTTGTCGCCGGTGACGAAGAAGTCGAATATCAGGCCCGTCTCGGCGTCGACGGCGTTGACGGCGGCCGCGGCGAGCCGCAGGTCGTCGGCGGGGACGGACGGGCCGAAGGGGTGCCCGGCGGTTCCGTACGTGCGGGCCGTCAGCCAGGTCTCACAGCTCAGCTCGTATCCCGGAACCGCGTCGAACCCGGCGTAGCCCGTGGAGGCCTGATGGGACGTCAGGGTGACCCACTTGGCGTGGTCGAGCTCTCCGCCCATCGGGTAGTCCTGGGGGACGGTCTGCGAGAACGCAGGCTCTCCCGTACGGGGGTTGACCCCCTTCGACACCAGCCGGAGGCCGCGCGGCGAGGTGCTCACCACCGCGTCGTCCGGCGTGAAGGGACCGTAGCCCGCGTACACCCAGCGGGCGTCGGGTCCGGAGTCGCGGAAGCCTCTCCGGAAGTCGTCCCACACCAGCCGGTAGTGCCGTGAGCCGGTGTCCGCCGCGGCACTGGCGGGCGCGGACAGCAGCGCGGCGCACAGCGCGGCGATCAGGGACAGGAGTAACAGGCGCGTCCTGTGAAGCATCGAAGATCCTCTCGGTGGAGGCGGGTCCGGCTCGGAGCCCCTGTTCGGAGGTACGGCTTTTCGCCCACGCAAACGGCGGGAATCAACAGGAGTCGAGCAACGCTGATGACTGCCTCCGGCCTTCGGACCGGCCGGCCACCCGAGATCCCCCCGTGCGTGACAGAGCCCCGGGACAGCCCGTCACGTGATGCGGGCAATCTAAGGCAGCCGGACCGGTCTGGCCAAGGCTCCTTGAGGAGGAGATCAGACCCTCCGATGCGCTCCGGCACCGGTGTCCGATCCGTTCAAGACCCGGATGGATCTCTCTGTCTATCGTCCTCCTGCGCGTCCGACACCTGCGCGGAATCCCGCACTCGGGCGCGCTGGTCGCGTCATGCCCCAGGCCGGATGGAGTCATTGTGAAAATCGGAATTGGTCTGCCCAACGCCATCCCCGGGCGTCCTCCGCGTGAGATCAAGCGGTGGGCGGAGGAGAGCGAGCAGGTGGGCTTCCACTCCCTGGGCTCGATCGACCGGCTGCTCTACGACGTCCTCGACCCGCTGGTCTGCCTCGGCGTCGCCGCCGCCGCGACCGAGCGCGTCCAGCTGCTCACCAGCGTCCTGAACGTCGGCTGGCGCAACAACCCCATCCTGTTCGCCAAGCAGCTCGCCTCGATCGACCTGATCTCCGGCGGCCGGCTCACCGCGGGCCTCGGCATCGGCGGCTGGCCCGACGACTTCGCCATCAGCAACGCCCCGGCGAACGGCCACGGCCGGCTCTTCGACGACGCCCTCCAGGAGATGCGCCGGGTGTGGGAAGGCGAGATCACCGGCCTCTCCGGTCCCACCCCCCTGCCCGGGAAGGGGCGCCCCCGGCTGCTCATCGGCGGTCTCATCCAGGCCGGGTACGACCGGGCCGCGCGCTTCGGCGACGGCTGGGTCGCCCCGACGTTCAACGCGGACCTCCTGCGCAGCGGCGTTCAGGGGGTCAACGAGGCCTGGGCCAGGGCCGACCGCGCGGACCGCCCGCAGGTCATCACCGGCCGGTACTTCTGCTGCGGCCCCGAGGCCGTCGAACTCACCGACGACTACGTGGCCCACTACTACGGCTCCAAGGAGTCGCCGTACTACCCGGGGGTCCGCGGGGACTCCCTCGACAGCGACGAGCGGCTCCTCCGCGAGCTGGTCACCCTCAGCGAGGCGGGCGTCGACGACCTCATCCTCTACCCCGCCAACAGCTCGCTCGACCAGGTCCACCTGCTGGCCGAGACGCTGGAGCGGGTAGGCGCCCGGCGCACCCCCACCTTCGAGTTCACCGCCGCCGGCGCCCCGAGCAACTGATCCACGAGTCGAGGAACCACACGTGAGTGAGCAGACCCGTCCGGCGGACCTTCCTCCCGAGGCGGTCCGGGCCCTGGCCGAGACCGTCCGCGGCCCGGTCCTCCTGCCCGGTGACCCCGGCTACGACGACGAGGCCCTGGGCTTCGACCGCTCCGTCGTCCACCACCCGGCCCTCATCGTCGGAGCCGTCCACGCGGACGACGTCGTCGCCGCCGTCCGCTTCGCCCGTGACCACGGTCTGGGCGTCGCCGTCCAGGCCACCGGGCACGGTGCGGCCCTCGGCGCCGACGGCGGTGCCCTGCTCCTCTCCACCCGCAGGATGAACGGCTGCCACGTCGACCCCGACCGGCGCACCGTCCGCGTCGAGGCCGGCACGCTGTGGCAGGACGTGATCCCGGCCGCCGCCGGGCACGGCCTCGCGCCGCTGAACGGCTCCGCGCCGTTCGTCGGCGCCGTCTCGTACACGCTCGGCGGCGGCATCGGCCTGCTCTCCCGGCGCTACGGCTACGCGGCCGACCACGTCCGGCGCATCGAGGTCGTCACCGCCGACGGCGAGGCGCGCACCGCCACCGAGGACGAGAACCCCGAGCTGTTCTGGGCGCTGCGCGGCGGCAAGGGGAACTTCGGCGTCGTCACCGCGCTGGAGGCCGAACTCGTCCCGGTCCGGCGGCTCTACGGCGGCGGGCTGTTCTTCCCGGCCGAGTCCGTCCGCGAGGTGCTGCACTTCTACCGCACCTGGGTCGAGGAGCTGCCGGACGAGTTCAGCTCCTCCTTCTTCATGCTCGACTGGCCGGACGTCCCGGAGGTTCCCGAGGAGATCCGCGGCCGCTTCGCCCTCCACCTCCGGCTGTCCTACCTGGGCCCGGAGGAGGAGGGCGCCCGGCTCCTCGCGCCGCTGCGCGCGGTCGCCACCCCGCTCCTGGACACCGTCGCGGACATCCCGTACACCGACGTGGGCACGATCCACAACGACCCGCCCACGCCCGGCTCGTACCACATCAACACCTTCCAGCTGACCCGGCTCGACGACCACGCGGTCGAGGCGGTCCTCTCCCTGGTCGGCCCCGGCACGAAGAGCGCCATCGGCATCGAGATCCGCCACCTCGGCGGCGCCCTGTCCCGGCCGCCCCGGGTGCCCAACGCCGTCGCGCACACCTCCGCCGCCTTCCAGCTGTACTCGGCGGGCGTCCTCGGCATCGGCGAGGACCAGGCCGTCCTCGACGGACACGACCTGGTCGTCGAGACCTTCCGGCCGTGGAACAACGGCACCCGCACGCTCAACTTCATGGCGGGCGTGGCGCACACCGACCCCGAGGACGTCCGCCAGGCCTTCACGCCGGAGGCGTACGAACGGCTGGTCGCGGCCAAGACCGCGTACGACCCGGGGAACATGTTCCGCTACAACCACAACATCCCGCCGACGACGAAGGGTTCGCGCGCGTGAGTTCCGACTCCCCTCCCACCGAGGAACTGCGGCGGGCCCCCGCGGCCTTCACCGACCGGGTGACCGCGGACGGCCGCTTCGGCCGCGAGGCGGTGGCGGGCCGCTACCGCCTCGTCATCAACCGCGCCTGCCCGTGGGCGCACCGGGCCGTCATCGTCCGCCGGCTCATGGGCCTGGAGGACGCCATCTCGCTCGCCGTCACCGACCCCCTCCAGGAGGTCATCGCCGGCGAGGACCACTGGGTGTTCAGCGAGGGGACGGGCAGCCCGGGGGGCAAGGACCCGGTGCTCGGCATCCACGCGCTGCGGGAGGCCTACCTCGCCCGCGACCCGCACTACACCGGCGGGGTCAGCGTGCCCGCGCTCGTCGACGTCGAGACCGGCCACCTGGTCACCAACGACTTCGACCGGCTCACCCTCGACCTGGGCGCCGAATGGAGCACGCTGGCCCGGCCCGGCGCCCCCGAGCTCTACCCCGAGGCCCTGCGCGACGAGATCGACACGCTGTGCGAGGAGATCTACCAGGACCTCAACAACGCCGTGTACCGGGCCGGTTTCGCCCCGGACCAGCAGCACTACGACGCGGCGGTCGGCGCCGTCTTCGGCCGTCTCGACGCGCTGGAGGAGCGCCTCACCGACCGCCGCTACCTGCTGGGCGACGCTCTCACCGAGGCCGACATCCGGCTCTTCCCCACCCTCGTGCGCTTCGACGCCGTCTACCACGGCCACTTCAAGTGCAACATCCGCAAGCTGTCCGAGTACCCGGCGCTGTGGGCCTACGCCCGCGACCTCTTCCAGACCCCCGGCTTCGGCGACACGACGCACTTCGGCCACATCCGCACCCACTACTACTACGTGCACGCGGCCATCAACCCGACCCGGGTGATCGCCGCGGGGCCCGACGCGCGCGGCTGGCTGACCGCGCACCACCGCGAGAGCCTCGGCGGCGCCCCCTTCGGCGCGGGCACCGCCCCCGGCCCCGTTCCGGCCGGCGAACACCTCTGATCCGGAGGCCGACCCGACCGGACGGTAGACACCCTTCGACCCGGGCGGCCGCCCGCCGCCCGGCCCCGGAAAGGAACACCATGCTCCGTCGTAGGTCTGTCCTGCTGGCAGGTGCCGCTGCCGCCGCCCTCACCGCCGCCGGCCCGGCGGTCGCGAAGCCGCGCGGCAACTGGGACCGGTTACGCGCCTCGCTGCAGGGCGACGTCCTCGTCCCCGGCGACGCCGGGTACGACAAGGCGCGCCAGTCGCACTTCCTCCAGTTCGACTATCTGCGCCCGCAGGCCGTCGCCTTCTGCGAGACGCCGGCCGACGTCCGGAAGGCGCTGAGCTTCGCGCACTGGCACGACCTGCACACCGTGCCCCGCAGCGGCGGCCACAGCTACGCCGGCTACTCCACCAACGAGGGCCTGATCCTCGACGTGTCGCGGCTGAACCGGACCACCGTCGGCGCCTCCACCGTCACGCTCGGCCCCGGCGCCCAGCAGGTGGACGCCCTGGCCGCCGTCGACGCCCACGGCCTCGCCCTCCCCAGCGGTCTCTGCCCCACCGTCTGCCCCGGCGGCTTCCTCCAGGGCGGCGGCATCGGCTGGCTGACCCGCCGCGCGGGCATCGCCACCGACCGGCTGGTCTCCGCGGACGTCGTGCTCGCCGACGGCCGCTTCGTGCACTGTTCCGAGTACGAGCACCCCGACCTGTTCTGGGCGCTGCGTGGGGGTGGCGGCGGCAACTTCGGCGTCGTCACCCGCTTCGAGGTGCGGCCCATCAAGATCCCCACCATGGTGAACTACAACCTCACCTGGCCCTGGGAGCAGGCCGCCACGGTCATCGAGGCCTGGCAGGACTGGATGATCGGCGGTTCGCGCGACCTCGGCGGCGCCCTCGGCATCCAGTGGGTCGACGCCGGCACCGGCCACCCCGACGTCCTCGTCTACGGCGGCTTCGCCGGGAACCGGGCCGCCTTCGACCGGCAGCTCGCCGCCCTCGTCGCGGCCGTCGGCACCCAGCCCACCACCAGCGCCGTCGCCGAGAAGCCCTACCGGCAGGCGATGATGCAGTGGTACGGCTGCCAGGACCTCGACACCAACCAGTGCCACCGGATCGGCTACCTGCCGGAGAGCCAGCTCCCGCGCCAGACGTACTCCCTGGACCGCAACCGCATGGTCTCCCGCGCGATCCCGGCCGAGGGCATCCGCAAGATGCTCGACACCTTCACGTCCGCCCCGCGCGCCGGGCAGTTCCGCTACATCAGCATCTTCGCGCTCGGCGGCGCCGCCAACGACCTGCCCCGCGACGCGACGGCCTTCGTGCACCGCACGACCGAGCTGTACGTGGCCAACGTCGTCGGACTCAGCTCGCCCACCGCCACCGAGGACGACCGCACCGCCGCCCGGACCTGGGTCACCAGCGCGTTCGACGCCGTCGACCCGTACTCGAACGGCGAGGGGTACCAGAACTTCATCGACTCCCTGCTCGACGGCTGGCAGTCGGCCTACTACGCCGAGAACTACGCCAGGCTCTCCCAGGTCAAGCGCAGCTACGACCCCGAGAGGTTCTTCCGGTTCGCCCAGGCGATCCGGTGACACCGCCCGCTCCGCAGCACGGCCCCGTTCCGCACCCCGCCCTGACGACCGTGGAGACGCAGATGACGGAGCACGTTGGTCCTGTGGACAAGAGTGTCAACAAGGAGATGGTGGCGCTGCTCCAGGGCGCGTGGCGGTCCCGCGCCGTCCACGTCGCCACCGAGCTCGGCCTCCCCGACCTGCTCGCGGAGGGCGAGCGCACGGTCGACGAGCTCGCCGCCGCGACCGGCACCCACGCTCCCACCCTGGGGCGCCTGCTGCGCGCGCTGACCACCTTCGGCGTCTTCCGGCGGCTGCCCGACGGGCGGACGTACGCCCAGTCGCCGCTCTCCGCCGTGCTGGTCTCCACCCCCGGCAACGCCGAGTCCACCGACGCCCGGTTCATGGCCGCCGGCTGGCACTGGGCCGCCTGGGGCGAGCTGCTGCACTCCGTCCGCACCGGCACCTCCTCCTTCGAGGTCGCCAACGGCGGGGTGTCCTTCTGGGAGCTCACCAAGACCGACCCCGACGCCAAGCAGCGCTTCAACGCGGCGATGAGCGCCGTCTCCCTGGAGGAGAGCGCCGACATCGCCCGGGCCTACGACTTCTCGTCCGCGCGCCACGTCGTCGACGTCGCGGGCGGCCTCGGCAGCCTCCTCGCCGCGGTCCTGACCGCCCACCCCGCGGTGCGCGGCACGCTCCTGGAGCGCCCCGAGATCGTGCCCCTCGCCCGGGAACTGCTCGGGAAGGCGGATGTCGAGGGGCGGTACGAGACGGTCGAGGGCGACTTCTTCGAGCAGGTCCCCGCGGGCGCGGACGTCTACACGATCAAGCGGGCCCTGCACGACTGGGACGACGCCACCATCGTGCGCATCCTGCGGCGCATCCGGGAGGCCATGCGCCCCGACTCGGTCCTGCTGGTCATCGAGGGGGTCGTGGACGAGGACTCGGACCAGGAGGCGCTCTTCCGCGGGCTCCTGCTCACCGTGCTCGTCGGCGGGCAGGACCGGCCCGAGTCCGACTACCGCGCCCTCGCCGAGGAGGCGGGCTTCACGATCCGGCGGGGCATCCCGGTGGGCGACGGCGGCCTGCGGATCATCGAGGCCGTCCCGGTGGCCTGATATCGATCACCGAGCCGTGCCCGGGGGAGCCAGGACGTTACGCTGGACGATCGAGTACGTCCTGGCTCCCGACCTTGTGAAGTGACCCATGACTGCATCTCGATACCGTGAGCGGGCCGCCGTCCCGGAGCTCGCCGCCCACGTCCACAGCGTGTGGTGCCAGGAGGTGATGCCCGGCGGCCGGGCGCTCGCCCACCGGGTGCTGCCGGACGGCTGCACCGACCTCCTGTGGCGCGACGGCCGGCTCTGCGTGGCCGGCCCCGACACGGCCTGGCGGATGGAGTCCCTGCCCGCCGGCTCCTTCATCGTCGGCATCCGCTTCAACCCGGGCGAGGCCCGCCCGCTCTTCGGCGACCACCCCATGGGGGAGTGGCGGGACCAGGAGCTCGATCTGGCCGAACTGTGGGGCTCCCGGGAAGCCCGTGAGCTGGGCGAGCGCCTCGCCGAGGCCGGCCGCCCCCGGGAGATCGCCCAGATCATGGAGCGGACCGTCGTCCGCCGCCTCGCCGACTTCGCTCCCGCCGACGCCGTCGTTCGCGGCGCGGTCAGCGCGCTCGGTTCCCGCCGCGAGCGTCCGGTCGCCGCGCTCGCGGCGGACTTCGGCATCTCCGAGCGCCAGCTCCGCCGCCGCTTCGTGGGCGCCGTCGGCTACAGCCCCAAGACCCTCCAGGGCGTCTTCCGGCTGGCCAGGGCCCTGACCCTGCTGCGCGACACCCCGGCCCCGGCGAGCCCCGGCACCCCGTCCACGATGGTCGACATCGCCCTCACCGCCGGCTACGCCGACCAGCCCCACATGACGAGGGAACTGGGCCGCCTGACCGGCCTCACGCCGGCCCGGGTGCGCCAGTACGGCACCTGAGCGCGCACGCCTCGCCGGCGATGCCGTACGCCTCCACGGCGAGGTGGAGGGGTTCTGGACCCGGCGGGGGTTCCGGATTTAATCGATGGTGCCGGGCTCCGGGGTGGGGCTATGGTGTCGCGTATCCCGTTCCGAGGAACGGTGCCGGTTCGTCGAGAAGTAGCAGGAGGTGAGTCCCGTGGCCACGACTGTCATGACGGCTGCCCTGGGCAGCGCCCGCGTCCACCTCTCCCTGCCGGCCGCCGGCTGACGTAGCCCTTCGCGCACGCAGCCGCAGCAGCCCGGCGGGATCGCTTTCCTCCCGAAGGGCCCACTGCGTTGTTCAACGCTGCCTCCGTTCCGTCTTCCTCCCCCCTTTCCACCGACGGCTCCTCCGGCGCCGTCCCCCCGCTGGCCGGCTACGGCTGGACGGCCGAGCTCGACGAGCTGTTCGCGCCGCTCGCCGAGGCCGGGCTGGTCGCCGCCCGGATCGTCCGGGTCGACCGCGGTCAGTGCGACGCCGTGCTCGCCGATCCCGGGACCGGCGAGCTGCGCACCGTCCGGGCCGACACCCGGCAGGTCGGCGACGCCGACATGATCAACTGTCCGTGCACCGGGGACTGGGCCGCCGTCGACCTCTCGGCCGGCCTGCCCATGCCCGCGGTCGCGGCCCTGCTGCCGCGCTCCACCGCGATCATCCGCAAGGTCGCGGGCAAGCGCTCCGACGGCCAGGTGCTCGCCGCCAACGTCGACACCGTGGTGGTCGCCGCCTCGCTCGCCGCCGAGCCCGACCTCGGGCGGATCGAGCGCTTCCTCGCCCTCGCCTGGGAGTCCGGCGCCGAGCCGGTGGTCGTGCTCACCAAGGCCGACCTGGTCGACGACGCCGACTTCATCCGGGCCGACGTCGAGGCCGCCGCGCCCGGCGTCACCGTGCTGGTGGTCAGCGCCGAGACCGGCGAGGGGATCGACGTGCTGCGCGCCTGCACGCCCGGCACCACCGCCGTGCTCGGGCAGTCCGGCGTCGGCAAGTCCACCCTGACCAACGTCCTCGCCGGGGTCGATGTGATGGCCGTCCAGGAGGCCCGCTCCGGCGACCAGAAGGGCCGGCACACCACGACCACCCGCGAACTCGTCCTGCTGCCCGGCGGCGGGGTGCTGATCGACACCCCCGGCCTGCGCGAGGTCGGCCTCTACGGTGGCGAGGGCGTGGCGCTCGCCTTCGCCGACATCGAGGAGCTGGCCGAGCGGTGCCGGTTCCACGACTGCCGGCACGACAGCGAGCCCGGCTGCGCGGTGCGGGCGGCGCTCGCGGACGGTTCGCTGCCGGAGCGCCGGATGGAGAGCTACCGCAAGCTCCAGCGGGAGAACGACTGGATCGCCTCCCGCTCCGACGCCCGGCTCGCCTCGGAGCGGCTGAAGAAGTGGAAGACCATCACCAAGACGATGCGCGCGGCGGGAGGTCCCCTGAAGCGCTGACACCGGGCCGTCCGGCGGCGGCAGGGGGGCGACGCCCCCTCCCTGCCGCCGACCGGCCGGTGCGTCAGCGGAGGTCGGCCACCAGCCGGAACCGCTCCAGCACGACGGCGGTGGTGTCGTCGACGGTGAAGGCCGGGTCGCCGAGCGCGGCGCGCAGCTCCGCGCCGTGCCAGAACCGCTCGTGCCCGGCCCGCCACTCGGCGACCGAGGCGTACCCCTCGCCCTCGTCCAGGGCGTGCCGCAGGTCGACCTCGCCGAGCGGGACGACCCGGACCCCGGTGGTCTCGGTCACCGCGACGATCCGCCCCTCCGAGTCGACCACCGCCCCGCGGGTGCCGACCGTCGGCAGCGGTTCGCCCTCCCGCTCGTACTCGGCCAGCAGGCCGGTGGTGCTGGTCTTGGCGCCGGACAGCACGGCGCCCACCAGCCGGTCCCGCAGCGGTCCGGGGAAGGCGAACTCCTCGACCCGCAGCGCGGCGACCCGCGGGTCGCCCGCACCGGTGTAGGGCTGCTCGGACACGCGGACTCCTGGGGTCTCGGGGGCGGGGCCGTGCGCAGGCTATCCGGCGGGAGGCCGCCCGGGCGCGTGGTTTTCCGCCCGGCCCGGTCCGGGACGCCCATGTCCGATTCCCGCCAGTCGAGCACCGCCGGGTGCCGCAGACTGGACAGCGTGATCGACGACGACATCCGGTACCGCGCCGTGGACAGCCGGGACGCCCGCTTCGACGGCGTCTTCTTCACGGCCGTCACCTCGACCGGCATCTACTGCCGGCCGAGCTGCCCGGCCGTGACCCCGAAGCGCGTCAACTGCACCTTCTACCCCAGCGCCGCCGCCGCGCAGAGCGCCGGCTTCCGGGCCTGCCGCCGCTGCCGCCCGGACTCCGTCCCCGGCTCGCCCGAGTGGAACCACCGGGCCGACCTGGTCGGCCGGGCCATGCGGCTGATCGGCGACGGCGTGGTGGACCGCGAGGGCGTGGCCGGCCTGGCCGACCGCCTCGGCTACAGCTCCCGCCAGCTCCAGCGCCAGCTCACCGCCGAACTCGGCGCCGGCCCGATCGCGCTCGCCCGCGCCCGCCGCGCCCAGACCGCCCGGCTGCTGCTGCAGACCACCGAGCTGCCGGTCACCGACATCGCCTTCGCGGCCGGCTTCGCCTCGGTGCGGCAGTTCAACGACACCGTCCGCGAGGTCTACGACCGCACCCCCAGCGGGCTGCGCGCCGAGGTCGCCTCCGGCCGCCGCACCGCCACCCCGGCCGGCGGCCTCGCCCTGCGGCTCGCCTACCGGGGCGCCCTGGACAGCGACCACCTGATCGACTTCCTGGCCCTGCGCGCCGTCCCCGGCGTCGAGGAGGTCGTACCCGGGCCGCGCCCCGGCGTGCGCACCTACCGCCGCACCCTCGCCCTCCCGTACGGCCACGGCATCGCCGAGGTGGACGGCCTCGCCCCCGGGGACGCGGCCACCCGCGGCTGGCTGGACTGCCGGCTGCTGCTCACCGACCTGCGCGACCTGCCGACCTCCGTCCAGCGCCTGCGCGTCCTGTTCGACCTGGACGCCGACCCGGTCGCGGTCGACGAGCAGCTCGGCGCCGACCCGCTGCTCGGGCCGCTCGTCCGGGCCCGCCCCGGACTGCGCTCGCCGGGCCACGTCGACCCGCACGAACTCGCGGTGCGCGCCGTCCTCGGCCAGCAGATCACCGTCGGCGCGGCGCGCACCCTGGCCGGCCGGCTCGCCGAGAAGTACGGCACCGCACTGCCCGAGGCCAACGGCGGACTGCGGCTGCTCTTCCCGACCGCCGCCGCCCTGGCGACCGCCGACCCGGAGGACTTCGCGATGCCGGCCGCCCGGCGCCGCGCCCTGACCGGCCTGTGCGCGGCCCTCGCCGAGGGCGTCGTCCGGCTCGACGGCGGCGTCGACCGGGCGGAGGCGGCCGCCCAGCTGCTCGCCCTGCCCGGCATCGGCCCGTGGACCGTCGGCTACCTGCGGATGCGCGCCCTCGCCGACCCCGACGTCTTCCTCCCGAGCGACATCGGCGTCAAGCACGGACTGCTCCGGCTCGGCGCCCCGGGGGACCCGAAGTCCGCGGCCCGCGCGGCCGAGGCCTGGGCCCCCTGGCGCTCGTACGCCGTGCACCGCCTTTGGGCGGGCCCGGCCGCAGACCCCAGCACCGGAACGGAGAACACCGCAGCATGAGCACCACCGTCTTCACCTTCATGGAGAGCCCGTTCGGACGGCTGCTGCTCAGCGGCGTCGTCCCGGAGGGCGGCGGTCCGGCCGCGCTGGCCACCGTCACCGCCCCCGGCCAGCGGTACGCGCTCGCCGAGCCCGCCGACGACTGGGTGCACGACCCCGAGGCGCTCGCCGAGCCGGTCACCCAGCTCACCGAGTACTTCGCCGGCGAGCGCACCGCCTTCGACCTGCCGCTCGCCCCGGTCGGCACCGAGTTCCGCCGCCGGATCTGGGACGTCCTCGACAAGATCCCCTATGGCGAGACCGTCACCTACGGGCAGCTCGCCGACCTGGCCGGCGAGTCCCCGCGCGCGGTGCGCGCGGTCGGCGGGGCGGTCGGCGCCAACCCGCTGCTGATCGTCCGCCCCTGCCACCGCGTCCTCGGCGCCAACGGCGCCCTCACCGGCTTCGCCGCCGGGGTGGACCGCAAGCGCTGGCTGCTCGACCTGGAGCGCGGCACCTCGCTGTTCTGAGCGGCGGCGCGGGCCCGCGGGCGCTCCCGGTCAGACGGCCGGGAGCGTCCGCAGGTCCACCCGCCAGTCGTGGCTGCGCATCCAGCGGCCGGGCGGGAACTCGAAGTCGGTCTCGCCGAGGAGGATGAAGCCGGCCCGGCGGCAGACGGCGTTGGAGGCCGGGTTGCCGACCGAGGGGAAGGCGTGCAGGTACCGGTGGCGGCCGGTGCGGGCGGCGGCCCCGACGGCGGCCCGCGCCGCGACCGCGGCGATGCCCCGGCCCTGGTACGGCGGCAGGACGTTCCAGCCCATCTCGTAGACGGTGCCGCCCCGCCAGCCGCGCTCGGCGTAGCCGACGGTGCCGACGGCCACGCCCTCCGGCTCCAGGACGACGCGGTACATGCAGCCGAGGCCGGAGGGGACGAAGTCCAGATAGCGCCGGTGCCGGACGAGCGTCCGCGCTTCGTCCTCCGGGCCGCCGACGTGCGCGCGCATCTCCGGGGTGTTGACCAGGCGCAGCAGGGCGAGGTCGGCGTCGGTCCAGGGTTCGAGGCGGAGCAGCGCGGGGTCCATGGCGGGACGGTAGCCGGGCGGGGGCCGGTGCGGTACCGGGTTTCCGGGCCGGACGGACACGCCTCGGCCCGGTCAGCCGCCCGCGGGCTCGGCGAGCGCGCGGGCCAGGTTCTCCAGGGCCGGCAGCGCGTGCATCACGGCGTCGCGGTCGGCGGGGGAGAGGGTGTCGAGCGCCGAGGCGATCCGCCGTTCATGGGCCCGCTGCCAGTCGTCGAGCTGGCTCCGCCCGGCCGGGGTGAGCGCGATCCGCGCGGTGCGGCGGTCCCCGGGGTCGGTCTGGCGGTCGACGAACCCGGCGTCCAGCAGCTTGCCGACCAGGCCGCTGACGGTGTTGGGGGCGAGCCGCTGGCGGGCGGCCAGCTCGCCGACCCGCAGCGGGGCGGCGGCCAGCGTCTGGAGGAGTTCGACCTGCGCCATCGGCAGGGACTCCCACGGGTAGTCGGTGCGGATGCTGCTGCGCAGCGCCCGGCGGAGCCGGGTGACCGCGTCGGTGAGCCGCCGGGCACGCTCGATCCCCGCCGGCTCCACGGCCTGCGGCTCGGCAGCGGGTTCGGGAACAGGCGGTGACGGCGGCATGGCCGACAGCGTAGCGCCTGGTTCGGACACCGCCCGAACGCCGGGGACGGGTCGGGGACGACCGGCCCCGGTGCGTCACGGTCCGATCGCATGCCGATCAGATCGTAGAGAGAACATATCTGTATCCGATATATTTCGCCGTATGAACGCGGCGTCAACCCTCACCGCCCGGCTCACCACCGGGCTGCTCACCGAACGCCCCCGTCCGCGCGGCATAGCCGGCTGGCGCCACGCCCACTGGCTCGCCGTCGGCACCGTCTGCCTGGGGGCCTTCCTCGGCCAGCTGACCGCCGGCATCACCGCCCTCGTCTACCCGGCGCTCCAGCGCCACTTCGACACCGGCTTCGCCGCCGTCGAGTGGGTCGCCCTCGCCTACCTGCTGGTCCTGGTGGCGCTGCTGGCGCCGATCGGCCGGCTCTCCGACCTGGTCGGACGCAAGACCATGTACATCGGCGGGTTCGCCGTCTTCGGCCTCGCCTCGCTCGGCGCCGGGTTCGCCGACGGCCTCGGCACCCTGATCGCCCTGCGCGCCGTCCAGGCCGTCGGCGGCGCGATGATGCAGGCCAACAGCGTGGCCCTGGTCGCCCGCGGGGTGCCCGAGCACGCGATGCGCCGGGCGCTCGGCATCCAGGCCGCGGCCCAGGGCCTCGGCCTGGCACTCGGGCCCAGCCTCGGCGGACTGCTGGTCGAGCAGGCCTCCTGGCGCTGGGTGTTCTGGATCAACGTGCCGGTCGCCCTGGTGGGCATCCTGGCCGGCTGGTTCCTGCTGCCCCGGACCCGCCGCCCGGACGCCGGCCCGGTGCCGCGCGAGCTGCCCCGCCCCGTTCCCCGGCCGCGCGGCGCCGTCCGGCCCGCCCCGGACGGCGGGCACTTCGACCTGGCCGGCCTGCTGCTGCTCGCCGGCTCCACCACCGCGCTGCTGCTCGCCCTCTCCGCCGCCTCCGGCCTGCCGCTGCCCGGCTGGGCCGTCGCCGCCCTGCTGCTCGCCGCGGTGCTGTCCGGGCTCGGCCTGGTCCGCCAGGAGCGCCGCGCCACCCGGCCGATCCTCGCTCCCGGCCTGGTCAACACCCCGGGGGTGCGCCCCGGCCTGGCCGTCTCGCTGATCGGCTACCTGCTGCTGTTCTGCCCGCTGGTGCTCGGGCCGGTGCTGCTCGCCGAGGCGGGCCTGCCGACCGCGCGGGCCGGCCTGGTGATCACCCTGCTCCCGGCCGCGTTCGCGGTGGCCGCCACGGTCGGCGGCGCGCTGCTGCCGCGCGGCTGGTCGGACGTCGCCCGCTGCCGCTTCGGCGCGGCCCTCGCCGGGGCCGGGCTGCTGGGCTGCGTGCCGCTGCCCGCCGCGGGCGCCCCCGCGCTGTGGCTCGCGCTCCCGCTGCTGGTGGCCGGCGGCGGGCTGGGCCTGCTGCTGCCGGCCAACAACGCCCTGGTGATGCGGGCGGTACCGGCCGAGTGCTCGGCGGTCGGCGGCGGCATGGTCAACATGGCCCGCAGCCTCGGGACGGCGCTCGGCACCGCGCTGCCGGTGCTCGGCGTCCACCTGGCCGGACCGGTGCTGGGCGGGCGCGCGGTGCTGCTGGCGCTGGCCGCCGTCGCGGCCCTGGCCGTGGCGCTCACCCGGCCGGTGCGGCGGCGCTGAGGGCGCGGAACGGGGACGCCGGGGACGCGGAACGGAGAACGGCCGGGGCGGTGGACGGAGTTCCGTCCACCGCCCCGGCCGTCGGGTGCGTCGGGTGCTCGGGTCAGGAGGCGGGCACGCCGGGGGCGGCGCCGCGGTCCTTGAGCATGTCGGTGATCAGGCCGATCTCCGAGGTCTGCCCGGCCACCATCGACTGCGCGAGGCGCTTCTCCACCTCGTTGCGCGCCATGTCGACATAACCCTGGGCCATCTCCACGCCGCCCTTGTGGTGCTCCAGCATCAGCTGCAGGTAGAACACCTCGGCGTCCCGCCCGCTCAGCGAGCGGAGCTTGGCGAGCTGCGTGTTGGTCGCCATGCCGGGCATCAACGAACCGTCGTGCGCCTGATAGTCGGCGCCGTGGCCGTGGCCGCCCATGGCCATCCAGGCCATCGGCTTGGCCGTGGAGTGCTGGGTCAGCCCCCACTGGTCGAGCCAGCCCATCATCATGCCGCGCTGGTTGGCCTGGGTGTTGATGATGTCGAAGGCCAGCGTCCGGGTCGGCTCGTCCGACGTCCGGTCGCGGACGATGAACGACAGGTCCACCGCCTGCTGGTGGTGGGTCGCCATGTCGCGGGCGAACCCGGCCTCGGGGGAGTCGTCCGCCGGCGCGCTGAGCGAGGAGGTCCCGGAGGCGGACGTCCCGCCCGCCACCAGGGCCGGCACGCCGAGCGCGAGGGCGAGGGCGGCGGCCAGCGCGGCCGGCCACCAGATCCGCCGGCGCGCGGCCGCGCGGTCCGTCGCCTCCGCGGCGTCCTCCTCGACGGAGCCGTCGGCGGCGGAGTCCTCCCCGGCGGCGGTCACATCGACCCCATGCTGCAGGAGGCGCCCGGCTCCTGGGTCTGCTTGCCCTGGACGTACTTGGTGAAGAACTGGTTCACCCGGGGGTCACTGGCGCTGTCCACGGTGAGCTGGGTCGACCAGGCGCTCAGGGTGATGGTGCCCTGCTCGTCCGGGTACGGGCTCATCAGCGAGTACGGGGTGGCCTTGACCTTCTCGGAGAGGGTCTTGATGTCCTCCGGGGTGGCCTTGCCGTTGTAGGTCACCCAGACCGCGCCGTGCTCCAGCGAGTGCACGGCGCGCTCGTTCTCGACCGGCTGGTCGTAGACGGTGCCCATGCAGTCCAGCCAGATCGCGTTGTGGTCGCCGCCGACCGGCGGGGTCTGCGGGTAGCTGACCTTCTCCTTGACGTGGTTGCGGCTCAGGTCGCCGAAGGTCTGCACGCCGTCGACCGGGGCCGCGGCGGCGGCCTCCTTGGCCTTCTTGTCCTTGTTGGCGTCGACCACGATCCAGGTGCCGGTGGCTATCGCCGCGATCACCAGCACACCGGCGACCGAGCCGGCGATGATCTTGTTGCGGCGGTCGCGGCGCTGCTCGGCGGCGCGCAGCTCGGCGATCCGGGCGCGGCGGTCGTTGCTCGCCTGCTTGCCGCTCGGCTTGTTGCCCTGCGCCTTGTTCGGCTGAGTCTGCTTGGAGGCGGAACCCATGTGGTGTCCTTGTCCCCACCGCGCATCGGGCGCGGCGGTCTGAAGAGATGGCGGGATGGGGCGGATCCGTCGGTCCCGCCCGCCCGGCGACGCGGTGGTCGCGGGGGAGGGCCGGGTCCGGCGGCGGGTTCCACTCAGGACCGGTGTACTTGGAGTTCGTGCAGGTCGGGCGCGGGGTGCGGGCCGACCAGCAGCCCGGCGGGCACCACCCGGGGCAGCGCCTCGGGGGTCTCCGTCAGGGGCGCCGCGGCGGGTTGCGGGTGCGGCGGCGGGTTGGGGAGCTGGGCGTCCTGGGCGCAGTACGGGTGGCTGGAGCAGCCGTTGTTGCGGTGCGGCGGGTCGCCGTCGACCGAGCACCAGGTCCAGTGCCGGTGGCTCTCCGCGCGGATCCGGTCGGCGAGGGTCTGCGGACCGGTGGCCGGACCGGTGGCGGCGGTGCCGTCGGCGTGGACCGGGGCGCCGGTCGCGAAGCCGTTCGCGGCGTCGGTGGCGAGTCCGGTCGGGGGACCCACCGGGGGATCCGCCGGGACCGTCACCGGGAAGCCCGGCCGCTCGGCCGTGGCCGCCTTGGCGTGCGCCGCGCACGGCAGCGCCATCAGCAGCCCGACCAGCAGCAGGATCCACAGCGTGCCCACCGGGCGGACCGCGAGTGCGGCGCTCCCCGGTCGGGGGTTGCTGGGAGCCGACGCGGTCATGCGCACATTTAATCAGCCGAACGAGTGAAGCGAGTCCCCTCCTCGGATCTCAATTTCACCGGCGGAGCCGTCGGAATACCCCGGAAACACCATGGTCGGGGCGGTTCGGTCGACTGCGGGAGAAACAGAAACGAAACGGGCAGCGAACCCGGTGATCGATATCGGCCGATGTGCGCGCGGTTGTGGTCGAAACCCGGACAGCGTCCTGGTGCTTGGGGACAATGACGTCGAGCCAGCGACCAGGAGCCGCCAGATGACCAAGCAGGGTGCACCCGCTCAGCAGCAGCACCGGCCGGACGACGGCTGGTGGGACACGGTCTACGCGGGCCCGGCCGGCACCCTCCCCGACACCCCGGGGGCCTCGTCGGCGGAGGGCAGCGTCGACGACTGGTTCGAGACGGCGGCCGGACTCATCGGGCAGCAGCGGAGCGCGCCCGAGGAGGAGACGGCGGCGGCCGACGTGGTGGCCGAGGCCTTACCGCCGGAGGAGCCCGGGCGGGACAGCATCGACGACTGGTTCGACACCGCCGTCGGCGTGATCGCCCCGCGGCCCGCGGCCGCCGAGGAGGCGCCGGCGCCCGAGGTCCAGGCGCCGGAGGTCCAGGCGCCGGAGGTCCAGGCGCCGGAGGCCCCGGCGGCCGATGAGACGCACCGCTTCCCCGCCCCCTCCTGGGCGGCGGACGCCCGGGTGCCCGAGCCGCGGCCCAAGCCCGGGCCCGAGGCCGCGGCGGCTCCGGAGCCGGAGCCGGAGCCGGAGCCGGAGCCCGAGCCCGCTCCGGAGCCCGAGCCCGAACCAGAGCCCGAGCCCGAGCCGGTGGTCGCCGAGGAGATCGCGCCCGAGCCGACCGCCGTCGAGCCGCCCGCGCCGCGTCCGGCCCCGGCCCCCCGGCCCGGACGGCCCGAGGCCGCGCCCGCCGTGCCGCACATCGGCGAGCGGCCGCCCGCCTACGGCCCCGAGCCGACCGCCGTCCCCGAGGCCGACCCCGGCGCGCTGGGCGGCGTCGTCGCCGACACCGTGCTGGAGGGCGCCCAGTACGGCGTCACCACCCTGCGGGCGGCCTCCGTCCGCGGTGACTCCGCCCGCCACCGGGGCGAGCCCCGCCGGGACTCGCTGCTGGTCACCCGGTTCGGCGAGGGAACGGACGGCCTGCTGCTCGCGGTGCTCGGCGCCTTCGACCACGCGGGGCCGGCCGCCGACGCGGTCGCCACGGCGGCGGCCGAGGCCTGCCGTCAGCTCGCCGGCGCGGTCGGCCGCAGCCGCGAGGGCCTGGCCGCCGACCTGCGCGACGGCGCCCGTGACCGGCTCCGCTACGGCCTCCAGCGGCTCGCGCTGAGCGCCGTCGCCCCGCTCCGCGCCCTGGAGCCGGGGAGCTCCGCGGACGGCGCCGACGGCGCGGACACCGCGGACGGCGAGCCGTCCCCGGCCTCGCTGCACTGCCTGCTGGTCCCGCTCGACCCGGCGGCCGGCTACCGGGCGGCGTTCGGGGTCGGCCCGGGCGGGCTGTTCCTGCTGCGCTCCGGCCACTGGATCGACGCCTACGCGGCCCGGCTGCTGCACCACCCCGACGGCCAGCCGCCGGTGCCGGAGACCGCGGCGGCGGACCCGCGGCCGTTCCGCTTCCGGATGGTCCCGGCGACCCCGGGCGACATCCTGCTGCTCGGCACCCCCGGTCTGGCCCGCCCGGTCGCCGACGAGCCGGCCGTCGCCCACTTCCTGGCCTCCCACTGGGCCCACCCGCTCCCGCCGGGCACCGTCGACTTCCTCCGGCAGGTGCAGGTCCGGGCGAAGGGCTACGCGGACGACCGCACCGCCGCCGCCGTCTGGACCGAGTAGCCCCCCGGCCCGGGTGTCCCCAGCGTCCTGCGGCCCCGGGCGCTGGGAGCTGCCCGGCGATCCCGCGTAGTCCCGGCCCCTCCCGGTCCGCCGGCTCCCCGCCCGGGTCAGGCGGTCGGGTCAGGCGGTCGGGGCGTGCCCGAGGAGGGTGGCGCAGGCGGTGGTGGCGAGGTGGCGGGCGCGGGGGAGGCCGGCGCCGGGCAGGCCCAGGGCGAGGGGGACGGCGAGGCCGTCGAGGAGGGCGCGGATCTGGATGGCCCGCTCGGTGGCGTCGCCGGGGCCGAAGCGGGCGGCGGCGGTGCCCTCCTCGATCAGCGCGACCAGGTCGGCCTGCCAGGGCGCCTCGATCTCCAGCTGGCCCCGCCGCAGCTCCTCGCTGGCGGGGGAGCGCCCCCACACCTCGACCCAGAGGATCCAGCGCGGGTCCCCCGGTCCCTCCGGCAGGTAGAGCGCGGTGTACTCCTCCAGCCGCTGCCGCACGTCGCGGCCGTCGTCGGCGAGCATCGCCCGGCGGCGGGTGCCCAGTTGCTCCTCGCTCCACCGCAGGGTCTCCAGCAGCAGCTGGTCCTTGCTGCCGAAGTAGTACAGCAGGTGGCCGGCGCTCATCTGCAGCTGCTTGCCGAGGCCGGCCATGGTGAGCTTGGCGAGCCCGTGCTCGGCGATCGCGGCGCGTGCGGTGGCGAAGACCTCCTCGCGGGGGCGGGCCGGTCGGCGCGGGCGGGCGTCGGCCATCGGTGCTTGCTCCTCCGGGCTCAAGGGGCCCTTACGATACCGGCCGTGGCCGGACGGCCACGGAGCGGGACGTCGACCGTTTCGACGCCCCGGTCCTGCGGGTACGTACCGATCGGGACGCTCCGACCCGAGGGGGTGGCCATGGCCACGATGATCGCCCTGTTCGCCGGCCTCGCCGTCCTGGTGACCGGCCTGACGGTGTACCTGCACCGGCGCCGCAACGGCCCGACCGAGAACCTCGACGGGGTGCTGGCCGAGCAGGAGCGGCTGGCCCGAGTACGCGGGCCCTCCGCTCCTCCTGCAGCTCGGTCGCGATGCACAGCTCGCACGGGCTCACCACCGACGACCTGGGGAGGTACCACCGGTAGCGGCGGCCGGGATCAGGCCTTCGGCTGCTGCTGCGTGATGCAGTGGATGCCGCCGCCGTTGGCGAAGATCTCGCGGGCGTCGACCAGCTCGACCGTGCGGCCGGGGTAGGCCTCGGCGAGGACGGCGGCCGCCTCCTGGTCGCGCGGGTCGTCGAAGGCGCACAGCACCACGGCGCCGTTGGCGACGTAGTGGTTGATGTACGAGTAGTCGACCGGCTCGCCCTCCTCGTCCAGCAGGACGGTGGGGGCGGGCAGCTCGATGACCTCCAGCGGGCGGCCCTGGGCGTCGGTGGAGGCCCGCAGGATCGCCACCAGCTCCCGGCAGACCTCGTGGTCGGGGTGCGCCGGGTCCGGCTGGACGTGGGCGACGACGACGCCGGGGCGGACGAAGGAGGCCACGATGTCGATGTGGCCGCGGGTGCCGAACTCGTCGTAGTCGCGGGTGAGACCGCGCGGCAGCCAGATCGCCTTGGTGGTGCCGAGGAAGGCGTGCAGCTCCGCCTCGACCTGCTCCTTGGTCCAGTCGGCGTTGCGGCCCTCGCCGAGCTGGACGGTCTCGGTGACGAGCACGGTGCCCTCGCCGTCGACGTGGATGCCGCCGCCCTCGTTGATCAGCTTCGAGGCGAACCGCTGGACCCCGGTCAGCTCGCTGACGTGCTCGGCGACGTGCTGGTCCTTGTCCCAGCGGGCCCAGGACTGCGCGCCCCAGCCGTTGAAGATCCAGTCGGCGGCGGCCAGGCCGCCCTTGCCGTCGATCAGGAAGCTCGGGCCGATGTCGCGCATCCAGGCGTCGTTCAGCGGGCGCTCGACGATCTCGACCGCGTCGGCGACGTACGTGCGGGCCTCCGCGCTCTCACCGGTGTTCACCACCAGGGTGACCGGCTCGTACCGGACGACGGTGTTGGCGACGTTCGCCCAGGCCTCGCGCGCCGCGTGCAGCTGCTCGGGGGTGTCGAAGGTCGGGTTGTCGGTCGGGAAGGCCATCCAGGTCCGGTCGTGCGGGTGCCACTCGGCGGGCATCCGGTAGCCGAGCGAGGCGGGGGCGGGGGTGGTCATCGCGGCGTCCTTCGGTGGGGCGGGGGAGGGTCAGAGGAAGTAGAGGCGGCTGAGCGAGACGCTGTCGGCGGGCTCGGAGCGCAGCGGGTCGCCGTCGAGCGAGACCAGGCCGGTCTCGGTGACCTCGACGCGGCCGATCCGGGCGTTGCGCACCATGTCGCGCGGGCCGATGCCGCGGGTGTTCCGGACGCCGACGCGCCGGCGCCGGGTGGGCAGGCCGTCGGCGGGGCGGTCGAGGTAGGCGCCGTCGGCGGCGGCCTGGGCGACGAAGGCGACCGAGATGTCGGCGGCGGTGGCGCCGTGCGCGCCGAACTGCGGGCCGAGCACGAGCGGCTCGCAGCGGTCGGTGGAGGCGTTGGGGTCGCCGACCACGCCGTAGGCGGGGAAGCCGGCCTTGAGGACCAGCTGCGGCTTGGCGCCGAAGTGGTCCGGGCGCCACAGCACGATGTCGGCGAGCTTGCCGACCTCGATCGAGCCGACCTCGTGGGCCAGGCCGTGGGCGATGGCGGGGTTGATGGTGAGCTTGGCGATGTAGCGCAGCACGCGCTCGTTGTCGTCGCCGGCCTCGGTGGTCCCGTAGCCGCCGCCGAGCGGGCCGAGTTCGGCCTTCATCTTGCCGGCCATCGCGAAGGTGCGGCGCACGGTCTCGCCCGCCCGGCCCATGCCCTGGGCGTCGGAGGAGGTGATGCCGATGACGCCCAGGTCGTGCAGGACGTCCTCGGCGCCCATGGTGCCGGCCCGGATGCGGTCGCGGGCCATCGCGGCGTCGCCGGGCAGGTCGACCTTGAGGTCGTGCGCGGAGACGATCATGCCGAAGTGCTCGCCCAGCGCGTCCCGGCCGAACGGCAGGGTGGGGTTGGTGGAGGAGCCGATGACGTTCGGCACGCCCGCCATCTTGAGCACGTTGGGCACGTGGCCGCCGCCGCAGCCCTCGATGTGGAAGGCGTGGATGGTCCGGCCCTCCAGCACCTTGAGGGTGTCCTCGACGGACAGGCACTCGTTGAGGCCGTCGGTGTGCAGGGCGACCTGCACGTCGTACTCCTCGGCGACCCGCAGCGCGGTGTCCAGGGCGCGGGTGTGCGCGCCCATGTCCTCGTGCACCTTGAAGCCGGAGGCGCCGCCCTCCGCCAGGGCCTCGATCAGCGGGGCCTCGTCGGAGGAGGAGCCGCGGCCGAGGAAGCCGATGTTGACCGGCCAGGCGTCGAAGGCGTTGAAGGCGTGCCGCAGCGCCCACGGCGAGTTGACGCCGACGCCCCAGACCGGGCCGAACTCCTGGCCGATGATCGTGGTGACGCCGGAGGCGAGCGAGGCCTCCATGATCCGCGGTGACAGCAGGTGGACGTGGGTGTCGATGGCGCCGGCGGTGGCGATCATGCCCTCGCCGGAGACGATCGTCGTCCCGGTGCCGACGACGACGTCCACGCCGTCCAGGGTGTCCGGGTTGCCGGCCCGGCCGATCGAGGCGATCCGGCCGCCGACGAGGCCGATCGAGGTCTTGCGGATGCCCTGGACCGCGTCGATCACCAGGACGTTGCTGATCACCACGTCGCAGGTGTCGCGGACGGCGGCGGGCTTGAGGTGCAGGCCGTCGCGGGCGGTCTTGCCGAAGCCGGCCAGGAACTCGTCGCCCGGCGCCTGCGAGTCGGACTCGACGCGAACGATCAGCCCGGAGTCGCCGAGCCGGATCCGGTCGCCGGCGCGCGGGCCGTGCACGGAGATGTAGTCGTGGGGGGTGATGGACGTCACGACTCGACCTCCGCGTCGTCGAAGTTGGTGAGGTAGCCGGTGGCGCGGGCCTTGGTCAGCGCGGCCTCCTTGGCGCCGGGGGCGTCCAGCGGGCCGTCCACCAGGCCGGCGAAGCCGATGGCGACGCGCTCGCCGCCGATCGGCACCAGGCCGACCTCGACGGTGGCGCCCGGGTCGAAGCGGACCGAGGAGCCGGCCGGGATCGCCAGGTGGGTGCCGTAGGCGGCGGCGCGGTCGAAGGCCAGACGGGGGTTGGCCTCGAAGAAGTGGAAGTGCGAGGTGACCGAGATCGGCACGCCGGAGGTGTTGTGGACGGGCAGCACGACGGTCTCCTCGACCGGGTCGTAGCCGTCGCCGTCGCCGAGCAGCGCGCCGCCGGGGGCCTCGTCGCCGAGCGAGCCGGCCCCCTTGAACGGGTCGTTGACCACGGCCAGCCGGGTGCCGTCGTCGAAGACCGCCTCGACCTGGACCACGGTGACCACGTCGGGGACGCCGGGCAGCACGTCCTCGGCGGTGAGCACGGAGCGGCCGGCCTCGATGGCCTCGGCGAGGCGTCGGCCGTCCCGGGCGGCCTCGCAGACGGCGTCGGCGATCAGCGCGGTCGCCTCGGGGATGTTGAGGCGGACGCCTCGGGCGCGGCGGGCGCGGGCCAGCTCGGCTGCTGTGAAGATCAGCAGCCGGTCCCGCTCGGTGGGGGTCAGTCGCACGGTTCCTCGCTCGCGGTCGCCGGGAGAGGGGGGTGAGGGTTGTTAGAACGGCGTTCAAACATCTCCGGTCATTGAACCCGGAGCCGCCCGCCCTGTCCAGCCTTGCCGCTCCCGCGGCGATCGGCTCGCCGACCGACCGGCGCGGCGGCGCCGGAGGCCGAAAACCGCCCGTACGCTTCGCAAACCTGCGCGGCGCGGGCAGTTGGATCACGCGGACCGCCCCGTGCCCCTTTCACCCCAGGTGATCGCCGGGGTGCAGTTCCAAATGCCGAAAGCTGGGCATGAGGATGGTTGGTCAGTACCAAGGGGGCCGACCGGCCGGCGGGGGAACCGGACCGGCGGCCCGGAACGAGGGCGGGGGCAGGGGTGATGGACGGTCAGTCGCGATTCCCGCGGCAGCGGACAAGTTCGGGTGGAGCCTTCCGGGTGACCGGAACCGGCCAGGGCGCCCCGGCCGGCACGGCGGACCCCGCGAACCCGCCGGCCCCGGCGGGCGCCGCCCGGCCGGGCGTACCGGCACCCGGGTGCGCGCTCAACCGCCGGCTCCACCTGGCGCTGGAGGCCGCCGACCTGGTCGGCGTCGGCGCGGTCCGCCGCCGGCTGCGCGCCGCGCTCGGCCTGTGGGGCGTGCCCGAGCTGGCCGACACCGCCGAGCTGCTCACCTCCGAACTCGTCACCAACGCGCTGCAGCACACCGGCCAGGGCGCGGTCTTCGACGCGGTGCTCACCGGCGACCAGCGGCTGCGCATCGAGGTCCACGACGGCACGGCCCGGCTGCCCGGCCGCCGCCGCGACCCCGACCCGGAGTACGCCACCTCCGGCCGCGGGCTGCTGCTGGTCGAGGCGCTCGCCGACTCCTGGGGCGTCCAGTTGCGGGGCGACGGCAAGGTCACCTGGTTCGAGCTGGGCATCGTCGGCGCCTGAAGCCGCCCGGCGTGCCCGAAACCGCCCGGCACGGTCGGCCGCCGTTTGCCGTACGAGCACTGTTCGCTGCCGAACGATGCCCGGAAGTGAAGGCGGAAGGCAAGATTCCCGGCCCGTTGCCATTGCCGCTCGGCCGAACATTGGCCAGGATGGTGGGAATGTGTGCCCACGTGCGAGAAGCGGCGGGGAAAGACCACCTCGACCGTTGACAGCCCGTCGGTGCGCGACCGTCGAGCACCACCCATCACCCGCCACGCGGCCCGTCCGGACGGTCGGCGCGGTCCGCCACGGCAGCGGCAGGAGCAGCATGCCCACTGAGCCCGAGTCACCGGGGCCGGCCCTCCCTTCCGGTCCGCCCACGACCGGCTCCGGGCGGGCCAGGCCCCCCGCGCAGGCGGCCCGGCGGAACGTGCTGCGCACCGCCCCCGGCCTGGCGGCCGGCCGGCTCGCGCCGATGCTCTCCGGAGGCCTGCCGCTCTCCCCGGGCGACTCCACGCCGGACTGGCTGGAGCCCGCGATGGCCGCCAACGGCATCGGCTCGTTCGACTGGGACATCCGCCGCGACATCCTGGAGGGCGACCAGCGCGCCTGCATCATCGTCGGCCTCGACGGCGCCGAGAAGGGCCGCTTCGACCGCTCCTCCGCCTCCTTCCTGGCCCTGCTCCACCCCGAGGACGCCCCCGTGGTGCGCCGCCGGGTCGAGCGCGCCGTCGCCGAGCTCGGCCAGTGCGGCGCCTACTACCGCACGGTCGGCCCGGGCGGCGCCACCCGGGCCGTCCGGTTCCGCGGCCGGGTCCTCGCCGACGCCTTCGGCCGCGCCTCCCGGATGGTCGGCTTCGTCTGGGACGCCACGGTCGAGCTGCACAAGCGCGACCGCGCCGACCGGCTCGCCCTGCTGCGCGAGGAGCGCTCCCGCTTCATCAAGGAGGCCGCCCGCGCGCTCTCCGAGGCGGTCACGGTGCGGGACGTCGCCCGGGTCTTCACCGAGCTGCCGCTGCCCGGCCTGCCGCCGGACGGCCTGGTGCTGGCCTCCTTCGAGGCCGGCCGGGTGCAGATCCTCGGCGCCTCCGGATACCACACCGAGGAACTGGCCGCCTACGACCGCTCGCTGCTGCCGCCGGCCCACCCCGCCGCCGAGGCGCTGCGCGGCCGCGCCCCGGTCTTCTGCGCCAGCCGGGACGAGTACCGCGAGCGCTACCCGGACGTCTGGGAGCGGGCCCGCCGCACCACCCGCAGCTCCTGGGCCTTCCTGCCGCTGGTCGCCAGCGGCCGGGCGATCGGCGTCTGCGTGGTCAGCTTCGACGACGACCGCCAGCTCGACGCCGACGAGCGCACCCTGCTCTCCACCCTCGGCGGCCTGGTCGCGCAGTCACTGGCCCGGGCCCGGCTGCACGACGCCGAGCACGAGTTGGCGGCCGGCCTCCAGCGCGTCATGCTGCCGCGCACCGTGCCCTCCGTCCCGGGCGTCACCACCGCCGTCCGCTACCTGGCGGCCGGCTCGGGGCTCCAGATCGGCGGCGACTGGTACGACGTGGTGCCGCTGCCCGGCGGACACGTCGGCCTGGTGATCGGCGACGTCCAGGGCCACGACGTGCACGCGGCCGGCATCATGGGCCAGCTGCGGATCGCCCTGCGCGCCTACGCCGCCGAGGGCCACCCGCCCGCCGCGGTGATGGCCCGGGCCTCCCGCTTCCTCGCCGACCTCGACACCGACCACTTCGCCACCTGCACCTACGCCGAGGTCAACGTCGACTACGGCGTGGTCTACGCCGTCCGGGCCGGCCACCTCGACCCGGTGGTCCGGCGCGGCGACGGCACCGCCACCACCGTCCCGGTGGCCGGCGGACTGCCGCTCGGCATCGCCCCGGACGAGGAGTACCGGGTCACCCGGTTCAGCCTCGACCCGGGCGAGACCGTGCTGCTCTGCACCGACGGCCTGGTCGAGGCGCGCAGCATGGACCTCGACGAGGGCATCGCCCGGCTCACCGCGGTGCTCTCCGAACCGCTCGCGGACCCCGCCGAGACCGGCCGCGACCCGCTGGACGACCTCGCCGACCGGATCGCCTCCCAGGCCGCCGACTCCAGCGAGCGCGAGGACGACATAGCGTTGCTCCTGCTGCGCTGGGACGGCCCCGAGGGCGGTCTGGCCGCCCAGCAGCTGCGCCGCCGGATCGGCCAGGCGGACCTCGCCCGGATCTCCGAGGTCCGCGCCGAACTGCGCGACGCGCTGCGCCGCTGGGGGGTGGCCGAGCTGATCGACACCGCCGAGCTGCTCTCCTCCGAGCTGGTCACCAACGCCATCCGGCACACCGACCGGGACGCGATGTTCACCGCCCGCCTCTACCGGGAGCCGGCCGCGGACGGCGGGCGGGCGCGGCTGCGGGTCGAGGTGGAGGACGAGTCGGACCTCTGGCCGACCCGCCGCACACCGGGGGAGCAGGCCTCCTCCGGGCGCGGGCTGATGCTGGTCGAGGCGCTGGCCGACGGCTGGGGCGTGGAGCCCCGGGGGACGGGCAAGCGGATGTGGTTCGAACTCAGCGTGACGCCCGCGGAGTGACGTCTGCCCGGTGACGCCCCCGGGCGCCTTCGGGGTGACGTCCCGGGGCGTCAGCCGAACTGCTGCTCCAGGTCCTTGAGCTTCTGCTCCAGCTCCTCCAGCCGGGGCAGGGGCACGGTGTCGTCCTCCGTCGTGAGGTCGATGGTGCGCCGCCCGGGCCTGGCCGGCAGACCGGGCTGCGCGACCGTGCCCTCGACGGCGGCCCGCTCCGCTCCGGGCCCGCCGTCGGCGGTTATGGCGGACTCCTGGCCGGACTCCAGCTGACGGGCCGCCGGGGGTGCGCCGCCGCCGCGCTGGCGCCAGGTGTTGGCGCGGTTGATCGCCCGGATCTCGGCCCGCTCGCGGCGCCCCGCCAGCTTGCGGCGCTCCTTCTCGCGGACCCGCTCGCGCTTGTCGTCGCGGACCTCGTCGACCGCCTCGTCCAGGCTGCGGACGTTCTCCAGCAGCATCAGCGACCAGGCGGCGTAGGTCTCGCGGGGGGCGCGCAGCCAGCGGACGATCCGGATCCGCGGCAGCGGGCGGGGGACGAGTCCCTGCTCGCGCAGCGCGGCCCGGCGGGTCTGCTTGAGCGCCCGGTCGAACAGCACGGCGGCCGAGAGCGACATCCCCGCGAAGAACTGCGGCGCGCCCGCGTGGCCGAAGCCGCGCGGGGCGTGCACCCAGTTGAACCACGCCGAGGCCCCGGCGAACAGCCAGACCAGCAGCCGGGAGCCGAGCGCCGCGTCGCCGTGGCTGGCCTCGCGCACGGCCAGCACGGAGCAGAACATCGCCGCCCCGTCGAGGCCAAACGGCACCAGGTACTCCCAGCCGCCGGACAGGTTGAGGTTCTGCACCCCGAAGCCGACCAGGCCGTGGAAGGAGAGCGCGGCGGCCACCGCCGCGCAGCAGAACAGCAGCGTGTACGAGGCCCCGCCGTACAGGGACTCCTTGCGGCGGCGGCGTTCCTCGGACCGCTCCCAGGAATCCGCGGCGCTCCCGCCGCCCGTGGATCCCCGGCTCCGGGACAGGGCCACCAGGAGCGCGCTGACCAGCAGCACCGCAACGCCGGTGACGGCCCAAACCAGCGGTATGTCGGACAATTTCATCGCCTGGACCCGCCTCGTTCTCCTGCGTCGCGATTTCCTGCGCCGTGTCGGCGGGGACCATCATGACGGATGCCCGGGCGGGGAATGGCTGATTTCCTGTCAATGCACCGAGGAGGGGGATATCGGGCGAGGGGGTATTGGCATTGTCATATTTATTGCGGAGAAAGGGAGTCCGGAATTCCGGAAGCCGGGGCGGGCCGGGCGGCGGCGGGCGGCCGGACCGCCTCCGACCTCCGTCAACTCCGTGTGACGCGGGGACAGCCGGCGCACATCGCCTCGACCCGCGCGGTGTAGACGAGGCAGCAGCTGGCCCGGCACCGCTCGGAGCGTTCGGTGCGGGCCGGAGCTCCGGGCGCCGGGGTGGTGAATCCGGCGCCCGGCGTGAAGGGCGCGCACTCCGGCGCGCCGGGACCGTGCGGGGGGAACAGCGCGGTGAGTTCCGTCCGGACGCGCTCCTCCTCGCCGAGCCGCCCGCCGACGTACCAGAGGCCTTCCACCACCGCGTCCGTGGCCATCGCCCAGAGTGTGCGCGGCCCGCGCCGCACCTCCGGGCGGAAGACGGCCAGCACCGGGGCCAGGAAGTCCGCCAGTGCCGCGCGGAGCCCCTCGGCCAGCGCCGCCTCGTCGGTCGCGGGCCGGGCCGTCGGCGTCGATCGGGCCGCCGGGTCGTCGGGCAGGCAGGCGAACGCGCCCGGACGGACCGTCAGTTCGCCGCAGCGGCGGTGGATCGACACGTCGGCGGGTGCGAGCAGCGGTACCCGGCGCTCCAGGAACCACGGCAGGGTGAACAGCAGCGAGACCGGCCAGACGAACCGGTGCAGACCGATGGAGGCCGCCACGTCCGGCCGCAGTGCCCGGCCGTAGCGGACCAGCCCCTGCCGGGCGTCGTGCGCCACCAGCTCGCGCAGCGCCGCCGGGTCCGCCAGCAGCTCCGCCCCCGCGATCCACCCCCGCCCGCTCCGCGGCGGCGCACAGAGCACCCGGGGCTCGGGCGCCGCCTCCCCGAGCCGCCGGTAGGCGCCCGCCCAGGGGGCGAGGGGCGGGGCGGACGCGCCCGGCCCGCACCCCGCCCCGGCTCCGCCGGGCACCGCGGGGGAGGGGGCGCCGGGAACGGGCGCCGGCGCGGTGGTGCGGGTCCGGGGCGTGGGCGGGGTGTCGGGGTGGTGGGGGTGCGGGGTGCCGGCGGGTCGGGCGGCGGGGTCGTGGAAGGGCGTGGCGCCGTGGGCCCGGTCGGGGGGCGTCGGTAGCGGGGCGGCGGTCATGGCGCGGGCCGAGGGCGCGTCGGGGGCGGCGGGGCCGTGGCGGCGGCCGAGGGCGGACGGCCCCGGGGCGGGAGGCTCGGCGGCGGGCCGGGTGCTGCTCACGGTCATGGTCGCGCCCATCGGGTCGACCGGGCGGGCCGGACCGTCCGGTCCGTGCCCGGGCCGGAGCCCGTTCGCCGCCGGCCTGCCCGGAGGGGGGGGCCGTGGCGCCGTGGCGCCGTACGTCCGGGCCCGGCCGGCCGGGGCCTGGCGGAGCCCGGGAACGGCAAGGCCGACCTGGCCGGGGCACTGCTCGACCCGGCCAGGTTAGCCTCACCTTAGCTGATCGGCCCCCGGGTCTGCCTCTCGACGCGTCCGTCCGGAGGAGCGCCGGGCGCGCGCCCGGCGCCCAGCTGGCGGGCGAGCCAGACCGGCACGCCCCCGAGCGCCTGCACCAGCCGGGTCGCCTCCGCCCGCAGCCGGGCGGCCTCGGCCGGTTCGGACACCTCGGCCAACGCCGCCAGCGCCGGTGCCACCCCCACCGTGAAGCCCAGCTGCTCGCGCAGCCGCAGCGAGGCCTCGAACCCCTCCCGCGCCCGCTCGCGGTCCCCCGCCGCGAGCGCCAGCGCGGCCAGGTGCCGCCAGGTCGAGGAGCGGAGCAGCTCGTCGCCGCGCTCTTCCGCGCCGTCGTGCGCCCGACGGTAGGCGATCCAGGCCGCCGTCGGGTCGCGCAGCAGGTTCTCGGCGACCAGTCCCCGGCGGAAGTCCAGCAGCGGCCGGCCCGGCGCGTCCGGCGGCAGCAGCGCCGAGGTGCGGCCGAGCGCGGCCTGGGCCTCGTCCAGCCGGTCGCGGGCGCCGAGCACACTGGCCACGTACGCGAGGAAGCCCCGGGCGCAGGCCGCCGCAGCGCGCTGTTCGGTGGTCGCGGCGACGGCCTCGGCCAGTCGCAGCGCCTGCTCGGCCTGGCTCCAGTGGGCGGCGGTGAACAGGCACTGTTCGATCAGCAGTTCGGCTCTGACGAGGGCGGCCGCCGGGTCGCGTTCGGCGGCCGGGCGTAACAGGTCGGCGGCTTCCCGCCAGCACGCCCGGGACCGTAGCCGCCACACGGTGTCCCCCGGCTCCGGAGGCGCCGCCGCCCCTCGTGCGTCCCGGCCGCTAGGGCCCCATCCGTGCTCCGACAACGCCACCTCCTTGTGTGCGCCATCCAGCAGGAAACGGGCCCCTCCCCTTGCGTGGCACGACGTGCCACGGGCCCGCGCTGTGGCGGCAATTCAACACGGGGGCGAGCTTGTGCACCAGATCACGAGCGAAGGTTGTTGCGTCCGGGCGGCTTTTCGTCTAAACGATCAGCGGGCGGCCGGCCGGGGCCGCACGGGGCCTCAGGACGTCCAGCCGGTCTCCATCAGGGCCTCCGCGGCACCGTTCGCGGGCTGCGGCACACCCGCCAGGTCCAGGCTGAACAGGGCCACCAGCAACTGTTCCCCGCGCACCGTGGCCTGGTGCGAATAGCCCGCAAGAGTGAACATCGCGGCGGCCATCTCCTCCGCGTGCAAGGTCTGCAGCCACAGGCACTCGACCGACTTCACATCGGCCGGCTCCGTCCAGGTGTCCACCTGCGCGACCATCCGGCTGCCCAGCAGGGTCACCCCGTCGCGCTCCTGGGCCTCCGTCAGTTCCAGATCGTCGAAGCCGAGCCACTCCAGGTAGCGGGCGGCGGTGAAGACGGCGTCCTGCGAGGTCCGCACCGGGTGCGGACGGAACGGCGCACGCCGCCGCCACGGCGCGGCCGGGGTGCCCGCCCCCGCGGCCGGCGGGGCCGCGGCGGGCGCGTCCAGCGAGTGCGCGGGGCGCGCCGGGTGCGGGTGGGAGGCCCGCGGGCCGGCGGCGGCGCCCAGCGGACCGGCCGCGGAGCCGCCGCCCAGCCGGGTCGTGCGGTCCACCGGGAGCCGCACGGTGGCCCCGCAGTTGCAGGTGAACTCGGGCTGCGGCCACTGGTCGGAGCGCCCGCAGTGCGGACAGCGCATGCTCAGCCAGGAGTCCTCCCACGACCGGAAGCGCACCTGCACCGGCACGCCGCCGCGCAGCAGCGGCACCTTGAGCGAGGCGCCGCACGGGCAGGGCAGCGACGGCGGTTCGTACAGATGCTCCCGCCGGCAGGCGGGGCAGCGGATCGCCCGGGCGCCACCCGCCGCCCCCGGGCCGCGCCCGGCCGGGTCGTATCCGGTGAAGTCGTCGGGCAGTCCGGGCATCGCGGGCACCGTCCGTTCGAATCGGGGGTGGGTGACGTCTCCCATGCTCCCCGAAACCCGGGGGGTGCGGCGCGGAATGCGGCAATCCTCAGGGAGGAATCAGGGGTGTGCGCTCGATTGATCGGCGGTGAGGAGGAGACGCCTCCCCCTCACGCGGGAGCCGGGCCCTCGGTCGCCGGAACGGGGGTGCACGCCTGTGGTCCGGTGCGGCCCGTGCGTCACTCCGCGCCCCAGCGGGCGAGGTCGCCCGGGGTGTCCAGGTCGTCCGGGGCGGCGACGTCGGCGCACTCGACCAGGATGAGGTCGTCCGGGTGCGCCGCCAGCAGGGCACGCGCCCCCGCGTCGCCGCGCGCGCCCTCGGCGGCCTCGGCGAAGTGCCGGGCCCCGATCAGCACCGGGTGTCCGCGCCGCCCCCCGTACGCGGCGGCGGCCAGCTGCGCCCCGGCCCGGTGCGCGGCCAGCAGCCGGGCCACCGCGGCGGGGCTCACCCCCGGGGTGTCGACCAGCACCACCAGCGCCGCCGGGGCGCGGGCGGGCAGGGCGGCCAGGCCGGCGCGCAGGGAGGAGCCCATGCCGCCCTCCCAGTCCGGATTGGCCACCAGCCGGCAGCCCGGCAGATGGGCCGTGGAGCGCACCCGCTCCCGGTCCGCGCCCAGCACCACCGTGACCTCCCGGCAGCCGCCCGCCCGGACCACCGCCACCGCGTGCTCCACCAGCGGCCGGCCGCGGTAGCGGAGCAGCGCCTTCGCCCGCCCGCCCAACCGCCGCCCGCCCCCGGCGGCGAGCACCAGGGCGGCCACCGTCTCGCTCTGTTCCATGCGCCCAGCCTGCCCGCCCCGGCCGCCGCCGTCAGCCGCCCGCGCGGGCCGGCGGCCGGGCGAAGCGCGCGCGGTGGGCGCGGGGCGTCGTGCCGATCCGCCGGAGACGGTGGTCGAGGAGGTCGTCCGGGGCCCGCGGGTGTGAGCTTCGCCATGATCGAAATGCTCCGTGTTGTGGTGGCTTGACCGCCTGCGGGGCGGCTGGTCTGCTGGTGCGCCGTCAGCCGCCCGCCCATCTGGGGAGTCCCCGTGCCCGCCCGTCGCACCACTCTGTCCGCCGCCGCCGTCCTCCTGATATCCGCCCTGGTGCTGAGCAGCTGCTCGGACGACAAGAAGCCGGCGGACGGCGGCGCCTCCGCCGGGGCCGGGGCGGCGGGCGCCGCGAACCCGGGCACCAGCCCGCTGGAGAACCCCGACGGCACCAAGCCCGGCCTGGCGCCGCTGACTTCGGCCGAGGACCAGAAGGCGGGCCGTGCGCTGATCGCCAAGGTCGCCACCGCCGCGGCCGGTCCCAAGGACGGCTACGACCGCAACGAGTTCGGACCGGCCTGGACCGACAACGTGGACGGCATACCCGGCGGCCACAACAACTGCGACACCCGCAACGACCTGCTGGCCCGGGACGGTTCGGCGGTCGAGCGCAAGGACGGCTCGAAGTGCACGATCACCTCGATGACCATCCACGACCCCTACACCGGCAAGACGGTGGAGTGGAACAAGCAGCAGGCCTCGAAGATCCAGATCGACCACGTGATGCCGCTGTCCTACGACTGGCAGATGGGCGCGAGCAAGTGGGAGAAGCTGAAGCGCGTGCAGATCGCCAACGACCCGCTCAACCTCATCCCGGCCGACGGCTCGCAGAACGCCTCCAAGGGCGACTCCGGCCCGTCCGCCTGGCTGCCCGCCAACCCGGAGATCCGCTGTGCCTACGCGGTGCGCTTCGCGCAGGTGTCGCTGAAGTACCAGCTGCCGGTGACGGAGGCGGACAAGAAGGCGATGCTGCAGCAGTGCGGCGGCTGACCGGCAACTGAGGAATCGTTTCCTCGGAGGGTTCGTCTCCCTTTGTCCGGAAGCGTGCCCGGCGGGCGGGTCGCGGCGGGTGGGGCACCGTCAATCGTCCGATCGTCAGGTGGTATTCGTGTGCGGTGCATTCGATGATCACCCGGCTCTCGCGACGCGCCCTGCCCGCCGTCGCCGCGGCCGCCCTGCTGGCCTCCTGCACCAGCTCGGGCGGCACCACCGACGCGTCCTCCGGCGCGCCGTCCACCGCCGCGGCCACCACGCCGTCGCCCACCCCGACCGGCACGCCGACGCCCACGCCGACCGTGAAGCCCACCGGCCAGGCGGACCCGGCGCTCCAGGCCTTCTACGGCCAGCAGCTCACCTGGGCGGCCTGCAAGGACGACCCGAAGACCGCGACGATCGACGAGTCGGCGGTGCAGTGCACCACCCTCAAGGTCCCGCTGGACTACGCCGCCCCGGGCGCCGACACGATCGACGTCGCGGTGGTCCGCAAGCCCGCCACCAAGCCCGACCAGCGGGTCGGCGCCGTCGTCGTCAACCCCGGGGGTCCCGGCGGCACCGGGGTCGGATTCGTCCAGCGCAACCCCGACTACTTCCAGCAGGGCGTCCGGGAGCGCTTCGACACCGTCGGCTTCGACCCGCGCGGCGTCGGCGGCACCTCCCCGGTGAACTGCCTCGACGACCGGACCCGTGACACCTGGGCCGCCGCCGACGACCTCGGCCCCGAGCACGGCAAGGTCCTCGCGGACGCCTGCCAGGCCAAGTACGGCAAGCTGCTGCCGTTCATCGGCACCCGCAACTCCGTGCGCGACATGGACGTGCTGCGCGCCGCCCTCGGCGAGCAGAGGCTCACCTACTTCGGCCTCTCCTACGGCACCTACATCGGCAGCGTCTACGCCGAGGAGTTCCCGGACCGCGTCGGCCGGCTCGTCCTGGACGGCGCGGTCGACCCGTCCCTGCCGCTCGCCCAGCACAACATCGAGCAGTACGCCGGGTTCGAGCGCTCGCTCAACGCCTTCGCCGCCGACTGCGCCAAGAAGGCCCAGTGCCCGCTCGGCAAGGACCCCGACCGGGCCGCCGGCAAGCTCGCCGACTTCCTCGACGGGCTCAAGCAGAAGCCGCTCACCACGAGCACCGGCCGCGTCGTCACCGCCACCACGGCGTGGACCGGCGTGATCGAGGGCCTCTACGGGGACGAGAGCGCCTGGGGGCAGCTGCGGACCGTGCTGACCCAGGCCATGGTCAACGGCAAGGGCGACCACCTGCTCGGCTACGCCGACTCCTACAACCGGCGCGACAAGGACGGCCGGTACAGCGTCTCCGCCGACGCCTACACCGCCATCCACTGCGCCGACGGGGCGACCGACGTCCCGGCCGGCGAGGCGCTCCAGGCCGCCTACGCAGACCTGGCCGCCAAGGCCCCGCTGATCAGCCGGCACGAGCCGAGCGCGGCCGTCTTCGACCCGGACTGCCGGAGCTGGCCGTTCCGTTCGCCCGAGAAGGCGCACGCCATCACCTCCAAGGCGCAGGCGCCGATCGTCGTGGTCGGCTCCACCGGCGACGCGGCCACGCCGTACGCCAACGCCGAGAAGCTCGCCGCCCAGCTCGGCAACGCCGTGCTGCTCACCCGCGAGGGCGAGGGCCACACCGGATACGGCTGGAGCACCTGCATCCGGGCCGCCGTGGACACCTTCCTGCTGGAGGGCACCGCCCCGGCCGCCGGGACGCGCTGCAAGAGCGAAGCCGCGCAGTGACGTGACGGTGCGACGGCGGGGCGCGGCACGGTGAACCACCGTGCCGCGCCCCGCCGTTCGGGACCGGCCGACCGTCAGGAGGAGGGCGGCGCGCTGAGGTCGTAGAAGGTCGAGCCGCCGACCGTGCGGGCGGTGTAGTGGCTCGTCACCCACTGCTCGATCTGGGCGGTCTGCGACGTCGCCGACTCGCCGTCCCGGCCGTTCCCGGCACCCGGACCGGTCATGCCGGTCGCACCGGTGATGCCGGTCACGCCGTCGGAGCCGTTCGACTCGATGACGGCGCCGCGCAGGCCACCGCCGGCGATGAACCAGTGCACCTTGCCCTCCCACACGTACTGCTGGAAGGCGCTCAGGCTGAGCGAGGGGTCGCTGCTGTTGAAGCCGCCGAGGGCCATCACCGGGACGCCGGAGGCGAGTTGGTAGCCGGCGGCGTTCTGCGAACCGCTGGTCGCGGCGGCCCAGCGGTAGCCGTCGGCGCCCTCCTTCAGCAGGGCGGCCGCCTCCTCGCTCACCTTGGTGCCGTTCAGCAGCCCGCCCATGCCGCCGGGGCCGCCCGTGCCACCCTCCGCACCGCCCGGGAAGCCGCCGCGGGTGCGGGTGCCGTCCTGCTGGGGGAAGCCGGGCACACCGCCCTGGGCGCCGTTCTGGCCGCCCTCCTGCTGCGGGGCGCCGGCACCGGCACCGGGGAAGGCGGGGAAGCCGCCCGTGCCCCCCGGACCGCCCGTCCCGCGCCGACCGGGGCCACCCGGACCGAAGCCGCCCTCCACGGCCGGCCCGGCCAGCACGATCGAACCCTGGTGCGGGGTGGCGACCGTCTCCACCGCGTACGCCGCCGGACCGCCCAGCGCCGCCGCCGCGCCGACCAGACCCGCCACCGCGGTCAGCCGCCCGGCGAGCCGCGAACGCCCGCCCGCGCCGCCGCCGGCCCCCGCCCCGGGCGCGTCCGCGCGGGGCGCGAGCCGCGCCGTCAGCGGTCCGGCCGCGGCCAGCGCCACCGCCGCGAGCAGTCCGACGGCCAGCACGGTCGGCCGCAGCCACGGCAGGAAGTCCGCGCTGCGCCCGAGCAGCACGTGGGCCCACACCGCCGTCACCGCGAGCGTGCCGGCCAGCACCGCCGCGTACGGCAGCCGGTGCCGGGCCCGCCACAGCCCGTCCACGCCCATGCCGACCAGCGCGGCGACCGCCGGGGCGAGTGCCACCGTGTAGTACTGGTGGAAGATCCCGGACATGAAGCTGAAGGTCAGCGCCGTGCAGAGCAGCCAGCCGCCCCAGACCAGGAAGGCCGCGCGCGCGGTGTCCGTCCGGACGTGGCGCCGGGTGGCCCACAGGCCGAACACCAACAGGATCAGCGCGGCCGGCAGCAGCCAGGCGATCTGACCGCCGATGTCGCCGTCGAACAGCCGGGTGATGCCGGTCCGGCCCCAGCCGCCCCCGCCCCGCATCCCGCCGGGCGGGCCGCCGGCCGGCACGCCGCCGGCCGCGTTGCCGAACGCCCCCTCCATCCCGCCCGGGAACCGGCCCGGTCCGCCGCCGACGCTGCCGGTCTCGTTGCCGTTCAGCCGACCGAGGCCGTTGTAGCCGAAGGTGAGCGAGAGGAAGCTGTTGTCCTGCGAGCCGCCGACGTACGGCCGGGCCGAGGCCGGGACCAGCTCGACCACCGCGACCCACCAGCCGCCCGCGACCACCATCGCCAGCCCGCCGGCCAGCAGCTGGCGCACCCGGCGCCACAGCCCGGTCGGCGCCGCCACCAGGTAGACCAGCGCGAAGGCGGGCAGGACGAGGAAGGCCTGCAGCGTCTTGGTGAGGAAGGCCAGTCCGAACATCACCCCGGTGAACACCAGCCACCGGGTGCCCGCCACCTCGACGGCCCGGACCAGTCCGTAGGCGGCCAGCGTGAGCAGCAGCACCAGCAGCGCGTCCGGGTTGTTGAAGCGGAACATCAGCGCCGCCACCGGCGTCAGCGCGAAGGCCAGGCCCGCCAGCAGACCGGCGAGCGGCGAGAACCGCCGGCGCACCGTCGCGTACAGCGCGGCCACCGTGGCCACCGCCATCAGCGCCTGCGGGGCGAGCACCGACCAGGAGGAGAGCCCGAACACGCGCGCCGAGAGCGCCATCGGCCAGAGCGCCAGCGGCGGCTTGTCGACGGTGATGAAGTTCCCGGCGTCCGAGGAGCCGTAGAAGAAGGCCTTCCAGCTCTCGCTGCCCGCCTGGGCGGCGGCCGAGTAGAAGGCGTTGGCCCACCCGGAGGCGGACAGGCCCCAGAGGTAGAGGACGGCGGTGGCGGCCAGCAGCGCGAGCAGCGCGGGCCGCACCCAGCCCGGGTCGTCGGCGCGCCCGCGCCAGGTCCGGGCCGGCAGGGTGCGCAGCCGCTCCGCCCAGGACGCCGGCCCCTTGGGGCCGACGGGCGGCAGCGGGAACTCCGGGAACAGCGGCGGCCGGGCGGGCCGCGCGGGCGCCGCCCCCTCCGGCGCGGGGGCGGGCGGCAGGACCGGGGGCGGGTAGTCCTCGGCCTCCGGCCAGGGCTCGCCGGCCGGTGGGGTGTGGCTGGTCGTCGTCATGGCGCTACGTTCGGGCGCCCGTCTGAGAGGACGGTGAGAGACGTGTATGAGCGGCCTGTGATCCGGGCCCGGGCGCGCTTTGTCACCCGGCCTTCGTCGCCGTCACGCGGCCTGCGGCATCGCCAGGTGCTTGCCGAGCCACTCCAGGGCCGGCGGGATCTCCCTGGTCCAGGTGTGGAAGTTGTGGCCGCCGGTGTCGAGGGTGATGGTGGACAGCTTGGTCGGCGCCTTGAAGGCGTTGACCATGGCCTGGGTGCCCTCGTAGTTGTTCTCGTCGTAGCTGGTGGCGAGCAGCAGCGAGACCGGCGCGGCGGGCTTGTTCCTCAGCCGCCAGACCAGGTCGTTCTCCTGCTTCAGCTGGGCGTTGCCCGCGAACAGGTCGCCGGTGGTCTCGTCGATCGGCGCGGTGTAGTAGCCGGAGAGCGAGATCGCGGCGCGGTAGGCGTCCGGCTTGCGTAGCGCGAACTTGAGGGCGCAGTAGCCGCCGGTCGAGTTGCCGATCACCGCGCGGTTGGCCGGGTCGGTGCCGATCCGGTAGGTGGCGGCCAGCGCCGCCGGCAGGTCGCTGGTGAAGAAGGTCTCCACCTGGGGCCCGCCGGGGATGTCCATGCACTCGGTGTCGCGGTTGCCGGACAGGGTCGGGCGCATCAGCACCAGGACGGTCGGCGGCAGCTTGTTCTGCTCGATCGCGGTCAGCGCGGACGCCGGGTACTGCATCAGCGTGATCAGCTTCTCCGCCGAGCCCGGGTAGCCGGCCAGCACCAGGGCCATCGGGAACTTGCGCTGCGCGTACTCCGGCTGGAAGTACTGCGGCGGCAGGTAGACGAAGGCGTCGCTGCTCAGACCGCTCGCCGGGCCCCGGAGCGAGACCTCCTGGATCACCCCGGAGCGGTCGCGGGCCGAGCCCTGCGCCGAGTACATGCTCTTCTCGCCGGTGACGGCCAGGGACGCGGCCGCGTTCGGCTGGTGGTCGACCACCGTGCCGGGCTTGCCGTTCGTGCCGAGCAGGTCGCTCCAGGAGCTGTAGAAGCCGAAGTAGCCGTTGGCGATCAGCCCCATGGCGACGAGCACCGCGATCTGGGTGCCGAGGAAGGCGCCGATCCGTCCGGTCCAGGCCTTCCAGCCGCCGCCGCCGAATCTCGGCCAGAGCCACATCGTCGCGGCGAACACACCGATCGCGATGACGGAGGCGATGATCTGGAGGGGGAGACCCGTGAGGCTGAGCACGTCCTGATCGTAGTTGACGCCGAGGACCGCTCCGTGCGCCCTGTCGTACGCTCCCGCTACGCTTCGGTGCGCTGCAAGTGCGCTCTGTTGACCGAGTCTTGTCGGATCGGAATCATGTCGGCGGGGACAGCAGACAGCACGGAGTGTGCATGGATCAGTACCGAGAGAGCACCCGGGGGAGCGGCATGAAGTCCTTCACCAAGGCCGGCGTTGCGGTGGGCACCGCGTTGTTGCTGGCCGCCTGTTCGAGCGGCGGTTCGGGGGGGTCGGGAGGGTCGGGCGACACGGCCGCGTCCAGTCCGTCGGACCGCTTCAGCACCGCCCTGCCCGCACCGACACGGACCCCGACGCCCACGCCGACCCCGACGCCGTACGGGCCCGTGCTCGCCGGCTTCGTCAACCCGGTCGGCACCGCGCTCGGCAAGATCAACCCGGCCACCGACCTGCCCACCTTCACGGCCGCCCTCCAGGAAGCGGCCACCACCGCCAACTCCGCGAGCAGCGGACTCGGCCTGAGCGAGACACCGGTCACCGTCGGCACCACCAAGCGCCAGCTGGTGACGGCCCTGTCGCAGCTCGCGACGGACCTGACCAAGCTCCGCAGCGACATCAAGTCCAAGGCCTACTGCACCACCGGCTCCGCCTTCGCCCAGCTCGGCCTCTCCGAGGGCCTCAAGGCGATCCCGCCCGCGCTGGCCGAGATGACCGCGGCCGGGTACACCACCGTCTTCACCGCCCCGCAGCCGCCGGCGCAGCAGACCCGCTCGCAGGAGAACGACACCTTCGTCACGAAGGGCCGGCTGCGCGGCAAGGGCGAGCTGAACGTCGACAACACGGGCGGCACCACCGACTCCGTCGTCTCGCTCTCCCAGAACGGGAAGGCGGTCCACTCGCTGTACGTCGGCAAGGGGAAGAAGGCGTCGATCGAGGGGGTCGAGGACGGCACCTACGACATCTTCTTCTCCGACGGCGTCGACTGGGACCCCACGCTGAAGATGTTCACCCAGGGCTGCAGCTACACGAAGTTCGACGAGAGCATGGCCTTCGAGACCGACCGGACCACCTACTCGGTCTGGTCGATCACGCTGACCGCGAAGGTCGGCGGCAACGCGAAGACCAGCGACGTGGACGAGGAGAACTTCCCGCAGCCGTAGGCCGTGGGCCGTGGGGCACCGCCGGTGGTGCCCCACGACCCGTTGGACGGCGCTAGGGCTGGCGGCCGGCCGGCGAGCCCGTCGCGACGAGCTGGCCGGTGGCGGTCAGCGCCAGGCGGGAGAACAGCGTGCCGGAGAACCCGAACAGCAGGGCGATGGCGAGCGCGAGGGGCCGGTCCGGGGCGTCCCAGGAGTTGTCGAGGAAGACGTGCCCGAGGAGGTTGAGCTCCGGGTCCGCGAGCATCCGCACCAGCAGCATCCCGCCGATCGCGGCGAGCGCCCCGCCGACCGGCGCGAGCACCAGCACGCCCCAGGAGGTGGGCCGTTGGGCGCGCATCACGCTGATCACCGGGGACAGGAAGCCGCCCAGCGCGCCGAGCATCATGGTCGGCTGGTGCGACAGCGTGACGCCGATGAGGTAGACGGCGCCGAGCCCGATCGTCGCCAGCCACAGGGCGGCGCGCTGCTGCTCGTACTCGCGCTCCGCCTCGCCGTCCTCGCGCTCGTGGAGGAGCTCGCTCGTGGCGGCGAGCGAGGTGGCGGCGTCCTGGCCGATCAGCGCACCGGCGAGCTCGGCGTCACCCGGCTGCCCGGACGCCTCCAGCCGGAGCCACAGCGCCCGGAGTTGGGCGTCCGCCTCGGCGTCCGGCAGCAGTCGCATCAGGTCGCGCTCGCAGCTGTGCGCCAGCCGCCAGGCGGAGGCCAGCTTGGACAGCGGGATGGACATCACCCAGGAGGACCTGGGCAGCCGCCACACGACCATGTTCGTGTGCTCCAGCACGTCCAACCGCGCCGTCACCGAGGCGAGTACGGCCGCCCGCGCCGCGTCGTCCGGCGCGGCGGCCGCGAGCACGGTCACCCGGGCCCGCGCCTCGCCGATGCGCCCCTGCATCCGGCGGTAGCGCGGGGCGGCGATGAACCCCCGGCTGGTGAGGAAGACGATCGCCAGGTAGCTGAGGCAGACCGCTGCCAACGTCCAACGGTCGTTCCCCGCCTGCCACATGGTGCCCCCTTCGGCGTTGCCCGGGACCATCGTGCCGCACGGGGCGCCGGTTGGGGGAGGGGTTGGGGATCAGCCGGTGGTGCCGTCGCGGATCGGTCACGGTGCGGGTGCCTGCGGCGGTGGGGCGAGGACGGCCTGGAGGAGCTCGCCGAGTGCGGCGGCGCGGGCGGGGTGGGCGGTCATCAGGGCCGCGATCTCGGCGACGGCGCGGTTGCGCTCGTCCGTGTCGGGTTCGGTCCCGGGTGCTGCGGCTCGGAGGATCTCGGCCGGGGCGGGGTCGGTGGGGACGTCGTCGGCGAGGGCGCGGGCCGCCAGCCGGTGGACGGTGGCGCTCCAGGCAGCCTTGTGCACGGCCTCCTCGATCACGGCGAGCCAGTTGAGCGAAGGAGCGTCCGCGGCTTCGAGGGCTTGACGGACACGGGTGATCAGAAGGGCGCGGTCCGCCACGAGTGCGTAGGCGGCCTCGATGCCGTCGACGGCGCTCATGGCCAGGATCGCCCGGTGGAGGGAGATGACGGGCCTCGTCTCCGGGTGTCCGCCGTCCAGGGCGACGAGCGCCGCGTCCGTGTCGGGGGCGAGCAGATCGGGCGCGTGCTCGGTGAGGTAGTCCGCCGAGGCGGCCCAGGTGCCGCTTCTGACGACCGTCCCGATCCACGCGGTCAGGATCTCCGGAAGCACGACGGGACGGTAGACCGTGTCCAGCGGTACGCCGGCCTGCAACCGGTCCAGGAGCGTGAGGTGGAATTCGGCGGGGCCGTCCAGTAGTGCCCACTCCTGGAGCGCGGTGCGGGCCGAGGCGCCGAGGAGGGCGGGGTGGGCCGCGATGAAGTCGCGCGATTCGGTCCAGCTTCCGGTGTTGACCCAGTCGGCGGTGAGACGGAGATCTGCGTCGGTGATGCCGAGCCAGGGCAGGGTCGCGGGGTCCGTGCGATGGTTCGCGCAGAGCCGGGCGATCGCTTCGCGTCCCTCGGGCCCGGCGTCGGCGGCTTCGCGGAGGCCCTGGTGCACGCGGAACACCGTTTCGCCGCTGACGGGGTCGTCCGCGGAGAGGAGCTCGAACAGCGCCCCGATGCCGCTGGCCGTGTCGCCGGCCTTCAGAAGGAACAGGGCTCGCTGGAGGGCAAGCTCGGTCGAGGCCCAGGACGGACCGGGCCACGTGGCGATGACGTCCTCGTAGTGCCGAAGTGCTTCTTGGCGTCGTCCGACGGCTGCCAGCTGGTCGGCGAGGTTGTTGAGGCTGCCGGCGAGGCCGGCGAGGTGGGCGTCGGGGTCGGTGCGGGCGAGTTCGCGGCGCAGTTGGACGGCTTCCTGGGCCGGGGCAAGGGCTTCCTGGTGTCGTCCGACATCCGCCAGGCGGTTGGCGAGGGTGTTGAGGGCGCCCGCGAGGTCGGGGAGGTGGGCGGCGGGGTTGGTGCGGGCGAGTTCGCGGCGCAGTTGGACGGCTTCCTGGGCCGGGGCAAGGGCTTCCTGGTGTCGTCCGACATCCGCCAGACGCATGGCGAGGGTGCTGAGGGCGCCCGCGAGGTCGGGGAGGTGGGCGGCGGGGTTGGTGCGGGCGAGTTCGCGGCGCAGTTGGAGCGCTTCCTGGGCCGGGGCGAGCGCTTCCTGGTGCCGTCCGACGTCCGCCAGGCGGTTGGCGAGGGTGTTGGAGCTGTTGGCGAGGTTGAGGAGGTGGGCGACGGGGTCGGTGCGGGCGAGTTCGCGGTAGGTGGCGGCGGCTTCCTGGGCCGGGGCGAGGGCTTCCTGGTGGAGTCCGACGTTGGCCAGGCGAATGGCGAGGTTGTTGAGGTTGTTGGCGAGGTTGGGGAGGTGGGCGGCGGGGTTGGTGCGGGCGAGCTCGCGGCACAGTCGGACCGCGTCCCGGGCCGGGGCGAGCGCTTCCTGGTGTCGTCCGACGTCCGCCAGACGCATGGCGAGGGTGCTGAGGCTGTTCGCGAGGTTGGGGAGGTGGGCGTCGGGGTTGGTGCGGGCGAGTTGGCGGTAGGTGGTGGCGGCCTCCTGAGCCGAGGCGAGGGCTTCCTGGTGTCGTCCGACGTCCGCGAGCCGAATGGCGAGGTTGTTGAGGCTGTTGGCGAGGTTGGGGAGGTAGGCGTCGGGGTTGGTGCGGGCGAGTTCGCGGCGCAGTCGGACCGCGTCCTGGGCCGGGGCGAGCGCTTCCTGGTGCTGTCCCAGGTCTGCCAACTGGTTGGAGAGGGTGTTGAGGGCCATGGCGAGGTTGGGGAGGTGGGCGTCCGGGTTGGTGCGGGCGAGTTCGCGGCGCAGTTGGACCGCCTCCTGGGCCGGGGCGAGCGCTTCCTGGTGCCGTCCGACCTCCGCCAAATGGTTGGAGAGGTTGTTGAGGGCGCCCGCGAGGTTGGGGAGGTAGGCGTCGGGGTTGGTGCGGGCGAGTTCGCGGCGCAGTTGGACCGCTCCCTGGGCCTGAACGAGGGCTTCCTGGTGTCGTCCCATGTCCGACAGGCGGTTGGAGAGGGTGTTGAGGGCCATGGCGAGGCTGGGGAGGTGGGCGTCGGGGTTGGTGCGGGCGAGTCGGTGGTAGGTGGTGGCGGCCTCCTGGGCCGGGGCGAGGGCTTCCTGGCGCCGTCCGACGTCCGCCAGGCGAACGGCGAGGTTGTTGAGGGCCATGGCGAGGTTGGGGAGGTAGGCGTCGGGGTTGGTGCGGGCGAGTCGGTGGTAGGTGGTGGCGGCCTCCTGGGCCGGGGCGAGGGCTTCCTGGCGCCGTCCGACATCCGCCAGCTGGACGGCCAGGGTGTTGAGGGCGCCCGCGAGGTCGGGGAGGTAGGCGTCGGGGTCGGTGCGGGCGAGTTCGCGGCGCAGTTGGAGCGCTTCCTGGGCCGAGGTGAGGGCTTCCTGGTGACGCCCCACGTCCGCCAGGCGAACGGCGAGGTTGTTGAGGGCGATGGCGAGGTTGGGGAGGTGGGCGTCGGGGTTGGTGCGGGCGAGTTGGCGGTAGGTGGTGGCGGCTTCCTGGGCCGAGGCGAGGGATTCCTGGCGCCGTCCGACCTCCGCCAGGCGAACGGCGAGGTTGTTGAGGCTGCTGGCGAGGTCGGGGAGGTAGGCGTCGGGGTTCGTCTCGGCGAGCGCACGGAGAGCGTCGACGCCGGGTTCGGCGGCCGCGACAGCGTGCTCGGGCAGGTGCCGCTGCAGGTAGGCATTGGCATGGTGGGGAACGGTGCCGCGCGCCGTCTGGTCGAGGGTCAGCTCGACGAGGCCGTGGGCGATGGCGAGGGCCGCCGGGGCCGCGTTCGGACGCGGCGGTGCGGAGCGCAGGTGGGTGACGAGCTCGCGGTGGTAGAGGCGGTAGACGGCCTGCTGACCGTCGCTGTCCTCGACGATGTAGCGCCCGTACTGCTGGAGGAGCCAGTCGACGTCCTCCGGTCCGTAGACGGTCCCGCGACCGCCGACGGCCCGGGCCGCCGCCTGCCAGACGCCGTGGGCGGGCATGCCGTTGCCGGCTGCCCACGCCAGGGCCGTCAGCAGGTCGCCGGCGGCACCCGGGAGGTCGTGGCCGTCGCGGGTGCGGAGCGGCGCGGCGGCGAGGTCGAGGTCGAGGGCGCCCGTGATGCCGACCGGGATCTGGTCCTGCCAGGGCCGTTCGGGGGCGCCGGCGAGCACGCGCGCCAGGTGGGAGGCGACGATCCGGGCGAAGAGGAACCCGCCGCTTCCGGCTCCGGCCCGGTCCGCCAGGGCCGAGGCGATCTCGGCGGCGGTCTCGTCGACGACGCCGTCCGACCGGAGCCGATGGCCGACGTAGTCGGCGATGTCCGTCGTGGTGTCGTGCTCCTCGTCGAGATCGAGGATCCGGACGGAGGCGCCGATCGTCCGGGTGAGGGCCGAATCCAAGGTCTCGCCCGGAGCCCGGTGCGGCTGGAACGGGCGGTCGCGGGAGGCCAGCAGCACGGCGCACAGCCGGCTGAGCGGGACGAGCAGCTGCTCCGCGATCGCGGAGGACTGACCCGGCGACGCCTCGTCGAGGCCGTCGAGGACCAGTACGTGGCGGCGTCCTCGGCCGCTCTCGGTGCGTTCGAGCTGGGCGATCAGGTCGGCGGGGGTCTTCGGCACCGGCAGGCCGAGCTGCTCGGCCAGGGCCTCGGCGAGCGCCTGGACGTCCATGCCGCGCAGGTGCACGGCGGCGTCCACGCTGTCCTGCCCGGGATCGGGATCGTCCTCCCCGAGGGGGGCGTGCGCCATGAGCGCGGCGCGCTCATCGGGGTCGGACAGGGCCGCGATGCGCCCGGCGACGGCGGACTTGCCGACGCCCGCGCTGCCGGTCACCAGCAGCATCCCGGCGGTGTCGGTGGCGAGCCAGTCGGTGATCTGCCGCAGGGCCCGGCGCCGTCCGGTGAAGAACCAGCCCTCCTCGGTGGGGTCGATGCCCCGGGCGGCCAGCACCAGGTGCTCGACGAGTGCCTCGCCGGACTTCCGCCGCCACAGGGGGTTCCGGAACATCGGCTGCGGGTGGCCGGCGGAGGCCCGGACAGGGCGCTGGCCGCCGTCGGACCAGTCCTCCGCCAGCGCGGCGAGGGCGAGGGTCTCCCCGGTGATGCCGACGTTGCGCACGCTCCACTCGTGCCGGTAGGTGCTGCCCCGCGGGCCGCTCTCCAGCAGCCGCAGCACGGTCTCCAGGAGCAGTCCCCGCGCCCCGGCGGCCTGCTCCTGCGCCTGGCAGGCGGCGAGGACGCCGAGCCAGGCGGTGCGCGGTTCGGGCAGGGTGCGGTCCTCCCAGGCGGCGAGCGCCTGGTCGAGGGCGGGGACGGCGCCGGCGCCGGAGTGGCAGGTGTCGAGGAGGATCAGGATCTGGTCGGCGCGGCTGGTCAGGGCCTGGCTGGTGAGGCGTTCGGGGGAGTAGAACCGGTCCTGGTTGCCCAGGCCCCTGGGGGTGGCGTGGGTGATGAGCTGGAGGTCGCCGCGGTTGCCGACCTCGGCGTGCCCGGACCACGCGATCACCGCCGGACCGTTGCCGCCGCCCGTGGACCAGCCGTCCGACCACGCGTCGAGGCCGTCGATCAGCGCGCCCTGCCCGGGGTTGGGAACGACGGTCGGCCGGAAGCCGAACCTGCCCAGGACATCGGCGAGTTCGCGGACCTGTTCGACCGCGCCCGGCAGCGGACGGTAGGCCGTGTCCTGGTACCGGTCGAAGACGACCGCCAGGAACGTGCCGCGCGGCTCGGCCGCCGACGCGGGGTCGGTGTTCAGGTCGTCGGTCATGCGTCACCTTCGAGGACGAGGGTCAGCGCCGTCACCGCAGTGTCGGCGTTGTCCAGCGTCGCGTGGACGGAAACGGCATAGGCGCCCGGGCCGAGACCGGCGAACGCGCCCTCGTAGCGGCCGCCACCGGCGTTGCGCAGGGTGCGGCTCGCGACGGTGCCGCCGTGTTCGTCCCGGACGGTGGCGCGGACGGCGAGCGTGTCCGCCCCCTCCCCCTCGGCGCCGGCCGCGGCCTCGACGCGCAGCGGTTCGCCGGCCGCCCCGTACTCGGCGACGCGGACGCCCAGCGGGTGGGCGGGCAGCGCGCCCCGGTACACGGCCGGGGTCGGGGAGAGCCAGCCGTACAGATCCTCGCGGACCCCGGCGTGGCCCTTGATCGCCCCGTGGTTGGCGAAGGAGGCCCGGACGACCGGGTCGTCGAGGGCGATCTCGGCGGGGTAGGCGGCGAACCGCGGCACCCGGCCGTCGCCGCCCTCGTCCACGCCCCCGATGGTCTCGATCAGCCGCAGCCGGCCGTCGCCCGTCACGGCGGCCGTGGTGGGCGTGGGCTGGCGGACGCCCACCACGGGCAGGCAGAGCCGCTCCGCCCCGCCCTGCCGCACCCGCCGCAGGGCGGCCTGGCGGATCTCGGCGTGGAAGCACCCGGCGTCCGCGAGCAGGCGGGGGTCGACGCCGTCCAGCGCGGTGGCCAGTTCGCGGGGGTGGCGCAGGCCGTCGGGGGTCTCGACGCAGGCGTAGTCGGGGGTGAGCTGGTGGAGGGAGGGCAGGCTGCGACTGAAGGCGGTGAGATCGGCGGCCACCGGGCCCAGGCCGATCCGGTGGCCGTTGACCAGCGACTCCAACGCGCCGATCGAACCGCGGTGCGGGGTGCCGAGGGTGATGAGCTGCCGGGTGACCTCCGCGCCGCCCAGCCGCTCCACCCAGTACCGGGCCACCAGTCCGCCCATCGAGTGGCAGATCAGGCGGACCTTCGCCCCGGCCCGCTGCGGGGCGGTGGCCCGCCAGCGGCCGAGCGCCTCGTCGACGCGGGTGGCCAGCAGGCGGGCGTTGTAGCGGCAGGAGAGGCGCCAGTCGTAGGCGAACTCGACCAGGTTCACCGGGACTTCGGGCACGCCGGGGCGGTCCGGCCGGCCGGTGGGCAGGGCGCGGCGCAGGGTGAAGCCGCGCTCCAGCCAGCCGACCAGGTCGCTGTAGCCGTCGACCACCGGCCGGACGCCGGGGACGGCGTGCAGGGAGGGGACGAGGCCGGTGGGGACGACGCCGTCGCCGGGGTGGTCGTCGCCGAGGTCGGCCGGGAGGCGCAGGGCCTTGACGGAGCCGAGGAAGCTCGCGATGCCCCGGACCAGCGCCCCGGGGGAGGGGCCCCACACCTCCTTGCCGTCCACGGCCAGCCGGCTACCGGTGATGCCGGGGACGACGACCACCAGGTCCTCGATCGGTTGCTGCCGCATTGCGCCCACCCTGAAAGCCCCCATGCTTCGGTCGGTTCCGCTCCGTGCCCCGCACGGTCCTGCCGCCTTGCTGCCTTGCTGCCTTGCTGCCTTGCCGTCCCGCCGTCCCGCCGCCGTGGGCCCGGGCGGCGGTCGGGCCCCGGCCCTGCCTACCAGAGCGGCGGGTCCAGCGTCCCCCCGATCGGCCAAATCGCCTCCGGCGGAGGGACTTCGACGGCGCACCGGACTGTCGTGCGCCTCCTGCCGGGCACTTGTCGGTGGCCCGTGCCAGACTCCCGGCATGGCTCCTGAACCGCTCGCCACCCTCACCTTCGCCGCCTGGCGCCGCCTCGACCGCACCGCCGCCAGCCGTCTCGCCGCCCAGGTCGCGGGCAGCGTGGGCGGGCGGCTGGACCGCGTCGAGGAGATCGAGCACCTGGGGGCGCCGCTGCACCGCGTCCTGGTCGAGCGGGGCGGCCGGATGTTCGCGTTGGTCACGGGTGGCCGGGTCACCGTCGGCTTCGACACGGCGAGTTGGCAGCCGTCCGCCGATCTCCTGACCAGCTACCGGGAGGAGAGCGTCAGCCAGGGCTTCGGTGACGGGGACCTGCGCGCCCACCTCGCCCGGGTCCTCAGCCCGCGCCGGACCGTCACCGTGCCGACCGTGCTGATGGCCGTCGAGGACGAGCCGCTGGAGGAGGAGCCCGCCGACATGCCGGCCCTCCTCGCCCGCGAAGGCCTGCGCCTGCCCACCCCCGACGAGTGGGAGCACGCGTGCGGGGCCGGAGCCACCACCCTGTTCCGCTGGGGCGACGAGTGCCCGCTCGACCGCATCCCGTACGGCGACACCACCGGCCCGCACGCCGGTCCCAACGCCTTCGGCCTGCGCATCGCCCACGACACCTACCGCTCGGAGATCACCAGCGAGCCCGGGGCCGTCTACGGCGGCGACGGCGGCGAGTCGGTCTGCGGCGGGTACGGCACCGTCCTCGCCTGGCTGCCGCTCGCCACGGCCAACCGGCACCCGGACCTCGCCGCCATGGTCTTCGACGAGGACGGCGACTACTGCGCCGAGGACCTCTCCGCCCGCCCCGTCCTCGCCCTCCGCTGAGAAGGGCTACCCCTCCTCGTCCCACTCCTCCTCGCCCCGACCCCACCTGCCCGGGCAGGTGGGGTCGGGGCTTCGGCGTGCGTCACCACCCGCTGACCAGCGGGTCCACTTCGGCCAGTGACCGCTTGGTGCAGCGTGTCGAGAGCCGGACGTATCGGGCTTTCGGGGCGGTGGATCGATCGTTGACGCGCTCAAGCGGTGTCCGAGTGGCGCTGAAGGCGCGGGAGTCGGGGGGGGGGCGGGGGGGGCGGGCCCCCCCCCCCCCGGGGGGGGGGGCCGGGGGGGTGGAAACAAACGAAGCGGGCCCCCGCCAAGGAAGAGTATTATAAGGTGGGGGGGGGGGGGGTT
>NZ_JBHJUI010000003.1:0-61135 GCF_042268405.1 Kitasatospora sp. NPDC056184 | reverse complement strand
CGGGGGCCGCGCCCCGGACTTTGCGGGCTGTGGGGGGGGTGGATCGATCGTTGCCGCCCACCCGGGGGGCCGGCGGGGGGCTGGGGGGGGGGGTGTGGGGGCGGGGCGGGGGGGGCCGGCCCGTCACCGCTCGTTGAGGCATGCCTGCTCCGAGTGACTTCTGTCCGGATGGTTGACCAATTGAAGTGGTCATGGCACTTTCGTGCGGCGCGGGCGTCCGCAACCGGTCGTACGCCCCGCATCCCCCACAAGGAGAGCCATGTTCACAAGACTTGCCGCCGCGTCCGCCGCGAGCGCTGTCATTGCCGGGGTCCTGACCTCCGTGGCAGTCGCGCCCGCGCAGGCGGTGCAGGCCGGTGACCTGACGTCCACCATCGCGCTGAGCAACTGCTCCGCCTCGCTGGTGCGTTACCCCTCCTCGGTCGACACCGACCGGGCCCTCATGCTCACCAACGGCCACTGCCTGCCGACCATGCCGTCCGCCGGGCAGGTCATCCAGAACCAGACCGCCAGCCGCAGCGGGACCCTGCTCAACGCCTCGGGCGGCTCCCTCGGCACCGTGACGGCGGACAAGATCCTCTACGCCACGATGACCGGCACGGACGTCGCGCTGTACCAGCTCACCGACACCTTCGGGTCGATCACCTCCAAGTTCGGCGCGACGGCGCTGACCGTCAGCGACACCCACCCGGTCGACGGCTCGGCGATGTTCATACCGTCCTCGTACTGGAAGCAGACCTGGAACTGCTCCATCAACGGCTTCGTCGGCACGCTGCGCGAGGACGCCTGGACCTGGCGCGACTCGCTGCGCTACAGCTCCGGCTGCAACACCACCCACGGCACCTCGGGTTCGCCGATCGTCGACGCCGCGACGAAGAAGGTCGTCGGCATCAACAACACCGGCAACGACGACGGCCAGATGTGCACGCTCAACAACCCCTGCGAGGTGGCGGCCGACGGCACCACCACGGCGCACCAGGGCCAGAGCTACGGCCAGGAGACCTACTGGTTCACCACCTGCCTCGGCAACGGGCGCGTCATCGACCTCAACGTCAGCGGCTGCCTGCTGACGAAGCCCGCGGGCAGCGGCTCCGTCTCGGTCGTGAACCCGGGCAACCAGTCCACGGCGGTGGGCGGTTCGGCGAACCTCCAGATCCAGGCGAGCGGCGGCTCGACGCCGTACACCTACACGGCCACCGGCCTGCCGACCGGGCTGTCGATCAACGCCTCCACCGGCGTGATCAGCGGCACCGCGACCACGGCGGGCACGTACAACGTGACCGTCACCGCCAAGGACACGGCCGCCAAGTCGGGCAGCACGAGCTTCACGTGGGTGGTCACCGGTGGCGGTGGCGGCACCTGCACGCCGGCGCAGCTGCTCGGCAACGCGGGCTTCGAGACGGGTACGGCCGCGCCGTGGACGACCTCCAGCGGTGTGGTCGACAGCTCGTCCTCGCAGGCGCCGCACGGCGGGACGTGGAAGGCGTGGCTGAACGGCTACGGGTCGACCCACACCGACACGCTGTCTCAGACGGTGTCGATCCCGGCGGGCTGCAGGGCGACGCTGAGCTTCTACCTGCACATCGACACCGGCGAGTCCGGCTCGACGGCGTACGACAAGCTGTCGGTCCAGGTCAACGGCACCGCGCTGAAGACCTACTCGAACGTCGACGCGGCCGCCGGCTACCAGCTGCGGACCTTCGACCTGTCGGCCTACGCGGGCCAGACGGTGACCCTCAAGTTCACCGGCACCGAGGACGCCTCGCTGCAGACCAGCTTCGTGATCGACGACACCTCGATCGCCACCAGCTGACCCGGTAGCCACCCCACCACCGGCCGCCCGGCCCCGAGCCGGGCGGCCGACGCGTCGGGCCCCGCTCCCGGGGGCGGGTGGTGGTAGCGCCGCTCCCCGTGGGGAGGATGGTTGGCGGCAGGGGAGGGGGCAGGGCGGTTTCCTGTGCCACAAGAACCATGGGTGATCGCGTTAGAAGGGCATGGAGCACATATTGGCGGCCGAGCAGGGGTCACCGCCCGGGGAGGCGCTCGAGTTTCCGGCCTTCGTGGCGTCGCGGGGGCGCCAGCTGTTGCGGACGGCGTTTCTCCTCACCGGGGGTGACGCGCATCTCGCCGAGGACCTGGTGCAGGAGGCGCTCGGCCGGGTCTTCGTGAAGTGGCGGCGGATCTCGCGGCTGGAGAACCCCAGCGGCTACGCGCAGACCGTCCTGGTGAACACCTTCCTCTCGCACCGCCGCCGGCGCAGCAGCACCGAGCGGGTTACCGACGTCCTGCCGGACGTCGCCGCCGTCGACCCGGACCCCGCGTTGCGGCTCACCCTGTTGCGGGCGCTCGGGGAGTTGCCGGCGCAGGACCGGGCGGTGCTGGTGCTGCGGTTCTGGGAGGACCGGAGCGTGGAGGAGACGGCGGCGGCGCTGCGGCTGAGCAGCACCGCCGTGCGCTCGCGCAGCAGCCGGGCGCTGGTCCGGATGCGGGGTGCGCTGGGGGCGGAGTCGGTGGCGGCGATGGAGAGGGCGGGGTTGGGTCATGCCGGTTGAGGAGGATTTCGAGGCGGAGTTCGGCCGCGTGCTGCGCGGCGCGGCCGCCCTCGCGCCGGACGGTGCGCTGGTGGGCCTGGCCGTCGGGGCGGAACGGCGCGGGCGCCGCCGCCGCGGCCGGCGGCGGGCCGCGCTGGTGGGCGCTCTGGCGGTGGCGGTGCTGGTGGCCGGCGGTGCGGGGGTGCTCGCCGATGACGCGGGGAGGACGCTGTTCGGGCCCGCGGCCGGGCCGGAGCAGCCGATGACCGTCGAGGAGGTGGTGCAGCTGGTGACCGGGCTCCTGCCGCCGGGGTCGGTGAAGTCGACGTTCGCGGAGACGCCCGGCAGCCCGAAGGCGTCACGGGGCGAGTACCAGAACTTCGGGATTCTGGAGTTCGACGACGGCAGGGGCATGAGCGTCGTCGTCTACAGCGTCAACCGCGGCACGCAGAGTCCCGAGGAGGCGGCCCGCTGCTCGGATCCGTTCACCACACCGCAGGACTCCTGCGAGCGCACCGTCCGGGAGGACGGCTCGGTCGTGGTGATCGACAAGCGGCGGGACAGCAGCCTCCCCGACCAGCGGCAGTGGCAGGGGACGTGGGCGATGCCCGACGGCACCGTGGTCCGGGTCACCGAGTACAACGGACAGCCGTCCACCCCGACGCGGGAGGAACCGCCGCTGGACGCCGGGCAGTTGGAGCGGATGGTGACCTCGTCCGCCTGGGCCCGGGTGGTCGCCGCGATGCCGCCGAACCCCGAGGCGCCGAAGGGGCGGAAGGGGAGCACACCGACGGACGCGCCGGCGATGCCGTCCCCGGCCGAGCTGCTCGCGACGCTCAGCGGGCTGCTCCCGCCCGGCACGACGCCGTCCGGGTCGGACGAGCAGCACGCCACGCTGACGGTCACGGCCGGCGAGCGGACCAGCCGGGTCTCGGTCCTCGTCGAACCGCCCGGGCAGCGGGGCCGCGACGACAGGAAGGGCGCCGAGGAGGGCCTGCCGACCCCGCTGGAGGTGCGGGAGAAGCTGCCCGACGGCACCCTGGTCGTCACCAACCGCTTCGGCAACGGCAAGACCGCCACCGGTCCGGTGCTGCACTGGACGGCGGAGGTGTACTACCCGGACGGCCGCAGCGTGCGGCTCTACGAGTGGAACGGCGAGAACAGCTACGACTTCCGCCCCGGCGAGCCGGCGCTCTCGGTGGACCAGCTCAAGGCCGCCGTCCTGGCGCCCGACTGGCGGAGGTGACCGGCCCGGCCCGGCCTTGACCGGGGCCTGGCCGGCCCCCTGATCCGCGAGCCCGCCGGCGGGCTCGCGGATCAGGGGGCTCCGCGGGGGATGCGGTGGCGCCATTCCCTGGTGAAGACGGTGTTGCCCGCCTCCTCGGCGCGGAGTTGGGTGTGGGCGGTCAGGTGGGTGGGGTCGCAGCGGAGTTCGGTGCGGGTGTGGACGGTGGTGTCCCAGCCGAGGGCGGGGCGTTCGAGGCGGACGGTGCGGTCGGTGCGGGCGCGGGCGCTGAGGGGGGTGGCGGTGAGGACGCGGTAGGCGGTGACGGTCTGTTCGGTGCGGACCAGGCCGTCGGGGTGGGTGCGGGTGCCGTCGGTGGTTGGGGAGAGTTCGGTGCGCCATTCGCGGCGGCCGATGTCGTGGACGGTGACGCGTTCGGGGTGGGCGGTGAGCGGTTCGGTGAGGTGGAGCGGGGGCGGGAGGGGGAGGGTGGGGGAGCGGAAGGTGAGGTCGTCGGTGGGGGCGGCGGGCCGGCGGACGGGGACGGTGAGGGCCGAGCGGGAGGGGTCGAGGGCGAAGCCGGCCGGTTCGGGGCCGGGCCAGATCCACGGCCAGTAGGTGGAGGAGAGGGCGAGCCGCAGGTGGTGGCCGGTGGGGACGGTGGCGCCGGTCGGGGCGAGGTCCACGGTGGTGTCGGTATCGGAAGGGGCGGCGAGCGCGCGGACGCCGCGGGTGAGCAGCGTCGAGGTGCCGTCGGGGGCGACGGCGCAGAGGCGGGCGGCGATCAGCGCGGGGCCGGCGGCCGGGTGGAGGTGCAGGGTCAGGGACGGGGAACCGAGCAGGTCCAGGGGCTCGGGCAGCGGGCGGGAGTCGAAGCAGACCGAGCGGCCGTCATCCTCGCGCTGGTCGGGCGGCTGGTCGGCGGGGCGGCCGAGCGGGACGTGGGCGCCGGCGTCGAGGCCGGTGTGCTGCGGCGAGCGGACGTGCACCCAGCGGTCCTCGGAGGCGGTGCCGGCGGTGCGCAGCGGGCCGTCGAGGCCGTAGTGGACCTCGCGGACCCCGGGGGAGGGCCAGGGGTCGTCGCCGGTCCACCGACCGGCGCGCCAGCTGCGCACGGCGGGGGCGGCGAGGGCGCCGGCGTCGATGTCGCGCAGCCAGTGGTCGTACCAGCGCAGGGCCTCGGGGAGGAGTTCGTCGGGCAGGCCGTGCGGCCAGGGGCCGAGGACGGCGCGCACGGCGGGCCCGGTGGTGGCGGCGGCGAGGGCGAGGACGGTGGCGGCGGACGGGTCGGACCAGCCGGCGGCGGCCAGGGTGGGGACGGCGGCGACCGGTGCGGGGGCCGGGGCGGCGGCGAGCCAGTCGGCGAGCGGCGGTTCGAGGGCGTCGAGCCGGGCCAGCCACATCGCCCGCCAGGCGTCGCCGACGTACCGCGGGTCCGGCGGGCGGGCCGCGTCGGCGAGCCGGTCGGTGGCGCGGGTGTGGCCGCCGGAGGCGAGGACGGCGCCGCCGAGGCGGTGCGGGCCGTCGGGGCAGACGACGACCGCCGCGTGGACGGCGTCCGGGGCGAGGGCGGCCAGGCGCAGGGCGGTCTCCCCGGCGGCGCCGGTGCCGAGCAGGCCGACCCGGCCGCTGCACCAGGGCCGGGCGGCGAGCCAGCGGACGACCTCGGCGCCGTCGCCGGCGAGGCCGTCGGCGGTGGGCGGGACGCCGCCGGAGTTGCCGTGGCCGCGGGCGTCGACCCGGACGGCGGCGTGGCCGTGGCCGGCGATCCAGGGGTGGCGGCGGGCGTCGTCGGTGGCGGTCCAGTCGGTGAGGCGGCCGGTGGAGTACTCCAGCACCACGGGGACGGGCTCCTCGGTCACCGGGCGCCAGAGGCGGGCGAACAGCTCGGTGCCGTCGGGGAGGGGGACGCGCAGGTCCTCGCGGGTGGTGCGGTAGGGGTACGAGGGCATGGCCGCTCCATCGGGTCCCGGTCGGTGCGCATCGGTGCACATCGGCGTGGATCGGCGCGGATCCCTGTGGATCGGCGTGGATCGGCGAGGATCGGTGCGCATCGGTGCGGATCATTCCGACAGTAGGGGAGGAAGCGGGCGCGCGCCCGGCGAAGGGGCGGTCGGGCGCGCGGGAGGCGGCAGGGGTGTCAGGCCTTGCTCAGCCAGGCGGTGGCGTTGAGGGCGAGGGCGGCGTCGGTGCCGGCCGGGTCGTTCCAGCCGTCGTGCAGCGCGTTGTGCGGTTGCCCGGTGCCGTCCTCGGGGGGCGAGCTGTCGCCCCAGGCGGCGATCCGGCCGTTGCCGAAGGTGCTGGTGACGAAGAAGGCGCCGGTGTTCCCGGAGGAGTCCGGCCGGTAGACGATGCCCTTGACCGTCGGGTTGTCGGCGGGGTGCAGGGTCATCGTGGTCCCGTCGCGGATGATCGAGCCGGTGACGGTGCCGAACGGGCCGTGCAGCACCGGGTCGGCCGGGTCGTCGACGGCGCGCGGGTTCTCGTTGTGGATCTTCACGAGGTCGACGCTGAACCCGAAGGGGTCGCTGTTGTCGACGCCGTTGTTCGTGAACAGGTCGTTGATGATCGCGGGCGAGTCGAAACCGTCGTTGTTGCGATCGCTCATGGTGTGGTCGGAGATCAGGAACAGCCCTCCGCCGTTCTGGACGAAGTGCATCAGGGCGGCCTTCTCGTCGGGCGTGAACCTGATGTTCGGCTCGGGGATCACCACGGTGTCGAAGTTGGCCAGGTCCAGCGGGGCGCCGGTGCCGAAGGTGAAGGTGCCGCCGGGCGGCAGGGTCTTCAGGCTGTACTGGCCGGTCTGCTGGAGGGCGATGCCCCAGGAGGACAGCGCGCCGGTCCAGTTCTTGTCGGTGGTGGGGTGGGCGTTCTCGGCCAGCGGATCGGGCTGGGCGGTGGAGACGATCCAGTCGGCGTTGCCGGCCGTCTCGGCCTTGCTGTTGTCGAACAGCACGCGGTGGGTCGTGACGGCGGAGGCGGTGGGCGTCACAGGGGCGCCGGGTGCCGTGAGGCCGACGGTGACTAAGGCCGTCGCGAGCAGTGCGGCGGCCGTGCGCAGGCGGGGCATGAGCGGTACCTCCCGAGGGGCGAGCGTGCGGGAGGTGAGGCCGGTACTCCCATCATCCTCCTGTTCGACTGCCACCCGGTGACCAGTTCGTAATTGCGCATGACTTGCAACTAATTGCGGCGAGAAGGAAAGATGGCCCAGCTCCGAGGCCCGGACAGGCCCCCGGAGCTACGACGGCCTCATGAAAGGACCCCCGATGACCGGCCCCCGCTGGCGCGACCGGCTCACCCGTGAGGAGTGGATCCGCCTCGCAGGCATGGGCGGCTTCATCCTCGCCCTGCACGTGATCGGCTGGTTCACCCTGCTGGCGCTCGTCGCGCCCGAGCAGTACGACGTCGGCGGCCAGGTCTTCGGCGCCGGCATGGGCCTCACCGCGTACACCCTCGGCATGCGGCACGCCTTCGACGCCGACCACATCGCCGCCATCGACAACACCACCCGCAAGCTGATGGGCCAGGGCAAGCGGCCGCTGTCGGTCGGCTTCTGGTTCTCCCTGGGCCACTCGTCGATCGTCTTCGGCCTCTGCGCGCTGCTCGCCTTCGGCATCCGCTCGCTGGCCGGCCAGATCGAGTCGGACGACTCCACCCTGCACGAGACCACCGGCCTGATCGGCGTCACCGTCTCCGGCACCTTCCTGCTCGCCCTCGGCCTGATCAACCTGGGCGCGTTCAACGGCATCCTCAAGGTCTTCCGCCGGATGCGCGAGGGCGAGTTCGACGAGGCCGAGCTGGAGGCGCAGCTGGAGAAGCGCGGCTTCATGAACCGCATCCTCGGCCGGGTGACCAGGGCCGTCACCAAGCCCTGGCACATGTACCCGGTCGGGCTGCTCTTCGGCCTGGGCTTCGACACCGCCACCGAGGTGTCGCTGCTGGTGCTGGCCGGCGGCGCGGCGGCGTTCCAGCTGCCCTGGTACGCGCTGCTGGTGCTGCCGATCCTGTTCGCCGCCGGGATGAGCCTGCTGGACACCATCGACGGCTCCTTCATGAACTTCGCCTACGAGTGGGCGTTCTCCAAGCCGGTCCGCAAGATCTACTACAACCTGACCGTCACCGGCCTCTCCGTGCTGGTCGCCCTGGTCATCGGCTCGATCGAGCTGATCGGGCTGCTCGGCGAGAAGCTCGACATCACCAGCGGGCCGGTCGGCTGGATCGGCGAGCTGAACCTCGACCTCGTCGGCTACGCCATCGTGGGCCTCTTCGTGCTGACCTGGGCGGCGGCGATCGCCTACTGGAAGTTCGGCAACGTCGAGGAGAAGTGGTCCGCCGGGCTCACCGCCGCGGCGGCCGACAAGGCCGAGTAGCGCGGGAGCCGGATCCGGGAGCGCAGCGCGGAAGGCCCGCCCGACCTGGTGGTCGGGCGGGCCTTCCGTTTCGGGCCTTCCGTTCTGTTTCGGGCCTCCGGCCTCAGCCGGGCGTCCGGATCAGCAGCTGTACGTCCAGGACCGCACGCCCGGGAAGGGCAGCGAGTTCCAGCCGGCCGCGCCGATGGCGATCGCCAGGCACCGGTGGTGGTAGTACGCCTTCGAGGCCATGTGCTGGACGTAGCCGGAGTAGGCGCCCGCCGCGAGGGCGAAGCCCGCGCCGACCGGTCCGAGCAGGCCCACGCCGACCCAGATGGGGCCGTAGACGTAGTGGGCGTTGCGGCCGATCTTCCCGGTGTACGCGCGGTTGAAGTAGAAGGTGAGCTGCGCCAGGTACTTCAGTCCGCGCCAGCCGAAGTGCGCCTCCATGTGCGCCCAGAGCCGGCCCCAGGAGTAGTAGCGGGTCTTCGACCAGCTCCAGCGCCCGTCCAGGTCGAAGGAGTTCACCGGGTCGGTCGGGTAGGTGTAGGCGTTGGCGTTGCCGCCCGGGACCGGGTCGGCCTGCAGGAACCGGCCGAGGCTCGGGTCGTACAGTCGCGAGCCCATCAGGATGACGCCGCTGGCGGTGGAGGAGTCGCGCTGCTCGCCGCCGACCCAGCCGTAGCCGGTCACCGGGTCGCCGAGGCTGACGCCGTACTCGTCGAAGACGCGCACGCTCAGCGACTGGGCCGGGTCCAGCGGGAGCTGGACGGACACGTCACCGTGCAGGTTGGTGAGCTGCAGGACGGTGCCGTCGGTGGCGCCGGTGATGGCGCCGAGGGTGCCGCCGAGGTCGGTCACGCTGCGGGCGACCGCGCCGTTGCCGGCCTTGGACCAGGTGGGGCTGTCACAGGCGCAGCCGTAGTGGTTCACGCTGGTGGCCGTGGTGCTCCAGGTGCCGTCGCCGGCCTGGGTCTCGGTGGTGCGGGAGGCCAGGCGGCCGGCCGCGTCCAGCGCCCAGGTGCTGCGCTGGGTGCCCGAGGTCTCGGTGCGGACCAGGTCGTTGGCGTAGTAGCCGAACTGGGCGCCCTTGGGGTGGGTGGTGGTGCGGCCGAAGGCGTCGTAGACGGCGCCCTTCAGCCGGTCGGCCGAGTCGTACAGCGAGCCCACCGTGCTGCTGGTGGAGTCGACGGTGGCCGGGTCGCAGTCCTCCTTGGTGGTGGTCAGCGCGGTCCGGTTGCTGTTCTTGTCGAACGTGTAGGCGCGGGTGGTGCAGCCGCCCAGGGCCTTGTCGGCGGCCTTGGTGAGGCGGCCGGAGGCGTCGTAGCCGAAGGCCGACTCGACGCTGGCGCCGGCGGTCAGCGCGTGCCCGGCCTGCTGGCCGTGGACGGTGAAGTCGGCGTAGTCGGCCAGCACGACGGTGCCGTCGGCGGCGGTGTAGACCTTGCCGGTGAGGATGCCCTGGGTGTCGTAGGTGTTGGTGAGGACGTAGCCGCCGGGCAGGGTCTGCTTGGTGAGCCTGCCCTCGGAGTCGTACTCGGCGGTCATGGTGCCCGCCACCGAGTCCGTGAGGGACTGCGTCCGGCCGTAGCCGTCGTAGGCCAGGGTGGTGGTGGACGGGGCCGAGTCGCCGCGCTTGACCGGGCGGTCCGCCACGTCGTACTCGGTGGTGGTGACGCTGCCGGCGCCGTCGTCGTAGCCGACGACACGGCCGAGCCTGTCGTACGCCGTCTTCACGGTGGTGGTGCCGTTGGAGGTGCTGAGGGTCCGGCCGGTGGCGGCGTCGTACCCGATGGTGGTGTCCGGCACCGCGGTTCCGGTGCCGCCGGTCACCGCGACCTTGGTGGTGCGGCCGGCCGCGTCGGTGGTCGTGGTGGTGGTGCGGGTGACGCCGTTGGCGGTCTCCCGGACCACGGCCGGACGGCCGTAGCGGTCGTACTCGGTGGTGCTGGTCGGGGTCTCCGCCGGGTTGCTCCCGGCGTCGGTCGCCGCGGCGGCCGGGCCGGTGGCGCAGGGCAGGTCGGCCCACTCCGGGCGGCCGGCGCAGGCGCCGGTGCCGGTGGCGGACCAGTAGGTGGTGACGGTGGTGCCGACGTCGGTGCCGTTCGAGTTGGGCAGGGAGGTCCTGACGGCCCGGCCCTGGCCGTCGTAGGCGACCGTCTTGGTGAGCTTCAGGCCCGCCGGGTCCTCGGTGGTCCGGGTGGCCAGGCCCTTGGCCCAGTCGTAGGCGGTGGCGGTGGTCCGGACGTCCGCGTCGGCGGCGTAGCCCTCGACGCGCGCGCCGATGGTGGCGGTGGTGGGCTCGTTGCTGACCGCGGCGTCGGCCGGGCGGCCCTCGTCGTAGGCGGTCGCGGTGTGCGTCCGGGCCGGGAGCTCGTCGCCGGCCGGGCGGGCCGGGCTGGAGCCGGAGGCGGCCAGGTCCCGCTCCAGGGTGACCAGGTGCAGCGGGCCGAACTCGTCGGTCTGCCGCTCGCCGTCCGCCGAGTAGACGGTCAGGGTGGACAGCGCCTGGGCGCGGTCGGCGGTGCTCGCCTTGTCGAGGCCGAGCGCGCTCAGCCTGGCCAGGCCCTCGGGGGAGGTGGACAGCGCGAGCGCCCGGTTCTCCGCGCTCAGCTTGCGCACCGAGTTGCCGAAGGCGTCGTACTCGGTGGTGGTGACGCCACCCGCGGAGGCGGTGTTGACCTCGCGGCCGGAGGCGTTGGTGTAGGTGATGCCCGCCTTGGCGAAGTCGCCCGAGCCGAGCAGCCGGCCGTCGTGGCTGGCCGGCGGCGCGTCGGCGGGGAAGATCGCGGTGGCGTCGGTGGGCGCGTTGGTCTGGCCCCACGCGGCGACGTCCGTGATGCCCAGCTTGTACGGGGCGTTGGCGCCGCTCAGCGGCACGTCGTAGACCAGGTTGGTCGCGGCGGTGCCGTTCACCACGTCGGTGCTGCCCTGCTGGAGGGACGGCCGGGAGGCCGCCAGCAGCATGCCCTCACCGGCGGTGGCGGCGTTGCCGGCCTTGCCGTAGGTGAAGGTCCAGGCGAGCTCGCCGGGCGGGGTCAGGGTGATGACCCGGCCGGCCGCGTCGTAGCTGTACGCGGTCTTCAGCGCGGGGCTGATCCGCGGGTCCCACTCCTCGCGCAGGCGGGTCATGTCGTCGTAGCGGTACTCGGCGACGGCGACCGCGGTGGCCGCGGTGGCACCCGGCAGGTCGGACCAGAGGCGGACCTGCTTCACCTGGCCGGCCACGTCGCCGAGCGCGGCGGTGGTGGCGGTGGTGGCGTCGGCGTAGACGTACTCCAGGACCCGGCAGCCGTTGGCGGCGGGGTTGGCGGCGCAGGTGGAGTTGGCGACGGCCGTGGTCGGCGCGACGACGAACTTCGGGCGGGCCAGGGTCTTCCCGCCGACGACGACCTTCTCCGAGACCACGGTGGTGGTGGAGTTGTCGGTGGCCGTCGAGGAGGTGGTGACCTGCCAGGTGGTGGCGGCCGGGTCGACCTTGGCGAAGTCCGTGGTGGCGCCGTTGGTGCTCTTCAGGGTGAAGGTGCCGGTGAGCGCGCCGGTCAGGGTGAGCGTCTCCGCGCCGGGCTCGGGCTTCCAGCCGCCGCCGGTGGTGGCGGTGAAGCCGGTCTCGCGGCCGGTGGCGTCGACGACGGACACCGAGGTGGGCGAGGTCTGCCGGACGTACGCCCAGTCCGAGGCGGTGAGCTCGGCCATGGTGCCGGCGCTCCACTGCGGGCCGAAGATGGCCGCCTGGCCCTCCTGCGCGGCGCCGTTCTCGGGGTGCCGGGAGGAGAAGGTGCGGCCGGTGCTCAGGCCGAAGGCGGCGGCGTCGTTCGCGGTGAGGGTGTAGTCGCCGGTGAGGGTGTTGACCCGGCCCGGGCCGACCTCGGCGTCCGGCGCGTTGCCGCCGTTGCGGTCGACGGTGATGGTGTTGGGCTCCGAGGCGTCGGTGCCGGTGCCGACGGTGAAGACCGCGCGGACGTCGACCGGGCCGTCGGTGGCCAGGGTGTCGGTGAGGTTCCAGGTCAGCGGCGCGGGCTTGCCGCCGGTGACCGCGAACGGCCAGGCGGCGACGGCGCCGCCGGTGGCGGTGGTGACGTTGGCGACCGGGATGTCGGTCCAGGCGGCCGTCTCGCCGCGGCGGTACTGGTAGCGCACGCCGGTCGCGGTGGTCTGGCCCTCGGCCGCCAGCGTGGTGCGGCGGGCCGACCGCTCGCCGGCGCCGGGCGAGGTGAGGGCGGCGCCCTTGCCCGCGTTGAACACGTAGGTGGTGTCCGCGGAGACGTTGCCCGCCGCGTCGCGGGTGTGCGCGGTGACGGTGTGCTGGCCGCCCTTGAAGGTGAGTGCCGCGTTCACCGGCGCGCCGGTGGTCGGGACGGTCACCCAGGCGCCGCCGTCCAGCCGGTACTGGATGTCCTTCACGTCGCCGGCCGGCGGGGTGAAGGTGAAGGAGCCGGTGAAGTTGCCGGAGGCGTCCGGGGAACCGGCCCACTGGCCGGCCGGGAAGTCGCCGGAGGAGACGGCGGTGGTGGCCGGGGCGGTGGTGTCCACGGTGAAGGTGCGGAAGCCGGACCAGGCGCTGTTGGCGGTGCCGTCCCAGGAGCGGGAGCGCCACTTGTAGCCGCCGGCCGGCAGCGCGGTGCCCGGGGTCCAGGTGAAGGTCGAGCCGGAGGCCGCGTAGGCGGTGCGGCCGGACTGCAGGGCGGCGGTGCCGTTGGACGCCCAGACCTCGAAGTCGAGCAGGACGTTGCCGCCGTCAGGGTCGGTCGCCTTGGCCGACAGGGTCGGCGTGGAGTCGCCGGTCAGCGCGCCGTTCGCCGGGGAGACCAGGGTGGAGACGGCCGGGGCGGTGTTGTAGGTCACCGACAGGTACGGCGTGCTGGAGGCGGCGTTGCCGGAGTAGAACTTCTTCCAGCCGTACGGGTCGTTCTCGTCGGTGGCCCGGATGCCCAGGGTGTTGTTGGCGTTGCCGTTGCCGGCCCAGGCCTGCACCAGCGAGGTGATGTCGGTGTTGGTCCAGCCGTCGGCGCAGGCGCTGGAGTAGCCCTTGGTCGCCGTGGTGGAGGCCCACTTGCGGTTCCAGCCGGGCTGGGCCGTCCAGCGGGAGGCGGTGGTCGCCGTGCCGGTGTCCCAGATCTCCCAGCTCTTGGCGGTGCAGGACCAGGAGTGGAACTCGTACAGGTTGAGCTTGGCGGCGGTGACCTGCTTGCCGCTGATGGTGCCCATCGGGAACTGCAGGAAGGAGCGGGCCACCTGGCCGGAGCCGTTGTTGCCCAGCTTCAGCTCGGTCTGCGAGGAGACGTCGGTGCCGTAACCCTCCTGGACGAAGGTGTCGAAGCCGACGCCGATGTTGACCGCGGGGTCGATGGTGACCGGGTACCGGGTCTTCGGGTCGTTGAGGAACGCCGCGTCCGGGGTGAGCGTGAGATCGACGGCGTTGCCGTTCTGGGTGACCTTCAGCGCGACCGGGGCGGTGCGGACGTGGTCGCCGCTGCGCTCGTCGACCTGCGCGTCCCACATCACCGGGGCGGGCAGCTGGCCCTTCTCCTCGCCGGTCTTCGGGTCGAGGAAGGAGACCGAGTTGTCCTCGTTGTGGCGGGCCTGCAGGCCCGCCGCGTCCAGGGTCATCGTGACGGTGCCGTTGGCGCCGACCGCGGAGCGGTCCTTGAGCTCCAGGAACTGCTCGAAGCCGGTCCGGGTGGACTCGATGATCAGGTCCGTCGCGGTGAGCGCGTTCTCGTAGCGGGCCTTGGTGCCGTCCACCGTGGGGGCGGGCAGGGTGCCGCGCCAGGACAGCGACATGGCGGTGCCGCTGCCGTTGTCCAGCGAGACCAGCGGGACGGACGGGGCCTGCTGGTCGCCCGCCGGGGCGCCGGCCGCCTTGAACTTGGAGGCGGCGGCGGGCGGGGTGGCGCCGGCCAGCGAGAGGCCGAGCGGGTGGCCCTTGGCCTTGACGGACCCGTCGGGCTGCTGGGCCAGGGTGACGTCGATCGGCTGGAGCCTGCCGGAGCTGTCCTTGTACCGGACCGGGCCGGTGGCCATGTCCAGGGTGGTGGTGCCGTCCGGGTTGATCCAGCTGGTGGTGGACTCGGTGCGCTCGCCGACCACCTCGATCCGGCGGTTCTCCAGCCGGGCCTTGAGGTGGGCGGAGGCGATGTCCTGGGCCTCGGCGGGGCCGAGGGCCTGCGCGGACCTGGGGGCGGCGGGCTTGTCCGGGCTGACGGCGAAGGACTGGCCGCTGGTCAGGGCGACGACGGCGGTCTCGGCGGCCAGGACGACCGCCAGCGCGACGGCGGTGTTGCGCAGCACGCCGTTGCGGCGGCGTGACGCGGGGACGGCTGGCACGGTGTCCCCGGCGCGGGGCCGGGGTGGTGTGCCGGTCGGGTGAGACATGGAGCTCCTCGACGGTCTTGGGTGAGGGGGGTTCGTTGTCGACGGCGACGCGCGCCCGTCCATCCGGGCACGGCGGCGCGGACCCGGGGGGACCGGGCCCGGACGGGCCGTACTGGATGGGCGTGCGCATGTCATGAGGCCGGTCGTGCCGGTAGGCATGAATCGGCCAAATTTGCGAGTGAGGGCAACCGTCCGAAAACCGGACGGAAGATCAGGAAGTGTCTGGCGGAGGGCCCGGCGGCCTACGGTGGAGCCGCCACCGCGTAGCGGCGCACGGGACCCTCCGCCAGTGCCCGGTCGAGCAGGGCGTGTGCCCGCAGCTCGGCCGCCTCCCGGTCGGGCGCGCGGACGTACAGCACCAGGCCGACGCCTCCCGGGACGGCTCCGGCGCGCACGTGTTCCAGGCCGTCGCCCGGAACCGCGCGCGCCCACAGGGCGTCCTGGACGCCGGCGGGTCCGGCCTCGCCCGTCGGCGCGGTCGAGACGTCCAGGAGAGTCAGATGGACGGCGAACATGGGAACGGTCAGTCCCAGCCGATGCCCGGCCCGTCGGCCGGAGCGGTGTCCCAGCCGATGATCCGGACGCTCGGGGCGTCCCAGCCGATGCCGGGGCCGTCCCAGCCGATCCCCGGCCCGGCGGCGGGGGCGGTGGCGGCGAGGGTGACGGCGGCCGCGGCGGCCTGCGGGGCGGAGAAGGCCGGGGCGGCGGCGGTGGCGAGGGAGAGCGCGAGGGCGGCGACGGCGAGCAGCCGGACGGTCTTCGGCACGGCGGTTCCTGTTCTGTGCACGGTGGTTCAGGGCGTGGTGGGCGGTGCGTTGCGCGCAGACCGAATACTTCCGGTACCGGGCCCGCCGCGGGAGGGTGATCGGCGGGCAGCATCCGGCCAGGCAGCATGCTGCAACCCCGCGGCGGCAACCGGGGGTGGCGCGGTCGGCCGGGCACCGTCCACGGAACAGACCGGATGGTCTGGTTCTGGGTGGGTGACCGGATCGCCCCTTGTGGCGGCGTGTGCACCGGCGGAAGATCGGGGATCGGCGGCCCGGGCGGACACACCGTTCGGGGTGGGGGGATGCTGTGTGACGATCAGGGGTCGTTGACGTGCTGGAACTGCTGGGCCTGGACGCCACCGCGGAAGCCGTGTACCGCGAGATGCTCGCGGATCCGGAGGGCGGAGTGGCCGAACTCTGTGAACGCCTCGACATCTCCGAATCCGTCGTGCGGGCGGCCCTCGACCGCCTCGGCGACCTGACCCTGCTGCGGGCCTCCCGGGAGCGCCCGGGGGCCCTGTGGCCGGTCAGCCCGGAGCGCGGACTGGAGCTGCTGCTGCGCCGTCAGGAGGAGGAACTCGCCCGCCGGCAGCAGGAGCTGGCCGTCTCCAAGGCCGCCGTGGCGCGCGCCGTCGCGGAGTACGCCACGCTCCGCTCGGCCACCCTGGTGGACGGCGGCGAGCGGTTGGTCGGCCTCGACGCCATCCAGTCCAAGCTGGAGGTGCTGACCGCCCGGCTGACCACCGAGTGCCTGGGCGTGATGCCGGGCGGCGCGCAGTCCGCGGCCAGCCTGGCCGCCTCCCGCCCGCTCGACGAGGACGCCCTGCGGCGCGGCGTCAGCCTGCGCACCATCTACCAGGACAGCGTCCGCAACGACCCGGAGACCTTCGCCTACACCCAGTGGATGGCCTCGCTGGGCGGCCGGGTCCGCACCGCCCCGGTGCTGCCGCCGCGGATGCTGGTCTTCGACGGGACCACCGCCGTGGTGCCGATCGACCCGGAGAACACCCGGGCCGGCGCGCTGTGCACCGAGGAGCCCGGGATCGTCGCCTCGCTGGTCGCGCTGTTCGAGCAGACCTGGGAGACGGCCGTCCCGCTCGGCGGCGACCCCCGCCCCGAGGACGCCGCCACCGGGCTGAGCCCCGGCGAGCGCGAACTGCTGCGGCTGCTGTCCACCGGGCTGACCGACGACGCGGCGGCCAAGCGGCTGGGCGTCTCGGTGCGCACGGTACGGCGGCAGATGGCGGCGCTGATGGAGCGTCTGGAGGCGGCGAGCCGCTTCGAGGCGGGTCTGAAGGCCGCTCAGCGGGGCTGGCTGTAGTCGCCCGGGGCGGCCGTCGCGGCCGCGGGGCGACGATTGTCGGACGTAACGGAGAAGTTCACTTCCGGGCTCTTGTCCGGCCATTTTCTACGCGCGTATCTTTGGGCGCTGCGGGGGGCGGTTCCCGGCTTCCGCACGGCTTTCTACGCGGGTAGCGGGGCCCTGCGCGCGGTGCGCCCGGCCGACCGACCCTCACCCACAGCTAGGAGTCCCGTTCCGGTGACCACCCCCACTGCTCCCCGTCCGCGCTCCCGCCGCGCGCTGCTGCGCGCCGCGGTCCTCCCGGCCGGTCTGGCCGCCTCCCTGGTGCTGGCCCCGCTGCCGGCCGCCGTGGCCGCGCCCTCCGCCGACGCGCTGATCGCCGAGGTCTACGGCGGTGGCGGCAACTCGGGCGCCACCCTGAAGAACGACTTCGTCGAGCTGGCCAACAAGGGCGGCGCCGCCTTCGGCCTGGACGGCTGGAGCGTCCAGTACATATCCGCCGCCCCCGGCGCCAACTCCCAGTGGGGCGTCACCCCGCTGACCGGGTCGATCGCCCCCGGCGGGCGCTACCTGGTCGCCGAGTCGGCCGGAGCGGCGGGCACCGTCGAGCTGCCCACCCCGGACGCGGCCGGCTCGCTGGCGCTCTCCGGCACCAGCGGCACCGTCGCGCTGGTCCGCGGCACCGACCCGCTGACCTGCAAGACCGCCGCCGACTGCGCCGCCGACGCGCGGGTGCGCGACCTCGTCGGCTTCGGCACCGCCGTGGTCCACGAGGGCTCGGCCTCGGTGCCCGGCGCCTCCAACACCGCCTCGGTGGCCCGCAAGGCCGGCCTGCCCGACACCGACGACAACGCGGCCGACCTCGCGGCCGGCGCCCCGACGCCGACCAACAGCCGCGGCGAGGTCGCCGAGGGCTCCACCCCGACCGGCCCGACCGAGCCGGGCACCGTGCGGATCCACGACATCCAGGGGCGGACCCGGGTGTCGGACCGCACCGGCAAGACCGTCGCGGGCGTGCCCGGTGTCGTCACCGGCGTGCGCGCCTACGGCTCCAAGGGCTTCTGGATCCAGGACACCGCCCCGGACGCCGACCCGGCCACCAGCGAGGGCATCTTCGTCTACACCGGCTCCGCCAACCCGACCGTCAAGGTCGGCGACTCGGTGCTGGTCACCGGCAAGGTGACGGAGTACTACCCGAACTTCAACGGCGGCTCGCAGTCGCTGACCCAGCTGAGCAACCCGGCCGTCACCGTGGTCTCCTCCGGCAACCCGCTGCCGGCCGCGGTGGTCGTCGACACCCGCAACATCCCCGGCACCTACAGCCCCCGGGCCGGCGCCGACGGCACCGTCAACGGCGTCACCCTGGACCCGGAGAAGTACACCCTCGACTTCTACGAGTCGCTGGAGGGCATGCTCGTCGAGGTCCGCGACGTTCGGGTGGTCCAGGCCACCGACAAGTACAACGAGCTGTGGGTGGCCGCCGACCAGCAGGACCAGAAGAGCAAGCGCGGCGGCCTGCTCTACGAGTCCTACGCCGAGCCGAACGTCGGCCGCCTGATGGTCCAGCAGCAGGCCCCGGTCTCCCAGCAGCCCTTCCCGGTCGCCAACGTCGGGGACGTGCTGACCGGTACCACCTCCGGCCCGCTGGACTACAACCAGTTCGGCGGCTACACCCTGGTCGCCGGCGCCCTCGGCGCGCTCCAGGACAACCACCTGCAGCGCGAGGTCACCGCGCAGGCCGGCGAGCGCGAACTCACCGTCGCCACCTACAACGTGGAGAACCTGGCCGCCACCAACCCCGACGCCAAGTTCGCCGAGCTGGCCGCCGGGATCGTCACCCACCTGCGCTCGCCCGACGTCGTCGCCCTGGAGGAGATCCAGGACAACAACGGTGCCAAGAACGACGGCACGGTGGACGCGAGCGCGACCGTCGCCAAGTTCGTCGCCGCGATCAAGGCGGCCGGCGGCCCGGCGTACGACTGGCGCTCGGTCGACCCGCAGGACGGCAAGGACGGCGGCGAGCCCGGCGGCAACATCCGCCAGGTCTTCCTGTTCAACCCGCAGCGGGTCTCCTTCACCGACATCCCGGGCGGTGACGCCACCACCGCCGTGGACGTCGCCGGCACCGGCGCCGCCGCCTCGCTGACCGCCTCGCCCGGCCGGATCGCCCCCGCCGACGCGGCGTGGGCCAACAGCCGCAAGCCGCTGGTGGGCCAGTTCTCCTTCCGCGGCAAGAAGGTCTTCGTCATCGCCAACCACTTCAACAGCAAGGGCGGCGACCAGGGCATCGACAGCCGCTTCCAGGCCCCGACCCGCTCCTCCGAGGTCCAGCGGATCGCCCAGGCCACCGTCGAGCAGGCCTTCGTCGCCAAGCTGCTGGCCGCCGACAAGGAGGCCAAGGTGGTCTCGGTCGGCGACTTCAACGACTACCAGTTCTCGCCCGCGCTGGCCGCGCTCACCAAGGACGGCGTGCTGCGCGACCTGGTGAACGAGCTGCCGGAGAAGGAGCAGTACTCGTACGTCTACCAGGGCAACTCGCAGGTGCTGGACCACATCCTGGTCAGCCCGGAGGTCGGGTACGCCAAGTACGACGTGGTGCACATCAACGCCGAGTTCGCCCGGCAGGCGAGCGACCACGACCCGCAGGTGGTCCGCATCAAGCCGTGAGGCGGACGGGCGCACGACCGAGGGGGCGGTGACCGGGGTCGGGTCACCGCCCCCTCGGGGCTCCCGGCGTCCTCGGGCGGGTCTCAGCGGAGCGCGGCGAGGACGGCGTCCGCCATGACCCGCTCGCCGGTGGCGTTCGGGTGGAAGGGGACGGCCGGGGAGCCGGGCAGCGCGCCCTCGATCCAGCGGTCGTCCGAGCAGACGTCGTGCCCGCGGGTCGGGGCGGCGGTGTCCACGTAGGTGGCGCCGGCCGCCGCGGCGGTGGACCGCAGCATCGCGTTCAGCCGCCCGAGCACGGCGTGCAGGTAGGGGACGTCGCGCGGGGCGAGCGGCTGGCGCAGGACGCAGGACGCGCCGTCGGCGGGCAGCACCGAGGGGTAGCCGACCAGCAGGATCCGGGCGTTCGGGGCCTTGGCGCGCAGCGTGCTCAGGGCGGCGGCGAGCCGGGGGCCGGTGGCGTCGATCCGGTCGGCGAGGTCGTCGTTCCCGTACTGCCAGGACCAGTTGGACCAGTCCCAGTGGCCGTGGTGGTAGACGTCGGTGCAGGGGGTGCCGAGCGGGTTGACCACCGCACCCGCGATGCAGGTGGCGATCACGTCGCCGATCCCGATGTCGCTGTCGCCCAGGTCGTTGCCGCCGATCCCGAGGGTGATGAGGTCGGTGTCGGCGGTCACCGCGTCGATCTGCGGGTCGTTGACCCGGATGAAGGCGTCGTACTGGGGCTGGGTGATCGACTTGACCTTCGCGGCGGCGCAGGTGACGTCGCGGTAGGCGGTGGCGTTCAGGGCGGCGGCGACCAGGTGTCCGTAGTTGCGGTCGGAGCGCAGGCAGAGGCCGGCCGACTGGTTCGGGACGCCGGCGCCGGCCGCGTAGGAGTCACCGAGGGCGACGTAGCGGTGCGGGGCGGGAGTGGCGGCCTGCGCGCCGGTGGCGGTCATCGCCAGGGCGGCGCCCAGCGCGGCGGAGGTGAGCAGCAGGGAATTCCGGGCACGGCGGAGCACGGTTCCTCCTGGGGGAGAGAAACGGGTGGGTGGGGGGCGTACGAGCCGGGCCACAGCTACTACCGACAGGTAAGTTACTGGCAGGTTTCGGTGCCGTCCATGCCGCGCGCGCATATTTCCGAAAATCCGTCAAAGGTTTCGCCGGTCGCTTCGGCGGGAATTTCGAATTTCGCTCCACGGTGTATCGAAGACATTTCCGGAACGAGGCGGAGCGGAATGCGCGGGACCGTTCGCCGCCGGCCTTGAGGAGCTGCCCGGATGGCCCTGGACGCCGACGTCATCGTCATCGGAGCCGGACTCGCGGGCCTCGCCGCGACCGCCGAACTCGCCGACGCCGGGCGGCGGGTGATCCTGCTCGACCAGGAGCCCGCGGCCTCGCTCGGCGGCCAGGCGCACTGGTCCCTCGGCGGCCTGTTCCTGGTCGGCTCGCCCGAGCAGCGCCGGATGCGGATCCGCGACTCGCGCGCCCTCGCCCGGCGGGACTGGCTCGCCGCCGCGGGCTTCGACCGGCCCGGGGACGACTGGCCGCGCCGCTGGGCCGAGGCCTACGTCGACTTCGCCGCGGGGGAGCAGCGGGCCTGGCTGCGCGCGATGGGCGTGCGGTTCTTCCCGGTGGTCGGCCGGGCCGGGCGCGGCGGGCCGCTCGCCGACGGCCCCGGCAACTCCGTCCCGCGCTTCCACGTCGTCTGGGGCGCCGGCCCCGGGCTGCTCGAACCCTTCGTCCGCCGGGTCCGCGCGGCCGCCGCCCACGGCCTGGTCGACCTGCGCTTCCGGCACCGCGTCACCGGCCTGGCGGCGAGCGCCGGCGCCGTCGACACGGTGACCGGAGAGGTGCTCGTCCCGAGCGCGGCGGCGCGCGGCGAGGCGAGCTCCCGCGAGGCGGCCGGCCGCTTCGAGCTGCGCGCGCGGGCCGTCGTCCTCGCCTCCGGCGGCATCGGCGGCAACCACGAACTCGTCCGCGCGGCCTGGCCCGCCAGGCTCGGCACCCCGCCCGGGCGGATGCTCTCCGGGGTGCCCGCGCACGTGGACGGGCTGATGCTCGGCGTCGCCGCCGACGCCGGGGCCGCCCTGGTCAACGGCGACCGGACGGGGCACCGCGCCGAGGGCATCGCCGACTGGGACCCGGTCTGGGCCCGGCACGGCATCCGCGTCCTGCCCGGCCCCTCCGCGCTCCGGCTCGACGCCCTCGGCCGGCGGCTGCCCGCGTCGCCGTTCCCCGGCCCCGACACCCCTGGCTTCGGCACCCCTGGCTCCGACATCCCTGGTTCCGACACCCCCGGCCCCCTGGAGCAGCTCGGGGCCACCGGGTACGACCACAGCTGGCTGGTGCTCAACCGGGGGATCGTCGAGAGGGAGTTCGCCCTCGCCGGCTCCGCACAGAACCCCGAGCTCACCGGCCGCTCGCTGCGCGGCGTGCTGCGGCGCGCGCTGCCCGGCGTCCCCGGCCCGGTCCGCACCCATCTCGCCCACGGCCCGGACTTCGTCGTCGCGGGCACCCTGCACGACCTCGCCCGCGGAATGAACGCCAAGGCGCGGGCCCGGCTGATCGACACCGCCGACCTGCGCCGCGTCGTCGAGGACCGGGACCGCCGGATCGCCGGCCCCTTCGGCGCGGACCCCCGGGCGGCCGCCGTCCACGGTGCCCGCCGCCGGCTCGGCGACCGGCTGCTCCGCGCCGCCGCGCCGCGCCGCATCCTCGACCCGGCGGCCGCCCCGCTGATCGCCGTCCGGCTGTCCGTCCTCACCGGCGCGTCGCTCGGCGGGCTGCACACCGACCTCTCCGCCCGCGTGCTGCGCCCCGACGGCTCCGTCCTCGACGGCCTCTACGCGGCGGGCGAGGCCGCCGGATTCGGCGGCGGGGGCCTCCACGGCCACCGCTCCCTGGAGGGCACCTTCCTCGGCGGCTGCCTCTTCTCCGGCCGCACCGCCGGCCGCGCGGCCGCCGCGGCGACGGCGTAGGGCGGGTCCGACGGGCCGCCGTCAGTCGAGGGTGAGGCCGATCCAGTAGAAGAACACGGTCGTCGCGGCGAACAGCACGCAGGCGTACCCCAGGAGCCCCACGCCGTCGGCGCTGGGGTGACCGAGGACGACCACGTTCCGGGGGTGGCTCCGGTGGTAGGCGATCTCGACCAGGTCGCCCGGCTCCAGCCCCGTCGGGCCCCGCAGGGAGATCGACGTCGCCGCCTCCACCACCGCGCCGTCCGGGAGTTCGAAGCGCACCTTGACGTCGTCCTGGACGCCGCCCTCGTCGCCCACGGGCCGGCTGTCGACCTCGGTGACCCGGGCGCGCAAACGCTGGCCGTACCGGCGGATCCGGAACGTCCGCACGGACCGCGACCCGGTGTAGTACGAACTGCCGCCGAGGACCGTCCCGATCGTGAGCGCGAGGAGGTTCACGGCCCGCAGCCTAGTGCCGGGGTGCTCCCGTGCCCACCGTTACGGCGATCAACTGCCGTTCGTTGGCAGGGAGTTCGCCCTTCCGTTGTCGACGATGCCGAGGCGGAGGTGGTCGACGTGGTAGACCGCCTGGTCGAGCAGGGCGGCGACGTGGCCGTCGTGCAGGGAGTAGACGACCGAGCGGCCGCGGCGCTCGCCGACGACCAGGCCGAGGTTGCGCAGCAGGCGCAGCTGGTGGGAGCAGGCGGACTGCTCCATGCCGACGGCGTCGGCGAGTTCGGTGGCGGCCCGCGGCCCTTCGCGGAGCTCGGCGAGGATCAGCAGCCGCGAGGGGGTGGCGAGGGCCTGGAGCGTGCTCGCCACCTTGGCGGCGTTGGACGCGTCCAGGCGCATCCGCGGCACGGCGTTCTCGGCGGCTGCGTGTCCCATGGGGGAATCCTACGGGGCGCGGCCGCGGGGGAGCCGGGGGCCGATGGAACAGGTCATATGAACACATGAAGGTGTGTTCATGTATTCCTGTAGGGTGACGGCCATGTCCGTCGCCACGCCGCCCACCCCGCTCACCCGGCCCGCCGCCCCGGCCCCGCCCGCCGGGCCGCCGCGCCCCCGCCGCACCCGGGTGCTCGCCCTGCCCGAGGCCCGCTGGGCGGCCGGCAGCCTGGTCGCCTTCCTGGCCGCGCTCGGCCTCCAGCTCGGCGGCGCCCCCGGCTGGGCGTCCGGCGCGCTGTACGCCGTCGCGTACGCCGCCGGCGGCTGGGAGCCGGCCCTCGCCGGCCTGCGCGCGCTGCGTGAGCGGACCCTGGACGTGGACCTGCTGATGGTCGTCGCCGCGCTCGGCGCCGCCGCCATCGGGCAGGTGCTGGACGGCGCGCTGCTGATCGTCATCTTCGCGACCAGCGGCGCCCTGGAGGCCCTGGCCACCGCCCGCACCGCCGACTCCGTCCGCGGCCTGCTCGACCTCGCCCCCGCCACCGCCACCCGGCTGCGCGCCACCACGGCCGTCGCGGTCGGCGGGGTCGGCGGGGGTGCGTCAGGCGGGGGTGGGGTCGGCGGGGACGCGGTCGGCGGGGACGTCGAGGAGACCGTCCCCACCACCGCCCTCGCCGTCGGCGACACCGTGCTGATCCGCCCCGGCGAGCGGATCGGCGCCGACGGCCGCGTCCTCGACGGCGCGAGCGACGTCGACCAGGCCACCATCACCGGCGAACCGCTGCCCGCCGCCAAGCGCCCCGGCGACCAGGTGTACGCGGGCACCCTCAACGGCGCCGGCGTGCTGCGGGTGCGCGTCGAGCGGGACCCCGCCGACACCGTGATCGCCCGGATCGTGGCCATGGTCGAGGAGGCCTCCGAGACCAAGGCGCCCACCCAGCTGTTCGTCGAGAAGGTCGAACAGCGCTACGCCGCCGTCCTGGTGGCCGCCACCCTGCTGCTGTTCGCCGTCCCGCTCGCCCTCGGCGCCGAGCTGGCCGACGCCCTGCTGCGCGCCATGACCTTCATGATCGTCGCCTCGCCCTGCGCCGTCGTGCTCGCCACCATGCCGCCGCTGCTCTCCGCGATCGCCAACGCCGGGCGGCACGGCGTCCTGGTCAAGTCGGCGGTGGTGATGGAGCGCCTCGGGCAGGCCGACACCGTCGCCCTCGACAAGACCGGCACCCTCACCGAGGGCACCCCCCGGGTCACCGAGGTGCACCCGCTCGACGGCATCGCGGCCGACCGCCTGCTGGCGCTCGCGGCCGCCGCCGAGCACCCCAGCGAGCACCCGCTGGCCCGCGCCGTGGTCGCCGCCGCCCGTGAGCGCGGCCTCGCCGTCCCGCCCGCCACCGACTTCACCGCCACCCCGGGCGTCGGCGTGCGGGCCGTGGTCGGCGGTGCGGTGGTCGCCGTCGGCGCCCCCGGCCCGCACCGCGACCACCCCGCCGTCGCCGCCCTGGAGGCGGACGGCCGCACCGCCGTCCTGGTGCTGCGCGACGGTGAGCCGGTCGGCGTCCTCGGCCTCGCCGACCGCCCGCGCGCCCAGGCCGCCGGAGCCGTCCGCGCCCTGGCCGCGCTCACCGGCCGCCCGCCGGTGCTGCTCACCGGCGACAACCCGCGCGCCGCCGCCCGGCTGGCCGCCGAGGTCGGCCTCGGCGACGTCCGGGGCGGGCTGCTGCCGCACGAGAAGGCCGCCGCCGTGCAGGACCTCGCCGCCGCCGGCCGCCGGGTGCTGATGATCGGCGACGGTGTCAACGACGCCCCGGCGCTGGCCGCCGCGCACACCGGCATCGCGATGGGCCGGGCCGGCTCGGACCTCGCCCTGGAGACCGCCGACGCCGTCCTCGTCCGCGACGAACTGGCCGCCGTCCCGGCCGTGGTGGCGCTCTCCCGGCGGGCCCGCCGGCTGGTGGTGCAGAACCTGGTGATCGCGGGAGCGGCCATCACCGTCCTGGTCGCCTGGGACCTGGCGGGTACGCTGCCCCTGCCGCTCGGCGTCGCCGGGCACGAGGGCTCCACCGTGATCGTCGGCCTCAACGGCCTGCGGCTGCTGCGCGAACGGGCGTGGCGGCGGGCCCTGCGGAACGAGGAGGGCTGAGGGAGCATGAGCCGACGCGAGCGCGAACGCGAGCGTGAACGGACCGGCGGGAAGGGCGGCGGGCGCGGCCCGGCGTCCCCGGTGACCGTCACCGTCTGCCGGGGCTGCTGCTGCGGCACCCAGGAGAAGCACCCCGGCGTCGACCACGCCGGCCAGTACGAGCGGCTGCGCGCGGCGGTCGGCGACGCGGGCCGGGTCCGGGCCGTGAAGTGCCTGGACACCTGCGCGCACTCCAACGTCGTCGTGGTCGGCCCGTCCAGCGAGGGCCGCGCGGCCGGCGGCCGCCCGGTCTGGCTGGGCTGGGTGCTCGCCGAGGACATGATCGACGAGATCGCCGCGTGGGTGCACGCCGGCGGCCCCGGCCTCGCCGACCCGCCGGGGATGCTCGACCTCCAGGAGATCGCCGTCTCCCGCCGCGTCAGCGCGGGTCTGCCGGGCTGACCGGGGCCCGCTCGGGGAGGAACGGCCAGCGCCTACGATGGCCGGAAGACAGGGCCTAGGTTCCGACCCGGGAGGAAGACGATGACCACGGTCTGCCGCATCTGCGCGGGCACCGGCCGCACCGCCGGCCTCAGCTGTCGGACCTGCCAGGGCACCGGCACCACCGAGGTCGGCGGCGGCGGCGGCAACTGCTTCCTCTGCGACGGCACCGGCGTCTACGTCCGCTACCGGGTCGACGCCACCGGCGCCAAGCACGCCTACCGCGACGAGATCTGCCGCACCTGCGACGGCACCGGCAACCGGGCGGCGTCCCCCTGGGACGAGGCGCCCTGAGCACGGCGCCGGACCGGCCCGGAAGGTGACGGTTGGTCTGAGCGGGTACGTCCGCACACGGTCAGCGTAGGTGAGCACCCTTCGGGCGGCCGTGCCTCGACGAGCTGACGGACGCTACGACTATGGCTTCCCTCAACCGCTTGTTCGACCGCGTCCGCCGCAAGGCGGTCGCCCTGGCACTGCCGTGCACCATCGTGTCGGCCCTCGTCCCGGTCCTCGCGCTCGGCCCCGGCGCCGTCCCCGCCGCGGCCGCGACCCTTCCGGGCGGGCTGGGGCCCTGCGTCCCCGGCAGCTGTCCCGACCCCTTCCCCCCGATCAGCAACGGCCCGATCGCCGGGCGGGACAACGGGATCAACATCTTCGTCGGCTCGGACTTCCTGGTCCGCGGCCGCGCCGCCGAGGCCGAGGGCCGGATCGTCGTCGTCCACGACTTCGACCAGTCCAAGGACGTCGGCGCCAGCTCCATCTACAACATCGGCATCGTCGGCGCGGGCTCCCGGGTCCCCCCGCCGGACGGGGCCGACTTCCTCACCACCGGCGACGACGTCGTCGTCACCGCCGGCCAGACCCTGGTGGCCGAGGGCGGTGTCGTCCGCTACGCCAGCACCGTCACCGGCAACGTGACCGGCACCCTCGTCCAGGACCCCAACGCCATCCAGCCCTACGCCGGCCTGCGTGACCAGCTCTCCACCGCCTCCGACTGCTACGCCCGGGTCAACGGAGTGCCGCGCACCCCGACCGGCATCGCCGTGAACGCGGGCTTCGAGACCCTGTTCACCGGTGACGGCGTGTCGGCGCTCCAGGTCTTCAACGTCGACTTCGACCTCGCCGGCCCGGGCGGCGGCCAACAGGGCATCGCCTTCGCCAACATCCCGGCGGGCGCCACCATCCTGGTCAACCTGACCGGGGCCGCCCGGACCATCAACACGTACAGCGGCGACATCGCCGACACCGACCCGCTCAACGCCTACCGCGAGCGCCTGCTGTGGAACTTCCCCGACGCCACCACGGTCAACCTGGTGGGCACCGGCCAGTTCCAGGGCAGCATCCTGGTCGGCGAGCAGGCCTCGCAGACCACGGTCACCCTGCCCGGAATCAACGGTCGCGTCTTCGTCACCGGCGACCTCATCCACACCAGCTCGCCCACCGGGGGCGGCGGCCAGGAGTTCCACGCCTACCCCTTCGACGGCAGCCTGCCCGACTGCGCCGTCGCCCCGGTGACGGGTGAGGTGCGGGTGCTGAAGACGGACGTGGTGACGGGTGCGCCGCTGGCGGGCGGTGTGTTCGAGCTGTGGGAGGAGACCAACGGGATTCCCGGTCTCCAGACCACCGGCGTGAACCCCGACACCCAGGTGGGCACCACCTGCACCACGGGTGCGGACGGCCTCTGCCGCCGGACGGTGCCGCTGGGCACCTACTACTGGCGGGAGACCGCCGCGCCGGCCGGGTACGACCTGCCGATCGACCCGGTGTTCGGCCCGCTGGTGCTGACGGAGGCGAACGCCCCGGCCGGTGTGCAGGTGACGGCTCCCGACGTGCCGCAGGTACCGGTGACCGGTGAGGTCCGGGTGCTGAAGACGGACTCGGTGACGGGCCTGCCGCTTGCGGGCGGCGTGTTCCAGCTGTGGGAGGAGACCAACGGCATTCCGGGCCTCCAGACCACTGGCGTGAACCCGGACACCGAGGTGGGGTCGGCCTGCACGACGGGTGCGGACGGCCTCTGCAGCCGGACGGTCGCGGTCGGCACGTACTACTGGCAGGAGACCGCCGCGCCTCCCGGGTACGTGCTGCCGGCCGATCCGGTGTTCGGGCCGCTGGTCCTGACCCCCCTGAACGCCGCCGAGGGCGTGCAGGTGACGGCCCCCGATGTCGCGCAGCCCCCGGTGACGGGCGAGGTCCGGGTGCTGAAGACGGACGTGGTGACGGGTGCGCCGCTGGCGGGTGGTGTGTTCGAGCTGTGGGAGGAGACCAACGGGATTCCAGGCCTCCAGACGACCGGCGTGAACCCGGACACCCAGGTGGGTGCCAGCTGCACCACCGGTGCGGACGGTCTGTGCCGTCGGACGGTGCCGCTGGGCACCTACTACTGGCGGGAGACCGCCGCGCCGGCCGGGTACGACCTGCCGATCGACCCGGTGTTCGGCCCGCTGGTGCTGACGGAGGCGAACGCCCCGGCCGGTGTGCAGGTGACGGCTCCCGATGCCCCGGTCGCGCCGGTGACGGGTGAGGTGCGGGTGCTGAAGACGGATTCGGTGACCGGTGCCCCGCTGGCGGGTGGCGTGTTCGAGCTGTGGGAGGAGACCAACGGGATTCCCGGTCTCCAGACCACCGGCGTGAACCCGGACACCGAGGTGGGTGCGGCCTGCACCACCGGCGCGGACGGCCTGTGCCGTCGGACGGTCGCGGTCGGTACGTACTACTGGCAGGAGACCGCCGCACCTCCCGGGTACGTGCTGCCGGCTCAGCCGGTGTTCGGGCCGCTCGTGCTCACTCCGGCGAATGCCGCCCAGGGTGTGCAGGTGACGGCTCCCGACGCGCCGGTGGCTCCGGTGACCGGTGAGGTCCGCGTCCTGAAGACGAACGCCGAGACCGGTGCGCCGCTGGCGGGTGGTGTGTTCGAGCTGTGGGAGGAGACCAACGGCATCCCCGGTCTCCAGACCACCGGCGTGAACCCCGACACCCAGGTGGGCACCACCTGCACCACCGGCGCGGACGGTCTCTGCCGCCGCACGGTGGACGTCGGTACGTACTACTGGCGGGAGACCGCCGCACCTCCCGGATTCGTGCTGCCGGCCCAGCCGGTGTTCGGTCCGCTGGTGCTGACCCCGGAGAACGCCGCGGCCGGTGTCCAGGTCACCGCCCCCGACGCGCCGCAGCCGGTGACGACGGGTGAGGTGCGGGTGCTGAAGACGGACGCCGAGACCGGTGCGCCGCTGGCGGGTGGTGTGTTCGAGCTGTGGGAGGAGACCAACGGGATCCCCGGTCTCCAGACCACCGGCGTGAACCCGGACACCCAGGTGGGCGCGGCCTGCACCACCGGCGCGGACGGCTTCTGCCGCCGGACGGTGGACCTCGGTACCTACTACTGGCGCGAGACCGTGGCGCCTCCCGGGTACGACCTGCCGGCCGAGCCCGTCTTCGGTCCGCTGGTGCTGACGGCGGCCAACGCCGCCGAGGGCGTCCAGGCCACCGCCAGTGACTGCCCGTCGCCGAAGCCGCCGGGCGACGGCGCGATCCACCTGACCAAGAGGGACGCGCATTCGGGCGAGCCCGTGGGCGGCGCGGTGTTCCAGCTGTGGCGGGAGAGCAACGGCGTCCCCGGCCTGCAGGCCGACGGCGCCGCCCCGGACACCCAGGCGGGTGACTGCACCACCGCCTCCGACGGTGGCTGCGACTTCTCCCACCTGCCGGCCGGGCAGTACTACCTGCGGGAGACCGCGGCGCCCCACGGCTACCAGTTCCCGCGTGACCCGGTCACCGGTCCCATCCAGGTGAACGCCGACGACTGCGTCACCGTCGACCTCACCAACAAGAAGAAGAAGGACGGCCACGGCCACGACTGCGACCACGGCTACGGCCATGGCTACGGCTACGGTCACGGCTATGACTACGGCTTCGGACACGGCTTCGGCTGGTAGTCGGCCGGTGGACGGTTGAACCGAGGACCGCCCGGAGCAGCACCGCTGCTCCGGGCGGTCCCGTTCGCTCAGCCGAGCACGTGGCGCAGGCCGCCCAGCAGGTGGCCGCGGAAGGCCCGGTCGGCGTACGCCTCGGGGGCGTGGCCGAGCGCGGTGTAGAAGGTCGGCGCGCCGTCGTGCTCGCCGCACCAGGCGAGCGGGTGACGGTCGGCCAGGCCCATCGCGGCGCCCGTGTAGTCGGCCTCGTCCACGGTGAGCAGCACGCGGGCGCCGCGGTCGCGCGGGTCGGAGCGGAAGTCGTACCACTCGTCGGTCCACTCCCAGCGGGCCGGCAGGTGGGCGGTGGCCGGGTGGTCGGCGTCGGCGACCCGGACCGGCGCGGTCTGGATCGCGGGGTGCCGGTCGAACCGGGCGCCGACGAGCCCCTCGAACCACGGCCACTCGTACGCCGTGCTGGACGCCGCGTGCACGCCCAGCCAGCCGTGACCGGCGGTCAGGTGGTCGCGCAGCGCGTCCTGCCCGGCCTCGTCGAGGACCGGGCCGCCGGTGGAGAGGAACACCACGGCGGCGTACCGGCGCAGGGCGGCGGGCCGGAAGACAGCCGGGTCCTCGCTGGCGTCGACGGTGAAACCGTGCCGTTCGCCCAGCTCGCCCAGCGCGCGGGTGCCGTCGACGACCGAGGCGTGCGGGAAGCGGAGGTTGCGACGGTAGATCAGGATCCGGGCCATGGTGGATGATCCTGCCAGCCCCGGTCGCGGCGCCCGTGCGGGGGGCCGGGAAGCGCGTTTCGCCTGCGTACGGCTTTGCCGAGCCATGGTCGAACATTGGCGGTCGACTGACCGGCACGCCCGGGCGCGTTCACCGCGCGTCCGTGTCCGGTCAACGGGTGGCTGGAAGAGTCCCGCGCATGGAAACTCCGAACATGGGCGTGCCGGTCGAGCTCGCCGAACGCATGAGCATGGCCGAGCAGCACGAGTACCTGCGGGCCCGCTTCTCCCGCCGCCGGATGCTGCGCGCCGGCGCCGTCTCGGTGGGCGCGCTGGCCGTGGGCGGTGCGCTGGGCAGCGGCACCGCCTCGGCGGCCCCGGTCTCGCCGCAGCTGCTGGCCGGCGGCGCCACCGCGGGCGTCGACGGCTCGCTGGTCGCCCCGATCGGGCGTCACCTCTCGTTCGGCCCCGAGCCGGACACCCAGTTCCGGGTCTCCTGGCAGGTGCCGGCCCCGGTGAAGCGGCCGTTCCTGCGCTACGGCAGGAACCCGTGGGACCTCGGCCACAAGATCGAGGCGGAGGTGCGCACCCTGCACACCCCGGCGCTCACCCCCACCGGCCGGCCGGTGGACCAGTACTACCTGCACGTGGCGCTGGAGGACCTGCACCCCGACACCACCTACTACTACGGTGTCGGCCACCAGGGCTTCGACCCGGCCTCGCAGCAGGCCGTCTCCACCCTCGGCACCTTCCGCACCGCGCCCTCGCGCGAGCACCGCTGGGGCAAGGTGTACGAGCCGTTCACCTTCACCGCCTTCGGCGACCAGGGCGTCAGCGACCACGCCAAGGGCAACGACCACATCATCCTGGCCCAGGACCCGGCCTTCCACCTGCACGCCGGCGACATCTGCTACGCCGACCCGGCGGGCTCCGGCCAGGACTCCGACAAGTCGGTGTTCAACGCCACCACCTGGGACGCCTTCCTGGTGCAGACCGAGACGGTCGCCTCGAAGGTGCCGTGGATGGTCGCGTACGGCAACCACGACATGGAGGCCTGGTACTCGCCGAACGGCTACGGCGGCGAGAACGCCCGCTTCTACCTGCCGGACAACGGCCCGGACAAGCGCAGCGTCCCCGGCGTCTACTCGTTCCGCTACAAGAACGTCGGCGTCATCTCGCTGGACGCCAACGACGTCTCCTACGAGATCCCGGCCAACTTGGGCATCTCGGCGGGCCGGCAGACCCGCTGGCTGGAGCGCACCCTGAAGGACCTGCGGGGCGACGAGACGATCGACTTCGTCGTGGTCTTCTTCCACCACTGCGCCTTCTCCACCACTCACCAGCATGCCTCCGAGGGCGGGGTGCGGGAGGCCTGGGTGCCGCTGTTCGAGAAGTACCGGGTCGACCTGGTGATCAACGGTCACAACCACGTGTACGAGCGCACCGACGCGATCCTCGGCAACAAGGTCTCCAAGGCGGTGCCGAGCGGCGCCGCCGTCGAGCCCGCCAAGGACGGCGTGGTGTACGTGACGGCGGGCGCGGCCGGCCGCAGCCTCTACCGGTTCGACGCCCCGGACACCTACGAGGGCCACGAGAACCGCCTGGACTCGGTGGACACCTACTACTTCGCCAAGGGCGGCGGGAAGGTCACCGAGAAGGTCGAGTGGTCGCGGGTCCGCTACACCGGCTACTCCTTCATCAAGGTCGACGTGAAGCCCGCCCACCTGGGCCAGAAGTCCGAGATGACCGTCACCGCCCTGGCGGAGGACGGCACCCGGGTCGACCACTACACCGTCCTCCGCAAGGTCGGCGAGGGCTGGGACAGCGACCACGACGACGACGGCCAGGGCGGCGGCTGGGGCCGGTAGCCCCCCCGCCCCGCACGCCACCGGCCCCCGCAGGCACCGCCTGCGGGGGCCGGTGGCGCGGGTCAGGTCTGGCGGTAGGTGGCGAGGAAGCGGCCGATGCGGTTGATGGCCGTCTCCAGGTCGTCGGCGCGGGGGAGGGTGACGAAGCGGAAGTGGTCGGGGCGGGGCCAGTTGAAGCCGGTGCCCTGGACCACGTGGATCTTCTCGCGGAGCAGGAGGTCCAGGACGAAGCGCTCGTCGTCGACGATGCGGTGGACGGCCGGGTCGAGTTTGGCGAAGGCGTAGAGCGCGCCGCGGGGCTTGACGCAGCTGACGCCGGGGATCTCGTTGAGGGCGCGGAAGGCGACGTCGCGCTGTTCGGCGAGGCGGCCGCCGGGCAGGACCAGGTCGTTGATGGACTGGTGTCCGCCGAGCGCGGCCTGGACGGCGTACTGGGAGGGCACGTTGGGGCACAGCCGCATGCCGGAGAGCATGGTGAGGCCCTCCAGGTAGTCGCTCGCGTGCTGCTTGGGGCCGGAGACGACCAGCCAGCCGCTGCGGAAGCCGGCCACCCGGTAGGACTTGGAGAGGCCGTTGAAGGTGAGGGTGAGCACGTCGTCGGCCAGCGCGGCCAGGCAGTGGTGCTCGACGCCGTCGTAGAGGATCTTGTCGTAGATCTCGTCGGCCAGCACCATCAGCTGGTGGCGGCGGGCGAGGTCGAGGATGCCCTCCAGCAGTTCCTTCGGGTAGACCGCGCCGGTGGGGTTGTTGGGGTTGATGACCACGATCGCCTTGGTGCGGGCGGTGATCTTGGCGGCGATGTCGTCGAGGTCGGGGAACCAGTCCGCCTCCTCGTCGCAGGCGTAGTGCACCGCCTTGCCGCCGGCCAGCCGGACCACCGCCGTCCACAGCGGGTAGTCGGGCATCGGGACGAGCACCTCGTCGCCGTCGTCCACCAGGGCGGTGACGGCCATCTGGATCAGCTCGGACACGCCGTTGCCGAGGTAGACGTCGTTGACGGTCACGCCCTCGACGCCGCGCTGCTGGTAGTACTGCACGACGGCGCGGCGGGCCGGCAGGATGCCGCGCGAGTCGCTGTAGCCGTGCGCCCGGGGGAGGTTCCGGATGATGTCCTGGAGGATCTCCTCCGGCGCCTCGAAGCCGAACGTGGCGGGGTTGCCGGTGTTCAGCCGGAGCACGCTGTGCCCGGCTTCCTCCAGTGCGTTGGCCTGGTCGACCACCGGGCCGCGGATCTCGTAACACACGTCATTCAGCTTGCTGGACTGCCGAAACTCCATCTGTGGCCTCCCGACCGTCACCCCGCGTCGATCCTGGTTGCTTTGTTCTACCAAGTAGGCACTTGGAAAGTCCAACCTCTTGGCTATGCTGATCCACATGTCACGCCGAAGCTACGACCAGTACTGCGCCGTCGCCCGCGCCCTGGACGCGGTGGGGGAGCGCTGGAGCCTCCTGATCGTCCGTGAACTCCTGGCCGGCCCGCGCCGCTACACCGACCTGCACGCCGACCTGCCCGGCGTCTCCACCGACATCCTCGCCGCGCGGCTCAAGCAGCTGGAGAGCGAGGGCCTGGTCGAGCGGCGCCGCCTCGAACGGCCGGCCAACGCCACCGTCTACGAGCTGACCGGGCGCGGCGCCGAACTGCGGCCGGTCGTGGCGGCGCTCGGCGTCTGGGGCCTCGACGCGCTGGGGGAGCAGCGGCCGACTGATGCCGTGCGCACGCACTGGGTCACCGGCGTGGTGGAGCAGGCGGGGGAGGAGACGGCGGGGGAGACGGCGCGGGTCTGACCGGCCGGAAGGCCGCGGTCGGCGGCGCACCCGGAACTCCGGGACCGATTCCCCCCCGGTACCGGTCCAGGATCCGTCGGGCAGCGCCGCCGACCCGCACCACTCTGCCCGGCCCCGATGAACGGAGGATCGGCGACCGATTGCCGCCGCCGTTGATCCGCGGGCCCGCGGCGTTCCGCGGCGCGCGCCCGAGGCCGCCGGATCCCGCCGCGGGCCGCGCGCGTACGATCGTCGGGCCATGGAGAACACGGAGAACACGCCCACCGCCTTCCGCAGTTACGTCGCCGTAGGGGACTCCTTCACCGAGGGCATGTGCGACGACCTGTTGCCCGACGGCCACTTCCGGGGCTGGGCCGACCGCGTCGCCGCCCGGCTCGCCGCCGACCACCCGGCCGGCGCCTTCCGGTACGCCAACCTCGCCGTGCGCGGCAAGCTCATCGGCCAGATCCACGACGAGCAGCTGGAGACCGCCGCCGCCATGGGCGCCGAGCTGGTCACCCTGGCCGGCGGGCTCAACGACGTGCTGCGCCCGCGCTGCGACGTCGCCCGGGTCGAGGAACTGCTGGGCGCCTCCGCCACCCGGCTGCGCGCCACCGGCGCCACCGTGGTGATGTTCACCAGCACCGACCCGACCCGCCGGATGGCCGGCTCCGCCCGGCTGCTCCCGGCGATCCTGCGGATGAAGGCCTTCGTGCACGAGCTCGCCCAGGACCCGGGCATCGCCGTGGTCGACCTCTTCTCCGCGCCCTGTTTCGACGACCGCGGGCTCTGGGCGGAGGACCGGCTCCACCTCTCGCCCGAGGGGCACCGCCGGGTCGCCGAGGCCGTGCTGGAGGCGCTCGGCCGCCCCGCCGGCTTCGACTGGCGCGCGCCGCTGCCGGCCGCCGCGCCGCCGACCCGCGGCGAGAAGCTCGCCGCCGACGCCCGCTGGGCCCGCACCCACCTCGGCCCGTGGATCGGCCGCCGCCTCACCGGCCGCTCCTCCGGCGACGGCCGCCCGCCCAAGCGCGCGGAGCTGCTGCCCTACGAGGGCTGAGGACCGAGGGCCGAGGACCGAGAGCTGCGGGCTGCGGCTGCGGCTGCGGCTGCGGGAGTCTCAGCCGCGGAAGAGGTTGTGGCCCACGTCCGACGGCACCTCGTCCTGGTACGGGGTGGAGTCCGGGCCGGGCACCTGCTCGCCCGGGACCGGCTCGGTGCCCTCCCGGTGCAGCAGGTGGACGCCGTCCTCCGACCAGACGGTCCGGTACCCGTGCGCCAGCAGCAGCTCGATCCGGGCCGCCTGCTCCCGGTCGGTCCGGAACGGGAAGGACCGCTTGTCCGCGCGGATCAGCACGTACTCGCGCCCGCGCGGCTTCTCGTCGACCAGCACCACGTCCGCCCGGGCGGTCAGCCGCGGCGCCGCCTGGTTGTCGGCCTCGACCGAGGCGCCGTCCGGGACCAGCGCCGCGCCGCGCAGCAGCGCCGCCTCGCTGGCCTTCGGCTGCCAGTACGCCGGCACGAACAGGTTCGCCACCCCGAGCGGCAGCGCGGCCGCGACGGTCAGGGCGGCCGCCGCCACGCCGAGCCGGCGGGTCAGCGCGCGGTCGTGGCAGCGGCCCAGCACCTCCACCGCGGCGACCAGCAGGATCGGCCAGAGGAACGCGTCGTAGTGCCGGGCGATCGACCAGTGGTTGGGGTTGCTGGAGAGGACCCGCTCGGCGAGCAGCGGGACGGCCAGGAGCACGGTCGCGGAGCGCAGCGGGAGGAGGAACAGGGTGCCGAAGAGCCAGAGCAGCAGCAGCGGCTTCAACGGGGCGTCGAAGAACGCCGAGACCAGGCGGGTCGGGTCGGCCAGCACGTTGGCGACCGCCGACCCGCCGTCCTCGCCGAGCGCCTGGTAGTTCCAGTAGTAGCCGGGCACGCCGCCCATCGCGGGGATCAGCTTCGCGATCGCCACCGCGGAGGCGAGCGGGCCGCCGAGCAGCAGGCCCAGCCCCCAGCGGACGGCGGGGCGGCGGCGCTCGGGGTCCGGCTCGCGGCGCGCCCGCAGCAGCAGCACCAGGCCGTACGCGCCGACCGCCAGGCCCATGTCCTCCTTGGTGCAGCACAGCAGCAGGCCGGCCAGCGCGGCCGCCCAGTACTGCCGGGCCATCCCGCGCTCCAGCATCAGCAGCGTGAGCGGCACGGCGAACGCCACCTCGTGGAACCCGCCGCGGGAGGCCACCAGCAGCGGCCAGCCCAGTCCGTGGGCGAGCGCGGCGAGGTCGGCGGCGCGGCGGGCGGTGCGGGGGTCGGCGTCGGCGAAGCAGCGGTCGGTGATCCGGCGGATCAGCGGCACGCCGGCGGCGAAGCAGAGGGCCTGGCCGAGGAGCAGCGAGCGGGGGTCGTCCCAGAGCCAGTAGAGCGGCGCCATCAGCGCGATCACCGGTGAGAAGTGGTCGCCGAGGAGCGAGAAGCCAGGGGGGAACTCGTGGTGGAAGCTCTTCAGCGTGGACACTGGCAGGCCGAAGTGCGCGTAGCCGCGCACGCCCTGGTCGAAGATCCCGAGGTCGAAGCCGCCGAGCTGGAGGGTGGTCCACTGCTGGGCGCCGATCGCCAGGCAGACCGCGAAGCAGAGCAGCGTGAACGCGACGGTGCGGGCGCGGGGCGGGAGGCGGAGGGCGGGTGGCTGTCCGGCGGCGGGCGTCGCGGTGCCCTCGGTGTCCGGGTACGGCGCCACGTCGTGCCGGGACATGCCTTGGTTCCTCCGCTGGTGCTGTGCTGCCTGGTGCTGGGCCGCGTGGTGCTTGTGCTGCGTGGTGCCGGGCCGCGCGCGCCCTGGTGCCGCTCGCGCTCGGTCGACCACACTAACCGACGACCGCTCCGGGCTGTCGGTACGCTCTACAGCTGCACCACCGCACCGTCCCACCGCATCGCCGTACCCGGAGGAACAACAGCATCGTGAGCGTCCCGAGCCTCAACCTCGTCTCCGACTGCGGGAGCTGCTTCGGGCTGTGCTGCGCCGCGCTGCCGTTCGCCGCCGGGACGGACTTCGCCGTGAACAAGGCCGCCGGCACCGCCTGCCGCAATCTCCAGGTGGACTTCACCTGCGGCATCCACGAGCGGCTTCGCGACAGCGGCTTCCCCGGCTGCACGGTGTACGACTGCTTCGGGGCCGGCCAGCACGTCTCCCAGGTCACCTTCGGCGGGCGCAGCTGGCGCGAGGCGCCGGAGAGCGCCGGGACGATGTTCGAGGTGTTCCCGGTGGTGCGGCAGCTGCACGAGCTGCTCTGGTACCTCGCCGAAGCGCTCACCTTCGCCCCGGCCCGCCCCGTGCACGGGGAGCTGCGCCGGATGCTGGAGGAGACCGAGCGGCTGGCCGCCGGCACGCCGGAGGAGATCCTGGCGGTCGACGTGCCCGCGCACCGGCAGGCGGTGGCCGAGCTGCTGTTCCGGGCGAGCGAGCTGGTCCGGGCCGCCGTCCCGCGCCGTCGTGAGCACCGGGGCGCGGACCTGTTCGGGGCCCGGCTGCGCGGGGCCGACCTGCGCGGGGCCAATCTGCGGGGCGCGCTGCTGGTCGCGGCGGACCTGGCCGGGGCGGACCTGCGGCTCGCCGATCTGGTCGGCGCGGACCTGCGGGACGCCGACCTGGCGGGCGCCGACCTCACCGACGCGCTGTTCCTCACCCAGGCGCAGCTCAACGCGGCCCGCGGCGACGGAGCCACCCGCCTCCCGGCGGCCCTGAAGCGCCCCGCCCACTGGCCCGACACGGCCGAGGCCGCGCCGGCCCCCGGCGGCGCCTCGGGCGGGCCCGGCAGGTCCCGGGGCGGTGCCCGCGCGGGCACCGGCCGGCAGAACGGCGGCCGCCCGGGCAAGCCCCGGCGGCGCTGAGCCCCGGCCCCGCGGCGGCACTCAGCCGGCCGGCAGGCGCAACGCGGCGGGCGGCTGCCGATCGCGCAGGGCACAGGCCGCGCCGGTGAGCAGCAGCAGGCCGACGGCGGCCAGCGCGGCCGGGGAGCCGGCCGGGTGCAGCGGCCAGGCCCACGGTCGCGGTCGGCCGTCCGGGGACCAGCCCGCCGCCGAGCAGAGCAGCGGGACGCCGGCGAGCGCGGCGGCCGCCGGACGGTGGCCGACCAGCGGGTGGGCCAGCAGGGCCAGGCCCAGGTAGCCGGCGGTGTTGCGGGCCAGGACCAGGGCGAGCGACCCCTGGCCGGCCGCGTGGGCGAGGCCGCCACAGGTCGCCCCGGCGGCCGCGAGGGCGAGCGCGAGCCCGGTGTCCAGACCGCGCAGCTGCCGGGCGGCGACCGACTCGGTCCGCAGGTCGCCCCGGCCGAGCCCGTACAGCAGGGACACCGCCGGGAACAGGGTGATCACATGGGCGAGGAGGAAGTGCCCGGCCTGTCCGCGCAGGGCGGGCACCGGCAGCTCGCCGTCCCCGGCCAGCAGGCCGACGGCGAAGGTCCCGGCGAGGACGGCCGCGAGCGCCGGCACCGCGCGCGCCTTGCACCACCAGATCACCCCGCACCCCCTCCGGCGGCCGCCCCGGCGTGCGGGAGCGGCGGGGGCGGGGTGCCGCAGTCGGCCAGGGCCGCGGCGGTGGCGCGGTACCAGGCGAGCTGGGTGTCGTCGGGCAGCCGGGCCAGTTGGGCGGCGCGGGCCGCGTCGGCCTCGGTGAAGCGGCCGCCGATCCCGGCCGGGGGCACGCTCGCACCGTCCGGCCCGGTCAGGGCGGTGAGCCAGGCGGTGGCCGTGCCGACGGCCGCCGCCGCCGGGTAGGGGTCGCCGCGGCGGGCGCAGTCCGGGGCGTGCGGGAGCAGGCCGCCGACCACGGCGGGGGCGACGTCCCGCGCCAGGGCGTCGGTCGGGACGCCGAGCTTGGCCTCGCCCGGTCCGGGCCGGGCGGCCATGGTGAACGCCTCCGGGACGGCGACGCCGCGCCCGGCCAGGACGTCGGCGACCCGGCGGACCTCGCTGCGGACCGTCGTCGAGCGGGCGCCGCCGAGCTCCGGCCAGAGGCAGACCCGCGGCCGCCCGTCGTCGCAGACCAGCGCGGCGGCGGAGCGGGCGCGCACCGGTTCGGGGCCGAGGTCGCGGGCGGTCCAGCCGCCCAGTGCGACGCCGCCCGCCGTGACGGCCAGCGCGGCGGCGACGGCGAGCGGGGCGCCGCGCCGGCGGATCAGCAGGACGGCCGCCGCGCAGACCGCGCCGGAGAAGACCAGCGAGCCCGCCACCGCCCGTCCGTCCAGCACCTGGTCCACGGCGCAGCAGTCGGAGAGCCCGCCGCCGACCAGGTGCCGCGGCCAGTAGGTGTCGAACGCGGCGGGGTAGGCGTTCAGCACGAAGCTGCTGACCAGCGCGAGCGGTACGGCGACCACCGGTGCCAGCACCCGTCCGACGACCGAGCCGACCAGGGTGTTGGCGAGCAGCAGCCCGGCCCAGACCGCGAACAGGCCGGGCTGCGGGACGCCGTCCGCGGTGCCGCCGGCCAGCATCGCGGTGCCGAGCGCGACGGCCATGCCCAGCCCGCCCATCACGGCGACCGGCAGCAGCACCGGCGCGGTGACGGCCGGCGCGGAGCGGACCGGTGAGCGGTCGAACACGCCGCCGCGCCGCAGCCGCCCGCCCTCCCAGGCGCCGCAGGCCGCGCAGGCCGCGCAGGCGAACGGCAGCGCGAGGCTGGCGTGCCCGGCGGCGGCGAGCCCGTACGCCGGGGTGACCCAGGCGGTCAGCTCGTCGCCGAGCGCGACCAGGACGAAGCCGAGCAGGAACGGCAGCGTCCGGGTGCCCGCCGAGACCCGCAGCACGGTGCGCAGCAGCATGGTCACGTCTCCCGTTCGATCAGGCGCGCGTACGCGGCCTCGGCGGTCGGCGTGCCGGAGCCGCCGCGGGGTCCGTCGCCCGGTCCGCCGCCGGGCCGGTCGTCGGCTCCGTCCTCGGCTCCGTCGCCCGGTCCGCCGCCGACCGCCCCGGGGATCCGGCCGCCGGCCGCGAGGGCGTGGAACTCCTCGGTGGCGCCCTGGAACCGGACCCGGCCGCGGTCCAGCACCACCACCTGCCGGTAGGTGCCGGCGAGGTCCTCGGTCTGGTGGGTGGAGACGACGATGTTCACCTCGCCCGTCAGCTCCTCGACCAGGGAGCGGAACACCGAGCGCTGGGTGGGGTCGAGACCGGCCGTGGGCTCGTCCATCAGGATCAGCTCGCTGTGGTGGGCGAGGCAGCCGGCGATGCCCATCCGGCGCAGCTGGCCGCCGGAGAGCTGGTGGCCGGCCCGGTCGGCGAGCCCGGCGAGGCCGACCCGGGCGAGCGCGCCGGCCGAGGCCCGCCAGGCGGCGGTGCGCGACATGCCCTTCAGCCAGCCGCAGTACGCGACCTGTTCGCGCACGGTGAGCCCGGGGACGGGGGTGATCTGCTGCGGCAGCCAGGCCACCGCGCGCCGGTAGGCGGCCCGGTCTCCGCCGCCCGCCGCCGGGTCGACGCCGTGCCAGGTGACGAACCCGCGGTGCGGACTCAGCTGCGAGGCGGCGAGCGCCATCAGGGTGGACTTGCCGGCGCCGTTGGGGCCGAGCAGGACGGTGGCCGGATTGTCGATCCGCAGATCGAGCCCGGTGAACAGGAGCGCCTTCCGGCTGTACTGGAAGTCGATGCGGTGGAATTCAAGGGCCATGGCGGAGTCGACGCATTTCGCTCGGAACGGGTGCGGGGGCGGGGTCAGTACCGGGCGGTCACGGTGTCCACCCAGAGCTTGGCGCCGCTGCGCACGCCCTCCAGGACGAAGTAGTAGGTGCCGGCGCTCTGGTCGCCCCAAGTGGAGGTGTCGCAGTGGTTGCTGCGGTGGCCGTAGGCCTTGTCGGGGCCGAAGACGTCCTTGTAGATCTGGAGGTCGGCGTCCTTGAAGTCGTTGTTGCCGGTCGCGCAGCCCTGGAAGGTGACGGAGGTGGCGACGTCGTCGCGGTCGGCGTCCTCCCAGCGGCGGGATTCCGATCCGGGCCCCCAGTTGCTGATGTAGGACGTCCAGGAGCCTTCGGCGAGGGCCGGGCCGGCGCCGGTGAGGCCGAGGAGCGCGGCGGCGACCAGGACGCTTCGGACGAGCGTGCGGTCGATGCGGCGGGGGCGGTCGGCTGGGTTCTCTGCGCGCATGTTCCGTCCGATCGTTTCGGTGACACCGCCGTAAGGGCGGGGTCGTGCAGACAGAAGGAAACGAGCGGAGGTCCGACCCGAACGGTCGCGGTCACCCGATCGGCCGAGCCGCCGCGGAAATGACCTTAGCGTGCACGAACAGGTGCTCAGCACTATTTTTTTCGGCCATTCGGCGCGGCGAGGCCGAGGAGTCGGGGTTCGGCAAGAGTCGGATCGACATTCGCCGAAAATTCCCGGAGTCAGGATTTTTCGGTCGAATATCGATCTGTCCTGCCCACTTCTGATCTATTGGCCGATCGATTTCTTTTTCATGCGATTGTCGTTCTGGTGGAGCGCTGGCCGGTTCTCGTCGCCGCCGGGCTACGCCGTGAGCAGTCGGGTCCGCAGTCGGCCGATCAGCGCCTCGTCGAGGCCGACCTTGCCGGTGGCATAGGTGTGCACCGAGCCGTGGGCGGCGGCCAGGTCCGCGAGCGCGAGCCGGATCACCTCCTCCGGCGCGCGTCCGAAGGCGGGCCAGCGCAGGGTGCGCCCCGGGTTGGCGGCGCGCCAGTCGGCCACCAGCCGGGTGGTGACGAGCTCGGTGAGCGCGAAGTCCGCGGCCACGTCGTCCTCGCCGACGCCGAGCAGGGTGAGCACCAGGGCGGCGATCAGCCCGGTGCGGTCCTTGCCGGCCGCGCAGTGGAACACCACCGGCCGCTCGGCCCCGGCGATCAGCTCCAGGACGGTGCGGATCTCCGCCGCCCCGTCCTCGGCCACCTCGGCGAACCGGTCCGCCAGGTACCGCCATGGGTCGAGCCCCGGGTCGATCTCGGCCTGGTCGTACGGCCGGTGCTCGATCGAGAGGTTGTGGTACGCGACCCCGTCCAGCTCCGGTATCCGCCCCCGGCGCTTGATCTCCCAGGGGTAGCGCAGGTCGATCACGGTGCCGATGTCCAGGGCCCGGAACCGTTCGAGGTCGGCGGCCGAGCCGAGCCGGCCGAGCGAGGACGAGCGGTACAGCAGCCCCCAGCGGACCGCCTGTCCGCCGGCGGCCGGATACCCGCCCAGATCGCGGAAGTTGTAGGGGCCCTCGAATGCGAGATGACGTGTCATGTTCGCACCCTACTGGGGCCGTTCCCCTCTCCGTGGACATCGCCGACGCCCCCGGCGCCCGGAGGCGGACCGGCGAACGGGCGGACCGGCGGGATCGCGGTGGCGGTGGCGGTGGCGGCGGACCACCGGCCGGGAGGGACGCGGACCAGGGGGCCGGCACAGGCGATCGGACGGTCACGGCCCGCGGCCGGAGGGCCTGGGTCATGATGGAACGGATGTGACGGGGCGCCGGGACGGCCGTCCGGGTGCGGCCCGTGCACGCCGACCGCACGGAGGCCCCATGGAGCAGCACCGCCCCGACCGAGCCCTCGACCGCGCCCTCGACCGCAACCTCGCCACGTCCGCGGACCGGGCGGACTACCTGGTCGAGCTCTCCAACGTCGTCCGGCGGACCGACTTCGGCGGGCCGGCGCCGCGTTCGCTGCACCGGCTGGGACTGGTGGTGGAGGCGCTGGTACGGCTGACCGGGGACCGGCAGGTGGCGGTGTACTGCGTGGCCGACCGCAGTCTGCTGGGCGGACGGCGGGAGTTCGCCGAGGAGGCGGACGCCCGGACGCTGGCGCGGTGGGTGGCGGAGGGACTGGTGGAGGAGGTGCCGGACGCCGACGAGCGGGTGCTGGAGATCGCCGGCATGACCGGGATCCAGGTGGTCACCGCCGACTACTACGACGACCACCGGATCGAGCACCCGTGGATCCAGGGCAACACCTGGCAGTTCCTGCGGCCCGAGGCGGCCGGGCGCGGGGTGGTGCGGCTGGTCCCGCTCGACATGGGCTACCGGACGGGCGCGGAGATCTCCAAGAAGATGGAGCTGTCGGCGCTCAAGAAGCAGGGCCTGCTGACGGCCGCCAGCAAGCCGCTGGTCGAGGTGGTCGGCCGGGCCTGGCGCTGCCCGGAGACGCGCTGCGGCCTGTACAGCGTGCACCGCGGCGGGCGGGTGATGCTGCCGCGGATGCGCCGCGGTGTGCCCACCTGCGAGCTGCACGGGACGCCGCTGCTCGACGACGGGGCCCGGCCCGGCGCCGCGCAGGTCAAGGTGGTGCTGGACGGGGAGTGCGTGGCCCGGTGCACGCTGGACGAGGGCTCGCGGACGGCGGTCGGCCGGGCGCCCGGGCCGGACGGGGACGGCATCGCGCTGCTCGGCCTGCTGCCGGTCGAGCGGGCGGCCCTGGTCAGCCGCCGGCACCTGACGGTCTCGGTGCGCGGCGGCGCGGTGACGGTGCGGGACACCAGCACGTACGGCAGCCGGATGCGCGAGGCCGGGCGGCGCGGCCACCTGGGCCCGTGGGAGCGGCTCCCGCCGGGCGCCGACCGGCCGTTCCGCCCGGGCGACGAGGTCGAGCTGACGCCCGGGCTGGTGCTGACCCGCAGCGGCCGCCGCTTCCCGGCCGAACTGGCCGGCGCCTGGCAGTCCGGGGCGGCCCGCACCCCGCTGCCGCCGGGGGCCGCCGAGGCGACCCGCTACGTCCAGCCCTGACGCCGCCGCCCGCCCGTCCGCGTGCGCGCGGACGCGCTCACACGCTGCGGTCCGACAGGATCTCCTTGACGACGTGCCGGGCGTTGGCGGCCAGCGGCGGGTTGGTGGTGCGGTAGTAGGGCAGTTGGACGAGCGCGAGGGACAGCGCCCAGGCCCGGCCGCGCTCCCAGGTGGCGTCGTCGGCGGCCAGGGAGGTGCGGAAGACCGGGCGGGCGGTGGCCGGCAGCAGGCTCCAGGCCGGCAGCAGGTCGACGGTCGGGTCGCCGACGCCCAGCAGGCCGAAGTCCAGGACGGCGCCGAGGCGTTGGCCGGTGACCAGGAGGTTGCCGGGGGTGAGGTCGCCGTGCACCCAGCGGGCCGGCCCGGTGTACTCGGGCAGCCGCAGGGCCTTGTCCCACAGGGCGGTCGCCGTCTCGGTGTCGACCACCCCGCGCAGCCGCCCGATGGCGGCCCGGGTGGCGGCGTCGCGGCCGGCCAGCGGTCCGGCGCGCAGCGCGGCGGGGGCTTCCGGGCCCGGCTCGACGGCGCGCAGCGCGGAGACGAACTCGGCGAGGTCGTAGGCGAGCTGGACGGGATTGGGGAGCGATCCGACGACCGGGGTGACGCCGTCGAGCCAGCGCAGCACCGACCAGTCCCACGGGTAGCCGACGGTCGGCCGGCCGTGGCCGATCGGCGCGGGGACGGGCACCGGCAGGTGCCGGGCGAGGCGGGGGAGCCAGTACTGCTCGCGCTCCAGGTTCCCGGCCGCCCAGGCGGCGCGGGGGAGGCGGACGGCGAGTTCGGGGCCGAGCCGGAACATCGCGTTGTCCGTGGCCGTGAGCCCGGCCGACGCGAGCGGCAGGCCCTTCCACTGCGGGAACTGGGCGGCGATCAGCCGCCTCACCAGGCTGGTGTCGATGGAGGGTTCTTCGTCGTGCAGACGGTCGTGCAGGTGGTCGTCGTCGTGCATGTGGTCGGGCGTCCGAGCGGCTGCGCACATGCCCGGCACTGTACGCCGCGACGGGCCCCGCGTTCAGGCGGATTTCGAACACTAGGGTGAGAACATGAGGACTTCGTGGAGGCGTTGGGTTTCCTGGGGGGCGCTCGGGCTCGCGGCGGTACTGGTGGGAGCCGCCGCCCTCGGCCGGGCGAACCGGGGCTCCGGCGGACTCCTGGTGCTGCGCCAATGGCTGGACCACTCCGCGCTGTTCGGGACGCTGGTGCTGGTACTGGTGTTCGTCGGCGTGCTCACCGCGCGCTGGAACCTGTGGGCCAGGATCGTGCTGGGCGGTGTCACGGGCGTGTTCCTGCTGGGCGCCGCGCTCGTCTGGGTGTTCTTCGGATGGCTGCTGACCGACGGTGAACGGGTGATCCACTCCGAGACCGCGCCGGAGCGGACGGACCGTCGCCTGGTGGTCGAGGAGGGGCACGCGATGATCGACCCGTACTGGATCGTCTCGGTGGACGAGGGCTCCGGTCTGGGGAAGCGCCGTTGGCACCTCGCGTACGTCAACGGCGACTGGCAGGGAAGGCCCGAGGTCGTCTGGGACGGCCCGGACCGGATCAGGCTGGTGAAGATGAAGGAGACCGTGCTGATCGGGATCGGCCCGGACGGCGCCCCGGACCGTACCGCAGACGACGCCTACTGAGCGCGGCCGCGGGCGGCCGTACGCCACGCCCGGGGTGCCGGGGCGGGGCGGGGGTGTCGGGGGTTGCTGCGAGAATGCCGGGGTACGGACAGCAACTCTGAAGAAGGTGACCGGCTTCGTGACCACGCCAGTCGAACAGGCGGCCCAGCAGTCCCAGCAGGCGATCGAGCGGAAGATCGCCGAGGAACTGGGCGTCCGCGAGGGGCAGGTGAAGTCGGCGGTCGAGCTGCTGGACGGCGGCGCGACGGTGCCGTTCGTGGCCCGCTACCGCAAGGAGGCGACCGGCTCGCTGGACGACGCGCAGCTGCGCACCCTGGAGGAGCGGCTGCGCTACCTGCGGGAGCTGGAGGAGCGCCGCGGCGCCGTCCTGGAGTCGATCGCGTCGCAGGGCAAGCTGGACGACGCGCTGCGCGCGCAGATCCTGGCCGCCGACTCCAAGGCGCGGCTGGAGGACATCTACCTGCCGTTCAAGCCGAAGCGGCGCACCAAGGCGCAGATCGCCCGCGAGGCCGGGCTGGAGCCGCTGGCCGACACCCTGCTCGGCGACCCCTCGCAGGACCCGGCGGCACTGGCGGCCGGCTACCTCAACGAGTCGGTGGCCGACGCCCCGGCGGCGCTGGAGGGCGCCCGGGCGATCCTGGTCGAGCGGTTCGGCGAGGACGCCGACCTGGTCGGCTCGCTGCGCGAGCGGATGTGGACGCGCGGCCGGATGGTCGCCACCGTCCGCGAGGGCAAGGAGCAGGAGGGCGCGAAGTTCGCCGACTACTTCGACTTCGCCGAGCCGTACACCAGGCTCCCCTCGCACCGCATCCTGGCGATGCTGCGCGGCGAGAAGGAGGAGGTGCTGGACCTCGACCTGTCCCCGTACGACGGCGAGGAGGACAGTGACCTGCCCGGCGCGAGCGACTACGAGCAGCGGATCGCCGCTCGCTTCGGCATCGCCGACCACGGCCGCCCGGCCGACAAGTGGCTCGGCGACACCGTCCGCTGGGCCTGGCGCACCCGCATCCTGGTCCGGCTCGGCATCGACCTGCGCGGCCGGCTGCGCGCGGAGGCCGAGGACGAGGCGGTCCGGGTCTTCGCCGCCAACCTGCGCGACCTGCTGCTCGCCGCTCCGGCCGGCACCCGCGCCACCATGGGCCTGGACCCGGGCTTCCGCACCGGCGTGAAGGTCGCCGTGGTGGACGCCACCGGCAAGGTGGTCGCGTACGACACGATCTACCCGCACCAGCCCGCCAACAAGTGGGACGCCGCGCTGGCGACCCTGGCCGCGCTGGCGAGGAAGCACGACGTCGACCTGGTGGCGATCGGCAACGGCACCGCCTCCCGGGAGACCGACAAGCTCGCCGAGGACCTCATCAAGCGCCACCCGGAGCTGAAGCTCACCAAGGCGATGGTCAGCGAGGCCGGCGCCTCCGTCTACTCGGCGTCCGCCTTCGCCTCGCAGGAGCTGCCGGACCTCGACGTGTCGATCCGCGGCGCCGTCTCGATCGCCCGCCGGCTGCAGGACCCGCTGGCCGAGCTGGTCAAGATCGACCCCAAGTCGATCGGCGTCGGCCAGTACCAGCACGACCTGAGCGAGGTGAAGCTCTCCCGCTCGCTGGACGCCGTGGTCGAGGACTGCGTCAACGCGGTCGGCGTGGACGTCAACACCGCCTCCGCCCCGCTGCTCACCCGGGTCTCCGGGATCACCGGCACGCTCGCCGACAACATCGTCGCCCACCGTGACGCCAACGGCCCGTTCCGCACCCGCAAGGCCCTGAAGGACGTGACCCGGCTCGGCCCCAAGGCCTTCGAGCAGTGCGCCGGCTTCCTGCGGATCCCGGGCGGCGACGACCCGCTGGACGCCTCCAGCGTGCACCCGGAGGCGTACCCGGTGGTGCGCCGGATCCTCGCCTCGACCGGCGGGGAGCTGCGCGAGCTGATCGGCAACAGCGGGAAGCTGCGGGCCCTGCGGCCCGGCGACTTCGCCGACGACACCTTCGGCGTCCCGACCGTCACCGACATCCTCGGCGAGCTGGACAAGCCGGGCCGCGACCCGCGCCCGGCGTTCCGCACCGCGACCTTCAAGGAGGGCGTCGACAAGATCGGCGACCTGGAGGTCGGCATGGTCCTGGAGGGCGTGGTGACCAATGTGGCCGCGTTCGGCGCCTTCGTCGACGTGGGCGTCCACCAGGACGGCCTGGTGCACGTGTCGGCGCTGTCGAAGAACTTCGTCAAGGACCCGCGCGAGGTGGTCAAGCCCGGTGACATCGTGACCGTCCGGGTGACCACGGTCGACGTGCCGCGCAAGCGGATCGGGCTCACCCTGCGGCTGGACGACGAGGTGGGCCGCGGCGGCGAGGGCGGCGGCCGCGGCGGCGACCGCCAGGCCCGCCCGCCGCGCCAGGAGCGCCGCGGCGGCCAGGGCGGCCAGGCCGGTCAGGGCGGCGGGCGCGGGCAGGACCGCCGCGACCGCGGTGACCGGGGCGGCTCCGGCGGCTCGGCGGCGCCGGGCAACAGCGCCATGGCGGACGCGCTGCGCCGGGCCGGGCTGGCCGGCGGCGGCTCGGCGGACGACCGCCGCTCCGGCGACCGCCGTTCCGGGCGGCGCTGAGCGGAGGACCGGGCAGCCGGCGGTGGCCGGTGGACGCCTGTCCACCGGCCACCGCCGCCGCTCCCGTCGGCGTCACACCAGCAGCTTGTCCTTCGCCTTCTGGTACTCCTCCTCGGAGATGGCCCCGCTGGCCTTGAGATCGGCCAGCTTGGCCAGGTCCTCGACGTGGCTCCGGCCGGGCGGCCCCTGTGCGGCGCCCTCCCCGGGCTCGGCGGCCGCCGCGTCGCGGATGTAGGCCTTGAACGCGGCGTCGGCCTTCTGGGCCTGGGCGATGTCGCGTTCACCCATGCCCCTGCCGCGCGCGATGACGTAGACCAGCACACCGATCAGCGGCAGCAGGATCACCAGGACCATCCAGCCGGCCTTGGCCCAGCCGCCCATGTCATGGCTGCGGAAGATGTCCGTGATGATCTTGAAGAGCAGGAAGAACCAGAGGATCCAGAGGAACAGCTCCAGCATCGTCCAGAAGATGTTGAGCAGCGGGTAGTTGTCCATGACGGCTCCCGTCGGTGCGGGCCCGAGAAGGACCCGAGTCCCTTCGAGTCATACCACCGGACACCGGGGGCCGCGGCCCGCTGCTGCGCCATTCCGGTGGTCTTCCGGTGGTCGCCCGGTGCTCTCCCGGGAGCGGGGGAAGGGCGCGGCTCAGCGCGGACTCGACCGCAGCTCCACCGCCAGGGCGATCAGCTCGCCCCACCAGGCTTCGTGGCCGCGCAGCAGCAGCTGCTGCGCCTCGACCGGGTCCGCCGCGCGGACCTCGACCACCTGCTCGCCGTCGTCCGGGTTGGTCGGGACGGAGTCCACCGTGATGTCGGCCCAGCCCCAGAGCCAGGCCTTCTCGGGGTGCGGCTGCCAGGGGCGGTAGGGCACCGGGTCGTCGGTCACGCAGCGGTGCGCGCCCAGCCAGACCGGCTCGCCGAGCAGCCGGGCGCCGGCCTCCTCGCGCAGCTCGCGGACCAGGCAGGAGTCCACCGACTCGCCGTGCTCGCGGGTGCCGCCGGGCAGGAACCAGTGGTCGCGCTCGTCACGGCAGAGCACCACCCGGCCGCTGTCGGTGAACCCCACCAGGTGGATGTTGGTGACCAGCTCGTCCGGCGGCAGGACGGTGGAGAACTGCGCGTCGTAGCGGCCCCAGGCCCAGTACTGCGGGGCGTGCAGCGCGGGGAAGCGGGCGGCCAGCTCGTCGGCGCGGCCGGTTCCGGAGGGCGCCCGGTCGGCCTCGGCGGGGCGGGGCGGTCTGGGAATCAGCGGGGCTCCGGCGCCGTCCGGTGTCGCGGCGGGCCCGTCGGTTCCGGTGGTGCCGGTGGTACCCCTGGCATCCGTGGTATCGGTCATTCGGTGATCGTAGTCCCGGCCGGACGCAGCAGGGTGGCCGTCTGGTGAGCGAGCGTCAGCTCCGCGGTGTCCATCGCGCGCGACCGGCGCGGGACCACCGCCTCCAGCGACGTGCCGACCCAACTGCCCAGCGAGATCTCGGCGGTGATGCCCGGACCGAAGCCCGCGATCAGCCCCTGGGTGCCGTCCTCGACCCCGCCCTCCTCGAACATCCGGGCCAGCGCGTCGAAGACCACGGCGCTGGCGATGTTGCCGCGCTCGGTGAGCGTGGCCCGGGAGAACCGGAACGCGGCCGGCTCCAGGTTGAGGAAGTGGCAGAGGTCGTCGAGGATCCGCGGGCCGCCCGCGTGCACGATGTAGAACCCGAGGCCGGAGACGTCCCAGGCGTGCTCGACGGCCAGCGCGCGCAGGGCGGGGGCGAGCATCTCCATCGTGCCCGGGACGCGCTTGTCGAGCTGGAAGTGGAAGCCGGTGTCCTTGACCCCGTAGGAGATCCAGTTCTCGGTGTCCGGCACCAGGTGCGAGCCGTTGCGCTCCAGGTGGACGCCGGTGCCGCCGCGGCCGCGCAGCACGACGGCGGCGATCGCGTCGCCGAACAGGCCGTTGGAGAGCAGCGAGCCGACGCCGATGTCGGTGGGCTGGTAGCAGAGCGAGCAGAACTCGCAGGCGACGATCAGCACGTTGGCGCCGGGGTAGGCGCGGCAGAAGTCGTGCGCCCGGTTGACGGCGGCGCCGCCGGCCGCGCAGCCGAGCTGGGCGATCGGCAGCTGCCGGGTGTCGGAGCGGAACCCCATCTCGTTGATCAGCCACGCGGTCAGCGAGGGCATCATGAAGCCGGTGCAGGACACGTAGAGGATGAGGTCGACGTCCCGGGCGGCGAGCTCGGCGTGGTCGAGGGCGCGCTCGACCACCTCGGGGACGCGGCGCTTGGCCTCCCGCTCGTAGACCGCGTTGCGGACGGTGAAGCCCGGGTGGCGCAGGGTCTCCTCGATGGGCTGGACCAGGTGTCTGGTCCGCACCCCGGTGTTCTCGATCAGCCGCAGCGCGAGGCCGAGTTGCGGGTGGTCGGCGTGCAGGGTGCGGGCCAGGTCGAGGGTCTCGTCGAGCGTGATGACGTGCTCGGGCACGGCGATGGCGGGTCTGCAGAGTGTTGCCATGGGTGGATCTCCCGTCGGGCGGGCCTGGGTCTACGGATGCGGCTGGGGGTGGTGGGGGGTCACCAGGCGACCGGCAGGGTCTGCGGGTAGCGCCAGATCGAGCCGGTCTGCCAGTCCAGCTCGGCGGGCGGCACGGCGAGCCGCAGCCCGGGGAACCGGTTCAGCAGGGTGCCGATCGCCACCTGGAGCTCCATCCGGGCCAGGTGGGAGCCGAGGCAGTGGTGGGTGCCGTTGCCGAAGGTCATGTGGGTGGGCGTGCCGCGGTCGAGGTCGAGCTCGTCGGGCCGCTCGTACACCGCCGGGTCCCGGTTGGCGGCCAGGTAGGAGACGTGCACCGGCTCGCCGGCCCTGATCAGCACCCCGCCGAGCTCGACGTCCTCGGTGGCGACCCGGGCGATGCCGACCCCCTGGCGGAACGGGATGAAGCGCAGCAGCTCCTCCAGACCGCGCGGCAGCAGGTCCGGCTGGGCGCGGAGCTTGGCGAGCTGCTCGGGGTGGGTGAGCAGGGTGTAGGTGATGTTGGAGAGCTGGTAGGTGCTGGTGTCGTGGCCGGTGACCAGCAGAACCATGGCCATGACGGCGAGTTCGTCGTCGTCCAGCAGCTCGGCGCCGTCCCGGGCGGTGGCGAGCGCGCTGATGAGGTCCTCGCCGGGCGAGCGGCGGCGGGCCGCGGTGAGCTCGGCGAAGTAGGCGCGCAGGGCGGCCTTGGCGTTGACCTGGCCCGCGCCGCTGCCCGGCCCCATGGACATCATCGCGACGGCGTGGCCGCGGAGTTCGGCGCGGTCCTCGGCGGGGATGTCGAGCAGCTCGCAGATGGTGGTGAGCGGCAGCCGGGCGGAGAGGAAGCGGACGAGGTCGGCGGGGGCGCCGTGCTCCTCCATCTCGTCGAAGTAGCCGTCGACGACCCGCTGGGTGTGCGGGCGCATCCGCTCCACCTGGCGGTTGGTGAAGCCCTGGGCGACCAGCCGGCGGAGCCGGTTGTGGGCCGGCGGGTCCATCAGGTTGATCGACTCGACCTGCGCGATCGGGGCGGGCGTCATCCGGGGCAGGTCGCGGCCGATGCCGGCGGCGCGGCTGAACCGGCGGTCGGTGGTGACCACCCGGACGTCCTCGTAGCGGGTGGCGAGCCAGGCCTCGCCCTCGCCGTGCGGAAGACGGATCCTGGCGATCGGCTCCTCGGTCAGCAGGCGCTTGAGCAGAGGGTCGAACTCCAGGCCGTCGGTGTGGTTGAAGGGGCAGTCCCACACGGGGGTAGAGGTAGTCACGGGCTGGTCCCAGGGGGCGGTTTCTGCCGCCCGGACGGAGGTCGTCCGGGCGCGGACGTGCCGATGTTCCCTCATCGGGCCGCAAAAGTGGGGACTCGGACGATAGTTCCCTCGAACGAGGTAAATAGAGGATTTTCATGACATATGGGGGAGTTGGGACGCCGAGAGTGGGCGCGGAAGGGGCGTGTGCGATCGATGGGGGGTGCGGCGCGGTAGGCTGCGCGCCGCGCAGATGATCAAGTGGGCGTGCGGGCGGGCCCGGACGCCGAGGGGAGTGCTACGTGGACGCGACGACGCGGACGGAACCGGGCGAGTCGGTGGACGGATCGGCGGCCGGACCGGCGGGCGAGCCGGTGGCGAACGAGGTGGCCGGGGGCGGTCGGCGGGCCTCCGGGCGCACCTGGGCCCTGGTCGCCGGCGCGCTCGTCGTGCTGGCGGGGGCCGTCACCGGTGGCGTGGTGCTGCTGGGCGACGACGAGCCGGCGGTGGTGCGGCAGACCCTCTGCGGCTTCCCGCGGGATGCCGGAACGCCGCTGAACTCCCTGATGCCGAAGGGGAAGCCGGGGGTGGAGGACTGGCGGACGAAGGTCCACGAGGACGGCTCGCCGGACACGCGGAGCTGCTGGATCACCGTGGACGGGGAGGAGGGCCTGGCGGTTCAGCTGGCGGCGCTGGGGGCGGACGACAAGATCGACGCGCCGGGTGGGGCGCAGAGCCCCCGCGAGCTGGCCGGGCGCGGAATCGTGCGGACCGAGGGCGTCGCGGCGGGGATGGTGCCCTGCCCGGGCAACCCGGACCGGGTGGCGGTGGTCTCGGTGATGCTGCACCGGGCGCTGTACCCGGCGAAGCCCGACGACGCGGCCGTCGCCGAGCAGACGCGCCTGCTGGGCGTCCTGGCGGACCAGGTCAAGGCCGAGCGGCTGGCGGAGGTCTGCGGCTGATCCCCCGCCGGCGGCCGGTCCCCCTTCCGCGGGCCGGCCGCCGGCGCGCCGGGCCGCGCTCCGGCGCTCAGCCCGTCCTGCGCGGCCCCACGCCGTACAGCAGGGTGTCGACGATCCGGGTCGCCAGGGTCTCCGGATCGGTGTCGGCGGGTGCCGCGCCGGCGTCGCCGTGCAGGGCCTCGCCGATGAGCGCGTAGAAGACCCGGCGCACCCACTCCAGGTCCGCGTCCGCGGCGATCACCCCCTGCTCGCGGATCCGGCCGAGCAGGTCGACGCAGCGGCGGGCGATCTCGTCGTGCGTCCGCGCGGCCTGCTCGCTCTGCGCGGCCGCCGGCCCCAGCGCGAAGCCCCAGGCCGCCTTCACCCGCAGCACGTTGGCCGTCGCGCGGTGCAGCGCGACCAGCGGCGGGGCGGTCTCCGGGTGGCCGTCCTCGATGGCCTCGGCGAGCTTGGCCGCGGCCTCGGTGGCGAGCGCGTCGACCAGCGCCTGCCGGTTGGCGAACCGGCGGTGGACGGTGGTCCGGGTGACGCCGGCCGCCTCGGCGATCTGCTCCACGGACGCGCCCGGGGTCTCGGCCAGGACGCGTTCCGCCGCCGCGAGGATCGCGCGGACGCTGCGTTCGGCGTCGGCGCGCAGCGGGCGCCCGGGCGTGTTGCTCATGATGTGCCTCCAGCTCTGACGTACCGGGGAACGGTACAGCGGGGGAACGGGTCGCCCATTAAGTGAAACAATGTTGTCGCATCTTTGCTGTTATCCGATACTCTCGTGCCACACATCGCGAGACAAGGAGCACCACCGTGCGTACTGCCACCACTGCTCTGATCACCGGCGCCTCCTCCGGCCTCGGCGCCGAGTTCGCCGCCCAGCTCGCCGCGCGCGGCCACGACCTCGTCCTGGTCGCCCGCTCCGCCGACCGCCTGCACGACCTCGCCAAGCGCCTCGGCGAGGCCCACGGCGTCACCGCCCACGTCCTCGTCCAGGACCTCTCCGCCCCCGACGCCGCCCGCCGGACGGCCGCCGAACTCGCCGACCGCGGCCTGACGGTGGACCTGCTGGTCAACAACGCCGGCTTCGGCACCTGCGGCCGGTTCGAGACGATCGACCCGCGGCGCGACCACGACGAGCTGATGGTCAACGTCGTCGCGCTCGTCGACCTCACTCACGAACTGCTGCCCGGCATGCTCGCGCGCGGCCGGGGCGCGGTGGTCAACGTGGCCTCCACGGCGGCCTTCCAGCCGACCCCGTACTTCGCCGTCTACGGCTCGTCGAAGGCCTTCGTGCTCAACTTCAGCCTCGCGTTGCGCCAGGAGTACCGGCGGCGCGGCATCCGCGTCCTGGCCGTCTGCCCGGGCCCGGTGGAGACCGAGTTCTTCAAGGTGATCGGCACCCGGAAGGCCGCCGTCACGGGGAGCTTCACCACCCCGGAGCCGGTCGTCCGGGCGGCGCTGCGGGCCCTGGACGCCGACCGCTCCTACGTCGTCCCCGGCCTCGGCAACCGGATCGGCGCCCACCTGGCGCCGCGCCGCCCGCGGGTGATGGTCGCCGCGGTGGCCGAACGGCTGTCACGCGGGGTGCGCGACGCGATGGCGGCCTGAGGCCCCCGTCCCGCGCGATCAGCTCCAGTCGGCGACGAGGATCGCGCCCATCACCCCGCCGGCGGCGTTGTAGAGGACGAGCATCCGGCCCGGTTCGTTCGGCCCGGCCCACTTCAGGTAGGCGCGGATGACGGTGCGGGTCCGGGCGTCGATGTTCTCGGGGAAGTCGGTGGCCAGGTAGGTGTTGACGTGGTCGTCCTGCTTCACGGCGCGGTTGAGCTTGGTGACGTGGCCCAGGACGGCCGCCCGCTCCTCCTCGGTGCCGTGCTGCTCGACGTACCGGGTGAAGGCGGCCGAGCTGTCCTCGGCCCCGGGTACGGAGGGCATGGCGGAGGGCGCGTAGGCGGACCCCGGCGTACTGGGCTTCGGCGCGTGGTCGGTCGGCCGGAACGCGACGGCGATCAGCACGGTGGCCGCGACGCCCACGGCGACCGCGATCGGGCGGAACTTCATCGGGTGGTCCCCCTCGGTCGGAATGCCAACCGACTCTAACAGTGCGACAGTTCAACGGTCGGTCGGGGGCGAACGCCACTTCGGGGAGAACCGCGCGGGCACCGGCGGCGTCCGTGCGGGCGTGATCAAAACCGTGTTGAACGGGCTGCCGATGTTCTGGCCCGGGCTGCTCGCCTCCCTCGTCCCGGCGGCACTGCTGAACCGCCCCGTCGGGCGGCTGCTGCGCACCCACTGGGCGGTCGGCTTCCTCCTGCTGCTCGCCCTCGGCGGGGTGGCCACGCTGACCCTGCTCCCCGAGCACCCGCGCCCGTTCTGGCAGGGGCTCCCCTGGCCGGGCGTCGTCCGCCACTGCACGCTCGACGGCCTCCGCCTGCGCCCGCCGGGGGAGTGGTTCACCTCGCGGCAGGCCGACCTGGCCGTCCTGATGTTCGCCCCGATCGGCCTGGCCGCCGCCCTGACCGGCTCCCGCCACCGGGCCGCCGCCGTGCTCCTCGGCGCCGCCGCCCTCCCCTTCGCGCTGGAGGCCGCCCAGTACGCCGTGCCCGCCCTGGGGCGCGCCTGCGACGCCCAGGACGCCCTGGACTCGCTGCTCGGCCTCGCCCTCGGCGCCCTTCTCGGCCTGCTCGCCCGCCCGGCCCTCCGCCACACCTGAGGCGGGCCGGTGGGCCGACGGGTCGGTGGGCCGGTGAGCCGGTGGGCGGAAAATCGCTTGACCGGGCCACCCGGGGGCGTTGCACTGGGCCGGGCACCGCGCGCCGCGGTGCCGTGACCAGGGGAGGCAGCTGCACTCATGGAGATCCGTTCCACCACCGAGCAGGACCACGACGTCTTCGTCGACACCCTCCTCACCCCGTTCGGGCTCGTCCGGGACACGCCGGCCGAGGACGGCGGCGGGGTTTGGTGGTCGGCTCTGGAGATGGACCGGGGCGTGATGGCGGTGGCGGACGACGGGCGGCCGATCGGCACGGCCGGCGCGTACAGCTTCGAGCTCACCCTGCCCGGTGGCGCCGTCGTCCCGGCCGCCGGGGTGACCGCCGTCGGCGTGCTGCCCACGCACCGGCGCCGGGGCGTGCTCACCGCGATGATGCGCCACCAGCTCGCGGACGTGCGGGAGCGGGGGGAGTTCCTCGCGGTGCTGCTGGCCTCCGAAGCCGTGATCTACCGCCGGTTCGGCTACGGCCCGGCGACGTACACCCGGCGGCTGACGGTGCCGCGCCACCGCTCGGACCTCGCCGCCCCGCGGGCGGGCGGTGCGGACACCGGCACGGTCGAGCTGCTGCGGCGGGAGCAGTGCGTCGACCTCATGGAGGAGGTCTACGACCGGTACCGGCGGACGCAGCCCGGCGCGGTGTCGCGCCCGCACCGCTGGTGGGCCCGGCGGGCGGGGCAGCCGCCGATAGCCCCGGCACCGCGCTACGTCGCCGTCCACCGCGACGCCGACGGCGTGCCGGACGGGTACGCGAGCTACTCGCGGAGTGACTACGATCCCGTGACCAAGGCGGTCGTCCTGACCGTGGACGAGACCATCGCCCTCGACGACGCCGCCTTCACGGCCCTGGCCCGGTTCGTGCTCCAGCACGACCTGGTGACCCAGATCGTCTTCAAGCACCTCCCGACCGAGCACCCGCTGCGCTGGCAGCTCGCGGACTTCCGCGCGGGCGACGTGGTCGGGGAGACGGACTGGCTCTGGGTGCGCCTGCTGGACGTCCCGCGCGCCCTGACCGCGCGCGGCTGGTTCGCCGACGGCGAGCTCGTCCTCGACGTCGAGGACCGGTTCCTCGGCGAGCGGAACCGCTACCTGCTGACCGTCCGGGACGGCCGGGCCGAGTGCGTCCCGACCGACCGGGAGCCGGACCTCACCCTCGACGTCAGCGACCTCGGCTCGGTCTACCTCGGCGGCACCACCCCGAGCACCCTGGTCCGCGCCGGCCACATCCGCGCCCACCACCCGGCCGCCCCCGCCCTCGCCGACACCCTCTTCCGCACCGACCGGTCCCCGCACTGCCTGCACTGGTTCTGACCGCCCTGTGGATGAGCTGCTGAGGATCACGCAGGCCTCGGCGGTTCACCTGGAGATGCGCGACGGAGCCGTGGGAGAGCCGGTCAAAGGCTCGGAGATACAGATCGAGCCGGCTGCTGAGGCCCCGCCTGTCGACGGCATCGGACACCGGCGATAATCAACCGATGAGTGCCATCGATCGCCCTATGCCGCCCCTGAACGCCGACGAGCGCACGACGCTTGAAAGTTGGCTTGACTTTCACCGCACCACACTGGCCATGAAGTGCGAGGGGCTGGACGACGAGCAGGCCGCCGAGGCGTCCGTGCCGCCGTCCGGCTTCACGTTGACCGGCCTGGTCCAGCACATGGCGGAGGTTGAGCGGAATTGGTTCCGTCGCGTGTTCGCCGGTGAACAGGCTCCGCCTATCTACGACCCGCAGGCCGACCCGGACGGACCCGACGGTGGTTTCGATGTGGCTGAGGGCACCACCCTGAGCGAGGCCCTCGCCACCTGGCACGCGGAGATCGCCCGCGCCCGTGAGAACTGTGCCGAGCGTGCTCTGACCGATACGGGGCGCTTCATGGAGCAGGATGTCAGCCTTCGCTGGATCTACGTCCATATGATCGAGGAGTACGCCCGCCACAACGGCCACGCCGACCTGGTCCGGGAACGCGTCGATGGCACTACCGGCGTGTAGCGCCGCAGGGTGAAGGTCTTGGGCCGGCCGCCCTTGTCCTTCGGATACAGGGAGTCGAAGCCGTCGGCGTATCAAGCCTCGCCGGCCACCCCCTTGCGGAGCCGTCCCTGAGCGCCTCGATCTGCAGGTGCGTGCCGGGGCGCGGGTTCGAACTCGCGCCCCCGTTCACCACCGTGCGCTGTGGCGCGCACCTCCGTTCACCTCGCCGCAGTCTCCGCCCGCACCCAGTCCAGGTAGGCGGCGCTGCCCGCCACCACGGGGACGGCGATGACCTCGGGGGTGTCGTAGTCGTGCTGCTCGTTGATGAAGTCCGTCAGGGCGGAGGCCAGTTCGGCGCGGGTCTTGAGGTCGATCCGCCACTCGGCCGCGTCCTGGACCTCGCCCTCCCACCAGTACACCGACTGGATCCGGTGCACCTGCGCGCAGGCCGCGAGCCGCGCCCGGACCGCGTCCGCCGCCAGGGACCGGGCCTTCGCCTCGTCGTCGTGGGTGGTGGTGATCACAAGAAGGTCGCTGTTGTTCGTCGTCATGCCGAAAGCCTAGGTGCGGCGGTAACCTACTCACTCACCCAGCGGGGGACACACCCGAACCGTCCTGAAGTCGCCTTTTCTGACGCGTGCCTGACGATCCGTCGTGTCGTGGCACGTTCGAGGGAGTACCTATGTCCCGGAGCCGCAAGCTCCACCGCCTCAGCAGCCCCGACACCGCCGAGCGCCGCGCGCAGCGCATGCTGTTCCGGCACCTGCGCGACGACACCAACGCCAACCGCGGCCGGATGGCGCGGCGGGTGCGCGAACTCCAGCTCCTGCTGGAGATGGACCCGATCGAGTTCGAGGGGCTGATAGCCCGGCTGATGGAGTCGATGGGCATGAGGGTCGAGCTCACGGCCCGGTCGAAGGACGGCGGGGTGGACGTCCGGGGCATCGACACCGACCCGTTCCGGGGCGGGAACGTGATCGTGCAGGTCAAGCGGTACCGGGACACGGTGACGCCGTCGGCCGTGCGGGACCTCTTCGGGACGCTGCAGCACGACCGGGACGCCACCAAGGCCGTGCTCGTCACCACCAGCAAGTTCGGGCCCAGCTCGCACCAGTTCGTCTCGGGCAAGCCGATCACGCTGATCAACGGGGCCGAGCTGGTCGGCCTGCTCAAGCACCACGGCTTCCACGAGGTGTTCGCACCGGCCTACGGCGAGGTCGCGGGCGACGCCGTCGCCGGGCAGCCGGCGATCGAGGTGGCCGCCGAGCCGTCCCGGCTGCTGCTGCACTGGACCGGTGAGGACGAGTACGACATCGCCGCGCTGGTCTGCCGGGGCAACCGGGCGCTCTCCGACGACCACCTCGTCTTCTACAACAACGCCTCCACGCCGGACGGTTCCGTCCGTCTGGTCACCGGGTACGAGGACGCCAACGCTTGTCTGATGGTGGACTTCGAGGCGCTCCCCGCGGAGGCGGACCGGCTGGTCGTCATCGCCGCCGCCGACACCGAGAACCACCCCGACGCGACCATGGCCGGGTTCGCCGGACCGGCGCTGATCCTGGAGGCGGGCGCCGACCAGGACGCGGCGATCGTGCACCTCGCGGACGGCGCGGAGTCCAACATCGCGATGCGGCTCGGCCGCTTCGACCGCGACGAGGCCGGGAACTGGGACTTCACCCCCGCGCTGGCCGGCTATCCGGGCGGCCTGCGGCAGGCGGTGGTCGCCTACGGTCTGGAGGTCGCGGACGAGGAGTCGGTCGCGGCGGGGGCGTAGTCGGCGTTCGGTGCGGGAAGCCGGCGGGTCCGGCTTCCCGCGCGGAACGATCGTGCACCGTCCGGGCGTTGGGCCGGACATGGTGGTGACGGTGGTCCTGGTGGCGGCGGCGCTGGTGACCGCGCTGTTCGCGGTGGCGGCGGTGCGCAGCGGACGGCGGGGGAGGCGGCCGCGCGGCGGGTCGGTGGCCGGCGGCCTCGGGATGACGGCGGTCGAGGAACTGCACGCCCTGTTCAACGCCAACAAGCGCGTCCAGATCGAGCAGCGCCAGGCTCAGTCGGTCCTGCGTGACGACGAGCACGCCGGCGCTCCGCCCGGGGCGGGGGTCGACCTGGACGGGGGCGTCGCGGTGGTGCGGCACCGGGAGTAGGCGGCCGGGTCACCAGGCGGCTTCGCGGTAGTCCTTGAGGAAGACGCCGGAGACGGGGGAGCCGGCCTCGCCGCGGACGATCGGGTCGTAGACGCGCGCGGCGCCGTCGACGATGTCGAGCGGGGGCCGGAAGCCGGCGGCGGCGAGGCGGGCCTTCTTGGGGGCCGGGTTCTCGTCGGTGATCCAGCCGGTGTCGACGGCGCACAGGTGCACGCCCCGGGTGGCGAGTTCCTCGGCGCTGGTGCGGGTGAGCATGTTCAGCGCGGCCTTGGCCATGTTGGTGTGCGGGTGGCCGGCGGTCTTGTTGCGGACGGCGAACCGGCCCTCCACCGCCGTCACGTTGACGATGTAGCGGCGCGGGTGCGGGGAGGCCAGCAGCAGCGGGAGCAGCCGGTCGCAGAGCAGGGCCGGGGCGAGCGCGTTGACCAGCTGGACCTCCAGCACCTCGGCCGGATCGAGCGAACCGAGCCGCGCGGACCAGGAGTTGGCGGCCGCGAGGTCGGGCAGCAGGCCCGCCTCGTCGGCTCCGGCGAGGGCGAGCGCGGGGGCCAACGGGTCTTCGGCGGAGGTGAGTTCGGTCATCGGGCGGAAGCCGGGCGCGTGCGCGACGGTGGCGGCGTCGGCGGCGGGCAGTGCGGACCGCTCTCCGGCGGCCAGCAGCGCGTAGGACCCGGGCGGGCGGCGCAGGGTCTGTGCGGCGTTGTTGACCAGGATGTCCAGCGGGCGCCCGTCCGCGCGCAGTCGATCGGCGAGGCCGAGCACCTGGCGCGGGTCGCGCAGGTCGATGCCGACCACGGTGAGCCGCTCCCACCAGCCCGCGCTGCCCTCGGCGGCCCGGAACCGGCGCACCGTGTCGTGCGGGAACCGGCTGGTGACGACGAGTTCGGCGCCGTCGCGCAGCATCATCAGCGCCAGCTGGAAGCCGATCTTCACCCGGCCGCCGGTGAGCAGTGCGCGGCGCCCGCGCAGATCGGTGGAGAGGGCGCGGCGGGCGGTGTTGTCGGCGGCGCAGGGGCGGCAGAGCATGTGGTAGAAGGCGTCCACCTGGCGGTACGGCTGCTTGCAGACGTAGCAGCGGCGGCCGCCGCGCAGGGTGCCGACCGGGGCGGAGCGGGCGGCCGGGGCGGCGAGCGGGGCGTCCTCCCGTCGGTCGCGGGCGCCGGTGGCGGTGGTGGCGAGCAACGCGGCGTCGGCGGAGCGGATTTCGGCGCGGCGGCCCTGGCGGCGGCGCCGGCGGCTCTCGCGGACGAAGGACTCCAGCTGCCGTTCGGCGTGCAGCCGGGCGCGGTGGCCGTCGGGCAGGGCGCGCAGCCGGCCGAGGGTGCGGCTGAACGCGGCCAGCTCCTCGGTGGTGGGCTCCCCGATCACAGGGTCCGCCATGTCCGCCCCCTCGTGTGCGCCGTTGCGTAGGACCGGCCCCGACCGGATTCGAACCGGCGTGCTCCACCATGCGGACGGTGGTGCGCCTGCCTCTGCGCTACGGGACCGGCCTGCCCGGGGGGACGGATTCGAACCGACGTGTCCGCCTGAGCAAGGCGGTGCGCCTGCCTCTGCGCTACCCCGGGGCACGGGCAGGACTGTAGTCGATCACCCGGGAACGCGCGCTCGAATAACGGCGGCGGGGGGGGGGGCCGGGGGGGGGGGGGCCCGCCCCGGGGGGGGGGGGGGGGGGGCGGGGGGGGGGGGGGGGGCCGGTCAGGCCTCGCTGAGGGCGGCGGTGGGCG
>NZ_JBHJUI010000002.1:554994-654989 GCF_042268405.1 Kitasatospora sp. NPDC056184 | reverse complement strand
GGGGGGGTGGGCGATGTGGTTGTCCGGTCGGACGAGGACCAGGGCGTCGCCGGTGATGCCGTACGCCCGGCGGATCGTGCCGTCGGGGTCGGCGAGCGGGACCGGGTGGACGTGGGCGGGGAGGCCGGCGAGGGCGGGGCGGGCGTCCGGTCCGAGACCGAGCAGGGTGAAGTGGTCGCCGGCGAAGTGCTCGAAGAGGCGGGCCGGGCCGCCGTCGGGGGCGGGGCAGGGGCTGTCGGGCGCCCGGTCGCCCGCCCGGACGGGGCCGGCGGCGACGTCGGCGCCGGCGGCCAGGCTGCTCCACCGGTAGGTCATCGCGAGGCCGGTGAGGTCGCCCACCCCGCCGACCTCGACGCCGATCCCGGGGGTGGCGATGCCCTCGGTGACGGCGGCCATCCCGGCGCTGGTGACGTCGAGGGTCCAGGCGGCGATCGGCAGCCGCTCCTCCTGGTAGGTGTCCAGCAGGGCCGGTCCGGCGAGGCCGCGCAGCACGTAGCCGAGCTTCCAGGCGAGGTTCCAGGCGTCCTGGATCCCGGTGTTCATGCCGAGCCCGCCCGCCGTCGGGTGGACGTGCGCGCAGTCGCCGGCCAGGAAGGCCCGCCCCTCGCGGTAGCGCTCGGCCATCCGGACGTTGACCCGCCAGGTGGACAGCCAGGTCGCGTTGCCCAGGCCGAGGTCGGTGCGCCCCGTGTGCAGGGCGGCCAGCCGCCGGAAGCTCTCCAGCGACGGGGCGACCGGCCGGCCGTCGGCGTCCGTCTCCGGGCTCGCCTGGAGCTGCCAGCGGCGGGTGCCGGGGAACGGGCAGAGCATGAACACGCCCCGCGACCCGAACCACTGGTGCCAGGCCGCCGGGTCCAGGCCCTCCACCTCGACGTCGCCGCAGACCATCACCGGCTCCGGGTCGCCGTCGCCCACGAACGGGATGCCGAGCAGCTTGCGCACCGTGGAGCGCCCGCCGTCGCAGGCGACCAGGTACTCGGCGGTGATCCGCCCGCCGTCGGCGAGCCGGACCTCCGCCCCGGCGCCGTCCTGCCGCAGGTCCACCAGTTCGGTGGCGGGTTCGACCCGGACCCCGAACTCGGCCAGCCGCTCGCGCAGCAGCCGCTCCACCCGGGCCTGCGGCAGCCACAGGCTCGCCGCGTACGGGGCGGTGGCGGTCGGTGCGGCGCCGGCGAACGGCTCGGTCTCGTTGACGAACTCGCCGTCGAAGTACTTGCGGAACGGCAGGTGGGTGCGGCCGGCGGTCGCCAGCCGCTCGCCCAGGCCGAGGTCGGCGAGGATCTCCAGGCTGCGCGGGTTGAGCGTCTTGCCGCGCGAGCCGGTGGGGAAATCCGGCGCCCGGTCGATCACCCGGACCGCCACGCCCTGCCGGGCCAGCCCGCACGCCAGGGTCAGTCCGGTCGGCCCCGCCCCCACGATCACCACGGTCGTCATGTGTCTCGCCCCTTCCGGTTGTCGATGCGCTCCATGAAACAGCAACTCGGTAACAAACACAACCGAGTAACGAAAGTGCCCGGGTTATGATTCCCCCATGAACCCCAACGAGCCGGACGCGGGCCTGCGGACCCTGAAGAAGCAGCGCACCCGCCGGGCCATCGCCGACACCGCCATCGCCCTCTTCCTGGCCCGGGGCTTCGAGCAGGTCTCGGTGGCCGAGATCGCCGCCGCGGCCGAGGTCTCCAAGCCCACCCTGTTCCGGTACTTCGCCAGCAAGGAGGAGCTGGTGCTGCACCGCTTCGCCGACCACCTCGGCGAGGCCGGACGGGTGGTGCGCGACCGTCCCGCCGGGGCCACCCCGCTGGACGCGCTGGAACGCCACCGCCTGGAGGGGCTGGCGGCCCACGACCCCAGTACCGGGATGACCACCGATCCCGCGGCGCTCGCCTTCCTCCGGCTGGTCTACGAGACCCCCAGCCTCTCCGCCCACCTGGTCGACTACCTCGCCACCGACGCCCGCGCGCTCACCGAGGCCCTGGACCCGGACGGCGGCACGGCCGCCCGCCTGGTCGCCGCCCAGTACGTGGCCGTCCGCCAGGTGCTCGCGCACGCCGTCTGGACCCGGCTCGCCGCCGGGGAGGACCCCGAGGAGGTCGGCCGGACCGCCGCCGCCGAGACCGCCACCGCCTTCGGCCTGCTGCGCGACGGGGCCGCCGCCCGCGGATTCTGAGCCCCGGGCCCGGCCGGACACGAACCGGTGAAGGACGTCACGGCCACGCCCCGTCGCCTCCCGGGGCCGTGGCGGGTAGGTTCCTGCCTCCGAGGGGCGAGACTCCTCGGACATGGCGGATCCCGCCGTCAACGGTTCCTCCGATCAGAGAGGCACGAGTGATGACTGCACAGGGCTCCACGCACCACCCGCCGCAGCGCATCGGTGTGGTCGCCGAGTCGACCGCCGGCGAGACCCGGGTCGCCGCGACACCCTCGACGGTCCGCGGCATCCTGGCCCTCGGCTACCAGGTCGTGGTCGACTCCGGGGCGGGCACGGCCTCCGGCTTCACCGACGAGGCCTACGCCGAGGCCGGCGCGGAGACCGGCGACGCCTGGGCGGCCGACGTCGTCCTCAAGGTCAACGCCCCCTCCCCCGCCGAGCTCGCCCGGCTCCGCGGCGGCGCGACCCTGATCGGACTGCTGGCCCCGGCGCAGCGGCCCGAGCTGCTGGCGGCGCTGGCGGAGCGCCCGGTCACCGCGCTCGCGCTGGACGCGGTGCCGCGGATCTCCCGCGCCCAGTCGATGGACGTGCTCAGCTCCATGGCGAACATCGCCGGGTACCGGGCGGTGATCGAGGCGGCCCACGTGTTCGGGCGGTTCTTCACCGGCCAGGTGACGGCCGCCGGCAAGGTGCCCCCGGCGAAGGTGCTGGTGGCGGGGGCCGGCGTGGCGGGGCTCGCCGCGATCGGCGCCGCCTCCAGCCTGGGGGCCGTCGTCCGCGCCACCGACCCGCGGCCCGAGGTGGCCGACCAGGTCAGGTCGCTGGGCGGCGAGTACCTGGCGGTGGACGTCGCCCAGGAGGCGGGCACCGACGGCTACGCCAAGGCGACCTCGGCCGACTACGACCGCGCGGCGGCCGCGCTGTACCACGCGCAGGCGCAGGACGTGGACATTGTGGTCACCACCGCGCTGATCCCCGGCCGGCCGGCCCCGCGGCTGCTCACGGCGGCGGACGTGGCGGCGATGAAACCGGGCAGCGTCATCGTCGACATGGCCGCCGCGCAGGGCGGCAACGTCGAGGGCACGGTCGCCGGCCGGACGGTGGTCACCGACAACGGCGTCACCCTCATCGGCTACACCGACCTCGCCTCGCGGCTGCCGGCCCAGGCCTCGCAGCTGTTCGGCACCAACCTGGTGAACCTGCTGAAGCTGCTGACGCCGGGCCAGGACGGCCGGCTGGTGCTGGACTTCGAGGACGTGGTGCAGCGGGCGGTGACGGTGGCCCGCGCGGGCGAGGTCACCTGGCCGCCGCCGCCCGTCGCCGTCTCCGCCGCGCCCGCCCCCGCGGCGGCGCCCGCCGCACCGGCCGGCGCGGCCGCCGAGCCGAAGCGGCCCGGGATCACCCCGGCGGCCCGGTTCGGCCTGATCGGCGCCGGGATGCTGGCGATGTTCCTGCTGGTCGGCTTCGCCCCTGCCCAACTCGCCCAGAACTTCACGGTGTTCGCGCTCGCCGTGGTGATCGGCTACTACGTGATCGGCAAGGTGCACCACGCGCTGCACACCCCGCTGATGTCGGTCACCAACGCGATCTCCGGGATCGTGGTGATCGGCGCGCTGCTGCAGATCGGGCACGAGAGCACGCTCGTCACCGTGCTGTCCTTCGTGGCGATCCTGCTGACCAGCGTCAACATCTTCGGCGGCTTCGCCGTCACCCGCCGCATGCTCGGCATGTTCTCGACCTCCCCCGAAAGGCGCTGAGGCCCGATGACCTCCACAACGGCCGCCCACGCCGCGGACCTGGTCGCCGCGCTGCTGTTCATCCTCAGCCTGGCCGGGCTCTCCCAGCACCGCACCTCCCGGGCCGGCGTCGTCTACGGCATCGCCGGCATGGCCCTCGCCCTGGTCGCCACCGTCGTGGTGGCGGCGCGGAGCATCACGGCCGGCGCCGTCGCCCTGATCGTCGTCGCGATGGCGCTGGGCGGCGCGATCGGCCTGCTCCGGGCGCGGCAGGTCGAGATGACCCGGATGCCGGAGCTGATCGCCGTGCTGCACAGCTTCGTCGGCCTGGCCGCGGTGCTGGTCGGCTGGAGCAGCTACCTGGAGGTCGAGGCGCACGGCGCGGCCCAGACCGCCGTCTCCGGGGACCTGCTGCGCATCCACCACGCCGAGGTGGTCATCGGCATCTTCATCGGCGCGGTCACCTTCACCGGCTCGATCGTCGCCTTCCTCAAACTGTCCGCGCGGATCGCCTCGCGCCCGTTGACGCTGCCCGGCAAGAACGCGCTGAACCTCGGCGCGCTGGGCGCGTTCGTGGCGCTGACGGCCTGGTTCACGGCCGGCCCCGGCCTCGGCCTGATGATCGCGGTGACGGTGCTCGCCCTCGCGCTGGGCTGGCACCTGGTCGCCTCGATCGGCGGCGGCGACATGCCCGTGGTCGTCTCGATGCTCAACAGCTACTCCGGCTGGGCCGCGGCGGCCGCCGGGTTCCTGCTGGACAACAACCTGCTCATCGTCACCGGCGCGCTGGTCGGCTCCTCGGGCGCCTATCTGTCGTACATCATGTGCCGGGCGATGAACCGCTCCTTCCTGTCCGTCATCGCCGGCGGCTTCGGCATCGAGGCCCCGTCGGGCGGCGGCGGGGAGCAGGGCGAGCACCGGGAGGTCCGCGCCGAGGAGGCGGCCCGGCAGCTGGCGCGGGCCAAGTCGGTCGTCATCACGCCGGGTTACGGCATGGCGGTGGCGCAGGCGCAGCACCCGGTCGCGGAGCTCACCCGGCGGCTGCGCGAGCGCGGGGTGGAGGTGCGCTTCGGCGTCCACCCGGTCGCCGGGCGGCTGCCCGGTCATATGAACGTGCTGCTGGCCGAGGCGAAGGTGCCCTACGACATCGTCCTGGAGATGGACGAGATCAACGACGACCTCGCCGCCACCGGCGTCGTCCTGGTGATCGGCGCCAACGACACCGTCAACCCGGCGGCCATGGACGACCCCGCCAGCCCGATCGCGGGCATGCCGGTGCTGCGGGTCTGGGAGGCGGAGCAGGTGATCGTGTTCAAGCGGTCGATGGCCTCCGGCTACGCGGGGGTGCAGAACCCGCTGTTCTTCCGGGAGAACAGCGCCATGCTGTTCGGAGACGCCAAGCAGAGCGTCGAGGACATCCTGCGCGCCCTGGACGCGGAACTCCCGGCGGGCACGGCCCCGGCCGCCGACCGGGCCGGGGTGTAGCGCCGGCCGCCGGCGCGGGACGGACGGTCCGCCGGGCGGGGCATCGGCCCGGCGGACCTCCGGAGGATCACGGCGCGGTCATGGCGCGGTCACGGCGCACTACTCATGGCGCACTACTCATGGCGCACTGCTCACGGCGCACGCGCGGCACGCTCACGGCGCGGTCGTGGCCGGCGGGAGCAGCGGGCCGGTGAGCAGGGTGCCGTCCGCGCCGTACGGCCGGCCGTTCGGCACGCAGCCGTGCAGGCCCTTGATCTGCTGCATCATCACCGGCGCGGGCGCCCCCGGGCCGGGGCACTCGACGTGGCCCTGCCCGAGGATGTGGCCGACCTCGTGGTTGACGGCGAGGGCGTGGTACTCCTCCGGCTGTCCGACGTAGAACTCCGACAGCTCGGTCCACCGCTTGAGGTTGATGACGACCTGGCGGTTCGCGGCGCAGTTGACCCAGCCGCCGGTGTCCAGCCCGTACTGGCCGCAGATCCGGTCGGTGGACTTCGGGGTGGCCAGGTAGACCGTGAAGTCCACCGGGTCGGCGTCCACCCGCTGGAACGACCAGCCGCCGCCCGCCGCCCAGCCGCGCCCGGTGTCCCCGAGGACCTTGTCCACCTCGGCGGCGAACTGCTCCGGGCTCACCTTCAGCCCGTTCTCGGCCCGCACCTTGTAGTGGTAGAGCTTCTCGCCGGTCCCGAACCGGGCGGAGCCGCCGGTCGCCGTGGTGAACGCCAACGGCTTCGGCGCGTCCTCGGCCCACGGCTTCCACCACAGCAGCCCCGCCGTCACGGCGGCCGCCACCGCCAGCGCGACCGCCGCGTACCCCGCCCGCCCGCCGAGGGCGCCGAGGCCCGGCGCCCTCACCCGCACCACCGGGCGCGGGCGCCGGGTATCGCGGCGCCCGCGGGCGGCGCGGAGGCGCGGAACGGGGGAACGAGCAGCGGAACGGTCATGCCAGGAAGGACGCGCCGACACCCCCGCCCGGTTCACCGGACCACGCGCACGGGGCGCCGGCGGCGGGCGGCTCAGGACGGCCGCGCGCCGTCCGGGGCCACCGCCGCCCAGTGCGCCGGCAGCTCGATCCGCTCGCCGCCCGGGGTGAACTCCGTGGTGGACAGCGGGAGTTCACCGGATGCGAGGACGGTGAGACCGGCCGCCCGGAGGAGCTCGCCGAAGGCCTCGTCGGCGACCTCGGCGGGAGCCAGCCCGTGGGAGAACACCGGGCGCAGCTTCGGGGGCGGGCCGTCCGGAGCGCCGGCGAGGTCGCCCAGGACGCGCTTGGCCGCCTCGGAGAGCTCGACGAGGAAGGCCCGGCCGTGCGCGCCGAGCAGCGCGGCGACGGCCTCGGCGACCGGACGGCGGTCGGCCGGCTCGCTCTGGTGGATCACGCCGCGCAGATAGACGTTGGCGTCGCCGAGGCGCTCGTGCAGGGCCCGGACGGCCGCCCGGTCGGTGGCGTCCAGCTGGAGGTAGTCGGCGCGCTCCCCCGGGTCCGAGCGCCGGGCCAGTGCGACGGCGGCGGCGGACAGGTCGGCGCCGAGGACGCGGGGGAAGCGGCCGGCCAGGAAGCGGGTCTGGGTGCCGTTGCCGCAGCCGAGGTCGACGACCGGCAGCCCGGGGTCGGCCAGGTACGGCTCGAACAGCGCGAGGTGGCGTTCGGCGGTGAGGGCCGGCTCCGCGTCCCAGATCACCGCCCCCTCGTCCTCGGGCGCGTCGCGCCAGAAGCCCTCCCAGGAGTCCCGGTACCGGTTCGTCACGCTCATGAGGACCTCCCGAACATCACGCAGGGTGTTCACAGCGTATCGCTCCGTCCCGTCACCGGGCCGTCCGACCGGGGATGTCCCGGCGGGGCTGTGCGGCGGGCCCGAAGTGGCCTTTACTGGAAGTGAACGCATTCGAGCCGGCGGGCCGGGAGGCGTTTCACCGCCCCTGCGGCCCACCGGTTCGACCGGTGACACCCGGCAGGAGGCCGCGCCATGAGCCCGCCCTCACAGGATCAGGTCTTACCGCGCCTGATCGTCGACAATCCCGACCGGATCCGCGGTCGGTCGTACGTGCTCGACCATGACCCCTTGGTGGTCGGCCGGGACTCCACCTGCGGGCTCCAGCTGATCGACCCGCTGCTCAGCCGGCGCCACGCCGTGGTGTGGTGGGCCGGCGGGCACACCACCGTGGAGGACCTGAGTTCCACCAACGGCACCCGGCTGAACGGCCACCGGGTGCTCGGCCAGCAGATTCTGCGCAGCGGGGACGTCCTGAGCTTCGGCCCACTGGAGGTCCACTACGAGGAGCCGACGGCCGCGGCGACCAAGGTCGCCGAGAAGGTCCCCGAGGTGTCGGCCCTCCTCACCGGCGACGGACGGCCGGTTCCCCGGCTCGTCTCCGGGGCCGCGCCGCCACTGCGGCCACAGCCTCAGCCACAGCTCGCGACGGCGCAGGGGAAGACCGCCCCGCCGGAGCAGGCCCGGCCCGAGGAGCCCCCGAGGGTGAAGCCCCCGCCCGGGCCCGCCGGCCCGCCGAAGCCGTCCACGCCGCCGTACTCCGCACCTCCCCGGCACCGCACGCGGGCCCCACAGGCCTCGCAGGCCCCGCAGGCCTCGCTGCCGCGGCTGGACGTCCCACCGCCGGACGCACCGCGGTTCGACGTCAACCAGCAGCGGGCCAGGGGCAACCTCAGCAACATCGGCCGGGACCAGGTCAACTACATCTGGCAGGACGACCACCTGCAACTGGCCCGCCGCGAGACCTTCTTCCGCAAGATCGCCACCACCAGGATCTGGGCCCGGCACGTGCTGGTCGCGGGACTGGCCCTCGCCCTGCTCGGCAGCGCGTTCCTCGGGTGGGAGGGTTCGAACCCGGACGTGCTCGGCAACCGGATCCAGGGAATCGCGCACAGCGCCAGCGTCGTGCTCGGGGTGGTCGGCGTGCTCGGGGTGCTCTTCGGCTGCGCGGTGCTGATCCGGACGGTGATCCGGCAGCGCCGGTACGAGAGGGAGGAGGAGCGCCGGCTGAACCCGGACCCGTCGCCGTCCGGCTGAGGCGGCCCGGGCCCCTGGCGAAAGGACCGTCATGGTCTTCAACATCGGCAGCCAGCAGGGCGGCGTCGTCAACAACGTCGCGGGGAACCAGACCGTCCACGGCGGCCAGAGCGGCCACCTCACGGCCGACGGCCGCGACGTCCGGGAGCTGGTCGGCGAGCTGCGCGCGGCCGTGGACCGGGCGCCGCTGCCCCCGGCGGTGGCACCCGAGGTCCGCTCCGAGATCGAGGCACTGGACACCGAGGTCGCCCGCCCGGAGCCGGACCGCGAAGCGGTGGCGGGCCGGCTCACCCGGGTCACCCACCTGCTCACCTCGGCCGGCGCCCTGGTGGCCGCGGGCACCGGCCTGATCGGACCGATCTCCGCCCTGGCCGGCTGGCTCGGCACCCTGGGCCGCCCGATCCTCCAGGCCCTGGGCGTCTGACGAGCAGCCCGAGGCGCCGGCCGCCACCCGCGCGGCGGCCGGCGCCGGGCACACGGCCGCCACCCGGGAACCGGCGGGCCGACGCGCTCGGCGCCGGTGTCCTCGGCCCCTGCGTGACGACCGTCGGAACGGAGAACCAGCACAGCCGACCGCTCCCGAAGGCCCCTTTCCGGCTCGGCGCCCGCCCCGCCGGGCCGGAACGGACCCCACCTCAGCCGTCGCCGAGGCGGCGGCCGGTCACCTCGTCCGGGGTGATCCGCAGCCACAGCGGGCGGTCGCCACCCGCCCAGGGCGTCGCGCCGGGCAGGTGGGCGAGGCGCCGCTCCTCCTCCGGGTCGTCGACGTGGTGCGCCGTACCGAGCATCAGCACGCTCCAGCCCTCGCTCAGCCGGTCGTCGATGTGGTCGGCCTGGAAGGAGACCGGGGAGCCGTCCACCGCCGCGGCCGCGCCCCGGGGCGAGGTGTGGTAGACGATCGTCCGGCCGTCGGCGAGGTAGTTCACCGGGAGGACGACCGGCGCCGCGGCACTCGGCAGGCCCACCCGGCCGACGCCGTGGGTGCCCACCAGGACCCAGCACTCCGGCTCGGAGAGGGGCACCAGCCGGGGCCTCGGCACCTCCGCCGGGGGCAGGGTCTGCCCCGGCGGGGCGTCCGTCCGGTCGTCCAGGAGCTCCGCCCAGGTCATCCGGAGGGCGGCCGCGATCCGGACGAAGCCGGCCGGGTCGAAGGCGGGGCCCGCCGCCAGCAGGTAGCGGAAGTAGGCGGGCGCCATGCCGGCCCGGTGGGCCAGGTCGTGGTCGTCCAGGCCGAGCCGGTCACGGCGCTCGGCGATCCGGCGGGCCGCCTCGGCGGGGTCCGCCCGCCGGACGGCGTCGAGGTCGGGCATGCGGTTCACGGTTCGGCTCCTCGGCTCACGGTCTCCTCGTCACGCCCGTCCTTCGAACGCTCCCCTCGCAGGATCCCCGGCCCCGGCCCGGGCGGCGAGGGGCGTGGGCTGTTCGGGCGGTCGGGCGTTCAGGGCCTGCCGGGCCCGCCGAGCACCGGGGTCGGGACGGGCGCGGCGGCGCCGACCAGGACCACGAGCTCATGACCGCCGGGGTTGGTCTGCACCGGGACGGTGCGCCAGTTGTTGACCAGCCAGACGTTGCCCGAGGGGTCGATCTGCAGGCCGGTGTTCCGCTCCAGACCGTCGCTCGGATAGCCGGTGTCGGGCGGGGAGATCGGCTGTCCGGTGCGGAAGCCGGGCGGGCAGGCGGTGAGGTCGGTCCCGCACAGCCGGGCGACGCGGTGGCCGCCGAAGTTCGCGACCCAGACCGTGTCCTCGCCGTCGACGGCGATGCCCCAGGGCAGGAACAGGCCGCCGTTGACGAAGGGTTCCGGGGCCGGGGTGCCGTCGGCCCCGATCAGGGTGACCGAGGCGCCCGGGCGCGGGCCGTCGTCGCCGCCGACGGCGGCGTCCGCCAGCTCCCGCGCCGTGGTGTCCCCGCACGGGACCGGCAGGATGCCGCTGTTGCTCACCCAGGCGTTGCCCCGGCTGTCGGTGGCGACGGCGAGCGGACGGCGCAGGCCGCCGCCGGTGACCGTCCGCTCCGGGGTGCCGTCGGGGGCCAGGACCTGGACGCTGTCGCTGCCGTTGCCGGTGGCCCACAGCCGCCCGGCCGGATCCACGGCGGCGCCGAAGGGCTTCTGCAGCCCGGGGGTGGGGACCTCCTGGGCGCGGGTGGCGTCGCCGTCCGGGATCCTGGTCACGCTGTCCCCGCCGCAGTTGGCCACCCAGACGGTCCCGGCCCGGTCGGCGGCCATGCCCTGGGGCTGGGCGATGCCGCCCCGGCGCCAGCCCTCCGGCGGGGACAGCGGGGCGCCGTCCGGGGCGAACTGCGAGACGCTGCGCTCCAGCGGCGTCGGGTCGATCGGGCAGCCGGAGCCCTGGAAGCCGAAGTTGGCGACCCAGGCGCTGCCCCGCGCGTCGACGGTGACGCCGAAGCCGGCACCGTAGAGGCCGCCGCCCCGGAAGGGCCCACCGGGGACGTCACGGCCGGTGGGGGTGAACCTGAGCACCGCGCGGCCGCCGCAGACCGGGACGGCGGGGTCGGCGCCGTACTCGTAGTTGTTGGTGACCCAGGCGTTGCCGTCCCGGTCGAAGGCGATGTTGCCGGGGCCGTCGAGTTCCCGGCCGTTGCCGTCGTAGCGCAGGGCGACGGTCCAGGCCTCCGGGGCGGCGGGCAGCGCGGGGAGGTAGCTCGGGGTGGTGGCGGCCAGGTCGTAGAGGGCGGCGGCGTTGTGGCCGGGGTCGTGGGCGATGTCCACGGCGGCCCGCAGGGTGTCGCGGGGCCGTTCCCGGCCGGGGCGGCGGGCCAGGTCGAACAGCTGGTCGCAGGCGCCGCCGGTGACGCAGGCGGCGAGCAGGTCGGCGAGGGTGTTGAACGCGGCCAGGGTGGAGGTGCGGTCACCGTTGGGCGGGGCGGCGAGCGTCGCGGCGATGCCGCCCGTGCCGGTGTCGGCGAGGTTGTGCGCGACGGCGGCCGCGTTGCGCAGCCCGGGCCCGGTGCCGGAGATGCCGGCCGGGCCGGTGAAGCGGGCCAGCGCGTAGGCGACGGCGACGGTGGTGCGCTCGTTGACGACGAGTTCGGGCGGGGCTTCGGCCCCGCTGAGCACCGCCGCGAGCACCACCGGCCCGTCCTGGACCCCCCGCTCCCCGGACCGGGGCAGGTCGGCGAGCACGTAGAGCACGGCGCGCGGGTCGTCCGGACGGCGGTAGCCGAGGCTGAACCGCCCGTCCGCCCCGCTGCGGGCGCGGGCCAGCACCTGCGGCGCGCCGCCCTGGCCGTCCCCCGCCCGGTAGAGCGTCACCTCGGCGCCCCCGAGCGGGGTGTCACCGCTGCGCACCACCCCGCACTGGTCGACCGGATCCCACGCCGGCGGGACGGACGTCACCGCGTGGGACGGCCCGGCGGCGAGCTGGGCCAGGAGGGCGGCGGTCAGCAGGACGCCGCGGCGTCGGCGCATGGCGGGGCTCCGTTCGGTCGCAGGGCGGGGCGGTCGGCCACCCCGCCCGCGACGGGCACGGGCGCGGGACCGCCGCCCTCCTACCTGCCACATCCCCGGGCCCGCCCGCGCGCGACCGGCCGCAGAACCGGGCGGAAATTGCCCGGGACGGCCGAGGCGCCGTCAGATCGGGTCAAGATCGAGCGCGTGCTCCTCCACCGCGAGATAGGTGTCGCGCGTCGCCGCCTCCAGGAAACCCTCCTCCGCGGGCACCACCACCCGGGGGGACACGTCCGCGAGCTGCGCCCAGGACTCCGCGCGGCCCCGGGAGAACCCGCGCCGGACCGCGCCGCGGCGGATTCCCCGTTCGCGGTCCCGGCCCTCCTGGAGGGCCTCCGCCCGTTCGCGGGTCCGGCGCTCGCTGCCCGCCTCCGTGCCCCACCCGGACACCCCTCGAACGGTCGGCAGCACGTCGTCGACGGCGGCGGCCAGCCGCCGGTCCTCCCCGGCGAGTTCCCGGCAGGCGCCGAAGAGCCGGCGGGACATGCCGAGCATCAGATCGGTGCCGGGCAGCCGGCCCACCAGCATGTCCACCCCCTGGCGCCGCCCGATCGCGTCCACCGTGGCCCCGACGCCCAGGTCCCGCCGCAGGGCCGCCGTCCCCTCGTCGCCCTCCAGCAGGGTGACCAGTCCGCTCCGCCGCCGCGCGGCGCCGGCCTGCGGACGTCCGACCGCCACCGCCCGCAGGCCGCTCCGGGGCATCGACACCAGGGCGAGGTAGGTCAGCATCCTCGCCTGGGCGAGGGCGAGGAGCGCCTCGTCGTCGTCCTGCGCCAGGTCCTCGCCGAGGTCCTCCGACGCCGCGCCGGCGGACGGGCCGTCGGGGGAGGACGGCTCGTCCTCGACGTCGATCATCATGAAGAGGCGCTTCTCCAGGCTCGTGCCGCAGAGGACCTTCCGGTAGGGCTCGGTCATCAGGGCGCCGACGTCCAGCTGGCGAGCGCCCCTCTGCCGGCTCCTGTCGGGGAGCCACCTGCCGCCCTTCGCCTCCACCAGCCACAGCTCGGCGGACGAGGGGTGCGTACCGAACAGGTCGGGCAGGCTCTTGGTCTTCTTCCACTTCTGCACGGCCCCCGGCGGGACGGCGCTCTCCGCGTGCGTCGTGGGACCGAGTCCCATCAGGCTCCGGCAGGCCCACTCCGCCATCGTCATGCCGACGTGGTACCCGAAGGCCGTCCGCATCGAGGCCTCGGTGCCGTGCGTGTAGACCACGCTGGGCACGACCTCCATGCCGGTGCCGAGGGTCGGGTGGCTCGCCGCCGCCTGCCGGACCAGATAGGCCCCCAGCGGGTGGCGCCGCGCCATGATCTCCCGGCGCGCCAGGCGGGGCACCGCCACCAGCCACGGCGCGATGTCCCGGCCGACGGTCGTCGCCGCGTCCAGCAGGTCGCGCCAGGTCGTGGTCACCAGGTAGGCGCCGTCCGGCGGAACGGCTCCCGGCGACGGCCACGGCTCCTTCACCTGCGCCACCGTGACCGGCTTCGGGCGCTCGGCCGGATCCAACGGCGCGCTGCGGCGCACGAAGACGGGGACGTCGAAGGAATCGGGCGCCGACACCACCGCGTCGACGGCCCCGGCAGGAGGCAGCATCGCCCCACTCTGTCACGGGCCTGCGACAGCCTCGACGACAGGCCCCGTCGTCAGCGACTCTTCGCGGTGGCGGCGACGGCGGGCAGGACGGCGAGGGCGAGCAGGCCCCCGGCCAGCGAGAGGACGGCGTAGCCGCCGGCGGAGACGACCAGGCCGGAGGCCAGGCCGCCGGTCGCGCCCGCGACGGCGATGGCGACGTCGACCGTGCCCTGCGTCCTGGCGCGGGTGGCGAGCGGCGCGGCGTCGGTGATCATCGCGGTGCCGGAGACCAGGCCGAGGTTCCAGCCGAGGCCGAGCAGGGCGAGCGCGAGCGCGAGGAGGCCGACGGAGTCGGCGGGTGCCGCGGCGGCGACGAGCCCGGCGGCCAGCAGGGTGAGGCCGGAGGCGGCGGCGACGGCGGTCGGGCCGTGCCGGTCGACGAGCCAGCCGGTCAGCGGGGAGGGGAGGTACATGGCGCCGACGTGGATGGCGATGACGAGGCCGGAGGCGGCGGTCCCGTGGCCGTGGTCGTGCATGTGGACGGGCGTCATCGTCATGATCGCGACCATCACGAGCTGGGTGAGGATCATCGTCACCGCGCCCAGCAGGAGCGTCGGACGGCGCAGCCGGTCCGGTCCGGCGGCGGCCGCCGCCCCGGGGGCTGCCGCGCCCTCCGCGCGCTGCAGCTCGCGGGCGAGCAGCAGCGGGTCGGGGCGCAGTCGGCCGGCGAGGACGGCGGCGGCCAGGGCGTACGCGGCGCCGGCGAGGAGGAACGGTCCGGCGAGGGCGGGCAGGCCGAGGTGGCCGGCGAGGGTTCCGGTGGGGGCGGCGAGGTTGGGGCCGACGACGCCGCCGAGGGTGGTGGCGACCAGCACGGTGGAGACGGCGCGGGCGCGGTGGGCGGGTGCGGCGAGGTCGGCGCCGGCGTAGCGGGCCTGGAGGTTGGTGGCCGTGCCGGCGCCGTAGACGAACAGGGCGATGAACAGCAGGACGGGGCTGTCGAGCGCGGCGGCGGCGATGACGCCGGCGCTGCCGACGGCGCCGGCCAGGTAGCCCGCGGCCAGGCCCGGCCGGCGGCCCCTGGCCTGGGAGACGCGGCCGACCGCGACGGCGGCGAGGGCCGATCCGGCGGTGAACAGCGCGCTGGGCAGCCCGGCGAGGTCGGTGGAGCCGAGCATGTCCTGGGCGAGCAGGGCGCCGACGGTGATGCCGGCGGCCAGGCCGGCGCCGCTGAGGATCTGGCTGGTGACCAGCACGGTGAGGATGCGGCGCTGCGCCTCGGAGCGGGTGGGTATGCCGACGGGGGCGGCCGGGCCGGTGCTGGTCACGGGGGCGGTTCTGCTTTCGGGTGCGACGGTGGGGCTGCCGACCGGCGGGGACGGGGTCGCCGCCGGGGCAGCCCCCACCGTAGGCCGCACCCCGCGGGCGCCGGTAGAGGATCATGGCCAATGGAGCCATAAGCAGCGGCTATGGCCCGGCGCGTCCACGGCCCGGCCCCGCGGGTGCGCGGGGCCGGGCCGTGGACGCGTGGAACGTCGGGACCGCTCAGTCGCGGGCGGGCGTGATGAGCCCGTAGTGGCCGTCGTAGCGGTGGTAGAGGACGTTTCCGCGTCCGGTGGCCGCGTCGGTGAAGAAGACGAACGGCAGGCCCGACAGGTCGAGGCGCTCCGCCGCCCCGTCCGTCGTCAGCTCCGGTACGGCGGCCGGGCTCACCGTCAGTCCGGGGACGGGCTCGGCGGCCGCGCCGGCCGAGGCGAGCCGGTGGCTGCCGGTGCGGGCGTCGTGGTAGACCACGCTGTCGGCCCCGCTCCCGGCGTCGGTGAACAGGTGGAACGCGTAGTCCATCGCCTCCAGGTCGAGTACGGCGGCCCAGGCGCTCTGCCGGGCCAGGCCGTAGGTCTTGTGCCGGACGATCCGCCGCTCCTCCGCCGCCCGCTCGACGTGCTGCGGGCTGTGCTCCTCGCCGCCGCGGCCGACCCAGGCGCCGGTGTGGTGGCGGCGGCCCACCTTGGCGAGCTTGGCGCCCAGGCGGTCCTGGAGCCGGTCGACGGCCTCCTGCATGGTGGCGGCCGCGACCTGGGCCCGGACCGGACGGCCGTTCAGGTCCACGACGGCCTGGGCGACGGAGGGGCGGACCACCGAGTGGTGCGGCTCCTGGGTCAGCTTCACCCGCACCGCGAGGACCGGCTCGTGGATCCGGCGGAGCACGGCCTCCACCTTCGCCCGGGCGTAGTCGGGCGCGGCCAGCGAGACCGGACCGCGGGTGGCCACGGTGATCCCGACGGTGGGCGGGCTCTGGAGCTGGGTCATCGGAACGTCCTTTCCGGAAGGAGCCGGGACGTGAACACGCCGACCGCGTCGCCGTGTTCACGGCACCGATCCTCCCGGGGCGGGCGCCGGGGAGGCAGGGCCGGAGGACCCTCTCCCGGCCGCCACCGGTCCCGGTGCGGACCGCCCGAGGGTCCCGGGTGGCCCGTCCCGGCCGCTCGCCGCCTCGGCGGGCGCCCGCGGCGCGGCCCGAAGGACGCACCCGCCCTGGGACCTTCGGCGGCCGGATGGGGCTGCTCGGTCCCTGGGGCGGGCCGCCGCCGGAGCGGGAGGCTGGAGGCCGGACGGGATCGCTCACAACCGGTGACGCGGGCCGCCTTGGAGCGGGGAGGTCGCGGAGATGACGCAGCACGTGACGGTGGGGATCGACGGTTCGGTGCAGAGCGCGGCGGCGGCCGAGTGGGCCGCGCGCGAGGCGCACCGGCGCGGGCTCGCCCTGCGGATGATCCATGTGGCGGGGACGGAGGCCGACGCCCTGGAGCGCGAGCTCGGCGGCGGCGCCGAGCTGCCCGGGCGGGTGGCCGAGATCTGCGACGGGATCGCCGCGGCCTGGCCCGGACTGGACGTCACCTGCGAGGTCCAGCCCGGGCACCCGGCCTACACCCTGGCCGCCGCGAGCGGGCGGGCGGAGCTGCTGGTCCTGGGCTCGCGCGGGCTCGGCGGGTTCACCGGACTGCTGGTCGGCTCGGTCGGGCTGCGGACCGCCGCCCGCTCCCTCGCCCCCGTCGTCCTGGTCCGCGCGGAGTCCGGCCGGACGGACGCGCCGGCCGCTGCCACGTCGGCCGATGCCACGTCGGCCGATGGCGCACCGGCCGACGCCGCGCCGGGCGACGTCGTGGTGGGCGTGGAGGGCGACCGGCCGTGCGACGCCGTGCTGGAGTTCGCCTTCGAGCGGGCGGCCGACCTCGGTGCCCGGCTGCGGGCGCTGGAGAGCCGGCCCACCTCGCACGACGTCTACACCACGCAGGCGCCGGTCGAGCAGGCGGAGATCAGGGAGTCGCTGGCCGCCGCCGAGCAGGTGCGGCTGCAGGACGCGCTGGCCCGCTGGCAGGACAAGTTCCCGCAGGTCCGGGTGGAGGTCGAGGTGTGCCCCTGGAGCGCGAGCCGGGCGCTGGTGGAGGCCTCCCGCGGCGCCTCGCTGGTGGTCCTCGGCCGGCGCACCGCCAGGGTCCCGCTGACCGGACCGCACCTCGGACCGGTGGTGCAGTCGGTGCTGCACCACGCGCACGCCCCGGTCGCGGTCGTACCGCACCACTGAGCCGGCCGCACGGGACCAACCACCCGCCGCGGCAGGGACCTTCGGACCGCGGACAGGGTCCCGTTGGGCGGATCCCCGCCGGCCCCCGAGCAAGGAACCTGGAATCGAAGGCGCCCACGGCGCCCGATGTCGGACGATGACCGGAAAGGCAGTCCAGCATGACGACCCGCCCGCAGCGCGACGCGCAGCCGTCGCCCACGAGCGTTCTCCCCACCCCACCCGTCAGCGTCGACGGGCTGGTCGCCGCCGCCCTCACCGCCCTGGAGGCGTACGCCTCCTTCACCCAGGAGCAGATCGACCACATCGTCAGGAAGGCCTCGCTGGCCGCACTGGCCCAGCACACCGGCCTCGCCGTCCTGGCGGTGGAGGAGACCGGGCGGGGCCTGTTCGAGGACAAGGCCGTCAAGAACGTCTTCGCCTGCGAGAACGTCACCCATGTGATGGCCCGGACGAAGACCGTCGGGGTGGTGCGCCGGGACGAGATCGACGGCATCGTGGAGATCGCCGAACCGGTCGGCGTGGTCGCGGGCATCACGCCGGTGACCAACCCCACCTCCACCACGATCTTCAAGGCGCTCCTCGCGCTCAAGACCCGCAACCCGATCGTCTTCGCCTTCCACCCGGCCGCGCAGCGCTGCTCGGCCGAAGCGGCCCGGATCGTGCGCGACGCCGCGGTGGCGGCCGGGGCGCCGGAGCACTGCGTGCAGTGGATCGAGGAGCCGTCGATGGCGGCCACCGAGGCGCTGATGCGCCACCCGGGCGTGGCGACCGTCCTCGCCACCGGCGGCAACGGCATGGTGCGGGCGGCCTACAGCTGCGGCAAGCCGGCCCTGGGCGTCGGCGCGGGCAACGTGCCGGCGTACGTCGAGCGCAGCGCGGACCTGCGCCGGGCGGTGAACGACATCGTGCTGTCGAAGACCTTCGACAACGGCATGATCTGCGCCTCCGAGCAGGCCGTCATCCTGGACGCGGAGATCCGCGACGCCGCGCTCGCGGAGTTCCGCAAGCTGAAGGCGCACCACGCGAGCGCCGAGGAGAAGGCGCTGCTGGAGCGGCACCTGTTCGGTGTGGGGGACGGCGTCTCCTGCGCGGGTGCGAAGCTGAACGCCGAGGTGGTGGGCCGCACCGCCGCCGAGATCGCCGCGGCGGCCGGCTTCGAGGTGCCGGCCGACACCTCGGTGATCCTGGCCGACTGCGAGCGGGTCGGCCCGGCCGAGCCGCTCACCCGGGAGAAGCTCTGCCCCGTGCTCGCGGTGCTGACCGCGGGATCCCGCCGGGAGGGCGTCGAACTGGCCGCCACGATGGTGGAGTTCGACGGGCTCGGGCACTCGGCGGCGGTGCACACCGAGGACGCGGCGTTCACCGAGGAGTTCGGGCACGCGGTCAAGGCCTGCCGGATCATCTGGAACGCGCCCAGCTCGCAGGGCGGCATCGGCGACGTCTACAACGCCTTCACGCCCTCGCTGACCCTGGGCTGCGGCAGCTACGGGCACAACTCGGTGGCGGGCAACGTGTCGGCGCTGAACCTGGTGAACATCAAGCGGATCGGGCGGCGCAACACCAACATGCAGTGGTTCAAGGTCCCGCCGAAGATCTTCTTCGAGCGCAACTCCGTCAAGTACCTGGCGAGCATGCCGAACGCGCACCGCGTCGTGGTGGTCACCGACCACACCATGGTGGCGATCGGCCACCTGGAGCGGATCCGGGGCGTGCTGGACCGGCGCCGGGAGCCGGTCGAGGTCCGGGTCGTCGACTACGTCGAGCCCAACCCGAGCATCGACACGGTGCGCCGGGGCGCGGAGCTGATGCGGGAGTTCGAGCCGGACACCGTCATCGCGCTCGGCGGCGGCTCGCCGATGGACGCGGCCAAGGTGATGTGGCTGATGTACGAGCACCCGGAGGTGGAGTTCGCGGACCTCAAGGAGAAGTTCTTCGACATCCGCAAGCGCGCCTTCACCTTCCCCGACCTGGGTGAGAAGGCCAAGCTGGTGTGCATCCCGACCACCTCGGGCACCGGCAGCGAGGTCACCCCGTTCGCGGTGATCACCGACACCGCCACCGGCCAGAAGTACCCGCTCGCCGACTACGCGCTCACCCCGAGCGTGGCGATCGTCGACCCGGCGCTCACCACCCGACTGCCCGCGCACGTCACCGCCGACACCGGCTTCGACGCCCTCACCCACTGCATCGAGACCTACGTCTCGGTCTACGCCAACGACTTCACCGACGGCCTGGCGCTGCAGGGCATCCGGCTGGTCTTCGAGAACCTGGAGCGGGCGGTGACCGCCGGGCCGGACGACCCGGAGGCCCGGGAGCGGATGCACAACGCGGGGACGATCGCCGGCATGGCCTTCGGCTCGGCCTTCCTGGGCGCCGTGCACGCCATGGCGCACACCCTGGGCGCCACCTTCCACGTCGCCCACGGGCGGACCAACGCGCTGCTGCTGCCGCACGTGATCCGCTGGAACGGCTCGGCCCCGGCGAAGGTCACCGGCTGGCCCAAGTACCAGAGCTACGTGGCCCCGGAGCGCTACCAGGCGATCGCCCGGACGCTCGGCCTGCCGGCCGCCACCCCGGAGCAGGGCGTCGAGTCGCTCGCGGCGGCGGTCGAGGAACTGCGCGACCGGGTCGGCATCCCGCGCTCCTTCAAGGACGCCGGGGTCGACGAGGAGGCCTTCCTGGCGGCGCTGCCGCAGCAGGCGATGAACGCCTACGAGGACCAGTGCGCCCCCGCCAACCCCCGGATGCCGCTGCTCGCCGACATGCAGCGGCTGATGCGCCAGGCCTACTACGGCGACCAGGCCTGAGAAGCCCTGGGCCTGAGAAGGGACACCCCGAGATGACCACCTCGCAGCAGACACAGACGCAGGCACAGACGCAGCCGCGGACCGCCACCGCCCCGGCCGGAGCCTGGGACGGCTTCGCGGGCGGCCCCTGGCAGGACGCGGTCGACGTGCGCGACTTCGTCCAGCGCAACTACACCCCGTACGAGGGCGACGCCGGCTTCCTGGCCGGTCCCACCGAGCGGACCCTCGCGGTCTGGCGGCGGATCACCGAGCGCTTCCCCGAGGAGCGCGCCAAGGGCGTCCACGACGTCGCGTACGACGTCCCCTCCACCATCACCGCGCACGCCCCCGGCTGGATCGACCGCGAGCGGGAGCTGATCGTCGGCCTGCAGACCGACGCCCCGCTCAAGCGCGCGATCATGCCCAACGGCGGCTGGCGGATGGTCGCGGGCGCGCTGAAGACCTACGGCTACCCGGTCGACCCGGGCCTGGAGAAGGTCTTCACCGAGTACCGCAAGACCCACAACGCCGGGGTGTTCGACGCCTACACCCCCGAGATCCGGGCCGCCCGCAAGGCCGGCGTCGTCACCGGCCTGCCCGACGCCTACGGCCGCGGCCGGATCATCGGCGACTACCGCCGGGTCGCCCTCTACGGCGTGGACCGGCTGGTGGCGGCGAAGCTCGCCGAGAAGGCGGAGCTGGACGCCGCCCCCACCGACCCGGCGCGGCTGGAGGACACGATCCGCCTGCGCGAGGAGCTCGCCGAGCAGATCCGCGCGCTGGGCGAGCTCAAGGAGATGGCCTCGGCCTACGGGTACGACGTCTCCGGGCCGGCCACGACCGGCCGGGAGGCCGTCCAGTGGCTGTACTTCGCCTACCTGGCGGCGGTGAAGGAGCAGAACGGCGCGGCCATGTCGCTCGGCCGCACCTCGACCTTCCTCGACGTCTACCTGCGGCGCGACCTCGCCGCCGGGCTGCTGACCGAGGAGCAGGCCCAGGAGCTGATCGACGACTTCGTCATCAAGCTGCGGATCGTCCGCTTCCTGCGCACCCCGGAGTACGACGAGCTGTTCTCCGGCGACCCGACCTGGGTCACCGAGTCGATCGGCGGCATGGGCGCGGACGGCCGCACCCTGGTCACCCGGACCTCCTTCCGGTACCTGCAGACCCTGTACAACCTCGGCCCGGCGCCCGAGCCCAACCTGACCGTCCTCTGGTCGCCCCGGCTGCCGCAGGGCTTCAAGGAGTTCTGCGCCCGGGTGTCGATCGACACCTCCTCGGTGCAGTACGAGTCGGACGAGCTGATGCGCCCGCGCTTCGGCGACGACACCGCGATCGCCTGCTGCGTCTCGGCGATGGCGGTCGGCAAGCAGATGCAGTTCTTCGGCGCCCGGGTCAACCTCGCCAAGACGCTGCTCTACGCCGTCAACGGCGGCCGGGACGAGAAGTCGGGCGAGCAGGTCGGCCCCGCCACCGCGGCGATCACCTCGGAGGTGCTCGACCACGACGAGGTGATGGCGCGCTTCGACGAGCAGATGGAGTGGCTCGCCGGGACGTACGTGCACGCGCTCAACGTCATCCACTACATGCACGACAAGTACGCCTACGAGCGCCTGGAGATGGCGCTGCACGACCGGGACGTGCGCCGCACCATGGCCTGCGGCATCGCCGGCCTCGCGGTGGCGGCGGACTCGCTGTCCGCGATCAAGTACGCGAAGGTGACCCCGGTGCGGGACGGCACGGGGCTGGTCACCGACTACCGGATCGAGGGCGAGTACCCGGCGTACGGCAACAACGACGACCGCGCGGACGCCATCGCCGTCCACTTGGTCGAGGAGTTCATGCGCAAGGTGCGCAAGCACCCCACCTACCGGGGCGCCGAGCACACCCAGTCCGTCCTCACCATCACCTCCAACGTGGTGTACGGCAAGAAGACCGGCAACACCCCGGACGGCCGCCGGGCGGGCGAGCCGTTCTCGCCCGGCGCCAACCCGATGAACGGCCGCGACCGCCACGGCTACGTCGCCAGCGCCCTGTCGGTCGCCAAGCTCCCCTACGCGGAGGCCGAGGACGGCATCTCGCTCACCCACACCGTCGCCCCGGACGCGCTCGGCCGCACGCCGGAGGAGCGGGTCGCCAACCTGGTCGGGGTGCTGGACGGCTACACCGCCGTCGGCGGCTTCCACATGAACGTCAACGTCCTGAACCGGGACACCCTGGTGGACGCCATGGCCCACCCGGAGAACTACCCGCAGCTGACCATCCGGGTCAGCGGCTACGCGGTCAACTTCGTCCGGCTCACCCGCGAGCAGCAGCTCGACGTGATCAACCGCACCTTCCACGACGCGCTGTAGCCCGCCGCCACCCGCCCCCGCGCCGCCGGTGCCCCGGAACCCCGGGCACCGGCGGCGCCCCGTACCGCTGGAGAGGAAGAACCGCGATGACCGACGGCGCCCCCGCCCCCGCCGCCCCCGCGACCGGCATGCTGCACTCCTGGGACCTGTCCACCGGCGTCGACGGCCCGGGCACCCGCTTCGTGGCCTTCCTGGCCGGCTGCCCGCTGCGCTGCCAGTACTGCCACAACCCCGACACCCGCTACCTGAGCGACGGCCGCCCGGTCACCGCCGACGAGATCGTGCGGGAGGCCGCCAAGTACGCCGCCTTCATCGGCGTCTCCGGCGGCGGCGCGACCGTCAGCGGCGGCGAGCCGCTCCTCCAGCCCGCGCTCACCGGCGAACTCCTGCACCGCTTCAAGCACGAACTCGGCCTGCACACCGCCCTGGACACCTCCGGCTACCTCGGCGCCCGCGCCGACGACGCCCTGCTCGCCGACACCGACCTGGTCCTGCTGGACATCAAGTCCTGGGACCGCGCCCTCTACCGCCAGGTGACCGGCCGCCGGCTCTCCCCCACCCTGGACTTCGCCCGCCGCCTGGCCGGGCTCGGCACCGAGGTCTGGGTGCGCTTCGTGCTCGTCCCCGGCCTCACCGACCCCGCCGAGAACGTCGAGGGGGTCGCCTCCTTCGCCGCCTCGCTCGGCAACGTCAGCCGGGTCGACGTGCTGCCCTTCCACAAGCTCGGCGCCGCCAAGTGGCGCGCCCTCGGCCTCGACTTCCCGCTCGCCGACACCCCGGCCCCGACCGCCGAGCAGACCGCCGCGGCCCGCGCGGTGTTCACCGCGCACGGCCTGCACGCGGTCTGACCGGCCGGCGGTCAGGCCCGCACCGCGCCCTGCACGGCGATCAGGAGGCCGGCGGCGCCCGCGCAGACGGCCGTCGCCGCCCGCCCGGCGCGGGTGCCGAGCCCCGGGGCGACGCACAGCGCGGCCACCGCGACGAGCAGGAGCCCCGCGGCCGTGTCGGCCGGGCTCCGGTGGGTGAGTGCGCAGCGCAGCGCGAGGACGGCCGTGACCAGCGCCGAGAGGGCGGTACGGCGGCGGGCGAGCGCGGTGCGTTCGGGCTGCAGGCCGGGGTCCGCCGCCCGCCCGGCCTCCTGCCGCGGCTTCACGGTGTCCTCGTGATCAGCGGGAGCAGGCCGAGGCCGGCCACCGCCGCGCCCGCGGCCAGCACCGGCAGCAGCCGGGGCACCGGCAGCGGCCGCCGGTGGCGCATGGCCCGCTGGACGGCGCGCCAGCGGAAGTAGGCCGTGCCGCACAGCAGGGAGCCCACCACCGCCAGGACGGCCCCGAGCACCGTGCCCGCCGTTCCCCGCGCGTGCGGGGGGACGAACTGGGCCACCGCGAGGGCGGCCGCGATCAGGGCGAGTCCGGTCCTGAACCAGGCGAGGAACGTCCGTTCGTTGGCCAGCGAGAAGCGGTAGTCCGGCTCCTCGCCCTCCTCGTACCACGGCGGGGTGCGGTCGGTGCGGGACACGATGGGCATGGCGGGCTCCCTGCGGGGGCGGGCGGAGGGGTGCGCGGAGCGATCGGGAGCCGATCGCTCCGCGCCGGGACCGGCGAAGGGCCTGCCGGCTACCGCGCGTCGGCCCCGGGCCCGGGGAGCGCGACCTGCGGGAGCCGGGGGTCCGCCTCGGCCGGGATGACGTCGGCGGTCTCGACCAGCCACCGCAGCAGGGCCTCCCGCATGCGCTGCTCGACCCCGGCGTGCTCCGCCCGGCCCGCCAGGTTGACCCGCTCCCGCGGGTCGCCCGCCCGGTGGTACAGCTCCGGCGACTCGTAGAGCCGCCAGACGTACGTCCACTCCCGGTCCCGGACGGCGACGGCCTTGCCCACCAGGGCGGGGTCCTCGTGCTGGAGGGCGCCCTTGCGGTCGTACGGGAAGCCCGGGCGTTCCATCTGCGGCTCCTCCTCGACCGTGAAGCCGCCCTCGGTGAAGGCGTACTCGCGGTGCGGGGCGGCCGGGTCGCGCAGCAGCGGCACCAGGCTGCGGCCGAAGTGGCGGTGCGGCGCCTCGACGCCGGCCAGCTCCAGCACGGTGGGCAGGACGTCGATCATCTCGACCATGGCGTCGCTGGCCCGTCCCCCGCCGAAGCCGGGGCCGCTGATGATCAGGGGGTCGCGGGTGATGCAGTCGTGCATCGCCGACGGCCACTTCTCGATCAGCCCGTAGTCGCCGAGGTATTCGCCGTGGTCGGCGAAGAACAGGGTCACGGTGTCGTCCGCCGCGCCGGCGTCCTCGACCGCGCCCATCACCCTCCCGAGCTGGTCGTCGAGGCGGGCGATCATCCCGTAGTAGGTGGCGATCACCTCGCGCCACTGCTCCGGGGTGACCTCGCCGAGGCCGTAGCGTTCGCGGACGGCCGCCATGTACCGCGGCTCGCCCGACGGGTCGCCCGGGGCGGCGGGGTCGGGGACGGCGTCCCGGTCGACCTGGGAGAACCAGGGCTCCTCGACCTGGAACGGGCAGTGCGGCGCCACCAGCGGGACGAACAGCACCCAGGGCTGCTCGGGCGGGTTCGCCAGCCAGCGCTCGGCGGAGCGGACCGCGGCCTCGTCGGGGTCGATCCGCCCGTCGTCGGGGACCGGCCCCCGGTAGAACAGGCGGGACCAGACGCCGTCGGGGTACTCCCCTCCGTAGCCGATCGTGGGCATGGTCGAGAAGCCGTACTCGTGGACGCTCGCCTCGGTGACGCCCGGGGCGAAGGTGTCGCCGCGGGCGCCCGCCCAGGCGACGTGGTAGCCGGCGTCCTTGAGTATGCGGAGCAGGTTCGGCTCGTGCTCCTTGAGCAGGTGGGTCAGGGTCCGGTGCCCGGCCGTGTGCGGGTACCAGCCGGTGAGGATGGACGCCCGGCTCGGGGAGCAGACGGGGTGCTGGACGTACGCCTGGTTGAAGGTGGTGCCCCGGGCCGCGAGGGCGTCCAGGTGCGGCGTGCGCACGTGCGGGTTGCCGAAGGCTCCGACGGCGTCGGCCCGCAGCTGGTCGGGCATGAGGATGACGAAGTTGGGACGGTGGGTCATGTGCGTTTCCTAGTTCTGCGTTGCGTTCGGAAGCGGTCGGCCCTCGGCGGCGCGACGGTCCAGGCCGGCCTGGACGGCGGCGACGTCCCGGGCGTAGGTCCGGTACAGCGGCGTGGTGAGGAGTCCGTTCGCGAGGACGACCACGACCACCATCCACAGGAAGGTGCCCTGCAGCCCGATGGCGTCCCCGAGGAAGCCGACCAGCAGGGTGATCACGGCCCAGCCGATCCCCTCCAGGCCGAGGAAGACGGCGAAGGCCGCACCGCGCAGCTCCGGCGGCGTGATGGCCATGACGACCGGCCGGTTGACCGACGGCTGGAGGCCCTGGAGGAGGCCCAGCACCGAGAGGAGGACGGCGTAGATCCCGAGGTGGGTCCAGGCGATCTGGGTGGCGACGAAGGCGACCACCCCGTACCCGAGGAGCGCGATCTGCAGGACGGCGATCCGGCCCGAGCCGGGGAAGCGGCGCTGCACGCGGTCCGCGGCCAGCCCGCCGCCGAGGGTGCCGATCAGGTACGACAGCGCGGAGGGGAAGATCACCAGCGAGGCCTGGGCGTTGCTGAACCCGCGGACGTCGACCAGGAACACCACGCCGAAGGCGACCATCACGAACTGGGCGCTGAGCACGCGTTGCAGGCACATCAGCGGGAAGCTGCGGATGCCGGCCAGCCGGCGCAGGTTCGCCCGGTCGAAGGCGCGGCCGCGCGGCGTGCCGGATCCGGCCTTCAGCGCGGCGAGCTGGGGCTCGGCCCCGCCGACGCCGGGGTCCTGGAAGAACAGCAGGACGGCGAAGCCCGCCAGCACCTGCAGGGCGCCGACGACGAAGAACCCGTAGCGCCATCCGCCGTCGACCCGGGACAGCTGCCCGAGCAGCGGGCCCAGGAGGGCGGTGACCAGGGCGACGGATCCGAAGAGGACGCCGGCGGCCCGGCCGCGGGACCGGTCGTCGAAGAGGTCGGCGAGGATGCCGTTGATCAGGGGGCCGCTGCCGGCGACGCCGGCGGCGGCGATCCCGAAGAGCACCACGAGCTGCAGGTAGTTCTGGGCGAATCCGGTGGCTATGGTCCACCCGCCCCACAGGCCGGAGCTGACGGCGAGGATGTACTTGCGCGGGAAGCGCTGCGCGAGGCTCACCCAGAACGGCCCGAAGACCACCCCGATGATCTTGCCCAGAGCAACGAGGAGACTGAGGGCCGACAGCGGCAGGTTCAGGGCGGAACGCATCGCGGGGAACAGCACCGAGACGGCGCCCTGCTCGCCGTTGTCGGTGGCCATGGCGGCGCTGAGCAGGCCCAGTTGGCGCCAGCGGCCCGGTGCGCCCTTTCCCGCGGAAGCGGAGGGCGGGGTGGTCGCCGCGGTGGGCGGCGGCGGTGCATCGGTGGGCATCGTGGACTCCCTTCGTGTGCCGCGGGTCAGTCGGACCGGACGGAGCGTTCGTCACGGGTCTGCAGCAGGGCCGCCCAGCGCGCCGCGAGTTCGGCGGTGCGCGGGCGGTCGGGGGCGTGCCAGGACACCGGCACGTTCAGGGAGGCGAGGCGGGCTTCGAGGTCCTCGGCGAGGTGCTCGCGGCCGGTGTCGCGCAGGTGCCGGGCGTACCGCACGGGGTCGCTGTAGTACGTCGGCCCCGTCTGGAGGGTCGCCTGCATCGGGTCGGGCAGGCAGCCGGGTCGGCCGGCGTACTCGTTCCACCACTCGGCGAGGTGGGAGCGCATGACGGCGGCGAGTTCGGGCTCGTCGGCGAGCAGGTCCCGGGTCAGGTGCGGGTCCTCGGTGACGTGGAAGAGCTGCTCCCACTCGGCCCGGAAGGCCCCGGGGTGGTAGGTGCGGATGTAGAGGTGGTCGCGGGTGCGCACCGCGCGCTGGTAGGTGTGGGCGCCGTGGCCGAGGACCAGGTACGGGCGGGACTCGATGGCCCCGCCGCGCACCGCGGGGGCGAAGGAGGTGCCCTGCCAGCCGGCCGGCGCCGGCAGGCCGAGGAGCTCGCAGAGGGTGGGCGCGAGGTCGATGTTGTAGAGCAGCGCGTCATTGCGCCGCGCCTCGGCGGGCAGCCGGTCGGTGACGCCGGGCCAGTACACGACCAGCGGCAGCCGGTGGGTCGGTTCGTTGGCCAGGCCGTGCTCCGCGTAGGAGCCCTGCTCGCCGAAGGACTCGCCGTGGTCGGCGCTGACGATCACGGCGGTCTCGTCGGCTATGCCCAACTCCTCCAGCGTGGCCATGAGGTGGCCGAAGTGGTGGTCCCAGTAGTGGACCGCGCCGTCGTAGCCGTTGATCAGGTGCTCGAAGTCGGCGCGGGAGCGGATGGCGTCGGGCATGTTGTGCGGGACCGGGGAGGTGCCGTCGCCGGTGAGCGCGTAGTGCAGGTCGAGGGCGCTGCGCGGGCCGTAGACCTCGGCGTGGGCGGCGATGGTCTCCTCGTCGGGCCACTCCTGCACGGGGCCCGAGGCGGCCATCCGCTCGGTCCACTCGGCGGGCTGGGTGTAGTTGGTGTGCGGGTCCCAGTAGGTGAGGTGCAGGTACCAGTTCTCGTCCGCCGCGTGCCGGCGGATCCAGTCGGTGGCGGCGCGGTTGACGTCCTGGGCCTCCTCGTCGCCGAGACGGGCGGTGGCGCGGATCGACTCCCGGAAGTTGGCGTGGAAGAAGTAGGCGCGGTGGCGTTCGGCGAACACCGAGACGGCGGCGGTGCGGTGGCCGGCGAAGCCGAGGACCTGGCCGAGCAGCGGGCGGTCGGGCTCGGGGCCGTGGCCGGAGTCCAGCCGGAACTGCGCGGCCGGTCCGAAGTGGCCGATCACGCCGTTGGTGATGCCGAACTGACCGCTCGTCAGCGCGGTTCGGGACGGCAGGCAGGGCGAGTCGGAGCAGTAGTAGCGGTCGAAGGTGACCGACTTCTCGGCGAGGGCCTGGAGGTGGGGGGTGGTGGGGCGGTGGTAGCCGTAGGGAGTGGTGTGGTCGGCGCGGAGGGTGTCCACGTCGACGTAGATGATGCGCACGGGGGAACTCCGAGGGGGGAGCCGGGCAGGGGCGCACGCCGGTCCGGCCCGGCGGGGGGACGCCGGGCGGACCGGTCACTGCGAGGGGGGTGGGGGTAGGCCGCGGGGGGGGGCGGCGGGCCGCGGTTCAGCGGCCGAGCCGCGCCTCCAGGCGGGCCTTGGTGAGCTGGAGCCAGGCGATGTACGAGGCTCCGTAGGCGTAGCCGTACTCGTGGGCCATGGTGTGGACCTCGCCGGCCCAGGCGGCGTCGAGTTCGGGGATCTGCGGGTCGTACGCGTCGGGGAACGGCAGGGCGCCCGGCTCCGCGTGCTGCTGGAGCCGGAGCTCCAGTTCGGTGGTGACGATGTCCAGGGCGATCGCCGGGTCGAGCTGCCCGGCGAAGACGAAGCGCAGGGTGAAGTCGGGGTCCCTGGCGCGCGACGAGGGGACGAAGGGGGACTTCGCCCACTCCAGGAGCGCCGTGCGGCCGTCCTCCGTCAGCCGGTACACCTTGGCGTCCGGCCGGCCCTCGCGCGGATCGACCTCGAAGTCCACCCAGCCGCGCTCCACGAGCTTGGCCAGGCGGCGGTAGATGTGCGGGAGTTGGACGCCGTACCCGAGGTAGCGGCCCGGCCCCTCCATCCACCGGCGCAGGTCGTAGCCGGACAGGCGGCGCAGTGCCAACCCCCCGAGGATCACATAGTCGAGCTGCATGGGCGGCACCTATGTTCTGAGGAACTTATGGCGGAAAGATTCACCCGCGGTTCGGCGGATGTCAAGGTCCGGTCCGGACTTCTCACGCGTCCGCCGCGCAGCGGAAGCCCGCGTGCCCGCTGGAGCTGTCCGGGCTGTTGGCGGTGCGGGCGGCCACCCGGTAGCGGTTGCAGTAGGAGCGGTGGCACATGTGGGAGCCGCCCCGGATGACCTTGTCGGTGCCGCCCGCGGGGCCGGCGGGGTCGACCGCCGGACGGTCGGCCGGGTGGTCGGTGGCCCACCAGTCGGCGCACCACTCCCAGACGTTGCCCGACACGTTGTACAGCCCGAAGCCGTTGGGCTCGAAGGCGTCGACGGGGGCGGTGCCGCGGAAGCCGTCGGCGGCGGTGTTGCGGGCCGGGAAGGTGCCGCGCCAGATGTTGCACCGGTACTCCCCCGCCGGGTCCAGCTCGTCGCCCCACGGGTAGCGCGCCTGCTCCAGGCCGCCGCGCGCCGCGTACTCCCACTCCGCCTCGGTGGGCAGCCGCTTGCCGGCCCAGGCCGCGTACGCCGCCGCGTCGTTCCAGGACACGTGCACCACCGGGTGGTCGCCCCGCTCCCCGAGCCCGCTGCCCGGCCCCTCGGGCCGGTTCCACGCGGCCCCCTCCACCCCGCACCACCAGGGGGTGCGCTCGGGGCGCGGGGCACCGCGGCGCAGCGCGGCGGGCAGGAAGGACGCGAAGACGTAGGACCAGCCGATGCGCTCCGCGTCGGTGCGGTACCCGGTGTCGGCGGCGAACGCGGCGAACCGCTCGTTGGTGACCGCGCGGGTGTCGATCCGGAACGGGCTCAGCCGCACCGGCCGCACCGGGCCCTCCCCGTCGCCGGGGAACCCCTCGGCGTCCTCGGTGCCCATCAGGAACTCGCCCCCGGGCAGCAGCGCCATCCCCTCGTCGCCGGGGCGGTGCGGCGAGGGCGCGGGCACCGGGAGCAGGGCGGGTGCGGGTGCGCCGCCCCCGGACGGCATGCAGCAGCGGGCGGGCGCGGTGGGGTCGGTCATGCGCGGGTCCCTCTCGTGTCGGCCTGGGTCTATCGCCCTCGGCACTTATGTTCTAACGTACATAGCTCACCAGCCGGGCCGAGGAGCGGGACACCCCTGCGCGGCCGTCACGGCCGGGTCCCGGCAGGCCGCTCCCTCACCCCGGCGGCCCGCGCCCGCCGGTGGACGGCCCGGACGACGGGGACCGGCCGTGACTCCCCCTCACCCCCGACACAAGGAACACCGCCCATGGACACCGACGTCATCGTCGTGGGGGCCGGCCTCGCCGGCCTCGTCGCCGCACACGAGCTGACCGCCCGCGGCCGCCGCGTGGCCCTCGTCGACCAGGAGGGTCCCGCCGACCTCGGCGGACAGGCGTTCTGGTCGTTCGGCGGTCTCTTCCTCGTCGACTCGCCCGAGCAGCGCCGCCTGGGCGTCAAGGACTCCGTCGACCTGGCCTGGAACGACTGGCGCGGCAGCGCGCGGTTCGACCGGCTCGACGACGAGGACGCCTGGGCGGTGCGCTGGGCCGAGGCCTACGTCGACTTCGCCGCCGGCGAGAAGCGCGGCTGGCTGGCCGGACACGGCGTCTCCCTCCTGCCCACGGTGGGCTGGGCCGAGCGCGGCGGACTGCGCGCCGACGGCCACGGCAACTCGGTGCCCCGCTTCCACGTCGCCTGGGGCACCGGCCCCGGCGTGGTGGCCCCCTTCGTCCGCCGCGCCCGGCAGGCCGCCGCCGCCGGGCTGCTGACCTTCCACCACCGCCACCGGGTGGACGAACTCGTGGTCACCGACGGCACCGTCCAGGGCGTCCGCGGCGCACTGCTCGCGGCGGACGACTCCCCGCGCGGAGTCGCCACCAGCCGCGAGGTCACCGGCGGGTTCGAGCTCACCGCGCAGGCCGTCGTCCTCACCACCGGCGGCATCGGCGCCAACCACGACCTCGTCCGACGCCACTGGCCCGCCCGGCTCGGCACCCCGCCCGCGCACATGGTCACCGGCGTCCCCGCCTACGTCGACGGCCGGATGCTCGGCATCAGCGCCGAGGCCGGGGCGCGCCTGGTCAACAGCGACCGGATGTGGCACTACACCGAGGGCCTGCACAACTGGGACCCGATCTGGCCCGGCCACGGCATCCGCGTCCTGCCCGGCCCCTCCCCCCTGTGGTTCGACGCCCTCGGCCGCCGCCTGCCCGCGCCCTGCCTGCCCGGCTACGACACCCTCGCCACCCTGCGCCACCTGCGCACCACCGAGGACATCGCCGCCCACGACCACTCCTGGTTCATCCTCACCCAGAAGATCATCGAGAAGGAGTTCGCCCTCTCCGGCTCCGAGCAGAACCCCGACATCACCGGCAAGGACCGCGCCGCCTTCCTGCGCACCCGCCTGCTCGGCAAGGGCGCGCCCGCCCCGGTCGAGGCGTTCAAGCGCCACGGCGAGGACTTCGTCGTCGCCCGCACCCTGGACGAGCTGGTCGACGGGATGAACCGGCTGACCGCCGAACCCCTGCTCGACCCGGCCCGCATCCGGGCCCAGGTCGAGGCCCGCGACCTGCAGATCGCCAACCCCTACAGCAAGGACGCCCAGATCCAGGGCATCCGCAACGCCCGCCGCTATCTCGGCGACCGCCTCGGGCGCGCCGCCGCGCCGCACCGCGTCCTCGACCCCGCCAACGGGCCCCTCATCGGGGTGAAGCTCCACACCCTCACCCGCAAGACGCTCGGCGGCATCCAGACCGACCTCGACTCCCGCGCCCTCGGCCCCGACGGCCGCCCCGTCGAGGGCCTCTACGCCGCCGGGGAGGTCGCGGGTTTCGGCGGAGGCGGCCTCCACGGCTACAACGCCCTCGAAGGCACCTTCCTCGGGGGCTGCCTGTTCAGCGGCCGCCAGGCGGGCCGCGCCGCCGCCCGGCAGGCGGGGTAGCCGCCGGGCGGGCGGCGGGCCCGACGCCGGGTCGGGCCCGCCGGTGGTCCGTCAGCCGCGGGTCAGCGAGCGGAGGTAGATGTGCCACTCGTAGGCGCCGGGGTCTCCGGGGAGGAGGTTGGTGCTGCTGTCGGCGAAGAGCACCGTGCGGCCGTTGGCGGTGACGTACGGGGTCACCGCGGCGCCGTCCTGCGGGGTGCCGTCGGGGGTCGTGCTGACGGGCTCGGTGCGGCCGGTGTCGAGGTTCTGGCGGTAGAGGTCGTAGCGTGCCTGGCTCGCCCGGATGATCGTGTCGGAGCAGCCGCCGGAGAAGTAGATCCACCGGTCGTCGGCGGTGATCGCCGCCGACGGGTCCGCCCAGCAGATCGCGTCCGGGTTGGCGGACGTCCGAACGGCCGTCACCCGTCCCGTCCGCAGGTCGTGGAGGAAGAGCTCGGTCCGGGACTTGCCGCCCGGCAGCGGAGCCGCGCCGAGCGCGTAGGCGGCGTAGCGGCCGTCCGGGCTGAGGGTGAACACCCGGTCCGCCGAGCCGACTGCGGGCGTTCCGTCGCGTGCGACGCTCGCCACGACGGTGGTGCCGCGGCGCAGGTCGGTGGCGTAGAGCGTGGTGTAGCGCCGCCGGAGCAGGTCGGCGGTGCCCCCGTCCGCGGGCGGGAGGAGGTTCGTCGCCTTGGAGTTGTAGCCGACCGTCCGGCCGTCCGCGCTGATCACCGGGTTCTCGGACGGGCCGTCGGCGGCCTGCCCGTCGGCTCCGGCGCTGACCAGCCGGGTGGCACCGGTGACGCGGTCCGTGACGTAGACGTTCCGGGTGTCCGGGGTGACGGGGGCGCCCGGCACGACGTCGGCGCGGGCCGACATGAAGGCGACGCGGCGGCCGTCGGCGCTGATGGCCGGCTGGTAGGCGCCGTGGTCGCCCTCGCCGGGACCGGAGGCGGTGCCGGCGGTGAGGAGCTGGGTGCGGCCCCTGACGCGGTCGCGGACGTAGACGTTGAACACCCCGTTCGCCTCGCCGGAGAACGCGATGTAGCGGCCGTCCCCGCTGATCCCCGCCGTCTCACCGGTGTTGGCCACCGGGGCGCCGTCCTCGGCGCGGCTGACGAGCTCGGTGCGGCCGGTGCGCAGGTCGCGCACGTACAGGCCGTAGGCGGGGGCCTCGGTCCCCGCCAGCAGGTTCGTCGCGGACGAGCCGAACAGCGCGTAGCGGCCGTTCTCGCTGATGCCCAGGCTCGCCGACTGCTGGTCGGCCCGGGCGCCGTCCGGGCCGAGGTCGACCTGGACGATGGGACCCCAGGCCGGGGCGGCCTGGGCGGGTGCGGCGGTGGCGGTGACGGCCGCGGCCACCGCGAGCCCGCAGGCGGCGCGGGCCAGACGGCGGGTGCGGGCCGTTCGGTTCGTCGGTTCCATGGTGATGCGTCCTCCCCGGTCGGTTCCCCTGGTGGTCGGTGCTGCCCGCCGCTGCTGCCCGTGCCGGCGGGCCCGGGGAGAGCCAAGCGCCGGAGGCGGCCGACGGTCAACCGTACGGGTGGAAACCGGCCGGAGAATACGCCGCCAGTGAGCCCCGGCGGTCGGCGGACCGGCGGACCGGCGGTCCGCTCAGCGCTCGACCACCCAGGCCGGACGCCAGGTGCCGGGGGCGTCGGGGGCGGGTGCCGCCGCGGCGAGGTGGGCGCGCAGGGCGGCCAGGGCCGGGTGGGGGTTGTCGCGGTGCCACAGGAGGGCGTGCGGGTAGACGGGCACGGGGTCGGTGACCGGGATGAGGCGCAGCCCGTGGCCGGCCGGCCAGACGAGGCGGGTGAGCCCGCCCATGAAGGTGGCCAGGGCCGGGGTGTCGGCGACGGTGTCGAGCAGCGCGTCGGAGCCGAAGTTGGGCCCGGTCGCCTCGATGGTGAGCCCGAACTCGGCGACCAGGTCGTCGTAGTAGGCCGCCCACTCGCTGCCGGGCAGCAGACCCGGCATCCAGATCCGGTGCCCCGCGAGCTGGGCGAGGGTCACCGACCGGGCGCCCGCCAGCGCGTGGCCGGGGCCGGTGAGGAGCTGGAGCGGCTCGTCGACCACCCGGACGGCCTCGATGTCCTCGGGCAGGCGCCGGCCGGGCATGGCGACGGCCCGGAAGGAGGCGTCGATCGCCCCGGACCGGATGGCGGCCACGGCGGCGTCGATCTCCAGCAGCATCAGCACGTCCAGCTCGGTCCCGGGGTGGGCCCGGTGGAAGTCGCGCAGCAGGCCCGAGCCGGCGCCGCGCGAGCTGATCACGTCGACCCGCAGCGGCCGCCGGCCGGCGTGCACGGACGCGACCGCGCGCTCGGCGACGCGCAGCAGCTCGCGCGCGTGCGGCAGGAACGCCTGCCCGTCGATGGTGGGCTCGGCGCCGCGGGGTGTGCGGTCGAACAGCCGCACACCGAGGTCGCGCTCCAGTGCGGCGATGCGCTTGGAGACGGCCTGCTGGGTGATCGACAGGTCGGCGGCGGCCTTCTGGAACTGGCCCGCCTCGGCGACGGCGGCGAAGGTGCGTACGGCTTCGAGGTCCATGCCGACCCACCCTAGTGAACAACCAGTGGTTGTGGAGATCCGGCGGTCCGGTTGTTTGACCACGCCTTCTCCGGTCCGGTTGGCTCTCACCGGTCAACAGCCGTTTGTGCGGGGAGGTACGAGGCATGACGGGCAGGAGAGCGCTGGGCCGGCGGTTCGGCTGGCTGTGGGCGGCCTACGCGGCGAGCGCCTACGGGTCCGGGCTGGGGTTCGGGGCGTTACCGCTGATCGCCGTCCTGGTGGTGCACGCCGGTCCCGCCGAGGTGTCCGCGCTGTCCGCGGCGGGTCCGGCGGTCGGCGCGCTGATCGCGGTGCCGCTCGCGCCGTGGGTGGAGTTCCGGCGCAAGCGGCCGGTCATGATCGCGATGGACCTGGTCCGGTGCGCCGCCATGGCGTCGATCCCGGTCGCCTACGCCCTGGGCCGGCTCGGGTTCGCGCAGCTGTTGGCCGTCTCCGCCGTGGTCGCCGCCGCCAGGATCGCGTTCAACGCGGCGAGCGGCGCCCAGCTCAAGGCCCTCGTCCGGCCGGAGGACCTGCTGGTGGCCAACGCGCGGTTCGAGTCGACGAACTGGAGCGCGATCGCCGTCGGGCCGCCGCTGGGCGGAGCGGCGATCGGCCTGTTCGGGCCGGTCACCACCGTGCTGGCCGACGCGGGCAGCTATCTGCTGTCCGCGCTGGGCATCGGCGCGATCGGGGGCCGGGAGGAGGCGCCGCGCCCGGCCGACGGCGGCCGGGCCCGGGCGGGCGCCCTGCTCGACGGCTGGCGGCACCTCCTGGGCGACCCCGGGCTGCGGGCGCTGTACCTCAACAGCGTGCTGGTGTCCGGCCTGATCATGGCCACCGAGCCGCTGCTGGCCGTGCTGCTGCTCGGCCGGCTCGGGTTCGCGCCGTGGCAGTACGGCCTCGCCTTCGCCGTCCCCTGCCTCGGTGGGCTGATCGGCTCCCGGCTGGCCCGCAGGGTGGTGGCCCGCCACGGCCGCCACCGGGTGTTCCGGACCGTCGGCACGCTGCGCGCGGTGTGGCTGATCGGCCTGGTCCTCGTCCGCCCGGGCGCGGTCGGCCTCCTCACCGTGATCGCCGTCGAGCTGGCGATCATCGTCAACATGAGCCTGTTCAACCCGGTGCTCGCCGCCTACCGGCTAGAACGCACGCCCGAGGAACTCGTCGCCCGCACGCTGTCGGCCTGGTCGATCGGCCAGCAGGCCGCCATCGCCGCGCTCACCGCGCTCGGCGGGCTGCTCGCCGACGCCACCGGCCCGCGGACCGCGATCGCGGTGGCGGGACTGCTCATCCTGGCCAGCCCGCTCCTGCTTCCCCGCCACGACCGGACGCCACTGCCCGCCCCGGCACCGTCCCCCGGCCGCGCATGACGCGCCCGCACACCGGCCGCACACCGGCCGCACCGGCCGCACCGGCCGCACCGAGGAGAACACACGCATGAGCCTCGCCCCGCTCGTCCTGGACCTCCGGCCCGCAGGCCGACCGGACGGGAAGGCGCCCGGCCCCGCGCTCGTCGCGGTCGACGCCGCTCCGGGTGTCCGCCGCGCACACGAACGGCACTTCCGCCCGCGGTGGCGACGGAAACTGGCCCGTTCGGTACCGCCGTTCGCACGACAGGCCCCAACGCCCTGCGTCGCGACCCGCACCGCCCTATCGTGCCCAGTGGTCGATGCGTATACGCACAGGAGGGAAGCCATGAGTTCCCCACAGCCTCCGCAGCCGGTCCTGATCACCGATGTACGGGTCTTCGACAGCCGGAACGGCCTGGTCGGCGACCCGCGTTCGGTGTACGTGGCGGACGGCAGGATCGCCGCCGCCGAGGACTCCCCCGCCCCGGAGACCAAGGTCGTCGACGGCGACGGCCGGGTCCTGATCCCCGGGCTCAGCGACGCCCACACCCACCTGTTCCTGGCCGGGAGCACGGAGGAGGAGCTCTTCCACGGCGCCACCGGCCTGCCCTACTACAACGCGCTGGCCGAGGCCGGGCGGACGCTCCTGCGCGGCTTCACGACCGTCCGCGACGTGGGCGGGGACACCGGCGCGCTGCGGCAGGCCATCGACGCCGGCCGCTTCCCGGGGCCCCGGATCTACCCCAGCGGGGCGATGATCTCCCAGACCTCCGGACACGGCGACTTCTCCGGGGTGTACGACCCCGCGACCGCCTTCGGGGGGCCGCGGTCGCGGGGCGAGGCGATGGGGTACTTCCGCGTCGCCGACGGGCGGGCCGAGGTCCTCGCGGCGGCGCGCGAGCAGCTCAAGAAGGGCGCGAGTCAGATCAAGGTGCTGGCCGGCGGCGGGGTGGCCTCCGCCTACGACCCGCTGGACACCCGGCAGTTCACGCTCGACGAGCTGCGGGCCGCGGTGGAGGCGGCCGCCGACTGGGGCACCTACGCGGCCGCGCACGTCTACGGGTCCGACGCCGTCCGCCGCGCGGTCGACGCGGGGATCCTCTCGATCGAGCACGGCCACCTCGCGAACGAGGAGACCATCGCGCTGCTCGCGAGGAGAGGGGTGTGGCTGAGCACCCAACCGTGGCTCGAATCGGACAGCCACCACGCCACCGCGGAGAGCCGGGAGAAGTGGCACCGGGTGTGCGAGGGCGTCAAGCAGACCTACCGGTGGGCCCGTGCCTACGGAGTGAAGCTCGCCTTCGGGACCGACCTGGTGTTCTCCGGCGGTGAGACCCACCGGCAGATCGAGATGCTCGTCCGCCTCAACAGCCACTTCGGGTTCAGCCCGGCGGAGGCCCTGCGGATGGCGACCTGGGGCAACGCCGAACTGTTCCGCCTCTCCGGCGAGCGCGACCCGTACAAGGCGGCGCGGCTCGGCGTGATCGAGCCCGGCGCCTGGGCCGACCTGCTGCTCGTCAACGGCGACCCGCTCCAGGACCTGGGCCTGCTCGCCGATCCGGAGAAGAACCTCGCCCTCGTCATGAAGGGCGGCCGGATCCACAAGAACCAGCTCGGCTGACCGCCCCCGGCCCGACGTCGCCGCGGCGCGGACGGCACAGCATGAGGGTGCTGTGCCGTCCGCGCCGCCGACGCGATCGACCGTCAGGCTCCGGTGGGTGTCACCGCGCACTCGTCGTCGCCGATGACGGCGAGGTACTTCTCATTGACGAGGACGTCGATCTTGTAGTCCTTGTCGCCGAGCTCCGCGGGCTTGAGGTCCCGGTCCAGCCACTCCTGCACTCCGCCACCGGGCATCCCGTAGAAGGCCGCGGTGTGTCCGCGCCAGACGTCGAAGGGCTTCAGCACGGACAGGCAGAAGTAGGCCTTGCCGCGGTCCGGGTCGGGGTTGAGCGAATCCGGCGTGACCGAGCGCTGGTTGAACGGTGTACCGGGATCGGAGAAGTAGCCGCCGTGGAGCGCGCCGAAGCGGTCCAGCTTGGTGCCCTGCGGCACCGTCCACCGCGTCTTGTCGACCACGTCGTTGATCCTTTGGAAGCCCCGGTCCGGAGGGTAGATCCACCTGCCGCTCTGCTGCGGGTCCGTGTTGGCGTACAGCTGCACGAAGTGCGTGGCGCTGAGCCCGCCGAAGCGCTGATAGCCCCTCAGCATGGTGGCGACCGGCTCCGTGTTCGGCAGGGCGGCAGGACCGAGGCGGGCCTGCCCGCAGTAGTACAGCTCCGGGTGGGGTGGGTCCACCGGACCGCCCGGGCATTCGTCGGATCGGACGGCTCCGGTACCGGCCGGCCGGGCGGCGGCGTCTCCGGCGACCGCGATGCCGGTGAACGGCAGGGCGCAGGCGAGGGAGACGGTGAGCATCGAGCGAAGACGCATGGGCATGCTCCGTTCCGTGAGGTGAGGGGGGTCAGGCGTACAGCCGCTGGTCGTCGAAGGGGAGAACACCACCGTCGGGGACGCCCCGCCGCAGCCGGGCCGGGCCGCCGCCCGTCACGGGGCCGCCCCCTCGGTGAGGCGGCCCGGCAGTTCGGCGATCGTCTCGCGCACGGTGGCGTCCAGCTGCTCGACGATCTCCGGAGTGAAGTCGCCCCTGGCGGTGTCGCTCATCCACGGGTCCATGGTGGTGGAGATCATGAAGCTGATGTGCGGAAGCCGGGCGGCGGACACGTCCAGGCCCATCCGCCGGCCGAACTCGGCCATGAACGCGTGCCCGTAGGTCTCCTCGACGAAGCTCGACTGCATCAGGATCAGCGGGGGCGCCTTCTTCGTCGAGCCGTTCTTGGCGCCGGCCTTCTCGAAGTCGACCTTGAGCTTGGCGTAGACGGCCTCGTTGAGGGTGTTCGCCACCGTGATGTCGGTGTTGAGCCCGCCTCCGAGGTAGGGGTTGAAGGCGTACCCGATGATGACCTGGTCGGCGCCGAGTTCGGTGAACAGCTCCATCGCCTCCGCGTCGGCGACCAGTTCGGCGTTGGTCCGGGTGACGACCAGGTCGTGGATCTTCTCCAGCTGCGTCCGCACGTCCCCGTGCTCGCGCTCGGCGGGGAGCCACTGGACGGGTGTCACCCGGTAGGTCCCCGGACCGCCCGTCGGCTCGCTGGTGAGGTTCAGCGTGGTGATCCCGGCGTAGAGCCGCTTGCTGTTGAACAGGCACTGCCCGAGGATCCGGCCGTAGCCGTCCTGGTCGGGGGTGATGACCTTGTGGCTCAGGTAGACGCCCGCCGCCGACGCGCCGGGCTTGGACCCCTCCGCGCTGTAGAGGCCGGTGCTCGGGTCGTCCTTGGCGTGGACGAGGTACCGGGGCGTGAAGGTGACCATCTCGCGCTGGTTCTTGTTGCGGTAACAGAGGCCGCCGGCCGGGTACGGGATGAATCCGGCCTTGTGCGGGTCGATGGTCATGGAGTCGGCGTGCGGCAGCGCGCCGTACTGCTCGTTGACGTACGCGCTCATCATCAGCTCGGGGGTGGTGGTCGCCCGCAGGACGCGGTCCTCCGGGTCCGGGCCCCCGCGCTTCCTGAGCAGCGCCGCGAAGTAGCCGCCCCAGGCGGCGTCGACGTGCACGGGGTAGAAGAAGCCGCCCTGCTCGGCGTACGCGTTCCGCAGGGCCAGCATGTCCTTCAGCGGGTCGACGGAGCTCAGCTCCGTGCTGCCGAGCACGGCGATGTCCATGATGACCGGCCGCCGCTCGCGCTTGCACCGGTCCAGGATCTCCTTGCGGTGGTCGAGCCTGGCCCGGGCGTCGCGGTCCACCTCGACGGTGAGGAGGCTCTGCTGGCCGAGGCCGAGGATCGAGGCGGCCTTCGGCCAGGAGTAGTGCATGGTGGCCGGGGCGAGCGCCACCGGTGCCAGGACGGTCTCGTCCAGCTGCTGCCGGAAGGCCTCGAAGCCGAGCTGCTGGATCGTGTACTCGTTGATCGATTCGAGCGCGTCCAGCCCGAGGCCGTGCTCCTCCAGGACGGCCCCCAGATCGCGGGGGACCTTCAGCACGGTGTCCACGGGGAGGTTGATCAGCGCCCAGTCGTCGAGGTCGAGGAGCCGGTGGCGCCGGTGCGCGCCGTCGACGACGGTGACGTCCCTGGCCACGGCGAGCCCGCTGTCGTTCGCGACGGCCCGGGCCAGGGCGACCGGGTAGTACTTCAGGTTCCGCGCCGACCACATCGCTTCGAGGTTGGCGATGCTCCCGTCGCAGGCGACGTGCCCCCAGGAGGTCTCAGGGTCGTAGCCGGCCAGCTCGCACAGGCTCTCCCCCACCGCCTTCTCCAGCAGGGTGGTCACCGGGGAGGCCTCGGCGGCCACGTTGTTCTGGTTGTACAGCATCGCCGCGAAGTAGCCGGCGATGCCGGGCAGCGTCATGTCCCAGAGCATGTGCCCCTGGTGGCGGTAGCTGAACTGGGGGACGGAGCCGCGCAGCCGGTCGAGCAGGTCGTCCAGGTGCGCCCTCGTCCGCTTGACCGCGTCGAGGTAGGCGCCGGAGCTCTTCATGTCGTCCGTGACGTACGGGGGGTCGTTCGGGTAGACCTCCCGCCGGTCGGCGAGGTGGGAGTCCAGGGCGGCCTGGACCAGCTCCTTGAGCACCGGACCGTTCTCGCCCAGCGGGCCGAGGAACCAGGCGGCGAGTTCGGTGGTTCCCTCGTCCCTGGTGAGCCGGTACTCGGGCCACAGCCGCCGCATCGCCGCGGCGGCGTCGGGGGCGAGGTCATGGGGATGCTGGGACACGCGGTCCTCCTGGGGTGGGCGGGGCCGGGACCGGACCGGGAGCGCGGGGCGGCCGGACCCGGTATCCCCGTCGATCACGCCGCCGCCCCGGAGCTCACTGTCCGCACACGGACGATAGGAGCGGCGCCCCTCCGGACCGACGAGCCACGCCGGATCCCAGCACCCCCGCCAGCCGACCGGCCCCGGTCGGCGCCGACACCCGGAGCGGCGCGGCCACCGGAGACAGCGCTCGCTCGATCGGGTGAGCCGCGGCGGCGCGGCGCGTCACCCGCGGGCGACCGGGGCAGGTCTCGGAGGTCCCGCCCGTGCGCGATCCGGGGCGGGCATCGGACCACGCCGATTCGGAGAACGATCCATGACCGACAGACAGACCGCAGCGTCCGACCCGGTACGCGGCGGGAGCCCGGACTCCGCCGTCGACCGGGTGGCCGACTTCTACGGCGGCTACATCGACGCCGTCTCCGACGGCACCGACGACCTGGGCGAGCAGCTCCGCGCCCACTACCTCACCGAGGACCTCCGCCGGCGGCTGGCCGCCTGGGAGGAGGCCAACCACGCGGACGGCGTCCTGCGCGCCCAGAACGTGCCCACGGCCTGGGCGGTGGGCTACCACGACTCCGGCGCCGGCCACCTGTTCACCACGGTCACCCTCACCTGGGGCACCGGCCCGGACGCGCGCCACACCCGGCTGGCGGTCCAGAGCGACCTGAGCACCAAACTCATCTCGGACATCAAGGAGGCCTGACCGCAGGCCCTGCGCAATCCGGGCGGGGCGGGGGCGGACCCCGCCCCGCCCGGAGGCCGGGTCACGCCTCGCGGCGGCGGCGGAATATCCGGCGGACGGCGAACACGATCGCCACGACGAGCCCGATGAAGAACAGCACGATCAGCAGGACGATGACCAGGGCGGCGATGCCGAGCTTCTTGAAGAAGCCGCCCTTCTTCTCCTTCTTCTCACCGGACGCCAGCGAGCCGGCGGGGATACCGGGACGGGCGGCGCGGTCCTCGGCCGGCCGCACGGCGTCCACGGGCGCCGCGGCCGGGGCGGCGGCCTCGACCGCCGCGGCGGCCCGGGCGGCGGCGGGCACGGCCTGGGCGACACCGGGCGTGCCCAGCACCAGCCCGACCAGGAGGAGGGCGGGGGCGACCTTCGCCATCACGCGCGAGCTCACTGTGACTCCTGTCGTCTCTGTCGTCTCTGCCGGTACGGCCGGCGGCCGGGATCCGGGCGACCGGATCCACGGGCGGGGCGGCCCGCGATCGAGCACCCCAGGGTGGCTCGGTCGGGCCCGCACCACCCTCCGCCACCAGACGAAATCTACAGGACTGTAGAGGTTCAGGGAACCGGCCCCCAAGCCCCCGCCGCCGCACGAGCCGCCGGAGCGGGCCGGGGGCCTGTCCCCCCGTCAGGAGTCGCGGGCTCCTGACGGGCGGATCACATGGTGTTGACGATCAGGCCGATGTGCGTGAAGTAGTTGAGCCCGCCGAAGACGAGGAAGGCGAGCCCGGACAGCCCCCAGGCGACGCCGACCACCGGGACGGGCCACGCGGCGGGGCGGCGCAGCGCGAACGGGAACAGCAGCGCGCCGATGCCGACCAGCACGTACAGCCCCGACATGAAGCTCGCCTCCAGCCATGGCCAGTCCGAGAACTCGCCCGAGATGGGCTCCTCCGGCGGGGCCGCGAAGAGCGTGTACTTCCAGCCGGCGGCGGCGATGCCGAAGCAGGCGAGGCCCATGCCGAAGACGAACAGCGAGATGGGCCCGGCGATCCGGGCCGTGCGGGCCACCCGCTCCTCGCCGAGCAGTTCGGCGCCGCGCTTCCAGAGGTAGAAGGCGGCGGAGAGCAGGAAGACGCCGAAGGCGAGGGCGGGTTCGCCGAAGATGATGTTGTCGAAGGGGAAGCCCTGCCCCGCGAGCGGCCACGTCAGGGTCATGTGCAGGCCGGTGACGACGAGGGTGAAGCCGAGGGCGCTGAAGGCCAGCGCCCAGCCGTCGAGGGTCGCGATCGGCCCGGGGGTGAGGAACCTGCGGCCGAGCGCGACCACGAGGAGCAGTCCGGCGCCGGCGGCCACCGACATGATCGTGTTGTAGGTCGGCATCCTGGCCCAGTCGATCTTCAGACCGTCGGCCAGGAGTGACAGTGCGTGCTGTGTCATGAGCGGATCGTAGGGATCGCGTTCCGCCCGGCCTCCGCGCCGCCGCCGTTCGGGCGGCCCTGCCACCCGGTCGGGCGAGCCCGGCGAGCAGGCCGAGGGCGAGGGCGGCCGACACGGGAACCGGCCGGGGAGGGGGCGGGCGTGCCCCCTCCCCGGCCGGGGAGCGATCGAGGACCTCAGCGGGTCGTCAGCGGCGCTGGAGGGCCTTGACGTTGTCGCCGAAGGACCAGCCCTTCGAGCCGTCCCAGTTGATCGACCAGGTCATCAGGCCCTTCAGCGAACCGCTGAAGGCGTTCCACGACTGGCTGACCAGGCTCGGCGCCATGTAGCCGCCACCCGCACCGGGCTGGGCCGGCAGGCCGGGCACCTGCAGGTCGTAGGGCACCTTGATGGTGGTGCCCTGGATGGTCAGGCCGTTGTTCAGGCAGGTGGTCTGCGCGGTGAAGCCCTGCACGGTGCCGGCCTGGTAGGAGTCGCCGGAGCAGCCGTACATGCTGCCGTTGTAGTACTGCATGTTCAGCCACCACAGCCGGCCGTTGTCGACGTACTTCTTGATGATCGGCAGGTAGGAGCCCCAGATCGAGCCGTAGGTGACGCTGCCGCCGGTGACGTACGCGGTCTCGGGGGCCATGGTGAGGCCGAAGCCCGCCGGCATCTGGGCGAGCACGCCGTCGATGATGCGGATCAGGTTGGCCTGCGAGGCGGACAGCGTGTTGATGCTGCCGCTGCTGGACAGGCCGGTCTCGATGTCGATGTCGATGCCGTCGAAGTTGTACTTCTTGAGGATCGGGACGACGGTCGCCACGAACTTGTCGGCGACGGTGCTGGAGCTCAGGTCGATGCCCGCGGCGGCGCCGCCGATCGACATCAGGATCGTCGCGCCGGCGGCCTTGGCCTGGCACATCTCGGCGGGGGTCGACACCTTGACGTTGGCGTCCATGCCGTCCTCCCAGAGGACGGTGCCGTCCGAGAGGATCACCGGGAAGGCGGCGTTGATGACGTTGTAGCCGTGCGCGGCCATCCGGCTGTCCGTGATGGGGGTCCAGCCCATGCCCGGGTGGACGCCGTTGGCGGCGCCGTCCCAGTTCTCCCAGTAGCCCTGGAGGACCTTGCCCGCGGGCTTGGGCTTCGTCGGGCAGGTCGAGCCCGGCGGAGTGGTCGGCGGCGTCGTGGGAGGCGTGGTGGGCGGGGTGGTCGGCGGGGTGGTCGGCGGCGTCGTGGGAGGCGTCGTCGGCGGGGTGGTCGGCGGGGTGGTCGGCGGCGTGGTGGTGCCGCCGGGGCCGGAGAGCGCCACGTCGTCCGCGTAGAACGCGGGCTGCCCGTACCAGCCGTGCAGGAAGACCGTCACCGAGGTGGTGTTCGCCCCGGTGGAGAAGTTGACGCTGAGCTGGCTGTACGACGCGCTGCTGCCCGTCCAGGTGGACGTCGTGCCGCTCAGGCCGGTGCCGGTGGCGCCCAGGTAGATGTAGCTGCCCTGGACGTAGGCGCTCAGCGTGTACTGGGAGTTGGGCTGCACGCTGATGGTCTGGGTGCACTGGGCGGTGTCCTGGCCGCCCGGCGTGGCCTTGAGCGCCGAGGTGCCGCCGTGCACCGGGCTGCTGACGGTCGCGCCGGAGCTGCCGGAACAGGTCCAGTCGGAGAGCCCGTTCTCGAAACCGGGGTTGGACACCAGGTTGGGGGTGGCGGCCCCGGCGCTGACCGTGCCGGCCACGGCGAGGCCGGCGCCGATCAGGACGGCGGCGCTCACCCCGGCGAGGGAGCGCTGCAGGAGGGTCGATCCGGGGGCGCCGCCGGTCCGGTGGACCTGCGACGCGCGTTCCACGACCGCCCGCTGCGGCTGTGGGGTACGCGACCTCCGACGGAACATGCTGTGCTCGCTTCCCGCCGGGCGTCATGGACATGACCGTCGCTGTGGGGGCGCGACGCCCGGCTCTGGGTGGGGACATGTGGGGGATGTGCCGGTCCGGATCGTAGGAGCGACGGCAAGGCCCGTCAATAGGTCTGGACCAATGCCTACTTGGGGCCGAGTAGCGGTACCACTACTCTCGGTCCGCCGTCCCGGCGTTCCACCAGTTGAGGGGCGGGGTGCTGCTCATGGCCGATGACATCGGCGCCGACGACGAGGGCTGGTCGGGACTGGACGAGGCGTTCACCCGGCAGGTCGCGGCCGTGGCCGCGACGGCGGAGGGGCGGGCGCTGGCCGAGGCGCACACGGTGGGCGACCCGGCCGTCCGCAAGGCCCGGCCGCTGGGGCTCCCGCTGCTCCTGCGACCCGGCCTGAGCGAGGAGTTGGCGGCCTTCACCGCCGCCTACCACCGCATGATCGAGGCGGTCGTGGCCGCCTGGGCGCACGACCCGCGGCTGCACCGGGTGCTCACCCTCCCGGAGTCGCTGCGCGCGCAGGCGGCGGCCGCCCGCGACACCCGGGTGCACCTGCTGCGGCTCGACCTGCTCCCCCAACCCGACGGCCGGTGGGGCGTGTTGGAGACCAACGCCAACGGCCCGGGCGGACTGGCCGTGGTCGGCCGGGCCCGGACCGCCTGGCGGCCGCTGCTCACCCGGCACGGGATCGGCCTGCCCCGGCCGCTGCCCGCCGACGACACCGCGTGGACCGGCCGCTGGCTGCTCGACCTCGCCGAGCGGGAGACCGGCCACCGGCCGGACGACGTGGCACTGCTGTACCCGCACCGCGCCGACCGCAACGCCGTCCGGTCCTACCAGGACGGCCTCGGCGCCCTCGGCGTCCGCGTCCTGCACGCCGACCCGCGCGAGCTGCGCACCGGCCCGGACGGCGCCGCCGCCCTGGACGGCCGGCCCGTCCGGCACGCCTACGCCAAGATCGGCATGCGGGACCTGGGGGTGCTGGCCGGCGACCTGGGCCCGTACCTCCGAGCCGTGCGCGAGCGCGCCCTGTTCGTGCAGAACGGCCTGCGCGCCCGGGTGATCGGCGACAACAAGCTCTGCCTCGCCGTGCTCTCCGACCCCCGGTTCGCCGACCTCTTCGACCCGGACGACCACCGGCGCGTCCAGCCGGCCGTCCCGTGGTCGCGCAACCTCGCCCTGTGCGAGGGACCGACCGTCCGCCGGATCACCCGTGAGCGCCGACGGTACGTCCTCAAGAGCCCGTTGGACGCCAACGGCCGCGGCGTGGTGGTCGGGCCGGAGACCGGCGAGGCCGCCTGGGCCGAGGCGGTCGGCCGGGCCGCGGCCGAGGGCTGGCTGGTCCAGGAGTACCTCCCCAGTCCCCGGCTGCGCGGCGGGCCCGACGGAGCCCCTGTCCACCACGACCTGGCCGTGGGCGCCGTCAACGGGCGGCTGGTCTCCGCCTTCGTCCGCACCGGCCACGAGGCGCGGCTCAACGTCGCGCGCACCGGCCGCCTCCACCCGCTCTACCTCTGAAGGCGGGGAGCATGGACGACCTGCCGCTCATCGACCCGGACCGCGATCTGACCGCCTTTCCCGGCGTGCCCCCGCACCCCCTGCACGCCGCGCTGCTGGCGGCCCGCGACCGGGTCCGCCGAAGCGTCCTGGCGGAGCGCGTGTACGTCTCCTCCCCGCCGCCCGTGCCCTTCCCGGTGCCGCCGGCCGTCAGCGTGCTCCACCCGGCGGCCGAGCCGCTGCTGCACCGGCGCGTCCTCACCGCCGTGGACGGCCTGGAGCGGATCGTCCGGGCCTATCCCGGACACCCCCTCCTCCAGGACTTCCTGGACGTCCCACCGGTCCTGCACCGCTGGATCGTGCGCCACCCGCGCCCGGAGTCCCTCACCGTGGACCTCTGCCGGGTCGACCTGTTCGGCGACCGGCTGGGCACCGCACGGATCCTGGAGTTCAACGCCAGCAGCCCCGGAAACCTGATCGGCGCGGGCGCGGTGGCCCGGTTCTGGCGCCGGACCCCCGAGATCGGCGCCCTCCTCGACCGGTGGCGGGTGCCGGCCGGCCGCTTCGAGGAGGAGGGCTGGTTCGCGGCCTGGCTGGTGGCGCACGGCCGGGCGCGGGGCCTGGCCGAGGAGGAGACCCGGCGGCTCGGTCTCTTCCACACCGGGGGCCGGAACCACGACCGCCACCTGATCGCCGAACAGGCCCGGCGCGGCGGCCGGACGGCGGCCATGATGGACCCGTCCGACTACGCCCCCGGAACCGGCCTGCGGCTGGGCCACCTCAAGCACATCCCGGCCGACCCGCGTCCCGTCCACGGCTGGGACCGGTTCTGTGCGGCGGTGACCGACGGCGGGCTGGTCGTCCCCAACGTCCTCGCCCAGCGCTGGGTGGCGGAGAACAAGCTCTGCCTGGCGGTGCTGTCCGACCCCCGCTTCGAGGAGCTGTTCCCGCCCGACCTGCGGGCGGTCCTGCCGGCCATCGTGCCCTGGAGCCGCAAACTGGGCGACGGCATCACCGTCGGGCAGGCCGTCGCCGAACGCACCCGGCTGGTACTCAAGGCCCCCTACGGCTACTTCGGCAACACCGTGCACCTCGGGTGCGAGCACGGCCCGGAGGAGTGGGCCGCGCTCGTGGGCTCCCCGCGGCACCGCGGCTGGCTGGTGCAGGAACGCGTCGCGCCCGCCACCGCGGGCGCCCTCACCCGGGACCTGTCCGTCGCCGTCCTCGACCACCGCGTCCTCGGCCACCTCAGCCGGGTCAGCCGCAGCAGCGTCGTCAACGTCGCCCAGGGGGGTGTGTTCCAGACCGTCCTCGGTTCGTCCCCCTCCCCCTGACCCCGCGCTGCCCGGCGGCGCGCCGGGCGCGGCCCTCTACTGACCGTCGCCCGAGGTCGGTACAGTTGGGGGCGCGAAGAACCGGCGTCCCGGCGCCCGGCCGCAGGACGCCCGGTGGGAGCAACCGACACCGAACCGGAGGCACTCATGCCCAGCTCGGACGACGAACTCTGCACCTCCGCTCGCGAGCTTCTCCGCTCCACCCGCTACCTGACCCTCGGCACCGCGTCCCCGCAGGCCGTCCCGTGGGTGGCCCCCGTGGCCCACGCCTGGGACGACGAGGACCGGTTCTACTGGCAGTCGGGCCTGGACACCCTCCACTCGCGGAACATCGCCGCCAACCCGGTGGTCTCGCTCGTCCTCTACGACTCCAACCCGGCCGGCGGGGGCGGCGACGCGCTCTACGCGCTGGCCCGGGCCGAGGTGCTGGAGGGCGAGGCGCTGGCCGAGGGCTGCGAGCTGTACTACCGGCGGCGCTACCCGGACGAGGCGACGCGGGCCCGGCGCTTCCGCCCGCCGCGGGACTTCGCCGGGGACTCCCCGATCCGGATCTACCGCGCGCAGGTCACCGCCTACTCGATGCTCTCCCCCGAGGGCCACCCGGTCCACGGCGACGAGGTCAACCACCGCGTCGTCATCCCGTTCAGCACCAAGCAGCTCGCCGAGTGAGTCCTCGCACCACTCCGGCGGACGGCGGTGTCGTCCTGGGCCTGGACCTGGGCGGCACCGTCGTCAAGGCCGCCCTGTTCGGCCCGGACGGCACCGCCCTGGCCGTCACCCACCGGCCCACCGACGCCCGACGGGGGCCGGAGGCCGTGGTGGAGAGCCTGCTGGACATCGTCTCCGAGTCCCAGGCCGCGGCCGCCGCGCGCGGCACGCCGGTCCGGGCGGTCGGCGTGGCCAGCTGCGGGATCGTCGACGAGCGGGCGGGCGTCGCCGTCTTCTCGGCCGCCTTCGGCTGGCGGGACGTGCCGCTGCGCCGGCTGGTGGCCGAGCGCGCGGGGGTGCCGGTGGCGCTCGGGCACGACGTGCGGGCCGGCGGGATCGCCGAGGCCCGGCTCGGGGCCGGGCGGGGGCACGAGGTGTTCCTCTTCGTGCCGATCGGCACCGGCGTCGGCGCCGCCGTGATGATCGGCGGACGGCCGTTCGGCGGCGCGCACTGGCAGGCCGGCGAGCTCGGCCACCTGGTGGTGCGGCCGGGCGGCGAGCCGTGCGGCTGCGGGCAGCGCGGCTGCGTGTCCACCATCGTGGGCGGACCGGCGGTGCTGCGGCACTACCGCGCCCTGGCCGGGGCCGACGGCCCGGCCGACGCCGCCGGGGTGGCCGCGCTGGCGCGCGAGGGCGACCCGGACGCGGTGCGGGTGTGGTCCGAGGTGGTCGAGGTGCTGGCCGAGTCGCTGGCCGTCGCCGTCACCCTGTTCGACCCGTCCGCGATCGTGCTGGGCGGCGGGCTGGCGGGCGCGGGCGGGCTGCTGTTCGATCCGCTGCGGGAGCAGCTGGCGGCCCGGCTGGCCTTCCAGGTGGTGCCGGAGGTCCGGCCGGCCGAGCTGGCCTACGAAGCCGGCTGCCTGGGCGCCGCACTGCTGGCCCGCGACCTGCTGAACTCGGCCGCGGGCCAGGAGGGTTAGGCCCTCGTTCGGATCAGGACGGTCGGCGGATCAGGCCAGCACTCCCCCGGCGATCCGGAAGGCGTTGGCGGCGACGGTCAGGGCCGGGTTGACCGCCGCCGAGGAGCAGAACACCGAGGAGTCCGCCACGAAGAGGTTGTCGTGCTCGTGGGTGCGTCCGGCCGGGTCGACCACGCTGGTGGCCCCGTCGGTGCCCATCACGGCTGTGCCGCACTGGTGGGAGTTGGTCTCGATGCCCATCCGCCGGGTCATCACCAGCGGGTAGCCGGCCGCGCGCAGCGAGCGGGTGGTGCGCCGGACCAGCTCGGCGTGGGCGCGGAGGTTGTTGGGCTTCCAGTGCACGGTGATCCGCCCGGCCGCGTCCAGGGCGACCCGGTTGTCCCGGGTCGGCAGGTCCTCGCTGGTCAGGTAGAGGTCGACGCTGCGGCGGGTGACGAACCGCCGGACCGAGGCGGGCACGTTCGGGCGGGCCGCGCGCACCATGGGCTCCTGGAGCTTGCCCAGCATCTGGACGTTGCCCAGCGGTGCGCGGCGCCCCTTGGCGAGGTACCAGTCGTTGAGGCCGAGGGTCTTCTGGAAGACCGCCTGGTTGCGGCGGGCGGGGTCGGCCGCCACCAGGAAGGTGCTGTTGTGCACCATGTAGTTGCGGCCGACCCGGCCCGATCCGTTGGCGATGCCCGAACGCAGCAGCAGCGCCGCGGTGTTGACGGCCCCGCAGGCGACGACGAAGCGCTCGGCCCGGATCGTCACCGTCTTCCCGTCCCGGGTCGCCACGGCGTGCGTCACCCGGCGCCCGCCGGCGTCGGTGTGCAGCCGGCCGACCAGGGTGCGGGTCAGCAGCCGGACGTCGCCGGTGGCCAGCGCGGGGCGCAGCGCGCGGACGTCGGCGTCGCTCTTGGCGCCGACCAGGCAGGGGAAGCTGTCGCAGGTGCCGCAGCGCACGCAGTCGCCGCCCTCGCGCAGGTCGATGCCGGTCGGCAGGTGGAAGGGGCGCAGGCCCTGGCCGCGCAGGCGGTCGGCGAGGTCGGCGACGGCGCCCTCGTGCTCCACGGCCGGGTGGGGGTAGTCGGTGGAGCGCCAGGGGTCGGTGGGGTCCTCTCCGCGGGTGCCGTGCACCCGGTAGAGCTCCTCGGCCCGGCCGTAGTGGGGTTCCAGGTCGGCGTAGCCGATGGGCCAGGCGGGCGAGTCACCCTCGGCGTGGGCGACCGGGCCGAAGTCGATCTCGCGGAAGCGCGGGAGGGTGGCGCCGTAGACCTTGGTGTTGCCGCCGACGTAGTAGTGGACGCCGGGGTGGAAGGGCTGTCCCTGCGCGTCGTGCCACTGGTCGCCGTTGCGGTAGCGGCCCTGGACGAAGACGGCTTCCGGGGACCAGTTCTGGTGCTCGCGCGGGAGGAAGTCGCCGCGTTCGACGACGAGGATCCGCGCGCCGGAGGAGCGCAGCGCGTAGGCGAGGGTGGCTCCGCCCATGCCGGACCCGAGGATCGCGAGATCGCAGCTCACCTCGGGTCCGTCCGGCTCGATCACGCCCGGGAGCCGGTGCGGTGCCAGGTCGAAGGTCATACGGTGCTCTCCCGTCAGGTGGTCTGCAGCAGCCGTTCGGTGATCTCGTGGGCGAAGGCCATCACGGTGCCCTGCGGGCTGATGCCGGTCGCGCCCGGGAGCACCGAGGCGTCGCAGAGGTGGAGGTTGTCGAATCCGTACGGCCGTCCGAGGGGGTCGCAGAGTCCGCCGCGGGCCGGGGCGCCCATCGGGCAGGAGGCCATGGCGTGCACGGAGACCAGCGGCCAGTGCGCGAGGCTGCCGCCCTCGGCGCACCGGCGGGCCTCGGCTTCGGAGCGGACCGGCGGGCCCGGGAAGGGCGGGTGGACCTCGGTGGCGCCGGCGGCGAGGAGCAGCCGGGCGGTGCGGTGGAGCGCGGAGCGCAGCAGCCGGCCGTCGGCGGCGGTGATCCGGTGGCGCAGCACGGTCAGGCCTCCGGGCAGGGCCGTGACGGCGAACCCTCCCTCCACCCGGACCTGGGCGGTGAACAGGGCGACCCGGTCCAGCTCCGCCAGCAGGGTGTTGACGGTGTCCGGGTCGTGGCCGGACAGGGCGGCCGCGAGGGCGCCGGGGGTGAGGTTGGCGGGCATCACCAGCAGGCCCTCGTCCTGGAAGTGCTGGAGCTGGGCGGTGAAGATGGTGCCGCGGGTGGCCCGCACGGGTTCGCGGAAGCGGGCGACGACCTTCAGGTTGACGTGGAAGGCGGTGCGCCGGCCGGCCTCGCGGCGGTGGATGCCGCTGCGCTGGAGCAGGGCCGGACTGCCGACCGGCCCGGCCGCGAGCACCACGGTGCGCGGGCGGTAGGTCACCGGTTCGCCGTCGGGGAGCACGGCGTGGACCTCGGTGACGGTCGGCCCCCGGTGGCTCAGTTTCACCACGCGGGTCCGGGGCAGGACGCGTGCGCCGTGGCGTTCGGCGGCGGGCAGGTAGCTGAGCAGCATGCTCTGCTTGGCGCCGGTGGGACAGCCGGTCGGGCAGCGGTTGGCGTGCGAGCAGCCGGGCGCGGCGCGGCGGGCCGGGGCCCAGTGCCAGCCGAGCCGTTCGGCGCCTTCGGCGAGCAGGCGGGAATCGCGGTTGCCGTCGCCGGGTTGCTGGGCGGCGACGCCGAGGCGGCGGGTGATCTCGCGCAGGTGGCCGTCGAGGTCGGTGCGGCGGTAGCCGTCGGTGCCGGCCCGGTCGGCCCAGCGGTCGAGCAGTCCGGCGGGCGGTTCCCAGAGCAGCCCGCCGTTGACGACGGTGGTGCCGCCGACGCAGCTGCCCTCGCCGAAGGCGATGACGGGCCGGCCGTGGATGGGGGCCAGGGCGGCGTGGCGGTAGAGGCGCCGGAGGTTCTGCGCGGGCGAGGAGGCGGCGATCTCGGCCGTGGTCACCCGCGGGCCCTCTTCGAGGACGACGGTCTCGCGTCCGGCCCGGGCGAGTCCGAGGGCGGCGACGCTGCCGCCCGCGCCGGAGCCGATCACCAGGGCGTCGCAGTCGACCGGGCGCGGTGCGCGGCTCATCGGGGGACCGCCCGGCCGGCGGTCCGCGGTACCGGGGCGTCGCGCCGGGCCCGGGCATCCGCCGTCCCGCTCCCGGCAGTGGCGGCGTCGAGCCCGCTGTACAGCGCGAGGGTCTCCGTCGTCCGCACCGCCCGGCCGAGCAGGGGCAGCCGCTCCACCCGCCGGAGCCCGCCGAGCAGGGCGGACGGCGGGGCGGTGGCGGGGCGGCGGCCCGTCAGCAGCAGGAGCGCGGGTGGCACCAGCCGCAGGGCCACGAGCAGGCCGACGCGGTAGTGCGGGGCGAGCCGGGTGAGGCTGCCCAGGATGTGGGCGCGGGCCGCGGCGCGGGCGTCCGCCCCGCGCAGGGCTGGGTAGCGCAGCGACCAGATCCGCAGCAGGAGGTCGACGGTCATGAGCGGAACCTCCCGGTGGCCAGTTCCTTGGCCAGCCTCCCGAGCAGGCGCACCGCGCCCTGTCCGAGCACCTCGTCGAGCGCCCGCAGGAAGGTCTGCGCCTCGGGTTCCTCGGCGACCAGCGGCGGGGCGACGATCAGCGGCAGGCCGTGGTTGGAGCCGAAGAAGGTGAGCACGCCGTGGTCGCGGTAGAGGGCGGCGATCACCGCGCCGGTGATCAGTTTGGTCCGGAGCCGGGGGTCGCGTCCGAGTGCTGCCGGGAGCAGCGGCAGCACGCGGTCGAGCGAGGCCGGTCCGGCCTTGAGGAAGACGCCGTGCAGGGCGCCGCAGCCGGCGGTCGAGGCGACCAGGGCGGGGTGCCGGACGGCTATGTCCCGCAGGCCCGTCTCCAGGACGGCGCCGAGTTTGCGGGCGCGCCCGGGGTAGTCGTCCTCGACGGCGACGGCGACGGCCTCCAGCGCGGTGGCGGTCTCCTCGCCGAAGCCGTAGTAGGTGGTGCTGTGCAGGGTGGCGTCCTGGAGGGTGTCGTAGGCGCGGCGGAAGACGGGCTCGCGGGCCACGTATCCGGCGATGGAGGCCTTGCCCCCGCCGAAGGACTTGGACATCGTTACCACGTCGGGGACCAGCCCGGGGTGGTGCATGAAGTGGAACAGCGCGCCGGTGCGGCCCCAGCCGGTGTAGACCTCGTCGAAGATCAGCACGATGTCCCGTTCGGTGCACAGCCGGCGGACCTCGCGCAGGAAGTGCCCGGAGCACTCGCGCAGGCTGGAGGCGCTGAGCGGCTCCAGGACGACGGCGTAGACGTCGCTCTCGCCGTCGACGCCCTGGTGCCGGTCCAGCGCGAGGGCGAAGGAGTCGAGGTCGTCGTAGCCGAAGTAGTCGGTGCCGGGGATCCTCGGGTAGTCGAAGTGGAGTTCGGGCGAGGCGGTGAGGCTGCCCGCGCCGAGCAGTTTGCCGTGGAACGAGATGTCGGTGTGCAGCACGGTGCCGCGGCGGCCGGCGTGGTACTTGTAGGCGAGTTTGACGGCGCCTTCGACCGCCTCCGCGCCGGAGTTGGGGAAGTAGCTGATGGCGAGGTCGCCGGGGAGCAGCCGGGCGAGGTTGTGGCTGAGGGCCGCGACGTAGGGCGAGAGGTAGTTCTTGTGGACCTCCATCCGGCCCCGTTCGGCGAAGCGCCGGCGGGCGGCGAGGATCCTCGGGTGGTTGTGGCCGTGGTTGAGGACCCCGATCCCGCCGGTGAAGTCGAGGATGCGCCGGCCGTCGCGCAGGGTGATCCAGCAGCCCTCGGCGCTCTCGACCAGGTCGTGTCCGAAGCCGAAGGCGCCGATCAGGGAGACCTGGCTGCGGCTGACGAAACTCCGGTAGAGCTCCTGGATCTGATGGCCGGTCAGTTCTTCGGCGGCCTCGATGTCCAGCAGGTCGTTCATTGCGCCTCCTCGGTCGCTGCCGCGCGGGGCCCCGCGTGCGCGCGGGTGCGGATCCGGTCCGCGATGAGTCGTCCGGCGTTCCGGCCGTGCCGCACGGCGTAGTTGGTGCCGCGGTCCTCGGGGAAGACCTGCGCCATGCTCGACATGTAGAGGCCGGGCACGGCGCATTCGGGCTCGGGGACGCGCCGGGAGTAGTCGGGGGTGATCACCGGCTGGGCGTGCTCCGCCCGCCAGACGTGGTAGCCGCGCACCCAGTCCTCCCGGAACTCCGGGAACATCCGGCGCAGGTGGGGCAGGCTGTGGCGGTAGACCTCCTCGTCGCTCATCCGGTACAGCTCGGCGTCGACCGGGAGGTACTTCGACAGGTAGACGAGGTGCCGGCCGCCGTAGTGCTCCGGCGTGTCGAGGTTGGTGTGCTCGATGACGCCGACGTAGGGGAACCGCGGGTCGGTGACGTTGAGCCAGTAGGTGTCGGACAGCGCCCGGCGGTTCTCCAGGACCAGGCACAGGTTGGCCAGGTACGGCACGCCGCGCAGCCGCCGCACCAGCCCCGGGAGCGCGGGGTGGGCTCCGGCGGCGTCGTCGAGCATGTCGGCCAGCAGCCCGGGGGCGGTGGTCACCAGGACCCGGCGGGCGCGCAGGGTGCGGTTCCGCGTCCGGACCCCGGTCACGCCCCGCTCCCCGACCAGGACGGAGCGGACCGGGCTGTCGGTGCGCACCTCCACGCCCAGCTGCCGGAGCCGTTCGCGCCAGGCCTCCAGCAGGACGCCGGAGCCGCCCCGCAGGTAGTGCAGCACCTCCCGGCCCGCACGGGAGCGGCTGCCGCCCCGCAGGTGCAGTTTGGTCCACATCCAGGTCGCGCCGACCTGGGGCGCGTAGGCGCCGAACTTGCCTTCCAGCAGCGGGCGCCAGACGACCTCGAAGGCCCGCCGCCCGCCCAGCCCGACGAGCCACTGCTCGGCGGTCAGCGACTCCAGCTCCCGCCAGTGCCGCACCCGGCCGGCCCGCACGGCCGACAGTCCGAGCCGCATCCGGTCGACCGGGGGGAGCGGGGCGAAGCGGAGCACGTCGAGCGGGCTGGAGAGGCGGTACACCGCGTTGGCGTGGTAGACGCCGGTGCTGGTGGGGTGGCGTTCGATCAGGTCCTCGCAGCCGAGTTCCCGGCAGAGCCGGAAGATCTCGCGGTCGGAGTCGAACCAGTGGTGGTAGAAGCGCTCCAACTGCCCGTTCCCGACCGGGAAGGTGGCGGCCAGGCCGCCGATCCGGTCGGACGACTCGACGACCAGGCAGCGCAGGCCGGCCAGGGCGAGTTCGTGCGCGGCGGCCAGTCCGGTGAAGCCCGCGCCGACCACGATCACATCGGCGTCGGGCTCGGGACCGGACCCGCCCGGAGGACCGGCGCGGCCGGTCGGGTCGGCGGTGCTCACCGGCCCAGCACTCCGGTTACCGCGGCGTGGAACCGCGCGGCGACGGCGTCGACCTCGTCCGGTCCGCTGCGCGCGGTCAGGCCGAAGTCGGCGCCGAGGTAGGTGTCGGTGAGCCCGATGGTCAGGGCGAGCGAGCGGGCGAGGACGTCGTCGGTCCGCGGCAGCGCGCCGGCCCGGTAGTCGTGCCGGGTGCGGTCGGGCGGGCGGCGGAAGGGGCTCGGGCGGGCGTCGCCGGCCATCAGGGCGGTGAGTTCGGGCAGGCCGCCGTAGTAGTGCTTGGGCGAGTGGAGCAGCGTGCGGCTCCCCAGTTCCTTGGCCACCGCGTCGGCACTCTCGGCGTCGTCGAAGAGGTACACCAGCAGCGTCGCGCAGTCGCCGTCGGCGTCGTGCAGCAGGCGCGGGCGCAGGCCGTCGCGGGCCGGGATCGCGGCGGACAGCGCTCGGGCGAGCGTCCGGTTGTGGTCCAGGATGGCGTCCAGACGGGCGAGTTGGGCCCGGGCGACGGCCGCGGTGAACTCGTTCATCCGCAGGTTGAGGCCGAAGAGCAGGTCCCCGTCCCCGGTCTCCTTCCCGTAGGGGAACCAGCCGTGGTGGTGGAAGGAGTAGGCCCGCTGGAAGACGCGCTCGTCCGGGGTGAGCAGGAAGCCGCCGTCGCCGCCGGTGATCACCTTGAAGATGTTGGTGGAGAACGCCGCGGCCTGCCCGAAGGTGCCGACCGGACGGCCCCGGTAGGTGGCCCCGCAGGCCTGGGCGGCGTCCTCCAGCAGGAACAGCCCGTGGTCGTCGGCGATCTGCCCGAGCGCCGCCAGGTCGCAGGGCGCGCCGAGCATGTGGATGGGCATGATCGCCCTGGTGCGCGGCGTGATCCGGGCCAGGACGTCGGCCGGGTCGAGGGTCAGCGATTCGTCGATCTCGGCGAACACCGGGGTGGCGCCCGCGAACACGACGGCCGAGACGGAGGCGGTGTAGAGGTAGCCGGGCACGATGACCTCGTCGCCCGGGCCGATGCCGAGCGCGGCGAGCGCGGCCAGCAGGGCGGAGGTGCCGCTGTTGACGGCCAGGCAGTGGGGACTGCCGAAGCGTGCGGACAACTCCGCCTCCAGGCCGCGGACCTGGGCGTCCACGCCGGGTGGGCGGGAGTGCGCGTCGGAGGTGGCGAGCCAGGAGTCGACGACTTCGAGGAGGTTGCGGCGCTCCTCGGCACCGAAGTGCGCGTATCCGGGACCGGGCATGATGCTCCTAGGTCGGTGGTCGGTCGGACGTCGGGGAACGTCGAAAGCGTCGGGGAAACGTGTCGGGAAACGTAGGGCGCGGCGGCCGGTACCGGTCGTGCGCCGCACTCCGGCGTCAGAAGACGATCGGGCAGAACGGCGCCGGGTCGTGGCGGAACGCCGTGGCGGCGGCCCGGACCGCGCCCGGGCGCAGTTCGCGCACCAGTCCCGCACGGGCGAGCTGCACCAGAGAGGTTCCGCCGAGGTGGAGGGCGCCCAGCTCCCGGACCGTCAGCTGCAGGTCCGCCGCGGCCGTGGTGGGCCGGCACTCGCCGCCCTCGGGGCCGGTGCGCAGCCGGAACCGGCGCTCGTTCCAGGGACAGAGGGGATCGGTGACGTCGAGGACGAGGTCGGTCTCGGCTGCGTAGCCCCGCTGCTCCAGTGCCCGGTCCACGTCCACGATACGCACGTGGAGCTGGTCGCGCAGGACGGGCGCGGCGCTGCGGGGGTCGGTGAGCAGGGCCAGCAACGGGTCGTCCACCGGCCGGTCGGCGACCAGGCTGCCGGCGAGGTCGACGTCGAGCAGGGCGCGCCACAGCGCCGCGCCGGAGGCGGGGTCGCGGGCGAACAGCTCGCGCACCGACACCTCGTAGCGCGGCACCGAGTCCTCCCAGGCCGCGGTCAGCCGGTAGAGGGCGTAGCCGGACGGCTCCCCCTCGTCCTCGACCACCATGCACAGCAGCCGTCCGGACCCGCCCCGGTGGTCGGGCAGGTCCAGGACGGCCCGGGCGGCCCAGACCGCGTCCCGGCGCAGCATCCCGGGCCGCTCGCCGACGCACTGCGCGTAGACGGCGGCGAGCGCGGCGGTGTGCTCCTCCGGTGCGCCGATCCGGACCGTCCGGTCGCCGCCGGCCGTTTCGCGCAGGTCGCGGGCGTACCGGTGGATCCGCACCTTGGCGGCCTGGCTGGCGAGGCCGAACCCGAAGCGGCCGTAGATCCCGGCCTCGGTGGTGTTGAGGGCGGCCACCGGCTCGGCCCCGGTCTCGTGCAGCGTGTGCAGGACCCGCAGCACCATGGCGCTCATCACGCCGCGCCGCCGGTGCTCGGGCGCCACGGTCACATAGCCGAGGCCGGCGACCGCCCCGGGGCCGCCCGGCAGGGTCATCTCCAACGAGTAGACGGCGCAGGTCCCGCAGGTGCGGCCGCCGGTCCGGGCGACCAGCGAACGCTTGGGTTCGAAGATCGAGGCCGCCGAGGCGTGGTAGTCCGCGGTGTGCCCGTACCCCCCGTACGCCAGCTCAGCGACCGGAGCAATATCCTCCCAGGAATCTGCGGCGGACAGCTCGGGAACGGCAGAGAATTCGGGCATGCTGATCACGCTCTCCTCGCGTTCTAAGGATTTCCGGAATTCCGATCATGACGGTCCGAAATATGAGACGGCGCGTTTCCAGAGACAGGTGGACCAGCGCACACGACTGTCCGATGACCGGACCACGTCAGAAGCCACAGGTATAGCACGATCGAACCGCGCGACGTCAAGAACCGCGCAAAACCCCGCGTGTTCACCGGCCGAGAAGGCGATCAATATTCTCAACCGGAATTCGATGATTCGCATTCAGCGCCCTTGTGATCAATGAAAGATTCACTCAGACTCGGCTGCGGTGGATGATCCCTGGTACGCCAGCGATCCATTCTGATCCGCCCCCCTGCCCGTTTCTCTGACCACAGCAAGGAGACAGGTATGTCCAACCCCAGGTTCATCGCCGGCAACACCTCCATCGACGCCTGGCAGCAGCACGTCGAGGAGGACAACGGCACCGGCATCTACATCGACGTCGACACCTCGGCGGGCAACTTCAGCGAGACGCCGGTCTACACCGCCAACCTCTGCGGCCGCGACTCGATGTGGACGACCACCGGCGGGAACACCATCTACACCCCGACCTCGAAGGGCTTCCGGATCTACGTCCGCTGGCAGGACGGCCGCCCGCTGCCGGTCGAGTACGCCGTGAGCCACGGCTGGTACATCAGCTGGGTGGCGACCGAGGTCTGAGACCCCGTCGCGGTCCCGCCGAACTCCTGATCCGCTCCCGGGCCGGCCGGTGGCCGCACCTGCTGCGGCCACCGGCCGGCCCGGGCGCGCCCGTTCCCGCTCCTGTCCCCGTCCTCGTTCAGCAACCAAGGGAGAGCCATGCGAGCCCCGACCGAGCGGCAGCTGGGCCAGTTCTGCGGCGACACCGTCCCCCTCCGCCCGGACGTCACCGTCTGGAGCCTCGTCGAGGCCGCGGCCGCGCGTACCCCCGAGGCCGTCGCGGTCGAGCACCCCGGCGGCACCCTGACGTACCGCGCCCTCCTGCGCCGGGCCGACGCCCTGGCCGCCCGGCTGGCCCGCGCCGGGGTCCGCCGGGGCGACTTCGTCCCGCTGGTGATGGCCGGCGGGCCCGAACTGCTGGTCGCCATGCTGGCCGTGCTGCGCTCCGCCGCGGTGTTCGTCCCGCTGGACGAGCAGTGGCCCGGCCCGCGCCTGCGCGCCATGGTCGACGCGTGCGGGCCCGCGGCGGTCCTGCTCTCCCCCGGCGCCGCCCCGGACGGCTGGTCCGCCCCGGCCCTCGCCGTCGCCCCGGTGTCCGGCGGGGACGACGCGGTTCTCGGCGAGGACGTCGCGGCTTCCGGCGAGGACGGCACGGCGGACGCGGCGGCGGACGCGGAGACCGCCGCCGGACCGCCGCCCGCGCCGCCCCGGCCGGAGGAACTCGCCTACGGCTTCTACACCTCGGGCTCCACCGGAACCCCCAAGTGCGCCCTCAACCTGCACAGCGGCCTGGCGAACCGGCTGCTCGCGATGGGCCGCCGGTTCGGCGCGTCCCCGCGGCACGTGGTGCTGCAGAACAGCCGACACACCTTCGACTCCTCCCTGTGGCAGCTGCTCTGGCCGCTCACCTGCGGCAGCCGGGTCGTCATCCCCCGCCCGCACGACATCCTCGACCTCACCGCCACCGTCGAGGTCATCGGGCGCCACCGCGTCACGATGACCGACTTCGTGCCCACCATCCTCACCGCGCTCGTCGAACTGCTACATTCCCGGCCCGAGTTGGTCGACGGCCTGACGAGCCTGCGGATGCTGCTGGTCGGCGGCGAGGAGATCGCCCCGGACAGCGTGCGCGCCCTGCGCCGGCTCCTCCCGCACCTGCGGGTCACCAACACCTACGGCCCCACCGAGGCCTCGATCGGCTCCGTCTTCCACGAGGTCACCTCGCAGGACCCCGTCCCGCTGCCGATCGGCCGGCCGATCGACAACACCTGGGCGGTCGTGCTCGACGAGCACGGCGAGATGGCCCCCGCCGGGGAGATCGGCGAGATCTGCATCGGCGGCGCCTGCCTGGGCACCGGCTACCTCGGCGACCCCGACCGCACCGCCCTGGCCTTCGTCGAGAACCCCTTCCCCGACCTGCCCGGGAAGCGGATGTACCGCACCGGCGACCTCGGCCACCACGGCCCGGACGGGCTGCTCTTCTTCGACGGCCGGCGCGACCAGCAGGTGAAGATCGGCGGCGTGCGGGTGGAGCTCTCCGAGATCGAGCACGCGATCGCCTCGCACCCCTCGGTGCGCGAGGCCAAGGTGCTGGTCAGCGACCACGGCGGCGGGCAGCACCTGGCCGCCTTCGTCACCCTGCGGGGCGGCCTGACGAAGGACCGGCTCCGGTCGCACCTCCGCGCCCTGCTGCCGGCCGAGCTGATCCCCAAGCGGTTCATCAGGCTCGACGCGGTGCCGGTGAACGGCAACGGCAAGACCGACCGCAGGGCCCTCGCGGACCTCCTGAAGGCGCCCGCGCCGAGCGAGGCGAACGGCTGGACCGCCACCGGGAGCAGCACCGAGCGCACCCTCGCCGAGCTGTGGAACGCCCTGCTGCCGGAACCCGTCACCAGCCCCGACGCCGACTTCTTCGACAGCGGCGGCGACTCGCTCCGCGCCCAGCGGCTCGCCCTCGCGGTGTCGGCCCGCTTCGACACCCCGCTCTCGATCCGGGACATCGTCCACGCGCCGACCATCGCGCTCCAGGCCGCCGCGCTCGACGGCGTCCGCACCCGGCCCGCCGCCCCGGCGGACGCCGCGGCGTCCGCCGGGGACCTGACCCTGCCCGCCGACATCCGGCCGACCGGCACCCCGCCGTCCGGACCGCCGCGCCACCTGCTGCTCACCGGCGCGACCGGCTTCATCGGCGCCCAGCTGCTGCACGACCTGCTGGAGCGGACCGACGCCGCCGTCCACTGCCTGGTCCGGGCCGACACCCCGGACGAGGCCCGGCGGCGCGTGGCGGACGCCCTGCACCGGTACCGGCTGTGGTCCGACCGGACCGCCCACCGGATCCACGCCGTCCCCGGCGACCTGGGCAGCCCCAGGCTCGGGCTCGCCCCGGCCGACCACCGCCGGCTGGCCGAGCAGGCCGACACCGTGGTCCACGCCGGAGCCATGGTCAACCTGGTGCGCGGCTACGGTGCCCACCGCCGCGCCAATGTGTCCGGCACCGTCGAACTGCTCCGGCTCGCCGCCACCGGCCGGCCCGCGATGGTGCACTTCGTCTCCACCCTCGCCGCCTGCTCGGCGGAGCCCGCGGGCGAGGTCCCGGTCCCGGAGCTCCCGGTCCCGGCCGGCCGCACGCCCGACAGCGGCTACGGGCACTCCAAGTGGGTCGGCGAACACCTCGTCCAGCTCGCCGCCGACCGCGGGATGGCGGTCGCCGTGCACCGGCTCGGCGAGGTCATGCCGGCCACCGGCACCGGCATCCCCAACCCCGGCTCCCGGGTCGAGCTGCTCATCCGGGCCTGCCTGCGGGTCGGCGCCTACTTCACCAGCGACCTCAGCACCGACTACACCCCCGTCGACCACGTCGGACGGCTGCTGGTCGCCGCCGTGAACCACCGCCGGCCCGGCTACTTCCACCTGCTGCGGCCCGGCCCGCTGCCGCTCGACGACCTGCTCGGCGCCTTCGGATCCGTCTTCGGCCTGCGCAAGGTCGGGTACCGGGACTTCTGGCAGGCCGTCCAGCAGGCCGCGGCCGCCGAGGCCGACGACCGGAGCCTCGCCGGGGCCCTCGCCCTGCTCCCGGCGCCGACGACCCACCCCGACCGCGCGCCGATGGCCTTCGAGGACGGCGCCGCCCGCTTCAGCACCACCCGGGCCGCCCGGCTCGCCGCCCTCGCGGACGCCCGGACCCTCCCCTCCAACCGCGACGGCCTGCACCGCTACGTCGTCCACCACGCCACCCTCCGGAGCTGACCCGGACGGCCGACCCAGGGCGACGAACCGGCCCGACGGGACGACCGGAACACCCGGGTCCGGGGCGGCGGTCGCGCGATCGCCACCTGCCCGGCACCGGGCCCGGGGGCGCCGGTCGGAGGGTGACGGGCCGCCGGCCTCCGGCCCCTCAGATCGCTAGGTCGCGGCGGTCGAGCAGCGCGAAGGCGGCGACCAGGCCGGCCACGCCGGCGGCGCAGAGGACGGCGAGCGAGGACCAGGGGACGGTGCCGTGGGCCAGGGCGTCGCCGGGCGTGTAGTAGTGGAAGGGGCTGAGGTAGCGCAGCGGGGCGGCGGGCTCCCAGGCGAGGGCCACGAAGTTGAGCGCGAAGCCGACCGCGCCGATGGCGACCGCCGCACCGACCACGTGCGCCCGGCGGCGGCTGACGGCCGAGACGGCGAGCACCGGCCCGGTCAGGCAGAGCGTGAAGCCGCACCCCAGCAGTCCGGCGGCGAACACCCCGCCGATCGGGACGGCGGCCCGCAGGTCGGGCGAGAGCGCGACGCCGACCGCCACCGTGGCGGTGGCCGCGGCGTTCAGCAGGACCGACGCGGCGGCGAGCGCCGCGGTCCGCTCGGCCAGCAGCCGGCGGCGGGAGACCGGGCGGGTCATCAGCAGCTCGATGGTGCCCGACTCGACGTCGGCGGCGACCGCGGCCGCGCCCAGCGCGCCGATGGCGGTCAGCTGGAGCGCGATCCAGAAGGGGTGGGTGAGTCCGGCGCCGAGCAGGCCGGGGTAGCTGGCGATGGAGACGTCCCCGTTGGAGCCGCTGAACGCCTTGAAGGCGTCCGGCGGGTTCGCCGTGCCGCCGAACAGGTCGGCGGGCGGCACCGTCCCGGTGATCACGACGATCAGGGCCTCGAAGACGACCATGCCGAGCACCAGCGACAGCAGCATCCGCCGGCGCCGGTGCAGGGCCAGCCAGACCAGGGGAAGCCGTCGGCTGACGGTGGCCCGGCTCATGACCGCGCCTCCGGTCCCGCGCCGCTCCCCGGTTCGGCAGCCGGCTCCTCGCCGGTCCGGTAGAGGTCGAGGAAGGCCTCGTCCAGTCCGGCCTCCTCGACGGTGAGGTCGGCGACCGGCAGGGCGGCGAGCAGGTCGCGCACCGCCGCCACGAGATCGTCCGGGGGCACCAGCAGCTCCACCCGGGGGCCGTCCCAGCGCGGGGACCACCGCTCGGCCGCGCCCAGCGGCCGCTCGCCCCGCCCGTCGCCCAGCACCAACCGGATCCGCCGGGCCCGGGCGCGGCGCAGGGCGGCCACCGACTGGACCGCCACCAGCCGCCCGCCGCGGATGATCGCCACCCGGCCGCAGGCCCGCTGAACCTCCGGCAGGACGTGGCTGGAGAGCAGCACCGTGCGGCCCGCCGCCGTCTCCTCGGCGAGGAGTTCGAAGAAGACCTCCTGGACCAGCGGGTCCAGCCCCTCGGTGGGTTCGTCGAGCACGGTCAGGGCCGGCCGGTGCTGCAGGGCCTGGACGAGTCCGAGCTTCTGCTTCATGCCCCGCGAGTACGCCCCCACCGACTTGTCCAGGTCGGCCCGGGACAGGCTGAGCCGGGTGCAGAGCTCGGCCTGCCGCGGCGCGGCCACGCCCTGGAGGCTCGCCAGCAGGTCGAGCGTCTGGCGTCCGGTGAGTTCGGGGTAGAGCCGCAGCTCGCCCGGGAGGTAGCCGATGGACGGCGACACCCGGCGGTGGTCGGCCACCGGGTCCAGGCCCAGGATCCGGACCGCTCCGGCGCTCGGCTTCAGTAGTCCGACCAGGCAGCGGAGCGTGGTGGTCTTCCCCGCACCGTTGGGCCCGAGCAGGCCGAACACCTCGCCCGCGCCGATGTCGAGGTCCAGGCCGTCGACGCCGACGCTCCGGCCGTACCGTTTGGTCAGCGATCTGAGCTCGATCACCGCCGTGCCCGCAGCGGACATGCTCCACCTCCCGTGGTGAGCGCGGATCCATGGTTCCCGCGCCGGACCGCGGCCAACCGGGCCGCCGCTCCCCCACCCTGCCGCGCCCGCGATCCGCGCGCACGGGGCCGAACGGCCCTGCCCGCCGGGCCCGGACGGGCCGCGGTCCCGGGTCGCAGGCCCCTGCGGGAACCGGCCCGTCCGGGGGCTGGCCCGGGCGGGTGGACACCGGCGAGCGCGGTACGGCGGCGCCCGGGCGGGCCGGGGCCGGCCTGGTAGAAGCGGAGCGGGAGCCGACGACCGTGCGGGGCGCGGGCCGGACGGCAGCCGGAAGGGCGGAAGAATGATCGTCGAGGACGTCAGGTGCGAACCGGCCGCGGACGGGTGGCGGCTGTCGGCAGCGGTCCGGGCCGGTGCGGAACTCCCTTCGGCACGGCTCCACTTCACGGTGCCCGGGGCCGAGAACGACCGGCCGCCCGAGCGCGGCTGGCTGCCCGGACTCGACCGGCCGCCCGGACACGACCGCCTGCCCGAGCACGACCGCCTGCCCGAGCGCGGCTGGCTGCCCGAGCGCGGCGACGCCTTCCTCGCCGCGCTGCTGATGCCGGCGATGCGCCTCGGCGAGGACCTGGTGGTCGACGCCCCGGTCTCCGCCCGGCTGCTGCGCTCGGCGCGGACCGTCGTGGACATCTACGCGGCCTGGTGGGAGCGGCTGCGCCCGGTCCGGGTGACGGCGGCCGAGCCCGTCGAGGCGCCGCGCGGGCCCGCCGCCGTGGGACTGTTCTTCACCCTGGGCGTGGACTCCTTCTACAGCCTGCTCGGGGACGCCGAGCGCCGCGCCGAGCCCGGCCACCGACCCGTGACCGACCTGCTGTTCGTGAACTTCGAGCAGCACGCCGGGCCGGACCACGACCGGCTGCTCGACCGGGTCCGACGGGTGGCCGGCCGGAGCGGCGCCCGGGCGGTGCGGGTGGAGACCGACCTGCGCGCCTTCACGGCGCCGCTGGTCCGCTGGGAGGACTTCCACGGCGCCGCGCTCGCCGCCACCGCGCTGGCGCTGCAGGGCCTGCTGGGCCGCTGCCTGATCGCGGCCAGCTTCGACTACCGCCATCTGCCGCCGTACGGGTCGCACCCGGTGCTGGACCACCTGTGGTCCACCGAGGCGCTGGAGATCGTCCACGACGGCGCCGACGCCACCAGGACGCAGAAGGTGGCGCGCCGTCTGGCGCACTCCGACCTCGCCCTGCGGAACCTCGCGGTCTGCTGGCGGGACCGCCCTGGGCGCAACTGCGGCGCCTGCGAGAAGTGCCTGCGGACCATGGTCGCCCTGGAGTCGGCCGGTGTGCTCGGGCGGTGCGGCACACTGCCCCGCGTCCTCGACCTCGACCGGCTCCGCGACGTCCCGATGGGCTCGGCGGACGCCCGGGACGCCATGCGCGAGGCGGGACGCGACGCCGCCGCCCTGGGCCGCCCCGATCTCGCGGCGGCGGCCGAGCTGGCGGCCGACCGCCACGGGCCGTTCCCCGGGACGGCGGCGGCGCCGTGACCGGGCTCGACCGGTGGGCCGGTCTCCGGCGCCGACTCACCGACGTCCTCGGCGCGTTGATCGAGCCGTCGAGCCGCTGCGCCCTGCTGGGCTTCCCCAGCTACGGCAACGTCGGCGACAGCGCCATCTGGCTGGGCGCGCGCTCGCTGCTGGACGGGCTGGGCGCCGAGGTCGTCTACACCGCCGATCACCACGACTTCCGCGCGGCCGCCCTCGCCGAGCGGCTGCCGAGCGGCACCATCCTGCTCACCGGCGGCGGCAACCTGGGCGATCTGTGGCCGAGCCACCAGCGGACGCGCGAACACGTGATCAGCGCCTTCCCGGGGCACCGGATCATCCAGCTGCCGCAGTCCGTCCACTTCGGCGACCCGGCCGGCCTGGAGCGGGCCCGGGCGGTGTTCGACGCGCACCCCGATCTGGTCCTGCTGCTGCGCGACGAGCACAGCCTGCGCGCGGCCCGCCGCTCCTTCCGCGCGCCCTCCGTGCTCGCCCCGGACTGCGCCTTCGCGCTGACCGGCCTGCCCCGCCTGGCGCGACCCGAGCGGCGGATCCTGTGGCTGCGGCGCACTGACCACGAGTCGGCCGCCCCGGACGAGCCGGACGGCGCCGGAACGGGGGCCGGGGTGCACCGGACCGACTGGACCGGGCAGGAGGGCGCGGACGCGCACTGGGTCGCCGCGGCGCGGGCCGTCCGGCAGCGGATCGCGGCGGCCTCGGCCGAGGTCCGCGGCACGGCGGGCGCCCGGGCGGCGGCCGAGCTCGCCGACGCCCAGGACCACCACGCCCGGCTCCAGCTCCGGCGCGGCTGCCGGCTGCTCGGCAGCGCCTCGGCCGTGGTCACCGACCGGCTGCACGGCCACCTGCTGAGCCTGCTGCTCGGCCTGCCGCACGTCGTGGTCGACGACCGGCACGGCAAGGTCGGCGGCTACTGGCAGACCTGGGGGCACGACCGGCACCGGGCCGTCGCCCGGCGGGCGCCCGACGCCGACCGGGCGCTCCGGACGGCCGCCGCCCTGCTCGCCGACCCCGCCACGCCCCGGCCGGCGCGGGACCGCTGAGTGCCCGCCGGCCGGCCGCGGGCGTCACCGCGCCCGGTCGACCGCCAGCAGCGCCGCCCCGACCGCCCCGGCGTCGTTGGCGAAGCGGGCCGCGAGCACGGGCACGGGCGGGCGGTCGCCGGACGCGTACACCCGGCGGACGAACTCGGCACGCGCCGGTGCGAGCAGCAGCTCCCCCGCCGACACCGGACCGCCTCCGACGATCATCACGGCGGGGTCGAACAGGTTGGCCAGGGCGGCGAGTCCGACACCGGTGAGCGTTCCCACCCGGTCCAGGATCTCCAGCGCCCGCTCGTCGCCGCCGCGCCCGGCCTCGGTGACGGCCTCTCCGGGGTCCGCCCCGCCCTCGCCGATCAACCGGGCCAGCAGGGACTCCGGGCGGGACGCCGCGGCCTCCCGCCCGAGCCCCGCGATGGCGACACCGTGCGCCGCGACACCCCAGCACCCGTACCGCCCGCACTCGCACAGCGGGCCCCCGGGTTCGACGGTCAGGTGGCTGGCCTCGGCGGCGAAGCCGTGCGCGCCGTGCAGCAGCCGCCCGGCGACGACCACCCCGCACCCCAGGCCCGTGCCCAGCGTCACCAGGACCAGGTGCTCGTACCCCCGCCCCGCCCCGAGCCGGTACTCGGCCCACGCGGCGGCGTTGGCATCGTTGTCCGTCACCACCGGAAGCCCGACGGCGTCCGCGATCAGGTCCCGCAGCGGGGCGCGCGCGAACTCCAGGCCGGGGGCGAAGGCCAGCGCCCCGGTCCGGGCGTCGACCATGCCCGGCAGCCCGACCCCGACCGCCGTGACCCGCTCACCGCGCACCCGCGCCACCAGACCGGCGATGGCGGCCACCAGGTCGTCCGCCGTACGGCGCGGCGTGGCGCAGCGGGCGCGCGCCGCCACCGCGCCGCCGGCCGTCACCCGCACCGCCGCGATCTTGGTGCCGCCGACGTCGATGCCGACCGCCTCGGCCGGGGCCGCGGTCACGGCGCCTCCGGCAGGACGACGCCGGCCTCGCCGGACGCGGCGGCGGTCCGCACCTCGAAGCCGCCCGGCCCTGCGAGGGCCGACAGGTCGCACGGCCGGTCGGACCTCAGCAGATCGTCGCCGACCCGCACCCGGACCGGCAGCCGGGCGCCGGTCCGCTCGTTCAGGCCCTTCACGTAGCAGGCCCCGAGCCGTCCGCCCGCCACCTGGACGACGGCGCAGCCGCCCCCGACCAGGTCCGCCGTCACCGGGTGTCCGCCGCACGCGGTGCGGGCCCGCAGCGGGGCGCCGGAGCGGTTGAAGAGGAAGACGAGCGCCTCCTCGGGGTCCGCGGTGGTCCTGCGCAGTTCGAGCCACGGCCCCGGCCCGGCCGGCGGTCCCTGACTGTCGCGCAGCCAGTTCTCCACGGCCGCTCCGAGGGGCTGACCGGCGAGGGGCGCCGTGCGCACCCGGCCGGTCCGGCACCGCCGCACCGCCTCGGCCAACTCGGTCCAGGGTTCCAGGTCCTCGTCCAGCGCCGGTGGTTCGCCCACCAGGAGCAGCGCTCCGCCGTGCTCGGCGAACGCGGCGAGCCGCCGTTGCAGGGCCCGCTCCATGAAGCGGCCCGAGACGGTGACCAGCGGCCCGGCGGAGGGGTCGAGGGCCGTGCGGCCGGTGAGTTCGGCCAGCCGGAAGGGCAGGCTGCGCCGCAGGCAGTGGGCGACGAAGGGGACCAGGGTGCGCGCGGCCGAGGGCACGGGCCGGTCCCCGTTCCCCGTCCGGTCCCAGGCGCCGACGGCCGCGTAGGGCGGATGGACGCCCCAGCACACGCCGGGCTCGGGGCGGGAGACGGCCAGCGCGTCCTGCCGCCCGGCCAGGAAGTGGGTCAGCACCCGTACCGCCGCGAAGGCCGGGCCGGGGCCGGCGTCGAGCCGGATCGGGGCGGCGTCCCCGTACGGCGGGTCGAACGGCACGGGGTCGCCGGCCGTCGCCGCCAGCCAGGCGCGGTCCACCGCGAGGTGCCGGCCCCAGCCCTCGGTGGCGCAGGCCGGGTAGACGCTGATGCCGGTCGCCCCGCAGGCCACGCCGAGCAGGGTGTGGTGGATCGGCACCACCGGGAAGGCGCAGCCCTCCTCCGCCCAGCGGAGCCCCCAGTTCTCCTCGATGTTGGGGCCCGGTCCGGCCTTGGCCGCCAGCACGTAGTTGACCAGGGCCTCCTCGTCGGACAGCACGTCGCCGGTCCAGCTGGTGTAGGCGCGGGGCAGCGCGGTGGCGGCGCCGACCCGGTTCCTGGCCAGCCAGGCGTCGTGGCGTCCGGCCTCCCGTCCGGGCACGCGGTCGGCCCTGGCGGGCGGCGCGTGGGTGGTGAAGGCGGGGACGTCGGGGCCGAGTGCCTCGGCCAGCGCCGCCATCCCGGTGGCGAGCGCCTCGGCCGACCACCGCCCCCAGCCGACCAGGGAGCGCAGGCCGTCGGCGGACAGCCGGTCCTCCTCCCGGGTGGGCGGGTCCGTGCCGGGTGCGGAGCGGGCGAAGGACTCGGCGCCGGGCCGCGAGTAGTCGAGCGCGTCGATCGGCAGGGCGCTCTCCCCGTAGTGCCCCTCGTTGCCGATCTGGGCGGCGACGACCGGGCCGTGCGGATGTGCGAACGGCCGCAGGAAGCGGCCGACGGCGCGCAGCCAGCCGGTCGCGTCCGCGAGGAAGCCCGGGTCCAGGGCCGAGGGCAGGGCGTACTGCTGGCAGGGCAGCGGCCGGCCGTCGGCGGAGCGGGCGGCGGGCCTGGCCGGGTCGAGCGTGGGGCTGACCCGGTCGGGCAGCCCGCCGAAGGGCAGTTCGGCGTGGACGAAGGGGCCGGGCTTCACCACGGCGAGCAGTCCGGCCGCGGCGACCAGCCCCAGGAAGCCGCCCAGGTCGCGGTTGCCGTCCCCGTCGAAGCACCACCGGCGGCCGTCGCCGTCGGCGATCTCGTGGTGCCGCCAGGGGACGTAGCAGGTCACCACCTCGATCCCGGCCGCGCGGATGGCGCCCAACTTGGCGGCCCAGCGCCCGTGGTGGTCCCGGTAGTAGGGGTACTCGCCGGTGATCAGGAACCGGGGCCGCCCGTCCAGCCACAGCGTGCCGTCCAAGAAGCGGGGCCTCATGGGGCGAGGCCCCCGTCCGCGGCGAGCAGGACCTTCATCGCGCGGTACCCGTCCGCCTCCTTCCGGCCCGGCCCGGCCGGTGCGACGCCCAGCATCGCGAGGGCCTCGGCGTACCGCTCGAGCGGCAGCACATGGGTCACCAGGTCCTCCAGCGGCAGTTCCGACGCGAGCTCCACCGCCAGTTCGAAGTCCGCCGGGCGGTACGGTCCCGCCCCCACCAGCCGGATCCCCCTGGTCACCAGGGCCCGCAGCGGCACGGTGGCGACACCGGCCTCCTTCTCGCCCATCACCACGACGGTGCCCCCGGGCGCCATCGCGCCGAGGACGTCGCCCGGCAGGGACCCGGTGGTGTCGACGGCGACGTCGGGCGCGCCCGCCCCGGCCGCCTCCTCGGCGGCCAGCACCCGGACCGTGCGCGGCAGCAGCAGGCGGGCGAGGGCCACCCGGCCCGGATCGCGCTCGGCCAGCGTGACCCTGGCGCCGCGCCGGGCCAGGACCAGCGCGCACAGTGCCCCGATCGGGCCGGCGCCGACCACGAGCACCCGGTCGTCCCAGCGCGGCCGGGCCGCCGCCAGGTTGTTCAGCACGCAGGCGAGCGGCTCCACCAGGACCCCCCGCCGGTAGGACACCGCGGCGGGCAGCCGGTGGACGAAGCGCTCGGGCACCACGGCGAACTCGGCCATCGTCCCGTCCCGGTCGACGCCGACCTCCCGGCCCGCCTTCACCCCGCAGTGGGCCGGCATCCCGCGCCGGCAGGGGCGGCAGCGGTCGCAGTGGTACGTCGGGTTGATCACGACCCGGTCGCCCGGCGCCGGCGCGCCGACGCCCGCCCCGACCGCGGCCACCGTGCCGACCGCCTCGTGCCCCAGCACCACACCCCGCCGGGCGGGGAACTCGCCCAGCAGGATCGCCCGGTCCGTCCCGCAGATGCCGGTGGCCGCCACCCTGACCAGGACCTCGCCCGCTCCGAAGGAGGGGACGGCGCGATCGTGGAGGCCGGGCAGGCCCACGTCCTCGAACACGACGGCCTTCATCGCTGCCTCCCACCGGTTCGTTCCCCAACAGTGCCATAGGGTGTCCGATATGAACCGGTACGGTCGGCCGAGTGGGTGGGAGGCACCGCCGGGCTCCCGCCTGAGGATCCTGCTGCTCGGCGCGTCGGGGTTCGTGGGCGGCGGCCTCTGGAACCACCTGGCCCCCCGTCACACGGTGGTCGGCACGTACGCCACCCGGCCGGTCCCGGGCCTGGTCCGGCTGGACCTGCGCGACGAGACCCGGCTGGCGGCGCTCGCGGCCGACGGCTTCGACCTCGTCGTCCACGCCGCCGGCCTGGTCCCCCTGGAAGCGGCCGAGGCCGACCCCGCCCTGGCCCACCGGCTCAACGTCCGCCCCGTCGAGGTGCTGCTGGACGCCCTGCGCGGCTCGGCGGCGAAGCTGGTCCTGCTGTCCAGCGACAACGTCTTCGACGGCACCCGCCCCCGGTACACCGAAGCCGACCCGCCCTCCCCGGTCAACGTCTACGGACGCACCAAGGCGGCAGCCGAGGACCTGCTGCTCGCCGAGGGCGGCCATCTGGCCGTCCGGCTCCCCCTCGTCTTCGGACGCGGCCCCTGGGCGAACACCTTCCTCGCCCGCCTCGCCTCGCCGACCACCCCCGCCCGCACCGACCTGGTCTGCGCCCCCGTCTACCTCCCCAGCGTCGCCCCGGCCCTGGCCCGGCTGTGGCACCACACGGGGGTCCTGCACTACGGCGGCGCCGACGTGGTGACCCGCTTCGAGCTGATGTCCCGCGTCCAGCGGGCCCTCCGCCTGCCCACCCGGGTGCTCCCCGCCCGGGGCCCTCAGCCCCGCGCCGACTGCCCCCGCCCGCCGCACCTCGTCCTCCGCAGCACCCGCCACCCCCTCCTGGGCCCCGCCCTGGACACCGCCCTCGCCCACCTGGCGGGCGGGGGACTCTAGGGAAGGCGGGGGTCTTCAGGGCAGTTGGTCGGTCACCAGGGCGAGGTGGGTCGCGGGGTCCACACCGGCGGGGCGGGCGAGCTGGGCGGCGAGGTCGTTGATCAGCAGGGTGCCCAGTAGGTAGTGGCCGAGGGCGAGTTCGGCAGGGGTGGAGTTCCCGCCCCGCAGGTCGGGCTTGGGCTTGCGGTCGGAGAGGCGGCACGGCGCCTCCGCCAGGACGTGCAGGTCATGGGTCAGCAGCAGCCGCTCCCACCAGCCCGGGTCCTCGCGGAACAGGTCCGACAGGCCCTCGTGGGCCGCCAGGTGGGGCAGGAAGGCGCGGATCGCCGCGCGGTAGCCCGGGAACACCGGCTGCCGGAAGCCCACCCGGTAGCCGTGCTCCGCCGTGCGGCGCACCGCGAAGCCCGTGCGCAGCGCGGGGTCCCACACGCTGAGGCTGAAGAGCGTCTTCGCCAGGTCGTAGACCGGGTCCCAGGGCTCGACGGAGCCGCGCGGGTCGATGAGGCGGAAGTCCGCGGCCGCCGCGCCGGGGCGGGTGGAGAGCAGCACGTTGCGGGTGTTGGCGTCGCCGTGGGCGGGGGCCATCAGGCGGGCCGGAGCCAGTCGCGCCAGCCGGCCGGCCAGCCGCTCCAGGACCAGCTGCGGGGCCCGGCACGGCACGCCGTTGACGGTGAGGCGCTCGGCGGCCATCAGCTCCCCCGGCAGGGCCCGGGCGAGCAGGGGCAGCCGCCGCAGGAAGCGGCCCACGACGACGTCCGCCAGGTGGCCGGCCGGGGCGGGGTGGGAGCGCGCGGCGTACCCGTCCAGGACCAGGGCCTGGAGGAGGGCCGCATAGCGGCGGAAGAACTCCCGGGTGCCCCGCGGCGACTCCCGCAGGGGCGCCGCGAGGTCCGCCGAGTCGTAGAACGGCGTCGTGCAGGCCGCCCAGCCGTCACCGTCGAGGGCTTGCGGGACCGGCAGGTAGTGCGCCGCCAGCCGCGGGGCGACGCTGCGCAGCAGGTCGATCTGACGCAGCTTGTGGCGGAAGGAGACCAGGTCGTGGCCGTCCACCGCGCCCGGCGCGGGCACCAGGACCTTGACCACCAGCTCCTCCCCGGCGGGGCCGGTGGCCCGGTGGACCCGGGCCGGGGAGCCGCCGTCCAGGATCTCGGCCCCGACCGTGAGGCCGAGGGTGTCGGCGACGGCCGCCAGGGCCGCCGCGTCGGTCCACCCGCCGGGCGGGCGGGCCCGGGTGACGTGCCGGTGGTCGGTCATGACGTGCCGGTGGTCGGTCACGGCGGCCGCCTCCTACCAGCGGATCGAGTCGATCAGCGCCGCGTGCAGCTGCGGGGTGCAGGCGGCGATGCAGGAGCGCTGGTTCAGCGGGCCGATGTCCAGCAGCAGGGTGTCGTGCAGCGGCTTGCCGTAGGCGTCGGTGATGGTGACGCCGGCGCGTTCCGCCAGGTACACCGAGGCCGCGATGTCGTACGGGAACAGGTGCAGGATGCTGCCGTGGCCGACCCGGCGGAAGTCCGCCTCGGTGGCGGGGCGGTCGCGCAGCAGCCGGTTGCCGATGTCGACGTAGGCGTCCATCTGGCCGGTGATGACGCGGGAGATGGAGAAGGAGGCGCTGTTGAACACGTACACGCCGCCGGTGTTGGCCGAGGCGTCGATCAGGTGGCCGTAGGCGCCGGTCATCAGCGCCGCCGGGTGGCCGTTGAACTCCAGCGACCAGAACATCCGCTCGGGCTCGGTGACGGCGGACAGCCGGGGCACCGGCGCGGGGAAGCCGCCGGACTCGATCCCGGTGCCGTGGGCGTCGGCGTACAGCCAGTGGCCGGTCTTGATCTCCTGGAGCATCGCGTACCGGATGTCGCCGATGACGGGCGCCTCGGTGAAGGGGGCGGCGGCGATGGAGACGCAGGCCATCTCCAGGTCGGCGGCGGCGCCGCGGGTGCCGTCGATGGGGTCGATGATCAGCACGTGCTCGGGCGCCCGGCCGATGGTCCGCAGTCCCTCGCTCTCGGTGTAGACGGCCACCGGCTCGCCGCGCTCCCGCAGGAACCCCCAGGCGGCCCGCTCGGCCAGCACGTCGACCGGGAACTCCGCGTCGCCGCCCTTCGCCGTGCCCGCCACGTAGCGGCTGCCGACCTCGTGCAGTCCCTCGCGCACGGCCGTCCGGATCCGCCCGGACAGCTCCTGGACGAGGCCCCTCATGGGACGGAGAGGAAGAGTCGTTCCAACAGGTCGCACATCTCGTCCGCCTCCTGACGGGTCATGATCAGTGCCGGGCGGACCTTCAGCACGTTGCCGTGCCCGTACAGCGAGGTCCGCAGCAGCAGTCCGTGGTCCATGCCGCGTTCGGCGAGGTGGTTGGTGAGCCCGGGGTCGGGGCGGCCGTCGCGGTCGACGATGTCGATGCCGATCATCAGTCCGACGCCGCGGACCTCCTGGACGAACGGCACCCGGCCGGCCAGGTCGCGCAGCCGCTCCAGCACGTACCCGCCGACGTCCCGCACGTTCTCCAGGAAGCCGGGGCGGCCGATGACCTCCAGGGTCTTCAGCGCGGCCGCGGCGGCCAGCACGTTGCCGCCGAAGGTCGAGTTGATGTGGTGCCCCTCCACCCCGGTCAGCCGCTCCTCGGTCAGGATGCCGGCGATGGGCATCCCGGCGCCGCCGAGGCCCTTGCCGAAGGTCATCAGGTGCGGGGCGACGCCGAAGTGGTCGGCGGCGAACATCCGGCCGGTGCGCCCGAACCCGGTCTGGATCTCGTCGAAGACCAGCAGGATGCCGCGCTCCTCGCAGAGGTCCTTGAGCGCCCGCAGGTAGCCGTCCGGCGGGACGACGTTGCCGCCGTTGCCGCTGATCGGCTCCAGCACCACGCAGGCCACCCGGCCGGTGCTCGCGTAGTCGATGAAGTCGTTGATCCGCTCGACGCACAGCAGCCCGCAGGTGGCCCGCTCCTGCTTGTAGAAGCAGCGCAGGCAGTGCGGGTCGGGGACGTGCACGACGCCGGGCAGGTGGGAGGGGAAGGGGGCGCGCCGGAAGGCCGCGCCGGAGGCCCCGATCATGCCGAGGGTCTGGCCGAGGTGGCCGCGGAAGAGGGTGACCACGTCGGACTTGCCGGTGTGCACCTGGGCGATCTTGACGGCGCCCTCGTTGGCGTCGGAGCCGCTCGCCGACTTCAGGTGCACCCGGGTGAGGTTCGCGGGCGAGACCTCGGCCAGCTTCGCCACCAGCGCGTTCAGCGGGTCGGTCTGGAACTTGGAGGTGACGTGGATGAGCCGCCCGGCCTGTTCGCGGACCGTCTCCACGATCTCGGGGTGGGCGTAGCCCAGGCTCAGGTTGAACGTCCCCGAGGAGCAGTCGAGGTAGCGGCGGCCGTCGTCGGCGTAGAGGTACACGCCCTCGCCGCGGACCACCCGGAGTTCGTCCGGCAGGTAGTAGTAGTGCCGCAGCGCGGCGTCCCCGCCGGACGTGCCCCCGCCGGACGCGTGCGCGCCGGACGGGGCCTTCGGGGCGGCGGCGCCCGCCGCGGGGCCGGCCTCTCGCATCGGCTTTCCTCCGATAATTCCTGGCAGATCGACCTGTTCGAACGATTCGAACCGCAGATCCGCCTCCTGGAGATCGAGTTCCGCGGTCATCGCGTTCGGTATCGCGACGCAGCGGATTCCCGCTCTTTTCGCGGCCCGCACGCCATTGGGCGAATCCTCGAACGCGACCGCCCGCTCGGCGGGAATTCCCAGCGAGTCCAGCGCCGCGACGTACAGGTTCGGCTCCGGTTTCGCGCTGGCCCGGTCCCCGTCGGCGCACTGCACGGTGCTCCAGCCCTCGGCGAGGCCGCACTGCCGCGCGTAGCGGGCGACCCATTCCCGGGTGGAGTTGCTGACGATCCCGCGGGAGATCCCCAACGCGTCGACCGCCCCCAGGATCCGGTGCACACCCGGCCTGCCGCCGAGCCCGCCGAGCAGTTCCCGCTGGCGGCGGCCGACCCGTTCCTGCAGCTCGCGGCGGTCCACCGCGCAACCGGTGGCCCGTTCGAGCTGCGTCCACAGGTCGGACCCGATCGTGCCGACGAGCGACGACCACACCTCGGCCGGGAGCCGATGGCCGAATTCCAGGAAAACCTCCGCGTGGGCGCGGAATATCTCGGACTCCGGATCCCACAGCGTCCCGTCGAAATCGAAGAGAACCGCATCTACGTCCTTCACGGGCACCTCCGTCGAACGGCGGACGGCCGCGCGGCCAGGGGTTCGGTGCACGGCGCCGGGGCACCAGGGGTCCCATCATGGCGTAGCCCCGGCGGGCCCGCCATTCATGGTTCGTCGACGTACCCACAACAGGCACGCGAAGCCGTACCCACAACAGGCGTACAAAAGAGTGCGCGTCCGGGTCGGCGGTGATCGGCTGGGGGCGAGGCCGGCGGAGGACCGTCGGCGCGGGAGGCGAGGAGCAATGGACGAGCACACCCGCCCCGCCGGGGCGGCGGCTCCCCCGGGCCGGCCGCGGGTCGCCGTGGTGGGGCACGTCGAATGGACGACGATCGCGGGCCTGGAGCGGGTCCCCGCCGCCGGCGAGGTGACCCATGCGCACCGGCTCTGGCAGGGCCCGGCCGGCGGCGGCGCGGTCGCGGCCGTCCGGCTGGCCGAACTGGCCGGCGGCTGCGCCTTCTTCACCGCCCTCGGCGACGACCACGCCGGGCGCCGCTCGCGGGCCGAACTCGAACGCCGCGCCGTACGGGTGGTGGCCGCGGCCCGGCCCGGCCCGACGCGCACGGCGGTGAGCCTGGTCGACCGTTCCGGTGAGCGCACCACCGTCACCCTGGGCGAGCGGCTGCAGCCGGCCGCGGCGGACCCGATCCCGTGGGGCGAACTGGCCTCCTTCGACGCGGTGTTCTTCACCGCCGGGGACGCCGCGCTGCTGCGTCTGGCCCGGCGGGCGGGCGTGCTGGTGGTGACGGCGCGCGAGTTCGCCACCGTGCTGGAGTCCGGGGTGCGGGTGGACGCGCTGGTGGGCAGCGGCTGCGACCCGGCCGAGCGCTGCGACCCGGCGCTGCTGCGGAGGCTGCCGGACCTGGTGGTCAGCACCGAGGGCCGGCACGGCGGCGTGTTCACCCGCTGCGGCCGGCCCCCTCGGCGCTACCGGCCCGCCCACGCGCCGGGCCCGCTGGTGGACACCTACGGGGTCGGGGACAACTTCGCGGCCGTCCTCACGTACGCGCTCGCCACCGGCTCGGGCGCGGCCGACGCGCTGGACCTCGCCGCCCGGCACGGCGCGGCCTGCACCGCGCAGCGCGGCCCGTTCGCGGCCGGGCCCGCCCCCCGGCGACGGGCGGTACGGGTGTGAAGCGGCTCCTCCTGCTGTGGGACATCGACGGCACGCTGATCGACGGCGGCCACCTCTGCGCGGCGGTCTACCCGCGCGCCTTCGAACGGCTCACCGGGCGGCCCGCCCTCCACCGCGTCGCCACCGCGGGCCGCACCGAGCCGGACATCATGGCCGAACTGTTCGCCCGGCACGGCGTCAGCGAGGTCGAACCCGACCTGGTCACGGCCGAGTTGACCTCGCAGCTGCACGGGCTGGCCACCGAACTGCGGACCGTCGGCCGGGTCCTGCCCGGCGTCGTCGAGACCCTGCGGGCGCTGGGAGCGGAGCGCGAGGTGGCCCAGTCGGTCCTGACCGGCAACGTGCGGGCCAACGCCGCCCTGAAGCTGGGGCTCTTCGGGCTGGCGGAGTTCATGGACCTCGCGGTCGGCGCCTACGGCGACGACGCGCACGAGCGGGCCGTGCTGGTCCCGGTGGCCCGGCGGCGCGCGGCGGCCGCGTACGGGCACGGGTTCGAGGCCGCCGCCACCGTCCTGATCGGCGACACCCCGCGGGACGTGCAGGCGGGACGCGCCGGCGGGGCGCGGGTGGTCGCCGTCGCCTCGGGCGCGAGCAGCGCCGCCGAGCTGCGGGCGGCGGGGGCGGACGCGGTGCTGGCGGACCTCCGCGACACCGCCGCGGTGCTCCGCGCCGTCCGGGCGCCGCGGCCGGCCGCCCGGGGCTCCGGATGACCGGGGATCCCCGCCCGGTGCACCTGGTCTCGGTCGTCATCCCCGCCCGGAACGCCGCGACGACGATCACCACACAGCTGGAGGCCCTCGGACGGCAGAGCTATCCGGATCCGTGGGAGGTCATCGTCGTCGAGAACGGCTCGAGCGACGGCACCGGGGCGCTGCTGCGGCGCTGGCAGGAGCGCATGCCGCGACTGCGGGTGGCCACCGTCGCCGAGGCCCCCGGCGTCAACCGCGCGCGCAACACCGGCTGCCGGCTCGCCCTCGGCGAGTACGTGCTCCTGTGCGACGCGGACGACGTGGTGGCCCCCGGCTGGGTGGCGGGCCTGGTCGACGTCCTGCGCACCAGCCCGGCCGTCGGCGGCGCCCTCGAACGCCGCCTGCTCAACGGGCCGGTGGCGCTCGCCGCGCGGCCGCCGAAGAAGTCCGCCGACCTGCTGAACACCTTCGGCTTCCTGCCCTATCCGGCGGGTGCCAACTGCGGGTTCCACAAGGAGGTCTGGAGCCGCCTGGGCGGCTTCGACGAGAGCTACCGCGGTGGCGGCGACGACGCCGAGTTCTTCTGGCGCGCCCAACTGGCCGGGTTCCCCCTGGCCTTCGCCCCCCACGCCGTCGTGCACTACCGGCACCGCGGCGACGCACCGGCCATCCTCCGCCAGTCCTACGGCTACGGGCGCTCGCACCCCAAGCTCTACCGCGACTTCGCCGGCGCCGGCATGCCGTCCTCCCGGCTGGCCGACGCCGCCGGCGCCTGGTGGCGGCTCCTGCTCCGCACGCCCGACCTGCTCGGCTCCGCCGACCGGCGCGCCGCCCTGCTGGCCCAGCTGGCGCTGCGCGCGGGCCGCGTCGTCGGCAGCGCCCGGCACCGGCGGTGCTACCTGTGACCCGCCTCGCCGGCCCCGCCGCCGGGCGACGGTGATCGACCCGCTCGTGCCGCCGCCCGGCGCACCGTGGAACCGGCCGTGGACGGCGAACGTGCCCGCCGACGCCGGCGGCGGCGTCGTGCAGGTGTCGCCGGGCCGGGCCGCGCCGCGCCGCACCAGCACGGTGCGCGGTCGGGGCGCGGCGCGGCGGGCAGGATGCCGGCGAACACGGAGGAGCGGCCGAGCCGTTCGGCCCCGGTGCGGTCGCCGGTGGCGGCGGCGGCGAAGCCGTCCGGGTCCGGGGAGTCCTTCAGGAACCCCGGGGCGCGGCGGGGTCCCGGACCGGGCCGATCACGTGGCGAGGGGGTGCCCGGCCGCGGCGGCGCGGGCGATCATGCCCTCGATGTCGAAGACCCGGCTCTGCGGGGTGTAGGTGCCGTCGATGCGCAGCAGCAGGTACCGGGCGGCGTTGCCGAGGTACTCGTGGGGCTCGTCGGCGGTCCCGGCGACGACGTCGCGGTGCGGGGCCGCGGCCTCCGGGCCGAGCGCGGTGAGGGCGTTGAGGGCGTCGAGGCGGACGGTGAGCGGGTGCGCGGGGTCGACGAGCGCGGCCAGCAGGGCGGGGCCCGCCGGGTCGCCGGTGTGCTTGGCGAGCGCCTCGGCGCACGGGATGCGCACCTGCGGGTCGGGGTCGTACTTGGCGGCGGTGCGCAGCGCCGCGACGGCCTCGGCGGTCAGGGTGCCGGCGCCCAGCGCCAGCAGGCCGACGGCGCCCCAGTGGCGGACGGTGGGGTCCGGGTCGGTGAGCGCGGTGCGGAAGTCCGGGATCCGGGCGGGGTCGCGCAGGCCGACGGCCTCGGCGAGGTCGAGGATCCGGGCGAGGGGGTAGGCGTCGGCGGCGCGGGAGGCGTCGTGGCCCTCGGCGGGCGAGCCCTCGGGCAGGAAGCCGTTGTCGTGGACGGCGAGGATGTGGGCGCGCAGCGCGTCGGCGAGCCGCTTCTCGGTGGCGGCGTGCGCCGGGTCGCCGGCCAGGTTGTGGACCTGGTCCGGGTCGGCGAGGCAGTCGTACAGTTCGACGCCCGGCTTCTCGTGCCAGAAGGCGTCCTGGACGGGGCCCAGGCGACCGGCGAGGTGCTCGGTCTCCCAGGACCGGTAGCCGGCCGCGAGCCAGCCGAAGGCCTGGTGCGTTCCGTAGGGCCGGTGGGGGTGGTAGTTGCGGATGTAGCGGTAGCGGGCGTCGCGGACGGTGCGTATCAGGTCGGGGCGCTCGTCCATGCGGCCGCGCATGGAGAAGGCGAGTCCGCCGTCGGTGTCGAAGGAGGCGCGGGCGAGGCTCTCGCCCCGCATGTGGGCGGGGACCGCGCCGCCGGCGAGCTCGACGAGGGTGGGCGGGATGCGCAGGGTGGAGACGGCGGCGTCGACGCGGGTGCCGGGGGCCGGGAAGCGGTGGGCGTGGCGCTCGGGGGCGGCGACGATCAGCGGGACGTGCAGGCCCTCGTCGTAGCACCAGCGCTTGGAGCGGGGGTTGACGCCGCCGTGGTCGGAGGTGTGGATGACGACGGTGTTGTCGAGTTCGCCGTCCTCCGCCAGTTCGGCGAGGAGCCGTCCGACGAAGGCGTCCATACCGGCGATGTGGCGGTAGTAGTGCGCGAAGTCGCCGCGGATCCCGGGGGTGTCGGGCAGGTAGGCGGGCAGCCGGACGGCGGCGGGGTCGACGGTGAACTCCTCGCGGCGGAACACCGCGCTCTCGTGCGTCGGGTCGTAGTTGAACACCGCGAGGAAGGGGGCGCCGTCGGGCCGGTTGCGCCAGTGGGCGGTGCGGGAGGATTCGTCCCAGACGGCCTGCGGGTCGGCGTCGCTGTTGTAGTCGGTCTTGGCGTTGTTGGTGCAGTAGTAGCCGAGGCCGCGCAGGAGCTCGGGGTAGGTGGTCATCCACCCGGGGAGGTGCGGGGTGGCCCGCTGGTGCAGGGCCGGGCCGTGGCTCTCCGCGGCGACGCCGGTGAGCAGCGCGAAGCGGGAGGGCGCGCAGACCGGCGCGGGGCTGTAGGCGTGGGTGAAGAGGGTGCCCCGCTCGGCGAGGGCGTCGAGGTGGGGGGTGATGGCGAGCGGGTCGCCGTAGCAGCCGAAGCGGGGCGGGCAGTCCTCGCTGACGGTCCACAGGATGTTGGGCCGGGACGTGCTCATGGGGGCCTCTCGGGAACGCGGTGCTGGTGGGGGGCGTGCGCGCGGCGGCCCTCGTGACCGAACCGAACCACGCCCCGCCGGGCGTTCTCAAGGCCCGGCGGGGGCTTTCGGCATCCTGTCGCCCAGTGTTCGCACTTCTGCCATTTGGCAGTACTGCCAGTTTCACGAAAGCTACGGCTCGGCGCGCCGGCGTTGACGTGACGTCAGCGCCAGGGCCGTGAGCGACAGGAGGATCACCACCGTCGCGTAGCCGTCGGCGGTGCGCTGCAGGCCGAACCGGCCGGAGAGCGCACCGGCCGCGACGGCGGGCAGGCTGAAGGCCAGGTATCCGACGACATACAGGGCGGCGAACACCCCGGCCCGTTCCTCCGCAGCGGCCGGCGGGCCCACCGTGCGGAAGGAGCCCAGCAGTGCGGCACCCCAGCCGAAGCCGGCGATCGCGGTGCCGAGGAGGTAGGCGGCCGGGACGCCGGCCGAGACGCCGATCAGGGTCAGTGCCGTGCCGGTGGCGAGTGCCAGCGAACCGATGGTCATCGCCCCGCCCGGCCTTCGCGGGTGGAGGGCGAGCGAGCCGATCGCGCCCATGCCGGTGAGCAGGGCGATCACCACACCGGCAATGACGTGGTTGTGGACGTGCAGGACGTCGGCGCTCAGCGACGGCCCGAGGGACAGGGTGAATCCGGTGAGCGCCCAGAGCGCCACCAGACCGGGCAGGACAGCCACGAAATGCGGCTTGACCTGGCGGGGCACCGCCACGCGCGGGCGGAGCGACGTCAGTGCGCCGGGGCGGCGTGCCGCGGTCTCGGGCATCAGGGCGACGCCGACGAGGGCGGCCACGAAGACGGCCCCGAGCAGGACGTAGACCAGCGTGGTCGGCGCGGGGGCGTATTCCACGAGCAGCCCCGCGCCCAGTGCGCCCGAGGCCAGGCCCAGGCACGAGCAGACGCTGTTGACCAGTGTTCCCAGGTGGGGGCGGTGCCCGGGCTGGAGGTCGACCAGACCGGCGCCGACAGCGCCGGTCGCGGCACCGGTGGCCAGGCCCTGCAGGGTGCGGGCGAGCATCAGCGATCCGATGTCGGTCGCGGTGGCGAAGAGCGCCATGGCGCCCACTTCGAGGAGCAGCGAGACAGCGAGTACCGGGCGGCGGCCGACGTGGTCGGACAGCGCGCCGACCACCGTGAGCGCGAGCAGCAGGGCGATGGCGTAGAGGGCGAACACCACGGTGACGGCGGCCGCCGAGAAGCCCCAGCGGGCCTGGTAGACCGGATAGAGGGGAGAGGGGGCGCTCGCGGCGGCCAGCAGAAGCAGCTGCACGCCTCCGAGCAGCCAGAAGGCGACGGCGCGGGGCAGTCGGGGCCGCTCGCCCTGGAGAGCGGGGAGGGAGCCGGCCATCACATCGCCACCGGAGGGTTTCGCTTCTTCTTCGTCACGGCCCTTGCCATCGGCCCCTCTTCTCCAGCGGTTGGACTGAGTGGACTGGTCTGTCTGCTGGAGCAGACTAGACAGACAAGTCTGTCTAGTCAAATGATCCGGGCACGGCCCGAGGGAGCATCGGCGGACGCTCCGACAGTGGACCCCGGGGCCGGTCGAAGCGCGCCGCGCGCGCCACAACGCCGGTGATCACCACACCTGGAGCGCCGCCGGAAGGCGTGGGAGGACCGGGGCTACCATAGACAGACCGGTCTGCCATGGAGGTGCCCCGTCATGACCACGAGAAGCGCGGCCCGACCCACCGCCCGCGAACGCCTGCTGGCCGCCGCGGACGACCTGTTCTACCGCGAGGGCGTGCACACCGTCGGCATCGACCGCGTCATCGAGCAGGCGGGGGTGGCCAAGGCGTCCCTGTACAACGCCTTCGGCAGCAAGGAATCGCTCGTCTGCGCCTACCTGGAAGGCCGGCACGCGAAGAGCGCGGCACGGATCACCCGACACGTCGAGCGGTGCGACTCCCCGTACGACCGTCTGCTCGCGGTCTTCGAGGCGCAGAGCGAGCAGTTCGCCGAGCCCGGCTACCGCGGCTGCGCCTTCGTCAGGGCCAGCGCCGAGGCCCACCCCGGCGACCAGATCGAACAGGCCGCGGAGGCCTTCCGCGCCTGGCTCCGCGGGCTGTTCACCGACCTGGCCCAGGAGGCCGGGGTCGCCGACCCCGGCCTCCTGGCCCACCAGCTGCACCTGCTCTACGACGGCGCCGGGGCGTCGGCGGGCATGGACCGGGACCCGTCGGCGGCCACGGTCTCGCGGGCGGCCGCGGCGACCCTGCTCGATGCCGCGCTCGCCGGCACCGGCACCGGCACCGGCACCGGTCGCGCGCGCGCCGACCGGAGCTGAGGGCGGGAGCAAGCGAGACGCCTCACGACGGCGCCCGGCTCAGCAGATACCGGAACCCGCGCGGACCGCCGTCACGTGAATCGCCGGGCGAGCGGTTCTCAGGCCAGGTCCCACCGGGTGCACCCGGCAGTGTCCTGGCGTTGGCGAGCGGAGCCGGATGACGAGCGCGGCTGCGGTGACGATTCCGAAGTGGAAGGACGCGAAGGCGTGGATGTGTACGAGGCCGTGGACAGTCGCCGGGCCGTGCGGGCGTTCAGCGAGGAGCCCGTGCCCAAGGAGGTGCTCGAACGCGTGCTGACCGCAGCGACGCGGGCTCCGTCCAGCGGGAACCTCCAGCCGTGGCACCTGTACGTCGTCACCGGTGAACCCTTGGCGGAACTCAAGCGGACCGCGACAGCCAGGGCACTGGCCGGGGACCCCGGCGACGAGCGCGAGTACCCGATGTACCCGGACCGGCTGGCCTCGCCGTACCGGGACCGCTTCGCTGCCGCCGCCGCCCAGCGGTACGCATCACTGGGGATCGAACGCGACGACCCGGACCGGCCCAGAAGGATCGCCACCTTGAACTCGGAGGCGTTCGGGGCGCCGGCCGTCCTGTTCTGCTACCTCGACCGGACGATGGGGCCCGGACAGTGGGCCGACGCGGGGATGTACCTGCAGACGGTCATGCTGCTGCTGCGGGCCGAGGGGCTGCACAGCTGCCCCCAGGTGATGTGGACCGTGTACCGGGAGACGGTCGGTCGGGCCGTCGGAGCCGATGACGGACTCGTGCTGCTCTGCGGCGTCTCCGTGGGGTTCGAGAAGGACGGCGTGCCGCGACTGCGCACCGGACGGGCGGACATGACGGAAACGGTGAGCTTCATCGGCGGGTGACCGCCGGGCGGCCGGGATCGACACGACAGGTCCGCGGACGACGCGGAGCGAGCCGTTCCCGGGCCGCCTCCGCGTCGTCGGGCAGGAGCCTGCCGGTCGACCGGCGGGCCGGACCAGGGGCCGGCGCCGGTCCGGCGGCCGCGGCCAGGTCCGTCCACCGTGGTCGGCTGCCGACTCCGCGCCACGCCTCGGGCCAGGCGCACCCGGCCGCCGGGCGAGCTCCGACCGATCGTCAGTCCTGGTCACCGCGACGCGGGCTCCGCCGACGCATCACGGCACGCAGTTGATCAACGACCTCGCACTTTCCCGGGCGGGCCTGACCCCGATCGGGTGAATCAGGCGACGCCCGAACCTCGCGCGATCCCGTTCCCACCCCGGCCGCCGCACGCGTTTCCGTACCCCAGGGTGATCGAAATGTCCCTGTTCGGCCCGGGATCGCCCGGCCGGAAAACCCCTTGAAGGCCTCGGTCGAACAGCTCCATCATCGGACCCTCCCCGACCGCACGAGCATCACCAACTCTGTCCTCGGACGACCTACTTGGGGCGTCCGGGCGGGCCGACGCGGACGCTTGTGCGCGCCCGTGCACCGTCCCCGTGTGTCTGGAGGATCCGTGGCCCGTCCCCCCGCCCCGGCGGCACCCGCCGGCCCCGTCCGCACCCCGTGCCCGGAGGTGACCGCTTGAACGCCACCGCTCCGCGGGCCCGGCCCCAGGCTCCGGCCGAGGGCGAGGAGGAACTGCGCTGGTACATCCACAGCAAGGGCAACGCCGACCAGGTCCGCTCCGACACCATGGGCGGCTTCCTCCTCGACACGTACGAGCAGGTCGGCCGGCGGCTGGACGCCACCTCGCGGAGGGCCGCGACGCAGAGCGCCCGTGTCTCGGTGGTCGGCGCCGCCGCGACCGGCCTCGGCACCGCCCTGGTGTGGATGGCGATGTCTCGCCCTGGTCGGCGAGAACGGCTCCGGGAAGACCACCCTCGCCAAACTCCTCGCGGGCCTGTACCTGCCCGCGGCCGGTTCAGCGCGGTGGGACGGCCGGGAGACCCGCGACCTCGACCCGCACGCCCTGTGGCGGCAGGTCGCCGTCGTCCCCCAGGACTACGCGCGCTGGCCGATGACCTGCCGCGAGAACATCACCCTGGGCCAGCCCGCGCCCGACGGCGACGCGGCGGTGATGCGCGCCGCCGAGGCCTCCGGCGCGGCCGAGGTCGTCGCCAAGCTCCGCCGGGGCCCGTCCACCCTCCTGGCGGTGGAGTCGAAACCCTTCGCCAGGCCGTGGCCGTCATCGTCCGCGACCGGGGCCGGGTCCTGGTCGCGACGGTCCACTGCGCCGCGCACGGCTGGAGCGGGACGCCGGACCAGTGGGCACGAGACGTGGCGGGCTCGGCGTCCTCGACGCTGGACGGGCTGACGAAACCGGTGGCAAGGGCGCCCGAGGGTCGGGGCCACGGCAGCGCGCTCACCCGCCTGCAACTCCTGATCCGGCGCCCCCACGGCCATGAAGCACATCCACACCGCCCACCCCCACCGCGCCGGCCCTGTCCCCCCGCTGAGAACCGAGATGCATGGGCAGGTTCAGGCGTGGGCCAGTTTCAGTGCCTGCTTCAGGTTGTACTCGGCGATGCCCGCCATGAAGGCCCGGTCGGGGAAGTCCCCATCGAGCAGCCGCAACGGACCCGCCGTCAGCGAAAGCCGCTGCGCGAGCATGTAGAACGCGAGCCGGTCCTGGTCCAAGCCGTCCACATCCAGAGGCTGGTAGGCGTCGTGCAGACGGATTCGCAGGAAGACGTGCTCCCACTCGACGTCGAAGTACATCGATCCCTCGATGTCGATCGCCACGGGATTCCCGTCCGCGTCCACCAGCACATGGTCGGGCCCCAGTTCACCGTGCACGACCGCATACTCCGTGCGTGGCCGCACCGCCGCCGCCAGGCTCAGCAGCCGCTCTTCCAGCCGGCCGCGGACACCCACAATTCGGGGATCGCGCGAGGCCGCCTCGGCGAGGTCCCGCAGCGCGCGGTCAAGAACCACACCCTCGCACGACGTACCGCGCGACGTTCCTCCGGCGTCGACCACTGCCACCTTGCCGTACGCCGGTGCCCGGTGACCTCGCATCGCCTTGAGCGACTCCGCGAGCCGGACCATGACCACAGCCGCCGCGCCCGGGTCGCGCGCGAGCAACTCCTCAAGGCTCTCCCCCGGAAGGTCTTCGACGATCGCAAGGTCCGCATGGCAGTAAGCCCCGTCGCGATCGAGGAGACGGATCGCCGGAACGCGGACGCCGAGCCCGTCCAGCCGCGCGTGCGCGGCCTGGAACAGATCGAGCCCGAGGCCCGGCGAGAACGGGTCGGTGAGGTCGTCGTCGCCCTCGGCCGCCGGCCAGTAGTTCTCGGTGTCGTCCCACAAATAGGCAATCGCCGTCGTCTCGTCGTCCATGACCAGGCGGTACACACCCTTCTTGCTGCCGCCTGCGACCCGCTCGACCCCCTCCAGCCGCCGCCCGTCCCCCAGCGCGGCGCGCGCCGCCCCCGCCAACTGTTCCCGCGTCACTGTCCTGGGTGCCACGTTCCGAACCACCTCTCCATCGCGACAACCCGCGAACCCTACGGGAGCACCAGCGAGGAGGAGACTGGCTCACTCCGCATCCGGGTCCCTGCGAGTCAAGATCACTCACTGCCTTATGGACTGCCCGCGGGCAACTGGTGACAGTTGATCGCGCCGGGTCACCGGCATCAGGCTCTGAACCCGCCGTGCTCAAGGCTATCGAGGAACCACTCACGCGTGGGTTCCTGGGATCCCCGGGCCGTGAGCAGGGCGCGGCGGGCGGCACCGCCTCACCAGGGTCGGCGGTGCAGGGCCATGTGGACGGTGTCGACGGCCTGGATCAGCGCGGCCCGGCTGGTCCCGGTGGGGTGGAGCGCGCCGACGAGCAGGAAGCCGTGCATCACCCCCTGGTAGCGGGTCGACACCACCGGGACGCCGGCCGCGCGGAGCCTGGCGGCGTAGGCCTCGCCCTCGTCCCGCAGTACGTCGGCCTCCGCGGTGACCACGAGCGCCGGGGGAAGTCCGGCGAGCTGTTCCAAGGGGGCCCGCAGGGGTGCCGCGGTGGCCTCCGTCCGGCGGGACGCGTCGGGCAGGTAGTCGTCCCAGAACCGGCGCATGTGCGCGCGGTGCAGGAAGTACCCCGTCGCGAACCGGCGGTAGGACGCGGTGTCGAAGTCCGCGTCGGTCACCGGGCAGAGCAGCACCTGGTGCAGCAGCCGGACGTCCCCGCGCTCGCGGGCCAGCAGCGTCAGGGCCGCCACCAGGTTGGCGCCCGCGGAGTCGCCGACGGCGGCGATCCGGTCCCCCGCCAGTCCGATCGCGCGGCCGTGTTCGTGGATCCAGCGGGCCACCGCGTAGCACTGCTCGACGGCCACCGGATAGCGCGTCGCCGGCGCCCGGTCGTAGTCCACGTACACGACGGCGGCGTCCGCCCCGAGGGCGAAGTCCCGCACCAGTCGCGCGTAGCAGCCGGCGTCGCCGAGCGACCAGCCCAGGCCGGGCAGGAAGAGCACCACGGGAGTCGGCTCGGAGGTGCCGGCGGGCCTGGTCACCTGGACGCGCACCCGCCCGGTCGGTCCGCAGGGAAGGACGAGCCACTCCGTCTCGGTGCCGTACGGATCGTCCGGATCCTGGTCGGCGTCCGGCTTGACGCTCGGAAGGCTGTCGAGGGCGAGGAAGGAGAGGTCCGGAAGTTCCGTCGCCGCCGCTCCGGCCCGGGCGTCCAGGAACTCCTGGAGCTCCCGGTCGAGCACCAGTCTTCGGGCCCGGTGGGGCGTGGGGTCGGACAACTCTTCGCTCCTGGCGTGATCGGAAAGTCGCTGCACGCGGCACGTGCCCCGGGTGTCCACCCGGTCCACACCGGACGGAAGGCCACCCGCCGACGCCGCGAACACGCCACGAGCACGCCACCCGACGCTACTGCCGGGAGTCGGCCCCAGTGGTCTGATCGTGCACGGATTCTATGCCGGGGCGAGTGGTGCGTCATCCGGCACCGGTCCGCGGCGCACCCCGGGTCCGGGTTCCATTCTGTTCCACGGCTCCGGCCCGCCCGTCCCGTGCCCCCTCCCGGGGTGCGATCGTGCGCTGTGGGGCAGGAGTCGGTGCACGGGGAGCACAGACGCGGGCTCAGGAGGGCCGACGGCCGTCGACCCGTGCGGCGTAGGCCTGCCACTCCCGGGGCGAGATCCCGTAGGCCTCGCGGAAGGCGCGGCTGAAGTGGGAGTGGCTGACGAACCCCCACCGGTGCGCGACGGCGGCCACACTGACCGGCCGGTGGGACGGCCGCTCCAGTTCCCGGCGGCAGGCGTCCAGCCGGCGCTGCCGCACCCACTGGCCCACGGTCGTCCCGTCCTGCTGGAACAGCTTGTGCAGGTAGCGCACCGAGATGTGCTGCGACCGGGCGATCGACGCCGGCGCCAGCTCGGGATCGGCGAGGTTCTCCTCGATGTGGGCGCGGATCCGCGCCAGCAGCCGCGCCGAACCGCTCGGATCCTCCGGGGCCTCCCGCTCCAGCAGCTCGGTGACCACCACGGCGAGGATGTCGGAGGCGCTGCGCGCCAGGTAGTCGCCCGGCCGGGCCCGGTGCGCCCGCGCCCGGGCGGCAAGGGTCCGCAGGAGCTGCGAGGCGAGCGACCCGACCCCCTCGCTCCCCCGCACCAGCAGCCCGCCCGTCCGCCGGACGTCGTCGCGGCACACGCCCAGGTAGAAGCACGGGACGCGGTACCGGACCATCCGGCAGCCGGCGTCCCACAGCAGGCCCGCCGGATGCGGGGAGGTGCCGATCAGCAGGTCCCCGGGAGCGAGCACCGTGCTGGTGCCGTGGCGCCGGACGAGGGCCGAGCCGTCGGCGTGCAGGACGACGTGGAGGCAGTCCTCGGGGTCGACGCCGGGGGGCGCCGCGAGGATGTCGATGCAGCCTTCGGCGTCCCGGGCGAGCCGGGGGTACTCGTTCTCGGGGAGGGGGGAGGGTCCCGACGGGATCACCGGGGGCTCCGATCGGTTCGTAGGGTGCTGGGGACATTTCGTGGGAGCCGGGGACATGGGGACGGCCGCTCACCACGACGGTGTTCAAGATCCTTCCGGCGCCATTCATACAAGGCCCGAAACAGGTCGACAAACATTCAACAATCGCCGTCCCCGCAGCGCGAGCCGGTCCGGACGAGCGGCCGCCGCGGGCGCCGCCGATCCGTCGGACAGGTCCGGGCGCGCGTGAAATCGCCCTTGCGGCAAGGGCGTTCGGCCCGGGGCGGCAAGACGGCGACAACCGGGGCGGCGAGCCGGACCGAACAGCCGCGACGGCGGAGCACCCCCGTCCCACCCCGTCACCGGTGCGCAGACCGGCACGTCGCGGTGCGCCGCCGGAACATCGGCCGCCGGCGCCGCTTCCGGTGACGCCCTGGACGGCCCCGGGACACCCGGTGCCCGCGGACGGCGTACCCTCGGGTAGCCGCGAACGGCGGCAGAACAGGATCGTCCGCGGACACGGGCCGGGCCGGACACGGGCCGGACACGGGCCGGACACGGGCCGAGCCGGACACGGCTCCGGCGGACGGGTGCGAACGGGAAGGCGTCAATGGCAGGGTCGGGCGGTCCGCTGTCCCGCAGTGGCCTCCGCGGACGGGAGGCCGAGCTCGACGAGCTCCAGGCGCTGATCACCTCGGTGGCCCGCACCGGAAGCGGCGGGCTGGCCCTGATCCACGGGGAACCGGGCATCGGCAAGACCACCCTGCTCGCCGAGGCCGCCTCCAGGGCCGGGGCGGCGGGCTTCTCGGTCGGCCTCGGCAGGGCCGACGAACTGCACCACGTCGTGCCGCTGTCCTCCCTGGCCGCCAGCGTCCTGCAGGGCGACCCGCCACTGCTCTCCGGCGACGCCTTCGCCGATCTCGCCCGCCATCACGACCAGCGGATCTGGCTGGTGGAGCGCCTGGCGGAGGCGATCGAGGCCAGGGCCGGCAGCACACCGGTGCTGATCGGCCTGGACGACGTGCAGTGGGCCGACGCGCTCAGCCGGTTCGCCCTGCAGCAGCTCCCGACCCGCCTGCGGACCTCGCCGGTGCTCTGGATCCTGACCGGGCGACGGGAGCCCGCCGAACCGGCGGAGGAGATCGTCGCGGCCGCGACCGGCAGCCTGCCGACCGTCACGGTGTCCCTGGGCCCGCTGTCCGGCGCCGCCATCGGCCAGCTGGCCGACGACACCCTCGGCACGGCGGTCGACGCCCGGGTCCGCGACCTGCTCGACGGCGCCGGCGGCAACCCGTTCCTGGCCGTCGAGATGCTGGCCGGGCTGCGGACCGCCGACACCTCGGCGGAGGCCGTGCCCTCCGGGCTGGTGGTCGGCGTGCGCGGCCGCCTCAGGTCCCTGCGGCCGGACACGCTGCGCTTCCTCCGGATGGGAGCGGTGCTGGGACGCCGGTTCGGCTTCCACGACGCCGCCGCGCTCTGCGACCGGCCGGCCGCCGCGCTGATCCCTGCCCTGGAGGAGGCCGTGCGGGCCGGGCTCCTGGACGACGACGGCGAGCAGCTGGTCTTCCGCCACGACCTGCTGCGCCAGGCGGTCTACGCCGACATCCCGCCGTCGGCCCGCAAGGCCCTGCACCGCGAGGCGGCGCACCGCCTCGTCGCCGCGGGCCGGCCGCCGGCCGACGCGGTGCCGCACCTCCTCCGGGGCTCGCTGCCCGGGGACGAGGAGGCGGTGGCGCTGCTGCGGCGGGCGTCCGACGACGTGCTGCCGGTCACGCCGGGCCTGGCGGCCGACCTCATCACGCGCGCCCTCGACCTGGTGCCGGCGCCGGGTCCGCTGAGGTTCTCCGTGGGCGAGCAGGCGATCCTCACGCTGACCCGGGCCGGCCGGAACCGGGAGGCGCTGTCGGCGGGCGACCGGCTGCTGGCCGACCGTCCGCCGCTGGAGGTGTTCGGCCGGCTCCAGTCCGCCCTCGGCGGGACGCTGTGGACCATGGACCTCGCCGAGGAGCTGCGCCGCCGGACCGAGGCCGCCCTGGCCGTGGGCGGCGCCGCCCCGGAGATCTGCGCGCGGCTGGCCGCCCTGCGCGCCCTGGCCCTGTCCCGGGGCCACGATCTCGCCGCGGCACGCGAGGCCGGCGAGAGCGCGCTGCGCGACGCGACCGCGGCCGGGGACCGGGAGGCCCACGTGCTGGCCCTCTCCGGGCTCGGCGAGATCGCGCTGAACGCGGGTGAGAACGCGCTCGCGCTGGAGCGCTTCGCCGCGCTGAGCGCCGTCGATTCCGTGTTCCTCCCCGAGGAGATCGTCGCGCACCTGCACCTGGACGACTTCGGGTCCGCCGAGCGCCTGCTCCTGCGGGCGGCGGAGAAGGCCGGGACGACGCGTCAGGCCATGCTGCTGTGGGCGCAGGGCCAGCACGACCTGGGGCTCGGCCGGCTCGACGACGCCGACGCCGGCTTCGCGACCATGGAGCGCCTGGAGAACGAGGTGCGGGTCCCCGTCCAGCAGGTGAACGGCCGGGTGATCCGCTCCCGGACCGCCCTGCTGCGCGGCGACCGGGAGGCGGCGCGGGAGCACCTGGCCGCGGCGCGGGAAGGGCTGGCGGCCAAGCCGAATCCGGGCAACACGGCCGCGGTCCGCTTCCTGGAGGCCGTCCACGCCGAGGCCGAGGGGGACACCGGCCTCGCCGTCGACCGGATCCGCCAGGTCCAGCGGGAAGGATCGTTCATGCGCTGGCGGCTGCTGCGCGACTGGGTCGACTCCGCGGTCCGGATGTCCCTGCGCGACGGGAACCACGCACTCGCCGAGGAGCTCGCCGCGCAGGCCGAGGCCCACGCGGAGCGCAACCCGTCCGTGCCGACCGCCGCCGGCATCGCGGCGCAGGCCCGCGGGCTCGTGCGGAACGATCCCGCCCTGCTCGAACACTCCGTGGAACTGCTCGGGGCGGGCCCCCGCCCGCTGGCCCGGGCCGCCGCGTACGCCGACCTCGGGCGGGCGTTCCTGGCGGCGGGCCGCAAGGACCGGGCGGTGGCCGCGCTGGCCCACGCGCGCGGCGCGTTCGCCGAGGCGGGCGCCCACGCCGCGGCGGCACGCCTGCAGCGCGCCCTCGACGGCGCCGGGGCCGGCGGCCGCCGGGCGGCCGGCGCACCGCGTCCCGTCCATGGCTGGGGGTCCCTCACGGCCTCCGAGGAGAAGGTCGCGCGCCTCATCGCCCAGGGCCACACCAACCGGTCGGCCGCCGACGCGCTGGTGGTGTCCCCGCACACGGTCAACACCCATCTGACGTCGGTCTTCCGCAAACTCTCGATCAGCTCCCGGGTCCAGCTCGCCAACCTGGTCACGTCCTTGCCCGACAACTGACCGGGACCGGCCGGTCGGCCGGCGCTTCACGGCCCAGCGCATGGCGGCCGCCGACTACCTGCTGGACGCCCCGCACGCCGTGGTGCCGCGGCAGGGCTTCCGGACACCCGGATCCGATGGAAACCCCAGGGGTGTTTAAATGGCGTTCGAACAGAGGAGTCCGGTTGGGCCGTTGCTGACGGCGCTCCGTGTCCCCCCACCCACGACCGCCCCCGGTCACCCCGTCACCCGTTGAAGGCACCAGCATGATGTCACCGGCCAGACCGTCGGTGCGGCGGATCGCCGCCCTCCTGACCGGAACCGTCCTCCTGGTACCGGCCCTCGCCGGGTGCGGCGACGGAGCCGGGTCCCGGTCCGCCGAGGGCGAGGTCACCTCGATCACCGCGCTCGACTACTACACCGACGCGACCGAGCACGCCCAGTGGGGCGCCCTGCTCGACGCGTGCGGCCGGAGCGCCGGCGTGAAGGTCGAGCAGACCAGCGTCCCGGGGGCGTCGCTCGTCCCCAAGGTCCTCCAGCAGGCCTCGTCGCGCACCCTGCCCGATCTGCTGATGCTCGACAACCCCGACCTGCAGCAGATCGCACAGACCGGCGCGCTGGCCCCGCTGGACGAGTTCGGCATCGACGCCGACGGGTTCGCCGAGGGCATCCGGTCGGCGGGCAGCTACCGGGGAAAGGTGTACGGACTGGCCCCCAACGTCAGCACCGTCGCCCTGATCTACAACAAGGACATGCTCGCCGAGGCCGGTGTCGCCGTGCCGAGGACCTGGGAGGAGCTGAAGGCGGCCGCCGCCGCACTGACCCGTCCCGGGCGCTACGGCATGGCGGTCGACGCGAACGCCACCTTCGAGGGCACCTGGCAGTTCCTGCCCTTCCTGTGGTCCAACGGCGGCGACGAGCGGCAGCTGGACACCCCCCAGGCCGCCCAGGCGCTCCGGCTCTGGGTCGACCTGGTGAACAGCGGGTCGATGTCGAAGTCGGTGCTGAACTGGACGCAGGCCGACGTCCACGACCAGTTCGTCGCCGGCCGGACCGCCATGATGATCAACGGCCCGTGGCGGATCCCGGCCCTGAACCAGCAGGCGGGCCTGCACTGGGACGTGGCTCCCGTGCCCGTCCCCCAGCTGGGACAGACCCCGGTCACCCCGCTCGGCGGCGAGGTGTGGACCGTCCCCGAAGGCCCCTCCAGGGCCCGGCAGGAGAAGGCCGCACAGGTCCTCGCCTGTCTGAACACCTCCTCGAACATGCTCACCGCGGCCCGGGACCACTTCACCGTGCCCTCCCGCACCGCGGTGGCCGCCGAGTACGCCGCGCAGACCCCGTCGATGGCCGCCTTCGCGAGGAGCGTGGAAGCGGCACGCGCCCGGACCGCCCAGCTCGGCGTCGACTGGCCCGCCGCGGCCACGGGGATCTACACCGCGGTCCAGTCCGCGCTGACGGGCGAGCGGACCCCGGAGGAGGCCCTCAGGCATGCGCAGCGGCTCGCGACCGGCAACTGACCGCTCCCCGAAGCGGTTCGGCCCGGCGCGGTTCGGCCCGGCGCGGTTCAGGGAGCGGGCGGCGCAGTGGATGTTCGTCGCGCCGGCCGCGGCCTACCTGGTGCTGTTCTTCGGCGGCCCGCTCGTCAAGAACATCGTGATGAGCTTCCAGCAGTACACGGTCACCAGCTTCCACACGGGTGACGCGCCGTTCGTCGGGCTGCGGAACTACGCGAGGGTCCTCTCCTCGCAACTGTTCCCCGAAACCCTGCTGACCACGGTCCTGTTCACCGTCGGCTCGGTGCTGGGGCAGTTCACGCTCGGTCTGGCCCTCGCCCTGTTCTTCCGGCGCCGCTTCCCGCTCAACGGCGTGCTGCGCTCGCTCCTCCTGCTGCCGTGGCTGCTGCCGCTGGTCGCCTCCGGCACCGTCTGGCGGTGGATGCTCGACGCCGACGCGGGGGTCGTCAACGCGGTGCTGCGCGGCCTGCACCTCTCCTCCTCCGGCGTCCCCTGGCTGACCGGCACCTCGCAGGCGCTGGTCTCGGTGGTCCTCGTCAACATCTGGGTCGGCGTCCCCTTCAACACCGCGCTCCTGTACGGCGGGCTGCAGGAGATCCCCACCGAGCTGTACGAGGCGGCGAAGCTGGACGGCGCCGGGCCGGCGGCCTCGTTCCGCCACATCACCTGGCCGCTGCTGCGGCCCGTGGTGAGCGTCGTGCTGGTGCTGGGCGTGGTCTACACGCTCAAGGTGCTGGACATCATCCTGGTGGTGACGGGCGGCGGACCCGCCAACGCCACGGAGACCCTCGCCACCCAGTCCTACGAACTGTCCTTCCGACAGTTCGACTTCGGGCGCGGTGCCGCGATGGGCAACCTGCTCGTCGTCCTGTCGTTCGTGTTCGCCCTCGTCCACCTGCGCGCCGGCCGACGCGCCCGGACCACCGGGGAGGCCGCCTCGTGAGCGGCCCCGTGAAGCGCGCGCCCGGCCGCCGCGGATGGCTGTCCACCCTCATCGGGACCGCTCTGCTCGCGCTGATGCTCTTCCCCGTCTACTGGATGGTGAACGCCTCGCTCCAGCCGGCCGGCGACACCGTGCGGGGAGGGTGGTTCCCGCTCCACCCCGACTTCGGCGGATACGCGACCGCCCTGCGCGACCAGGGGCCCAACCTCGTCACCAGCCTCGTCGTGTCCCTCGGCAGCGTGGCGCTCAGCCTCGCGCTCGCCGCGCCGGCGGCCTACGCCCTGGCCCGGTTCCGGCTGCGCGGGACGGGACTCGTGCTGCTCGGCGTCCTGGTCACCCAACTGGTGCCGGGCATGGTCGTCGCCAACGCGCTCTACGGCGCCTACGTCGACCTGGGGCTGCTGAACTCCCGCCTCGGGCTGGTCCTCGCCGACTCCACCGCCGGAGTCCCCTTCGCGATCCTCGTCCTGCACGCGTTCATGCGGAGCATTCCCGGGGAGATCGTCGAGGCCGCGCGCCTGGACGGCGCCGGCCCGCTGCGGGTCTTCCGCTCCGTGGTGCTGCCGCTGAGCAGGAACGCCCTGATCACGGCCGCCGTCTTCACCTTCCTCTTCGCCTGGGGCGACGTCCTCTTCGCCCTCACCCTGACCACCACGGACACCGTCCGGCCGATCACCCTGGGCGTCTACCAGTACCTCGGCGCCCACACCGACCGGTGGAACGCCGTCATGGCCACCGCCGTCCTGGCCTCCGTTCCCGCCGCCGTGCTGCTCGTCCTCGCGCAGCGCCACCTCGCCACCGCCGCCACCGACGGGGCCCTCAAGTGAGCAGCCGCCCCGTTCGGCCCGGTCCGTTCCCGGATCTAGCGGGTTCACGTGATGTGCCCCCGCCGCCCCGCTGACAGGGTGGTGTTCCGGAAGGCACATCAGCGGGAGGAAGGGAGCCCATGGCACCCGGCGTTCAGGACGTCAAGGAGGGGAGCGCCTCCCTCTCCACCGCGCCGCTGTCCGCGTCCGACCGGGCGGAGGCCTGGCACGAGGCGGTGTCCCACACCTTCATGCCGATGACGGTGCGATTCCTCGAAGAGGTGCCGTCGCCCGGGACGCTCGTCAGCCACCGGCTGGGCCCGGTGCGGATATCGAGGATCCAGGCGGGGCCGCAGATGGTCACCCGCGGCCGGCGCATGATCGCCGCCGGCGGACCTCCCTCGCTCATCCTGAGCCTCCAGGAGCGCGGCACCGCGCTGAAGGAACAGGACGGGCGGGAGTCGCTCGTCCGGCCGGGCGAGTTCTCCCTCACCGACTCGTCCCGCGCCTTCCGGAAGAAGATCGACGAGGACTTCACCTTCACGTCCTTCCACTTCCCCCGCGCGGAGCTGGACGTGCCGGAGAAGGCGCTGCGGGGGCTGACCGCCACGGCGTTCAGCCGCGCCGAGGGCAGCGCCGCACTCCTGGCGACCTATCTGACGCGGCTGGCGCGCGAGGCGGCGGGGCTGGAGGAGGGCGTCGGACGCCGCGCCGCGGCGACGGCGCTCGACCTGCTGGCGCTGCTCGTCGACGACCGCAGCGGGCAGGCCCGGTCCCAGGACTCGCAGAGCGCGGCCTCGTTGGAGCGGGTCAAGGACCACATCCTGCGCAACCTCCGCGATCCCGACCTGTCGCCGTCGAGGATCGCCGAGGCGAACCACATGTCGCTCCGCCTCCTCCACAAGCTGTTCCAGCAGGAGGGCGTCACCCTCGGCACCTGGATCCGCACCCAGCGGCTGGAGCGCTGCAGCCGGGACCTCCTCCGGCCGATGGCCGAGGAGCTCGGGGTGGCGGGGATCGCCCGGCGCTGGGGCTTCGCCAACTCCAGCCACTTCAGCCGTACCTTCCGCGAGGCGTACGGCGTCTCCCCGAGGGACTGGCAGGTCCGCGGCAGGCCGGCGGACTGACGCGCCCGCCACCTCCTCGCGTCCGGCGGCGGTCAGCCCCGGAAGAACGCGAGCATCCTCCGGCCGGCGTCCGGCGACGCCAGGACCTCCTGGATCCGCGCGGACTGCCGGGCGGCGGCGCCGGTGCGTTCGGCCATCTCGCGTTCGTACTCCCGGACGGCGGCGGGGACGTCGTCCCGGTGCGCGGCCAGGGCGAGGCCGAGCAGGGCGCCGTCGAGCAGCGCCATGTTGGCGCCCTGCCCCACCGGCGGCATCAGGTGCGCCGCGTCGCCGAGCAGCGTGACGTCCGGCGCCGACGGCCAGGTCAGGCCGACCGGCAGCGTGGTGATCGGCCGCGGCACGATCGTGTCCTCGCAGGCCGCGATCAGGGCCAGGAACCGCGGGTCCCAGCCGGCGAAGAGGTCGATCAGCCGGGTCCGGGCGGCGGCCGGATCGTCGAACGGGATCCCGCTCGCGGCGAACCAGTCCTCGTCGGTGCGGTAGAAGCTGAGGTAGACGCGGACCCGGCCGTCGCCGTTCCGCTGCGCCGCCAGGGACTGTCCGTCGCCGAGCACCCAGTAGTTGCCGCGCCCGACCATCGCCGCGAGGTCGGGGTGGGCGCGGTCGATGTCCGGAATGCCGAGCTCGACGACGTTCTGGCCGGTGTGCGCCGGCCGGGCGTCGGTGAGCAGGGCGCGGACCCGGGAGTTCGCGCCGTCGGCGCCGACCAGCAGGTCGTACCCGGCGCCGCCGCCGTCGGCGAACCGCAGCCGGCCGGCGGCGGCCGAGGTGAACTCGTGCCCCCAGCGCACCGCGTGCTCGGGGAGGGAGTCCAGCAGCAGGTCGCGCAGATCGGCGCGGTCGACCTCCGGCTGTTCGAGCGGGGCGTCGTCGGGCGTGTCCTCCTGGAGCAGCAGGGTGCCGTCCGGTTCGAGCAGCCGCAGGTCCTGGCCCTCACCACGGGCGATCGCGTGGAAGCCGTCGATCAGGCCGGCCGTGCGCAGCGCCCGCTGCCCGGTCCCGGAGTGCAGGTCGAGCATCCCGCCCTGCCCGCGCGCGCCGCGCTCCGGTTCACGCTCGTACACGACGGCGTCGATGCCGTTGACGTGCAGCACACGGGCCAGGAGCAGGCCGCCCAGGCCGGCTCCGACGATGGCGATGGTCATGATGGCCCCCCGGCGATCCACTGTATCGGTCAATACACTGTATCGCTCAACCCCTGTAGGGTGACGGCATGGTGGTGTGGGAGAGGCCGGAGCCGCCGGATCGACCGGTTCCGGCCGCGTTGAGCCGGGACCGGATCGTGCGCGCGGCGATCCCGCTGGCCGACGCGGACGGCCTGGAGGCGGTGTCGCTGCGCAAGGTCGCGGCCGCGCTCGGCGTCGGGCCGATGCGGCTGTACGGCTACATCGGCACCAAGGACGAGTTGCTCGACCTGATGGTCGACGCGGTCCACGCCGAGATCCGGCCGACCGGGGACGGCCGGCGGGAGGTGCTGCACTCCCTGGCCGACGCCACCCGGCAGGCCGCCCACCGGCACGAGTGGTTCGCCGACCTGATCGGCGGGAGGCCGCAGCTCGGGCCGCACGCGCTGGCCGTCGGGGAGGCGGTGCTGGCCGCGATGGGCGATGCCGACCTGGAGGTCACCGTCCCGGCGGTCGCCGCGGTCAACGCGTACGTGATCGGCGCGGTGCGCCGCGAGATCGCCGAACGGCGCGCCGAGCGGGCCACCGGGATGGACCTGAGGCAGTGGCAGGCCGCCTCGGGGCCCTACCTGAAGCGGACCCTGGCCACGGGCCGGTACCCCGCGCTGGCCGCCGTCGTCCGCGACGGCCCCCACCTGGACGCCGACCGGACCTTCCGGATCGGCCTCGGCTTCCTCCTCGACGGCATCGAGGCCCGCCTCGCGGACTGACGCCGGGCTCGCCGTGCGCGGCGGGGCCGGTCGGCACGCATCGCGGTCGAACGGCCGGGCGCCCCGGCCCCGTTCCCCCTGACGCGTCGTGCTAGCGTCCCCGGTCGAGGGGGAGGGTGGGACGCATGGGGAGATCGCTACGGTGGGCGGGGCCCGCCCTGGCCACCGCGGTGGCCGCTTCACTGGTCGCCGCGCTGGCGGTCGCGGGGGTGGCCGGTTACCGGTGGCTCTCCGACGGCAACGGGCACCCGTTCGGCGACGAACGCGCCTGCGCGGGAACCGATGTGCCGCTGGAACGGGCCCTGGAGGCCCGGGGCATCACGCTGCCCCCGGACGCGGCGGACGTGCACTACACCGCCCGCGCCCGTCCGCCGGACGGGGAGCCGAAGCTGACCGTGGCCTTCCGGAGCACCCGGCAGGCGATGAGCGCCCATCTGACCGCGAACGGTCTGGACGCCGGCCGGCTCACCCGCCTCGACGAGGGCCCGTTCATGGTCGGCGACGTGTTCGACCTGCCGCGCGGCACGTGCGGGAACACGGGCCGGGCCCCGGCCGTCGCGATCCCCCAGGGGCCGACCTCCACCGGGACGGCCTACACCGTCGCGGTCGAGTTGGACGGCCACGCGATCCGGAGCAGCACGGCCGTCCTCCTCAGCGTCCCGTCGACCGGCTGATCCGCCCGCCGCCCGTCGGGCTGTAGAGGCGTCGGGCTGTCGAGCCGTCAGGGCATCAGGGCGTCAGGGCGTCTGGACCGGGGCGCCCAGGCGGTAGTCGTGGGCGGAGAAGGCGGCTGCGACGGCGAAGCGGTCGGCGCGGACGAGTGTCTGGCGCCACTCGATCAGGCGCCCGTCGGTGTCGCGGCCGAGGCGGTCGATCGCGAGGAGCGCGGTGGTCGGGGGGCAGTCGAGCAGGATGCGCTCTCCCCGGCCGGGGACGACGGCGCGGATGCGTTCCCAGCCGCCGTCGATGCGGCTGCCGCAGTGGCGTTCGAGTTCGTCGTAGAGCGCGGTGTGGGTGAAGTCGACGTCCAGCAGCGGGTGGGCGACGTCCGCGGGGAGCCAGACGCGGTCGACGGCGAGCGGCTCCTCGTCGGCCAGGCGGACGCGTTCGAGGTAGACCAGCGGTGTGGACTCCTCAAGACCCAGGCGGGCGGCGATCACGCCGTCGGCACGCCGGTCGAGCGCGCGCACGACGCTGCGCTGGACGGCGCCGACCTCCTCGACGGCGCGGAACAGGCTGTACGCCTCACCGACGTCCTGTTCCAGCGGGCGGCTCGCGGTGAACCGGGAGGCCTTGCCGCGCTGCGCGCTGACGACGCCCTCCTCCCGGAGCGTCCGGAGGGCCTCGCGCACCGTGTGCCGGCTGACCCGGTACTCGGCGACGAGCTCGTGCTCGCCGGGGAAGACGTCACGGAACTCGCCCTCGTCGAGCCGGCGCAGCAGGTCGGCGCGCAGCTGCGCCCAGAGCGGGTTGCCCGCGGCTCGGGTGAGGGGCCTGGGGCCGGGCTCGGAGGTCACGGCGTCGTCCTGGGGGTCAGGGGTCGGATGGGTGGTGAGGGGCACGCATGGAATGTTCGTACCTCTGCGGGGATAGCACAAAATCGGCGCCCGCCGGTCCCGGCGGGCGCCGACGCGGACCGCGGTGGGCGCGGGCCCGGGGGGGGGTGCCCGGGCCCGGCCCCGGGGCCCGCCGAACGGCCCCCCCCACAAAAATGCGGGCCCCCCCCCCCGCCAGGCCACCGC